>CAZRPU010000001.1:0-76340 GCA_964602055.1 uncultured Ignavibacteriaceae bacterium
GGAATCATACAGTTGTCACGGGAATCCCCAGAGAGAGGAACAACGGGCAAAAAAAAACGCCCGATAATTCGGGCGTCGGAAACATCGATCGATGGTGTAAAGACCCTATGAGACCGCCTTTTCCAATTGGGTGCGTGAGCTTTCGGCGCCTTCTAGAGGTTCGGAAGGACTATCGGGAAGCAGGTGCTCGGCGGAAACGGCCCGAGACACCATTGTTCCGCAAATTGTACAAATCCACACGTTGTACTGATATGCGCGGTGAAACAGCATGACGCAACCGCATTTTGGGCATCGATTTCTGAAGAAGTGTGCCATGAGCGAGCACCTCCTTTCGGAAGAATGGAAGGTCCATTGCAACAAGAGTGGAACCGATTCCCATCGCTGCTGCGACGGCCTATCGGCACAATGAAGAGGGCTAGCCGCGCAAGAGGTGGGAAGTTGTTTTAGAAAAGTCCAAAGTGTTCCTGAAATAGTCCTACTTGTAAAATAGAATTGTCCGATTGAATGTCAAGCGCAATCGGATGGTCAAACCGATTTTTCCATATTCCCGCCGAGGAGCCCATCAAGAACAAAAAGCTCCGGATGCGCGATGAATTCAAGAGAAGAGGATCGGCAACGAAAATTTCTCGGATATCGACGTCGGTTGAATGGGGAACAAGCAGCAAGATTTCCGCTTTGTGATACAGAGGCACGAATCCTGCATTATCGTAGTTTCTTCATCATGCCCGGTCCCCCAAGGCTGAGCAGCTTTAGCCATAACATCTTGCTGATCTTCTTCATCTTGAAAGCCCGGTTGATGTACTCTTTGGTCATTTCATCGTTGTAACCGATTGCAAAGAGCCTGAGGGCAAAATGGGAAAGCAGTTCGGGCTTCGCATCTTCGAGAAGCTTGTCGGCGGGATCGTTGAACCAGCGTTCCAGAAGAATCCGAAAGGAACGGTGCATGTTGATCCGATCATGCGAAAGCCGCTTATGATGCTCGTCGATGTTATATGTGGCGCAGGTGGTGCCTACGTAGGAGGCATGGCACTTGCGGAGAACCTTGAGGTGGAAATCAATGTCCTCAAGGCAGGGAAGTTTCGTGTCGAAAAACGGCACGTGTTGACGCGCAAGAAGCGTCGCGTTGAGCGGAAAGAAATTGCCCGCCAGGAAATGAAGAAAAATGCTCCCCGCTTCTCCATCGTAGGGGAAGAACTCAACCGGCGCGCCGTCGCGGTACACATCGACATCGGAGATAACTAATCCCACGGTAGCGACTGCCTTCCTCAATGCCTCCACCTGAACGGCAAGCTTGTTGGGACGGAACACATCGTCGTCATCGAGAAAAGCGAGATACTCCCCGCCTGAAACGGCAATGCCGGAGTTGCGGGCCGCTGAGGGGCCATACGTGACTTCATTGCGGATATATTTGACCCGCCGATCGGTAATGGATTCGGTGACGCGTGGGGTCGCATCGGAAGACCCATCATCGATGATCAGCAATTCAAAGTTCGTGTACGTTTGAGCAAGGACGCTCTTGACGGCCCGCTCGAGCATGCGGGCGCGGTTCCGCGTCGGCAGAATGACACTGACAAGTGGTTGAGACGATTCTGGACTCACCGGTCCCTGCTCGTGAAGTCGGGAAACATCACCCTGTTAACGGGCATATGTTTTCCCGTCGTATTTAAATGCCCCGATACTCCCATCCTGAAATCGTTCCGTGATGACTCCTTCCCCCTCTGATCCATCGGGGAATCTCACGAGAATCTTGTTTCCGACAACCCTGTAGGAGCCCTGGTTTCCCTTGTTGGCGCCGCCGGCAACTCCCCATCCGGTGTTGGCCCCGGTTTGATCATACTGCTGCACGCTGTGGGCGGACTCCGAATTCCACGAAAAGGTTCCTCTCCCGTCAAACGTTGCGTATGTTGTCCACGACGATGAGCCACCCGAGGAACTGGCGCTCGAATAACTCATGAACTTGCCTACGAGAAGATGATTGAGGTTTTCTCCGCCTGTCCCCGCATCCGCCGACGGCCTTGTGGCGACCGCAGACGCCTGTGCGCGCCGAAACTCCATTGTTTCTCCCTCCGGAAGAGTAAGAACGAGAGAGTTTCCTTTCAAAGTATATGGATAATCGGTCGTCTCACCGAAAGCATTCTTGACACGAATGGTCCCGCGGAGGAGCTCGTAGGTTGATTCCTCTTCTTCAAAAACAAGAATGGACTCAGACTTGAAGATCAGCCGAACAACATCTCCCTCTTCCATGGCTTCCCAGGTGCCGATCAGAGAGGATGAGCCGGAGGTTTTTTTTGAGGGTGCTTGAAAGGCAAGGAGCGTGTAGGAAGAAGACGAAAAAAGAATAAAACCGGCAAGAAGCACACAAACGCGTTTCATAATGACTCCTTCGAGAGTATGGTGCAATGTAGGAAGAAGCATCGTCTGTCGCAAATTCTTTGCGGCAAAAGGACCGGTATCATGGGCACAATAATCCGTTCCTTCCCTTCAAGACCGGCGGACGAAACAAGGGGGAGATCCGAGCCTGGCAAAAGTTTTGTATCTTCCATTGACTGTTCAGTGTGACATGATTATGCCTGTCCATTCTTTGTTGCGGAGGTGACATGTATATTATTTTCTCTTTTGCCGCAGCTCTCGCCTCACTGGCAGCAGCCAGCCTGCCTTTGCTGACGCAGCAGAAGGCGAATTCCGATCTTGATAAGAAAGTCGAACGGTTCCTTGAGAGCAGGCGGGGAACCTGGCATGATCTTAATGTTCCTGAAGTCGACGGCCGCTTGCTCCGCGACCTCATTCTGAAAAACAACTATCGGAGCGCTCTCGAGATTGGGACTTCAACGGGCCATTCGGCAATATGGATTGCCTGGGGGCTGAGCAAGACGGGCGGAAGGCTGGTGACGGTGGAGATTGACAGGCAGAGATACGAAACAGCGGTGAAGAATTTCGAGGAAGCGGGCCTTTCTGAGTTTATCGATGCTCGACTGGCCGACGCTCACTACCTTGTGCCTGAATTGAAGGGGCCATTTGACTTTGTCTTCAGCGATGCGGACAAGGACTGGTACACCAAGTACTTCATCGCGGTCTCTCCGAAGCTTGCCGTCAAGGGTTGCTTTACCGCTCATAATGTTCGTGAAAGCGGTTGGGGTTCACGCGGAGGAACGGGAGAATTTCTGGAGTATATCAGGAAACGCCCCAACTATACCACGACAGTCAATACAGATGGCGCAGGGATGTCAATAAGCTATAAGACGTCCCCCGATTGATGAGGCCATCGTTTCTTTTCAGTACATGCCTCTTGTCCCTGATTGGATTTTTTGTGCCATCTGCCCCGTTGTCACCGGGAACAACAAAGGAATTTCTCTGACCCGCTTGGGACCGACTGAGAACACGAGACCCCTCGTTCGGAGCAAACGAGGGGCCTTGTGTTTTTCCAGCTTCGGTGCCTGTTCAGGATGGCAGGTTCTTCATCCATTGTTCTCTCAGAAACTTCTGTTTCTCCGTTATTGAATCGCTTTCTTCGAAAACATGACGAAGCATTCTTGGAATGAGCTTTCCGCTGATGGATATATTTTGATCTCCTCTTCGAACGACGAGTTCATACGGATCCCCCACCTTCATCTCTGAAATCTTCGCGAAGATTCTTTGACCATTCTGAGCGTTGAGCTCAGTATCAAAGAGCTTGACGAAGATGTCTCCATCCTGTATTCCAAAGGCTTTTGCCTCATCCGCAACATTGTCCACAACGATGTTTCGGTTTTCGTCGAGCCTTAGGCCAACTCCAATCACAGGGTCCGTATCCACCGAGGGTTTCTGTGCTACGTAACGGAATCCGATTTTTGCCATGTAATCGGAAGCGGGGAGTGGTTTTGATCCACGGATGTAGTCGTCGATGAATTGACGGATTTCCGGGTATGTTGCCTTCACGAGAATGTCAAAGAAGTCTCTCTCAGGAAATGGTCGTGTATTACCGTATCTCTGTAAAAGACTGAGAAACACCTCCCGAAGTCCCCGTTTCCCGCCGGAGAGTTCCAGCAAACGAATATCGAGCAGCGCGGCTGCTGCCGCCCCGCGGTTGTAGATATTGCCAAACTGCCTCCCTCCCTCAGGGGTATACACCTTTTGAGCCATTTCCGTAAGGCTCATGTTCGCGTCAAAGTTGTCATTGACGGAAAGCTTGCTGCTCATCTGGGAAAGAAACTCTTTCGTGGACATGAGTCCGCTGCGCAGCTGCATGATGTCTGAAACCCACTCCGTTACTCCTTCATACAGCCACAGATGTTCCGACGGCGTGGGAACCGCAAAATTAAAAGAATGGATGATCTCGCTGTGCAGATTGAGGGGGGTCAGGATATGCATGAATTCGTGAGCCATCGTGCTGCGAAGCTGCGTCAGGCCAGCAGGCGACATCGGAAGAACATAGAGCGAACTGTAGGAATGCTCGAGCGCCCCCGCGCTGGTCAACCCGTACCGCTGAAAGGTCGGCCCGTCGAGAAGCACAAAGAGAAATTTGTAGTACGGAACAGGGGAGTAGCCGATAAAGGCGCCGGCCGATTGCAGCACATCGTCAGCGAGCATCAGAACTCGCTGGGCGCTGAGTGCAGTATCGACGGCAAAAACGTAGACATCGACGTCAATATCCTTCACCTTGGTGTGTGCAACGCTCAACCTGCCGGTGAGGACAGGCGAATCCGCCAAGCGGTCGAATGTTTCGGCAACATAATAGCCATCGGTGTCGGTATCGAGCGCGGTTCCGAGGGACCAGTCGCCGCGATGATGGATCTTCATCCGAACCGGGGCCGACTGCAATCCCTGAAAATAGCCAAGAATCCCGAATGTATTGAAAGCCGCATAGTTAGAGTCAATACCGCTGCCGCTCATCGGAGCGACTCTGTTCTCGGTGATCGCGGCATCAAAGGAATCCTCAATATCATATTGAAGAAGAGACAAGCGTTCGGGTTCACTGATCTTCCACTTGTTCGTGGACATCTGCTCGACAGGAATTTCATTCCCGGTCTTGTCAAACGCCTTGAAGGATTTCACGAATCTTCCGAAATCAAGGTTGTCGTACGTTCCCGGGGCGGTTGCTGCGAAATTGTAAATGTTGTTCTCGCTCCGAAGGTTCTTCACGGAGACGGAAACATGAAACAGATCGTCGACGGGATTGGAAATGTCTACGTCAAAAGTAATCCGCGGATCAGCAAGCTGCTCAACCTGAAACGGGGCCCTGCAGCTGACCATGGTAAGGATGGCCGTCAACAGAATGGCGTATCGTACGTTGGCGCCGAAGTTCTTCATTCGTTTCCTTTCGGGTTTGTTCCTTCTGAGTGTTCTCTTTGTTCTTCGGGTAACATTGACATTACGTTTTTCACGCAACGAAGTTACGAAAAAACATGATGAATCTTTGACTGATTCGTTGACACGAAGGTTTCAACGTCCTATATTCCAGCACCCGGAATCAGTTTTTTTTCTTCGATTACTCACCTGGACAGGAAAATGCCAATCAGGAATCGGTGCCTTGGGATATTCTCGTATGCTCTGGTGGCAGTCTCTGCCGTGGCGCAGCCGCAGGAACAGCGCCCGTACGAAGCTCTTGCCGGAAAGATATTTGAAGCTTCATTGCGTTCCGGCCGCGCCTATGAGGCTCTCACGGAACTCACTACGACCATCGGCCATCGTCTCAGCGGATCGCCACAGGCCGATCAAGCAGTCCAATGGGCGAAGAAAACCATGGAATCATGCGGCCTGGAGAACATTCGCCTTGAACCGGTGATGGTCCCCAAATGGGTGCGCGGCGGGAAGGAGGAGGGAGCCATCCTTCTTCCAAACGGGACGAGCATCGGTATTCGCATTACGGCGCTGGGAGGGAGCATCGCAACTCCCCCCGACGGCATTACGGCGGAGGTCGTCGAGGTATTTTCATTCGAAGAACTCCGCGCGCTGGGAAAAAAGGCTGAGGGAAAGGTTGTCTTTTTTAACCGTCCGTTCGACCCGACAAGAATCAATACCTTTGAGGCGTATGGAGGAGCGGTCGATCAACGGGGCTCCGGGGCAATCGAAGCCTCGCGAGCCGGAGGCGTCATGGCTCTTGTTCGCTCCATGACTCCTCGCCTTGATGATTTTCCACACACGGGCGGCATGGGATACCAGGACTCGGTCCGGAAAATTCCCGCGGCGGCAGTCAGCACCCTGGGAGCAAACCGGTTGAGTGCTCTCCTCAAGCAAGAACCCTCCCTGAAGGTGCGTCTCTCCTTTTCCGCTGCCACACTTCCCGACGTGGAATCCGCGAATGTTGTGGGGGAACTCCGGGGAACCGACCTGCCAAACGAGGTCATTGTGATCGGGGGACACCTCGACAGCTGGGATAAGGGACAGGGCGCCCACGATGATGGGGCGGGTGTTGCTCAATGCATCGAGGCGCTGAGATTGTTAAAAGCACTCGGCTTGAGACCCAGGCGAACCATCAGGGTGGTTGCCTTTATGAATGAAGAAAATGGAGGAAGGGGCGGCGAAGCGTATGCGAAGAAAAATCGGCCGGGAGAAAAACATGTTGCAGCGATCGAATCTGATATGGGAGGATTCATGCCGCGGGGGTTTACTCTGAACACCGATTCACTTCGTTTTCAAAGTGGAGCCCGGTGGGCCTATCTGTTTCGTCCGATCATGGCCGACAGGATCCTTCCCGGCGGGGGAGGGGCTGACATCTCATGGTTGATTCCACAGGGAGTTCCTCAGATCGCGCTCTTCCCTGAGACCCAACGGTATTTCAACTATCATCATTCGGACGACGATACGATCGATAAAGTGGATGAACGTGAACTGGAATTGGGAGCAGCGTGTCTGGCAATATTTTCTTACGTCCTCTCGCAGGAAGGCCTCTAGACCCCCCGCCAAGAATCAGCAAAACCCTTTATGATCCCGTGCCTCGTTTTCACGGCGAAATGCCTTAGTTGCGGCGCGGAGGCTGGAGACTGTCTGCTGGGAACCACACTCTCATCGAATCTCTCATAGCGCCTGCCCATCCGGTGAGGAGATTCCTTTCTTCCTGGGACAGCCTTGCGTCGCGGTGAATGATAAGATATGACGGCAGGGGCATAAGGTCTTCCTCAACCTGTTCTGCAATTTCCTGCAGCTTCCTGTATTGTCGCATCAGCCTGTACTTGCTGAATTCATCGAAATTGAGCTCAGCCTTTCCGTCGTCAATGTGTGAACGCAGCCACCATCCGACCGGCTGGACCTCTGCGTACCATGGATACACGGTGTTATTGCTGTGGCAGTCGTAGCAGGAACGCCGGAGAACCTCGTGCACGTTCTGGGGAAGAGCGAGGACGCCGGCGACAATGACGTCGGGAGAGGATTCAGAGGTGTTCCGGGGAGGTCGGATGAACTGCAGAACCACAAACGCCGCTAAGATGATCAGCAGCGCCCGCCCGAAAACCCTCTTTATGGATTTTTTTTGCATGTCAGTATGCCGTCTGCCAAGATACGGTGTTGGTGGCATGTATGCCAGGAATCTCTGCACGTAAGAGCAACTTCCGTCCGGCAAAAACGGATATGCCGTTCGTCCCGCCTGAACGTCCTCTCATGCCTGTAAACTGTGCGTTCGTGTCATGATTCTTTCCTTTATCATGCCCGTCACCTATCATTGTGCGAAAAGGCCTGAGGCACCGGAGCATCATTCTTCTGGCACGATTGACAGTGCGCATCTAACAAAGGGACGTGCGCAAGCCGTTAAGCCGGAAGCGGCGGATGTCCGGTGCCATTTTTTTATCACCGAAGGTCGTTCGCGGCCGATTGCACGAGCTCTGCCTGCTTCTTGAGCGCGTCGGCCACCCTCACGATTTCCGCATCAGCTTCCTTCCATCGTTTTTGTTCTATGGCCTCACGAACCCCCGGAATTGTCTTCACACCGTATCCCGTATAAAACCCCGGCGCATAGATGAGATGCTTGAACCAAGGCCGCCCGGGAAGGCCATCCGGATGCGTGAGAAGTCGCTCTGTCCTCAGAAGCTTCTTATTCACCGCCTGGACAACGGCTGGCGAGGGTTTCTTCCCTCCCTTGGTCGCCTGTACAAGGTTTCTTGTGTAGAGCTCTGCACTTCGGGCCAACTCATCCAGAGCGTTGTCAAGAGGAGCAAAATTAAGATAAGGCGGAATATCTTCCCGTGAGGGAAGAACAAACGGTTCCCTGGGGTCGGCGGTTGCCGAAAAGAGTCCTTCCTCAAGCTGCCTGTTGTGCTCGAGAGCCTCCTCTTGCTTTGCCTTTAACAGTTTCTTGAGCTCCTCCCTGTAGCGCTTCAGCGTTTCGGCATGGTTCGTAAACTCAAACGGGAGAAGCACCGCATCGGCCATGGCCAACACCGCCGTTCCACCTGTCTGTGCCAGCGCTCGCCCGTATTGAAAATCGGTATCGGAGAAGTTTGTATACCAGTAGAAATCGTCGTAGATGGAGTGATAGACCCCTCCTCCATCTTCGCCCCCGTACCCGATGTCAAGCGATGCTATCCCGAGATGATCGAGAAAAACAGTGTAATCCGATCCGGAACCGAGTGCCCCGATGCGGAGGTCGTTCCGGTTCCTGATCTCATTGCGCTCATCCCCGGTCCGGGCATTGGCGATGCGCGCAAACTGGCTGCGCTTCCATACCGATATATTCTTTTCCGGATCGATGATGTCCTTCGCGACATTGTTCACGTACTGTTCGAGGGAATGAGAACCGGAGGCCCCGAGATAACCCCGCCCATTGGAATCGCTGTTGATATAGAGAACCGCCTTCTGACGAAGTTCCTCTGCATGAGTTTCAGCCCATTCCGTTGATCCGATCAAACCCTGCTCTTCGGCATCCCAGCCGCAGTACAGAATGGTCCTTTTCGGCCGCCAACCCTGTTTCAGCAGCTCCCCCAATGCCCTCGCTTCTTCAAGGAGAGCCGCCATTCCCGAAACGGGATCCTGCGCGCCGTTGACCCATGCATCGTGATGGTTTCCCCGGATAATCCATTCGTCCGGATATTCGTGTCCCTGAATGCGCCCAATAACATTGTAAATTGGTTTGATGTCCCAGTTTGCCTTTACGGCAAGGCGGACTTTTGCCGGCCCGGGTCCTATACGATAGGTGAGGGGAAGGGAGCCGCGCCAGTTCTCCGGTGCAACGGGTCCCCGGAGAGCCTCAAGCAGCGGCAGAGCGTCGCCATGAGAAATCGGAAGGACCGGGATCTTCGTTAACGTCTTCACCTCTTTCAGAGCGAGGCGTTGTGCGCGCTCGGTCGAGCCGATTCCGGGAGTCGTTGGGTCGCCGGGGTACAAGGGCATGTCCATGACGCTCCCGCGTTGCACACCGTTGGAGTTCCGATAGGGTCCGGCCGGGAAGACCTCACCCCGGAAGTAGCCATCTTCGCGTGGATCGGAGTAAATGATGCACCCAATGGCCCCTTTCTCTGCAGCAAGCTTCGGTTTGATTCCTCTCCACGAGCCGCCATACCTCGCAAGAACCACGGCTCCCTTGACGGAAATCCCTAAGCGTTCGAGTTTTTCGTAATCCTCCGGAATCCCGTAGTTCACGTAAACCAGATGCCCCGTGACATCTCCGTCGGCGGAATACGCATTGTACGACGGGAGTTGCTCGTCCGTTTGGCTCGATGTCGGATCAACCTTTTCAGGGGGTTCCTTGAGAACAGCGGTGAAGCGAACAGGTTCCAGAAGCTCAAGCCTCCGTTCTTGCGGTGTCGGAAACAAGACATGAAACGTTTCGATGCGGGCGTCGAATCCGTACTCCTTCAGCCGTGCGAGAATCCATTCCGCATTCTCTTTCCCGTAGGGCGATCCCAGATGGTGCGGTCGGGCAGAGAGCTTCCTCATGGACTCACGGATGTTCTCAGGATTCGGCAATTCACGGAAACGCGATGCCCAATCGGACACCTTGTTTTGAGCAGTGGAAACCTGTGGGTGGAAAAGGAACAGAAGACCGATTATGAGGAATTTCATTGTGTGTCTCCGGGCTGGACGATTCTTGGGAGAAAGAATATCCGCAATTGATCTCAGACTTTCAATATTTTCTCGCGCCCCTTGTTTCGCTTTTTCGAACAACTTCAGTATATTCCTCCACTCCGATTCCATTCAATTCTTCAGAGGATCAATCCCCATGTACAGCCGCAGAGAATTTCTCCGTTCATCCGCCGGCGTCACAGGAATTTCCATGCTTCCGGCTCCGTCCATGTCCGAACCGTCTGAGCTCCCTGAAGCGATTCGATCACTTCGGCCGATGATGGACGATGCCGTCCCCATTACCGACGAAGAACGACTCTCGCGCATTGGCAAAGCGCAGCGCCTCATGAGGGAAAATAAGATTGATGCGGTTGTGATGGAAGGGGGGACCTCCATGAGATATTTTGCCGACGTGCGTTGGGGCAACAGTGAGAGGACATTTGCCCTCGTCATCCCCGCCCGGGGGGAATTGGCGTGGGTGTGTCCCGCATTCGAAGAGCAAAGGGCCCGGGAACTGATTCGTTTCGGCACGGACATCCGATCGTGGGAGGAAGACGAGAGTCCGTTCCGGCTCTTGTGGTCGATCTTCAAAGATCGGGGGGTCCAATGGGGAAGAATAGGGTTGGAAGAACGGCTTCGGTATTTCATTTTCGACGGACTCCGGAAAGATACATCCGGATTGGAATTTGTCGACGCCGTTCCGGTGACGGCGGGGTGCAGGATGATCAAATCGCCGGCGGAGCTCGCTCTTATGCAGAAAGCGAACGACATCACCATTGCGGCGTACAAAGCAACCTTCGGAAGCCTGAAAGAGGGCATGACACAAAACGAGTTCGGCGGGCTGCTGAGCGCAGCGTTCCGATCGCTGGGATCAGCTGGCGGAGCCTTGATCAGCTTTGGCGAATACACAGCGTTCCCTCACGGCAGCCGTATTCCGCAAAAAGCGAAAGAAGGGGATGTCATTCTTGTGGACGGAGGATGCTCCGTGGAGGGCTATGCCTCCGATATTACAAGGACGTTCGTCCTGGGCCAACCGACGCAGAGGCAGCGCGAGATCTGGAACCTTGAAAAGAAAGCACAGGACGCTGCTTTCGCAGCAGCGAAACCGGGTGTGGCGTGCGAAGTGGTCGATGCCGCCGCCCGCAAGGTCATTACCGACGCCGGCTTCGGTCCGGGCTACAAAGTACCCGGACTCCCCCATCGAACTGGACACGGTATCGGCATGGATGGACACGAATGGACGAATTTTGTGAAGGGGAATAAGACCCTCATGGTGCCGGGGATGTGCTTCAGCGACGAACCGACCATCTCGATTTACGGGGAATTCGGGATTCGACTTGAGGATTGCCTCTATATCACGGAAGACGGTGCGAAAATGTTCACAAAACAAAGTCCGTCCATAGAACAACCGCTCGGATGATGAGGGCCTTTGAATTCCGTGGCGGTTTGGCGACGCTCGCAGCATTCATCACCGGGCTGCTTCTGCTCTTCGCTTCCTATGCACAGTGGCAGGTCAGGCCATCGGAGGATTTGCCTCCCGGCGTGGCCGACACGCTTCGATCGTTGGGAATCATGGCGCTCTCTTCGCATGATGTGCCTGTCGCCGCCGTCCTCCTGTACGGGGACTCAATAATCGGGAAAGGGTCGAATGTCGTTGCGAGGGACACTTCGGCGGGAGGACACGCTGAGATCGAGGCTCTTTCGGACGCATTCAAGGCTGTCGGATCGGAAACATTCAGGAAGATGAATCGCGACTCGCTTCTTCTTGTAACGACGTTTGAACCTTGTCTCATGTGCCGTGGGGCGATCGTGGAGTACAATATCAGGCAGGTTGTGTTCTTGAAGGGAAAGCCGATTTTTCATTGGCTGAAAGAAGATTTACGAACCCTGCGGTACTACTGGTCCCGGAAACAGGGAGGACCTGAATTCCTCCAGGATTCTCTTTTCTTGCTGCACCCTCAGTATCGGAAGGGAAGTTCAAGAGAATAGGTGCATCAAACTGAGACAGAGAGCTTCCGTTGAGTTGTGTTTCTTGACGGAGTTTGTTACTTTGCAGTGCCCTTACAGGAAAAAGAACCCGAATGAAAACAGTGCTTATTGTTGACGACGAAGACGCACAAAGAAAAGTCATCGCGGCGGCCCTGCACCAAAAGGGATATGAGACCTATGAGGCAACGGACGGCATGGAAGGACTTGATCTTGCACGCCTGCATAAGCCGAATCTCATTATCAGCGATGTCTACATGGACAACATGAATGGATTTGTGATGGTGGAAACGCTTAAAGAGGACGAGGAAACGGCTGTGATTCCCGTATTGATGATGACCAGTGCTGCTCAATCGGTAGGAGCGTGGGATACTTCTCTTGCCGATGACTATATCGACAAGGGATTCAGCATTCAGGAACTGCTTGAACGAGTTGAGAAACTCATGAAACTCAAGAAGAAGTAACAATGCAAAGCCATCTGAAGGGAAGAAAGCCTGCCGCCGTGCAGGCTTTCGCGTTTTTTTCTTATCAGTCCCCCTCGGGTCGGGTTATCATGGCGGCCACGAGTGGTTTCCGCTTGTTGAAAAACCCTGAATCTTTGATTAGATTTTTTCCACACCCCAGGAATTCTCTATGAACCCGTCGCAGAAAACGATCCTCATTATTGATGATGAAGATCCTCTGAGAGAAGTGGTGAGGAGCGTGCTCGAAGGAGCCGGATACCGCGTTCTTGAGGCGGAAAACGGTGAACAGGGTCTCGAAAAGGCTCTCCACATTCTCCCCGATCTTGTGCTGTGCGATATTGAAATGCCCCGCATGAGCGGCTTTGAAGTGCTGAATCTCTTCCGTCAGAATGAGGCCACGGCAATCGTTCCTTTCGTCTTTCTTACCGGTCGAGGGGACCATGGCGACATTCGAAGAGGGATGGAACTCGGGGCGGATGATTTTCTCACCAAGCCCTTTGGCACGGGAGACCTTCTTCAATCGGTAAAAACTCGGCTTCAGCGCAAAGACAAAGAACGAGCTCATGTGGAGCAAAAGCTCGAAAGCCTTCGGCAGAACATCAGCACTTCGGTGCCTCATGAGCTTCGAACGCCGCTGACCGGAATTCTCGGATTCGCAAGAATACTGAAAGAGCAGGCCCAATCCTCCTCGCCGGAGGATCTTTCAGAGATCGCTGATCACATCATCGCATCAGCTGAAAGGCTCGAGCGAACCTTGGAGCGATTCTGGGTTTTCACCGAAATCAGATTCCTCGGCTCGGACGAACGCTCTCGGGCGGTTTTGAGAAAAGAAAGTATCCTTCGCGCCGATTCCCTCCTCAAATTGCTGACGCGGGAAAGGGCGGAAAGTTTCAAGAGGGGGGAGGACGTCATGTTTGACATTCCGGGCGTCGTGGGCCTTCAGATTTCTGAAAACCATGCAAGAGAAATATTCTCGGAAGTTCTCGAAAACGCCTTCAAGTTCTCTTCCCCCCGAACACCTGTGGCCGTCGCCTGCCGGTCTTCCCAGGATCCGCATTTCTGTCAAATCGAAATCAGCGACCGCGGAAGGGGCATGGACAAGAAAAACCTCGATGCCATAGGGGGCTTTATGCAATTCGACCGGAAACGCTATGAACAGCAGGGCCTGGGCATGGGGCTGGCCATTGCAAAGGAGCTCGCGCGCCTCTACGGAGGAAACCTCACCGTCAGAAGCACGCCCGGGGAAGGCACTACGGTTGTCATTCTTCTTCCCCTGGTTCACGATCAACCCTCATGAGACAGAAGTCGACCCGATTGAGGGCCCGCCCTGCAGGAAACCTCTGGGAACCTCGACGACTGGCTTTACTGACGAAGTTGTTTCGCCGGACATACAACAGGGAAGCATCCCTGTTTATCAGCGTGCCCGGAAGAACGGAATTGGGGGGAAATCACACAGATCATCACCGGGGCAAAGTCCTCGCAGCAAGCGTCGGCCTTGATCTCGTGGCAGCCGTCGCTCCCCGGTCTGATGACAATATCAACGTATCTTCCGAAGGATTTGCCCATCCCTTCTTCCTTCATGTGAAAGAGACAGCTCCTCGCGAGGAGGAAAAGGGCACATCGACCTCTCTCATCCGCGGAATTGTTGCTTTCTTTGCGGAACGTGGATTCGGCCTCGGCGGATTCGACGCTTGCATTGCGGGATCGGTGGGCATCGGCTCCGGTTTGAGTTCCTCGGCATGTTTCGAAGTGCTTATCGGTTCTGTGTTGAATGTTCTTCACAACAGGGGAAGAGCCACACCCCTCGAGATCGCTCGTGCGGGACAGTTCGCAGAGAACAGGTATTTCGGAAAGCCGTGCGGACTGATGGATCAGGTTGCGTGCAGTCTCGGAGGAACTCTGAAGATTGACTTCCGTACTCCGGCGAATCCTTCCATCCACCGGCTGACCTTCGATCCACGTACGTACGGGTATGAACTTGTTGTTGTAAACACCGGCGGGGGCCATCAGGACCTAACGCCGGAATACGCTGCCATCCCGGATGAAATGGGTTCTGTCGCGCGGTTCCTGGGCGTGAGCTCATGCCGAGACATCCGGATGAAGACCTTCCAGGACCGTATGAGCGAAATCAGAAAAGCGTGCGGCGACAGGGCCGTTTTGCGCTGCATGCACTATTTTGCGGAAAACGAACGGGTTGACCGCGAGTTCGATGCCCTGAGACGAAGGAAGTTTGATGAGTTCCTTGGCCTGGTGAGACAATCGGGAAATTCTTCAATGAAGTATCTTCAGAATATTTTCTCGGCATCCGACCCTCATCGCCAGAACGTATCCATTGCCCTCGCTGCAACGGAGCGCTTTCTCTTGAAGCAATCAGGCGGAGCTTCAAGAGTTCACGGCGGCGGATTTGCCGGCACGATTCAGGCCTACATTCCCGTGGGAGTTTCAAAACGGTATGAACGGGAAATGAATTCTCTCTTCGGTGAAGGATCGGTGCAGCCCATTGCGCTTCGGCCAACGGGCGCCGTTGTCAGAGGATAGCCTTCGTCGTCCCGCAACGGGTCCTTGGAAAAAAAAGCCCCGAGGTTCCTCGGGGCGTGAACTTCGATTTTCTTCCCTCTATTGTCCGTTTCGTTGCGGCTGCTGCACTTCCGGCCAGGGTCTCGGTTCTCCCGTGCGCGGGTTAAGAGGCATGGTGCGTTTTTCGCGCGGCACGAATTGAGGATCCTCAGATGCAAGATACGCGAGTGACGCTGCAAGGACGACATTGTTTCTGAGCTCTTCAAAAACCAGCTTGTCGTATGTGTCCCTGTTGGTATGCCATGTGTAGAGAAAATAATCCCATGACAAGGAGCCCAAACCAAATCCCGGTGCGCCCGCCGCAACAAACGAGGCATGGTCGGTACCGCCGCCTGAAGGCATGCCGGGAACAGTCAGCTTGAGATCATTGGTGACATTCGAAGGGACGCGCGAAAGCCATCGCGCGAGGAATTCGCCGGCGTTGAGATATCCCGAGGCTGAAATGCTCTGGATCCTTCCTGTCCCATTGTCCTGGTTGAACAAAGCCTGCGTCTTTTCGACAATTTCCGGATGATCGAGAACGAAGGCCCTTGATCCGTTGAGGCCCTGCTCTTCGCTTCCCCAATGGCCTGCAAGAATCGTCCGCTTTGGTTTGGGATAATACTTCTTGAGTATCCGCATTGCCTCCATCATGAGAATGGAGCCTGTTCCGTTATCGGTTGCCCCAGACCCGGCATCCTAGGAATCGAAATGGGCGGACAAAATGACGTACTCATCCGGTTTCTCGCTGCCCTGTATCATTCCTATGCTATTCTGTGTGGGCATCTCTCCGAGGAACTTTGATTCTGCGACGATCCTCAGCACAGGTTTGTCGCCGTATTCCATCAGGCGGTAGACGAGCGTGTAGTCCTCCACGCTCAGATCAACCACCGGCGCCTTTTCAGCTTTTGTCCCAAAAATCTTGCTCACGCCCCACCCCTGAGACCAACGGTTTGTGAGAACGCCTACCGCTCCGGCGCGTTCAAGAATGTTTGCAAGCGTATCAGCCCGATATCCGGTGTTTCGGATTCTTCGATTCCATGCCTCGTTCATTCGCTGGCGCATTGCGTTGAGGGAGTCGAGCGATCCCGGGGTCCCGAATTCCTCAAAATTCTTGTCCGGGCGGCCGGTGGGCTGGGGAGCAGAGATCAGGACAAATTTCCCCTTCACGGAAGGAAGCCATTTCAGAAACGCAATCGAATCCGGCACATCAGGCAGACCTATCACACCCGCCGTGGTACCTCCTTTTTTTGATGGGGGACTCCAAGCCAGCATCGTCCCTTCAAGCGTGCGTAAGCGGGGCTCGAGCAGATCGATGTGCGTGACGCCGCGCTCCCATCCCTTCCACTTTCCATAGCGCTCGTTGCGCGCATCAATTCCCCATCCCTGATACTTCCTCACAGCCCAATCATGGGCCTTTTGCATGCCTGGCGTACCGACCAGCCGCGGTCCGACAACATCGAGTAATTCGTGTGCAAGCATTTCGAGTTTTGAAGAATCCATCGCCTCGGCCCAGATACTCTTGATCACGGGATCATCTGTCGGAAAAACAGGGCCGGTGGTTTCCTGACCCCTGAATCCGCGGGGTTGGGCAAGAACGGCGTGAACGACAACAGTCAGCAGCACAAGAAGGTAATGCGGGAGCAGTTTCATGATTCCTCCGGTATTTGCGGTTGAAAAAGTGCAAAAAAGGTAGAGTATTTTCATTGATACCGCAAGCTCTCATCCGCAACCTTTTTTTTGAAAAGGCGTCTAACATTTATTGAAGAATCCTCAACTTCGCCGGGAACCTGCATGAATCGATTATTCCTTCTGCTCACAATCGCCTCTCTCACGGCCCTGGCCCATCCAAACGACCAAAAGCTGATGCGGCTGAAGAAGATCCAGGAACCTGTCCGGGTAGACGGCGTTATCGAGCCAGCATGGCTTCTCGCTGATTCTTCGGAAGAATTCTTCCAGCTCCAACCCTACTACGCACAGCAGCCAACCCGACGAACCGTTGCACGCGTCCTTACAACAGATGATGCTCTCTATTGCCTGATCGTGGGATATGATCTCAGGGAAAACATCCAAAGGACAACGGGAAAACTCGATGACTTCGGAGGGGATATCGTTTCAATCATGCTCGATACGTTCGGGGACAGGAAAACAGCCTACAAGTTCGCCGTGACGGCGTCGGGCGTGAAAGCCGACTGCCGTATGCTCGATGATGCAAGGAACAGAGACTATGGATGGGACGGAGTCTGGTTCTCCGACGCGAGAATATACGACTGGGGCTTCGTGGTGGAGATGGAAATTCCTTACCGTTCCATTCAGTATGACGAGAAACTCTCTTCCTGGGGACTCGATTTCGACCGGTGGATTCCCTCGCTCAATGAAGATTTGTATTGGTGCCGTTATGAAGAAAACGAGGGCCAGAGGATTTCGAAATTTGGCACATTGGTTTTTGAGGACTTTACTCCCTCTGTAAAAGGATCGAATCTCGAAATCTACCCCGTCGGACTTGCGAAAGCGACATACCTGCCCAATACGAAGAGCAAGATCGATCCCGATCTCGGCATCGACCTTTTCTATAACCCGTCGCCCCAGCTCACATTTCAACTGACCGGGAATCCCGATTTCGCGCAGATCGAGGCGGATCCATTTGAATTCAATATTTCACGGTACGAGACGTACTATGACGAACGAAGACCCTTCTTTACGCAGGGGAACGAAATCTTCATGGCCTCGGGACGTGAGCGAGGGACCGGTTTCTATCGCCCTCTGGAACTTTTTTATTCGCGCCGGATCGGCAGAAAACTTCCCGACGGAGGAGAAGTCCCCCTCCTGGTCGGGACAAAAGCCTTCGGCCGCGTAGAGGATTTTGAGTACGGCGCGTTCCTGGCAATGACGGGAGAAAAATCCTACGTGGACAACAACACCGTCATGTCGGAACCGCAGGCGTACTTTGCCTCCGCCCGGGTCAAAAAACAAATTCTCGGCAACTCCACCATCGGTCTCCTTTTTGTGGGGAAGCATACAGCGACAAGCGATGACGGGGTTCTCGACATCGATGGGGCTTTCAGGACCTCCGATTGGCAGCTCTCCTATCAGCTTGCGCGGTCCTTCAAGAATGGAGGAGGCGACTTCGGGGGCTCGGCAGGACTGGTGATGTTTGGAGAAAAGTGGCTGAACCTTGCCCGCGCCCGGTATATCGGCAACAATTTTGATATTGATCAGGTGGGATTTGTTCCATGGAGGGGGACGACGCAAATCGTCGCCATCTCAGGGCCGCGATGGTACTATGAGGATGGCTACATTCGCCAGATTCTGATGTACGCCGGCGGCTCGCTGAATTATGAGAAACTCGACGGCTACACGGATCATTCCTTCGCTTTCGGCTATAACATGCAGTTTCGTACGAATTGGGGATTTGAAATCAACATCAGTGTCGGCAAATCCAAAGACTCCGACCAGCGTTATGATTCCTATGAAGGGTCCATCTCGACGTGGTTCAATCCTTCCCCCATTTTCAACGGCAACGTGTGGGGTGGATATGCGAAGACGTTCAACTTCTCACGCGGATACCTCGGGTATTACGGATGGTCGGGAGTATCGCTGAATTATCAACTGTTCAAGACGCTGGCCATCGGTTCATCCGCCAATTCCTTCGTCGAATGGAAGCCTGATCGGGTGGTGGAAGACATCACATTCAACGCTCGTCCCTATTTTTCATGGACACCCGTGAATGACCTGAATGTCCGCGTCTATCTCGACGGTGTCTATTACCGGTCCACGGAGCATGTCGAGCAAACGATCTTTGGCCTGCTGTTCTCTTATAATTTCCTTCCCAAAAGCTGGGTTTACTTCGCGGTCAATGAGTTGAGGGATAGAAGCACGGAGTATGATGCGCTTGGCGCCCCGTTGGCGAACCGGATTCACGTTGCGGGCCGGGCGGCTGTCCTGAAACTCAAGTACCTCTACTATTTCTAACGGAAGGTGACATCCGTCCTTCCGTAATTTCCCGCCTCCAAACTCCCGTTTGAGAGTTCGTCCGAAATCAGCTATCTTGACCGGATGAATCGGCCGCACTTTATTATTAATCCCGCTGCCTCTGCAGGAAGGACGGGACGCTCGCAGGGACTCCTCTTGAAGCTCATCGAGGACGCCTTCCCCGGAGGCTTCACGCTCGAGGCAACATCTCACCAGGGAGACGCAACGCACATCACCCGCAAGGCGATTCGGGAGGGAGTCGATCTCATCGTCGCCGTCGGAGGTGACGGTACGATGAATGAAGTGATCAACGGGTTTTTTGAGAATGGCAGGATCAGCAATCAGAAAGCACACCTGGGATTGGTCTGCAGCGGAACCGCTGAGGATGTCGCGCGGAATCTGGGCCTCCCTGCCGGGCTCAAGGATCAGATCGGGCTGCTGGCAAACCCCGCTACGAAACATGCCGATCTGGGAAGGGTCCGGTTCAAGACGAAAGAAGGGGGAGAGGAAGAACGCTGGTTTGTCAATGATTGTCATCCGGGGATTGCCGCCAAGGTTGTTGAGCGCGTCACACCTGGCTTGAAGAAACTCGGCGGATTCCTCGCTTTTGGACTCGCCTCAACTTACACGGCCATGCGGTACAAGGGACATCAGATGACCGTGACACTCGATCATGCTGAAGTTGTGGAAGGAAGGTTCCTGGGTGTTGTGGTCGCCAACGGACGCTATGCCGGAGGGGGAATGGACTTCGCCCCGAAGGCGCTCATCGACGACGGATTTCTCGACATCGTCCTTATCAAGGACCAATCGGTGCCGTCACGACTGCTCAATTTTCCGAAGATCTATTCAGGAAGCCATATCAATCTTTCCTGGATCGATTACCGGCGGGCACGCCACGTGCGAGTCGAATCGAAGGAAAGGGTGGCACTCGAAGCCGACGGAGAGCTGCTCGGATTTGTGCCATGTGAAGCGGAAGTGGCTCACCATGCGCTCCGGGTGTGCGTGCCGCACTAAAAGAAGAAGTCGAATTTCAAGTAGATTGCGTGCGGATAATACCAATACTCTGTCTGTTGCGATCCATAGAAGTATTGTCCGCCAAGGGTGAGCGAGGTTTCGTCGGAACTTGAATAATGTGCTGTCAGAAAGGAATAACCGCTTCGATCATTCAGATTTCTTGTCGTGCCGGCGAGAACCACGACGAGGGGGTGTAAGAGGTACGAAGCCTGAAGAGTAATGTATTGCCTGCCCACGTTGAGGATTTTCCCCGAAAGAAGTCCCGTCAGATCATAGAGTCCGGGTGTCCGGGCTCCGCGCCCGTTGAAATGATACTCGGCAAGCCCATACCATTTTTCCGAGAACTGGTTGTCGATGCCCAAAATCAGACTGGTGAACCCGGTCCGCGGCGACTCCTTTTCCCGTGAATAGATTGCCTCCCCGCGAAGACCCGCATCGAACAGGCTCCCTGCAAAGTCCCCCCCCAGGACAATTCTTTTTTCAAAGCTCCCGCCCATCAGGGAGAAATCGAATCCCTCGATATTGGATCGGAACCGGAAACCCGCATTGTTGTTTCGGAATCCTTTCTTCGCGTGCACAACGAGAGAGACGTCTGTAAAATTTCCGAGAATCACCTTCGCGAGAAGCGCGTCTACTCCATCTTTTTCAATCTTACTGAAAGTTGTCGGATTCAGAGGATTGAACAAGTCCGTGGGGTTCCAGACGCGCCCGGTTCCCCAGGAAATCCTTTGTCGCCCAATCGTCACATCGAGAACATCTGCAGATTGACGAAAATACAGCCTGTCGACAAAATGCGTGACAGTCCAATGACTGGATTGAATCGGATGCCAGGTCAGGTCGGCAAGGTGCTGATTGTCCGCGGGCTGGACTTGCTGAGACAAGAGAGAAGACGTTGAGTAAGCAGCACTGACTTCATACTCCAACATGAGATAGCCTTTTTCCCAGAGGGAAAGAGAGGGCCTGAGACGTAGTCGGGAAACTTCAAGGAACTGGTCTTCCCGCACAGAAAAGAGAGCGCCTACGGAAGGCTCCACCTTTTGATAGACAGGGATCGTGACAAAGTACCCGTTGAAGCGGAAATCCGTCTGTGCCAGAAGGAGGTAATCACCCGCTGGAAAAAGGAGAACGAACAACACACAAAGGGCAGAGGGAATTTTATTGACGTTTGTCGGATTCAATCATGCCGTCGCGGAGAATGAGAAGGCGGTGTCCACGCTCGATCACTTGCGGATCGTGGGAAGAGAAGATAAACGTAATGTTCTTCTCCTTGTTGAGACGTTCCATGAGGTCAAGAAGAGATGCGCCGGTGACTGAGTCAAGATTGGCCGTGGGCTCATCGGCAAGAACTACGGAAGGATTGGTGACAATCGCGCGGGCAACAGCGACGCGTTGCTGTTGGCCCCCGCTCATCTCATTGGGCCTTTTGTCTGCAAGCTCTTCAATTCCTAACTCTCTGAGAATCGCAAGCGCCCTTGCTCTTCGTTCTGCCTCGGGAATGGAAAGGAGCATCATGGAAAATTCGACGTTTTCTATGGCGCTGAGAACCGGAATCAGGTTGTACGCCTGAAAAACAAAGCCGAGGTTGTTCAACCGCAGCAACGACAGTTCACTTTTCGATTTTCCCCTGAGGCTGTTTCCGCCGAAAAAAACCTCGCCTGCACTGGGTTTGTCGAGAGCGCCCAGGAGGTTCAGGAGTGTGGTTTTTCCGGATCCCGATGGTCCCGCGATGACGAGGAAATCACCCGCATTCACCGAGAAGGTAATGCCGCGTAACGCATGGACCGGAACGCCGTTGTCATCATACGTCTTTTCAAGCTTTTCTGTTCTGAGAAGGTCTGTGTTCATGGATTCTTTCTGGTTATACGTAACGAATCGCTTCGACAGGATGAAGCCTGACCGCCCTGAAGGCCGGATAGACGGCTCCAAGCACAGCGACGAAAGGGATCACAAATAAAGCGTTGGCAACGACGCCCCAGGTGAGAATGGGATAGATCACGGCTCCCACGCCGTAGGATCGAAGGCCCTCCGAAAAAGCGCTGAGATCGAGTCCGGTCTCGGACAAGGGAAGATAGAGGGCATAACTCAGGAGAAAGCCAATGAGCGTGCCGATGATCCCGAGGAGAAATGATTCTGAAAGCACCATGAGCAGAACCTTGGAATCCTTCATGCCGATGGCTTTCAAAACGCCGAACTCATGAATCCTCTCGAAAACCGACATGAGCATGGTGTTGACAATCCCGAAAATCAACGCGATCCCGATAATGACGTAGAAAATGATCATCGACTGCTCATACACATCCATCGAGAGGACCAGGAGAGGAAGAATTTCCTGATAGGAGAGTACTTCGTAGCTGCTGTCAAGTTCGGCGCGAAGAGCCGTTTGTACTTGCTCGAGACGTTCAAGATCGTTGACCACAATAGCATATTCGGAGACAGAATGTCCCAGGCCCAGCATGGACTGCGCATTGGCGAGCGGTATGTAGACATTCGCCTTATCGAACTCCGAACTCAGCGACTGGAAAATACCTACGATCCTGAAAACGTCCGACCCCACATGACCGTCAACCCTCGACGCCAAGCCCACCATGCGGTCTCCTACTCCAATTCCTAACCGCTCAGCGAGCCCTTTCCCTATCAGAGCCTCATTGTTCCTCCCGGAAAGATACGATCCTTCCACGAGAGAGGTCTTGATGGTTGTGACGGCGGGTTCTCGATGAGGGTCGACACCTACAAGGGAAACACCGGATGAGTTCGAGGCGCTGCTCACGAGCCCGTAGGTCAACACCCGCCGGCTGTAGGATGCGATCCCCGCAGTGTTCTGCAGGGCGCGGTCGACAGCTTCCATCCCCGGTACAGTGCTTTGGATTTCCGGATTATCATGAAAACCCATCCGATGGATCTGCATGTGAGCAACATGGGACCCGACCTGGTTATGGAGCATTTGAGCAATCATGCCCCTCGAGAGCGTATCCATCAACACCGACGCAAGCACTCCAACGGCAACGGAGAGAAGGACAATAATCGATCGCCGCCTGTTCCTCCAAATATTGCGCCATGAAAGACGAAGGAGCATTATGTGTACCTGATTCCTTTCAATGGCTCGAGCTTCAGAACCTTCATGATGGGATAGAGTGTGGAGACGATGGAAATCACCAGGATCGCAAGCGAAGTATTCAGAAAAGAGGATAGCTTGAGCGTCGATTCGAGGCGCGGAAGCCAGCCGTATTCCTCGTAGATGGCCCCAAACTCCCCGCTGAATTCAATGGGGTTGAGGACGAGATAGTAGTTGATGCCGTAGGCAAGGATATTTCCCAAAACAAGTCCAAGGACAATAATCATGACTGTCTCAAGAAAGATCAGCCACACGAGCCTCGTATGCTGCATGCCGATAGAAAGGATGATGCCGAATTCCCTGAAGCGTTCGGTGACAGACATGAGGACGGTGTTGGTGATGCCGAAAGCTACAACGAGGATCAGGATTCCCAGAGTGAGGATCCCGCTCACATTGTCCAGTTCGATACTCTGCTCGAAATCGGGCATTACCTCTTTCCATTCCAACAGCGCCATTCCCATGGTTTCCAGCGATCCTGCATGATCTTCCTGAAAGGAGGAAATTTCTCCAAGGTCGTCGAGCTTGATCGCTATGAGGCTCACGCGTCCCTCCATCACAAGCAATTCGCGGGCTGCGTCGAGATTCATGAGAACCAGGCTTCGGTCGAGATCGCCGAGCCCTGATTTCAGGGCACCTGTAATGACGAACCGAAGATTCCCCAGCGAGCCGTCAAATCCCTGTGACAGGAGAACAATCGTGTCGCCGGTCTGGGCCTTGAGATTTTCAAGAAGCTTGTGGCCAACGACAATTGCATCCTGGCGGTCCGAGGCGAGGAAGCTGCCACTGGTCACGCGGCTCGGGAGCTTTGAAACCTGTCGCTCCAGCTCCGGATCGATCCCCACAATGACTGCCCCCTGAGAATAATCCCTGTAGCTGATCAGGCCGTCGCCCAGGATGCGGGGAGCGGTCCCGATCACGCGCTTGTCTGTCTCCAGCAAGACCCGGAGACTGTCGGATAATTTGAAACTCTTGTGCAGCGAAGGGTTCTTCTGGTATCCGGGAGCCTGAATTTGAAGATATCCGCTGAATAATTCGACGACGTGACGAATATTGACGTCGTACGTCCCCAGCTGGATGCCCCTCATGACAATCGAAAGCATGACCGCAAACGTAACGGCCAGTATGGTGATGAGGGAGCGGCGACGGTTGCGCCAGATGTTCCTCCAGCCGAGTGTGAGAAGGAGCTTCACCGTCCTCTTCCCCTCTCCAATTCCTGCAAAGAGAAAATGCGGTCGCTGATGGAGACATCAAAACTGATGTCAAGGTATTTGAATTCCGTTGAATGGCCTTTCTTGCTGTCGTTGATCATCAACCACTTGGTGGGGATGGTCCTCTTGCCGAATCGGCCGATTTCGGAATACGACATCGTTCTGACGCGGGTTCCCTTTTCGTCGAAATATTCCGTCCGGGCGGGCAAGTAGTCAATTTTCCGAATCCAATGGTGGATTGAACCCCATACGACAGGTGCCTCCGGTTTTGGCGTCAATCCGATCTTCCAGCAGAGGACATCGTCCACAATTTCTTCACCCAGGATCTTCATGGTGTAGTCGTCAACAAGGCTCGACTCTCGAACCAGGTCGTCGTTGGTGAAATCCGATCCGTTCCACGACTGCAGCATCATGGAAGGGGGCACTTTGATCGTCGTTTCGGTGTTGCGAAGGTACATCCAAAGCTCGTTCTTCACCTTCAGCGTCTTGTTGCCTGCTTCGCGCCGGGGAGAGGTGATTACAATAAGAGCCTTTTCATTCCCCACCCACCAACTGTCCATTTCCATCGTCCTGGTGTAGTCGGGCGTTGTGATCGTCATGCGGAAGGATCCGCGGGAATTTTCACCCTTAAGTAAATCCTCCGAGCGTGTCACGATGTCCTGAGCGGTCTGGCCAAATGCCGTCATTCCAGTCATGAGCGCGCTCAAGGCAAACAGGATGATTCTTTTCATCGGTTCATTTCCTCTTTGTGTCGTACCTCGTTCACTTGAAGCTCTTCCCATCGGGCAAGAAGAGCTGCAAACTCTTTTTCAAAAAAATCATAGAATTGATGAAACGCTTCGAGGTGACGGTGTGCTTCGGATGTTTTCTCCGGTACGAGCGCCAATCCCTTCTCGAGGATCTGCTTGAATTCGGTAACCTGCGTCATCCGGCTTCGGAGGAGGCTGCTGAACGAGCCTCGGCGGATCCTGAAAAAATCCCGCCGGTCTGCCGGCACACCGACTTTTTCGATCAGCCCGAGCTGGAGAAGGAATCTGGTCATCGTACTGATCGATCCCTTGCTCGCCCTTAATGCTTGCGCAAGATCTTCACCCGATGTGTAAGGCTCATCGGCGATCAGCAGATACCCAAGGATCTTCCCCGAGATTCTCGGATGACCGTTCCTTTCCATGAGAATTCCCATTTCCTCGGCAAAACGGAGGCGATCCTGCATGATATTCTTTGCGTTCATGGATGAATCCCTGGTTCGGGATGAACAAGATACAAAAATTTTATTGTTTAGTCAATACTGAAAGTTCAAAAAGAATGAAAAAAGTCAATGATTTGGCTATGATCGCGAGCCTGGCCGTGATCATGCCGAAATTTGTATCTTAACCTTTTCTCGAATCCTCAGTCTTAACACCATGAGCGCCACCAGCAAAGGAAACGGGTGAATACACCTACTGACAACGAAATCATGCTGCAGGTGAGGGATGGCGATGTGGGGAAATTGGGAATATTGTTCGAGCGGCATTACGGCAAGCTGTACAATTTCCTTGTGAAGATGACCAACCGGCGTGACATAAGCGAGGACCTTGGTCAGGAAGTGTTCTTCAGGATTCTGAAATACCGGCACACATTCCGCGGAGAAGCCCCTTTTACCTCATGGATGTATCAAATGGCAAAGAATGCTGCCGCCGATTACTTCCGGAAATGGAAAGAAGACCCCGTGGAACATCAAAAGCTCGAGGATCGCGAAATCCCGAATCCGTCCGCGTCCGAGATGATGGAAGAAATTGAAAGGAACAGTCTGCTTCGACTGGCCCTTGCAAAACTTTCCGTCGAAAAACGCGAGGTGCTGGTGCTCAGCAGGTTCCAGGACATGAAATATGAGGAGATCGCCGGTGTTCTCCGGTGCCCGGTTGGAACGGTCAAGGCCCGAGTTCATTTTGCCCTCAAAGAACTGCGGGAGATTTATCTGAATCTTTCTGAGGAAGCAGTCTTATGAAAAACCATATCGTAGAAAAGATACCCGACTATTTCATGAATCGGCTCGATCGTATGCAAAAGGCGGAGGTGGATGCTCACTTGCAGGATTGTTCCCTCTGCAGGGAAGAATTCGACAGTCTGTCGAGACTCTGGGCAAAACTGGGCGAAATTCCGGATGAAGCACCCCGGCCGGAATCCAGGATCCGCTTCTATGCAATGCTCGAGGCCTATCAGGAAGGCGCACGCCATTCTCAGCATGCACCCGGAGGGCTCTGGACGGCGATCAACGATCGCATCGGCATCCTGTGGCCCCGCCAGCCTGTGTGGCAGGTCGGCATTGCTGCGGTTCTGCTTGTTGCAGGACTGATCGGCGGAATCCGCATTGGCGCTCCGGACAACCAGCAGACTGAGTTGAGCAACCTGAGAGATGAGGTGCAGACAATGGGCCGCCTTCTTACCATCTCGCTCTTGAGTCAGCAGTCGGCGAGTGAACGCCTGCGGGGAGTGGGCTGGACCAGTCAGATCAATCAGGCCGATCCGCAGGTGCTCTCAGCACTCATGAAGGCTCTCAAGTACGATGCGAATGTCAACGTCCGTCTTGCTGCGGTGGACGCCCTGAGCAGGTTTCTCGGCGATCCCCTTGTTGAGGAGGAAATCGTGGGGACTTTGCCCGAACAGCAGTCCCCCCTCGTACAGATCGCTCTCATCGATCTGGTCGTCCAGGAACAAATCAAACAGTCTGCGGATGTCCTGCGGAAAATGGCTGCCGACCCGAAAGTGAATACGACCGTCAAGAAGCGCATCGAAGAGGGAATGAAAGAACTTTCACTGTAGGAGAAATGACGTGAAAACGCTGCTCTGTCTTATTCTGATCGTCCCTCCCGCACATTGTTTTCAGAAACACGAGGAGGAAGAGATTCGCCGGTCGCTCGTCTTCGCCCAGCCCGGCCCCGAACAGCGGCTGCTCGTTGACAATATCGACGGTTCGATTACCGTTGAGGGCTATGACGGGACCGAGGTGCAGCTCATTGCCCGAAGGTCGACAAAAGCCGACTCAGAAAAGCGATTGCAGGAAGCGAAAGAGGACGTGATCCTGGATATTCAGGAAAAACGGGACAGGATCGAAGTCGTTGTCAAGACCCCATGGGGCACACGCTGGGGGTATGGAAACCGCGGGGAGGATCGCTACTACGGCTATTCTGTGAGTTTCGATTTTCAGCTCAAAGTACCCAGAAAAACCGGTCTCTTTCTTCGCACGGTCAACGTTGGGGACATCGAAGTGAAGGATGTTGAAGGAGTTTTCGAAGTAAGAAATGTTAACGGGAACATTACGATGACGGGCGTGGCGGGCCATGGCCTGGTTGGCACGGTGAACGGTTTTCTCGAGGCGAGCTTCGTGAAAAGTCCGAAGGATGACTGTTCGTTCAAAACGGTCAACGGCAGAATTGACGTAACCTTTCCCGCCGGGCTTTCGGCGGATTTGTCGTTCAAGACATTCAATGGCAAGGCCTATACCGACTTTGACCTTGTCCCGGTCGATGGGCCAAAAATGGTCCGGCGGGAGAAGCGGGGAAAAACGTTCTACAAGCTCAGCGACAGCTATGCCGTGAGGATTGGCCTGGGCGGGCCGCAGCTGGCTTTCGATACATTAAACGGAAATATCACAATCAAAAGAGGTCTTGAGTAGACACTCAGGATGGAAAAGGAGAAGAAGATGAAAATGTTCCAATGGAGTATAGCGCTGCTCATCATTGGTGGATCGCTGGCTGCAGGGCAGGATTCCGGCACAGACCGCGTTTCCGTTCCCCTCAGCGATCCGTCAAGGCCTGCTCTGCTGAAGGTGGGTCTCGTATCGGGCAGTATTTTAGTGAAGGGATACAACGGGAAGGAAGTCATTGTCGAGCTTCGGCAAAAACCTGACGAAGAAAACAAGGAGCGCTCCAAGGGTGGACTGCGGCTCATTCCTAACACAAGCGCGGGTCTCACCGTTGAAGAAGAGAATAATGTCGTGAGCGTGGGAACGGGTTATCGTTCGATGAACTCCGAAAAGACCCTGAGCATTCAGGTCCCATCGAATACTTCTTTGAACTTGAGTACGGTGAACGACGGCGATATCGATGTCGAGGGGATCACGGGGGAAATTGAAGTGAACAACACGAACGGTTCGGTAACCCTCAAGAATGTTTCCGGCTCTGCCGTTGCCCACGCTTTGAACGGAGATTTGACGGCGACCTTTGTTTCAGTGACTCCCAACAAATCGATGTCGTTCAGCTCACTCAACGGTAAAATCGATGTAACATTTCCCTCCACCATGAAAGCGTCCCTGAATCTGAAATCTGAACAGGGGGAGATCTACACGGATTTTGACGTTGTCATGGAGAAATCGACCCCCAAGATTGAAGAAGAGGGGAGAGGCAAGAAAAGGCGGGTCGTTCTCGAAAAAGGAATGCGGGGAACGATTAACGGCGGCGGGGCGGAAATCCTCTTCAAGAATTTCAATGGAGACATCGTTATTCGCAAGGGAAAATAGGAATAACTGCCGCTTGAGCTTCGCGAATCCCAGCCCCTACGAGGTTGGGATTTTTTTTGTACTTCATTCCAATATCCCTCACCACTTGTTTT
Source organism: uncultured Ignavibacteriaceae bacterium (assembly GCA_964602055.1). GTDB lineage: Bacteria > Bacteroidota > Ignavibacteria > UBA10030 > UBA10030 > JACPLA01. The sequence continues at coordinate 28,872 of CAZRPU010000001.1, forward strand.
TGCCGAAAGGATTCTTAAATTCCCTCATCCTTAAAGGTGAGCAGTGAAGAAAATTCTCATAATCGAAGATGAATCGGCCTTCCGTGAGGCCCTTGCCTTCGCTCTCGAGGGAGAGGGGTTCGTCGTTCTCCAGGCAGAAAATGCCGTCGAAGGCATTGAAATCGCCCGGGCAAAGATTCCCGACCTCATCGTCTCCGACGTCATGATGGATAGTGTGGACGGCTATGATGCAGTGGTGAGCATCCGGCAAGACCCGCGAACGACCGGGATTCCCATCATTCTCATGACCGGAAAACCGGATAATGAAGGTCTTGTCCACGCGCTGGAACTGGGCGCTGATGATTATCTGACCAAGCCATTTACTGTCCCAGAACTCCTTGAGGCGGTTGCGATCCGCTTCAGGAAACTGGATGAGTCGAGAAAGCATCAGGGAAAGGGATCAACGGATCCGAGGTCGTTTTTGACCATTGGAGTTCCTGGCGATCTGAGAACACCCGTGGCCGGAATCCTGGGTTTCTCCAAGGCAATTGCGCGTGAATACGTCGATCTTAAGAAAAGTGAGATCATCGAGCTCGGACGGGCGATTCAAAAAGCAGCGCGCAGTGTCCTGAGGGTTGCGGAAAACTTCTCTGTCCTTGCACAAATCGAGATTCTGGCTTCGGATCCTTCAAAACTCGAACGCCTGCGGATGTTCTCGACCGGCGACCTCAAGGGGATTGTGGAACCCGTTGCCGCAGATGTTGCGAACCATTGTGAACGCCCGGAAGACCTTGTCGTTGCCGTTGCCCGCGGCAGCGTCGCATGTTCGCAAGAATATGTCGCGAAGATCACACATGAACTGGTCGATAATGCATTCAAATTTTCGGCGAAGGGGCAAAAGGTCCAGGTCTCAGGTACATTCTCTGAAAAAATGTTTACTCTTATCGTGACGGACTTCGGGCGGGGGATGACTCCTCAGCAAATAGAGGAGATCAATTCGTTTTCCTCCCTCCATTCCCGGTTTCATGATGACCACTATCTTGGGTGGGGACTCGTCGTTGCCAAACGCCTGGCCGAGATTCACGACGGGTCGCTTCAGCTTTCGAGTACCGGTGCTTCGGGACTCATGGTGAAAGTAAACCTTCCCCGTGCGCGGGATTCCCGGCCCTGATGATGCGCCGTTCGGGAAAACAAAAGACCCGACCGCCGTGCGATCGGGTCTTCGGTGTGGATGAACGTGATCGGCTTATTGTTTGTTTTTCTGCGTTCTGTAATTCTCGTATTGAATCGACTTCTTTGCCTGCCTCGTATCCCCCGTGCTGTCTTTCAGAATGGACTGAAATGATCCGATCTGCGTTTCCTGATTCCTGATGTATTCTCCTGCGCCGGCTGCGGACGCTGCCGGAGATGAGCGAAGGACTTCTTTCGCCTCGGAAAGAGTCTTCTCGGCATCTTCAGCACGTCCCGCATCAAGCATATCCATGGCTTGCTCGACCTTTCTCGTGGAAACAGCGACGTCTGCCTTCGCCTGAGCTTCCATGTCGCGATGCTCGTTCACTGCTTCCTCCCGGTCGGTATAGGCAATGGATGCCGCGAACGAAGGACGATTGCTTTCATCAAGTTTGTCGTTCTCGTACGTCAACATTCCGGACGCGAGGGCGAGCGTTCCGCGGCCCGACGGAACCTGAAGTTCGAGCGTGAGATCACTCGTCTGATCCGACGGAAGATCACCAAGAGAAATGGTGCATCGATCGCCGTTCTGTTGCCACTCATAACCGATGACGTCGTGCAGGCGGACGCCATTGCCAAGGCGAAGTTCAATGATGGCATTCTGTGCGACAAGGGTGGAGAGGGTTTCAAACTCCCGCGACAGGATATGAGCAATGGAACGGGGGTGCTCGATAAAGTAGTAATTCCCGCCGCCGTTCTCTGCAAGACCAACCATGAGATTCTCGTTGTAGTCCAGGCCAACGCCCATGGTCGTGAGAGAGACTGCATGCATCCGTTTCTTCCTGGCAATAGCGTTCAGCCGATGGGGATCCGTGATTCCCTGGTTTGCAAGCCCGTCCGAAAGAAGAACCACCCGATTCGTATACTCTTTGCTCGCATATCGGAAGACCTGTTCGTATCCCTCAACCATTCCACCGCCGAGGTTTGTCGAGCCGCGCGGATACACGCCTTCCAGCAGCCGGTGCAGTTTCCTCCGATCCCCGACCCTGCCCGCCGGCCTAAGCACTTCCACAACATCGTCATAGATAACCACGGAAAGAATGTCGTTGCTTGAGAGTTGGTTGATCAGGGAAGTCAGGGCGGACTTTGCGTACTCCATCTTGCGTTCGTCCCCCATGGATCCGCTGCGGTCGAGAACGACCGAAAGATTCAAAGGCCTTCGATGGGGTTTTTCCATCCTCGGTGTCCGGACCTGCAGTTGCAGATACACCGTTTCGCCCCGTTCTGAGATAACGGGACAGTTCAGTTTTCCCGAGAGGACAAACTTTTTGTCCCCTCCCTGCTCATGGGCCTTCAGGCAGCCTCCGGATCCGAGTATCGCACATCCGAACAGCAGCATGGGAACGATGAGTGTTTTCATGATGAGCCTCCTGTGATTTGGATAATGGGTTGGAACTTTGTAAATTCACCTGATTTTCGGTGAAAAAAGTCCCTGATGCCTTTACCTTCTGCCCATTGATGTCATTAACCCATGAAAGGTAAATGACCCCGTCTCTTCAGTTTCTGAACAGAGAGTCGAAGATCCTCCATCTTATTCGGTCCGGTGACGATCGGGGTCTGGTGATGATGTTCGAGGATACGCGGACGATGACTCGTTCCTATGTGAAGAGGAACAGCGGAACGGAGGAGGAAGCCGATGAACTCCTTCAGGAAGCTGTCGTGATCCTCTGGGAAAAGGTCAGGGATGGATCCTTTGCTTCGCAGTCAAAGCTGACCACCTATATCATGGGGATTGTCAAGAACCTGTGGGCGCGGCGACTTGCCCGCAAGCGGAAGGAAACACCGATTTCGGATGAATTCGACCCGCCTGCAGAGGGGGAATCCGTTTTGGATCTGCTCATCCGGGAGGAGCAGATGGATGCCATTCGGGAAGCGATGTCCCGCATCAGCGCATTGTGCCGCAGCATTCTTCTTATGTTCTATTGGGAAGAAAAATCGATGGAGGAAATCGCTTCGTCGCTCGGGCTTGCTAATGCGGACACGGCAAAATCAAAGAAGTATCAATGCAGAAAGAATCTTGAAGACCATTTGCGGTCGCTGATGGCGGAAGAATAAGATCATGGAACATTGGACGGAAGACAGAGAACTGCTGGAGCTGTATGTCTTGGGACAGGTTTCGGAAGAAGAGAAGCTGAAGCTCAAGCAACACGTCGAGACATGTGCTGTATGCAGGGAAGCGGTGGAGCGGGAAGCGGATTTTGTCAGGAAAGTTCGCGCATACGGTCGGGAGCAGCTTCGCATCAGGCTTAAGGAGAAGATCGGGGAGGCATCGGGCCCGGCGAAAATTCCCTGGCCTCATATCGCAAGCGCTGCCGCTGTTTTGGTTCTTGTTGTGGGATTGGGAATGTACAACCGGTGGTGGGATTTTTCCGAAGTTGCTCAGCCGGAAGAGGGAATCCCCTCGGTCTTGAAAAACGAAGGAGAAAAGACAGCGGCAACGGAAGAAAAGGACTTACCCGGGCAGGAGACGGGAGCGGCTGATGCCCGCATGGGGGCTGGAGCTCCTGAAAAACCGGCAGCGGCTCTCCCATCGGCGGTGGCGAAGAGTGAGGATGAGGCGCAGGGAAAAATCTCAAAAAGAGATGACCGGTCGGAAATACCCGCAAAGGAACGGCCCGCCGACGCTCTTCAAGTATCCGAGATGGAATCTTTTCGGGAACAAGTATACTGGTTGGATGGAGTTGTGACGGAGGTTGCAGAGGAAGCAAGAGATGCAGCGGGTATCCGGCGCGCAGAGAAGGAACGGAATGAGCAGGCCGACGCGGCTCTCAGAAGTCAAATACAGAGTTCAAAAAGCAAGGGATCCTATATCTTGCGCCAGCAGCCCTTGGCAGCGTTGCCGCGGGAACAGCAGTTACAGAAGAAAGTCTCCGCCAGAACAAAAGTCGAACTCACGCGCGATGGAGCGGTTCTGACAATCTTCTCCGATGATATCGATCTCCGCCAAAAGACCCTGCAGGCTGAACCCATCGCCGGAGATTCGTTGGTCTTTTCTGTCGACGGCAAAATGCTGATCTACAAGCTGCCCGGTGCCGCGTTGAAGCAACAACAATAGCTTCAGTTGATGATGGTGAAGTACATTTCTTCCGCTTTGAGAACGCCTCTGACCCTGATCGGCTTCTTCCCGTCATAACCGATGTGATCCCCGGTTCCTTCGATCACCACCGAATCCCGGGCGGCTACAAGAACAAAGTACACTCCCTGCTCGCTTTCCCACAGTTTCTCACCTTCGGGGACTGGACGGCTCTTTTTCGTCTTGAGCTTCTTCCTGTGAACGCTCTTGAAATTGAGAAATGTGCCGCCTCCTCCCCCCAAGTGCTTCGGACGTTGGAAGTGGTTCAGGGCCTCATGGGACAAGGTGGCAATTTCTTCCTTCAGCGTGTCTCGGGCTGCCTCTTCGTTGCTTTTCACAAAGTTCTGGAATCCGATGTAAATCATACCAAGCGTCAGGAGGGCAACGAGCGTCAGCAATATGGTTGACTGCGAAGGCAATGATCGAGTGGGTTAATGCAAGATAACAACAGAATAATCATGGAGAAAATCATTTTTCCTTTCGCAGAAAATTTTTGGTAGAGCGTGCAGAGCAGACAAAAGGTAATTGCATGAGCGAACAAAGGACGCCCGAACTCTGCCTCGGTCCTCGATGCCCCACCCTCGGGGCAATTCTCATTCTGAGAAGAAATGATCCCTCGCATTCAAACTCACGTAAACCGAAATCCCTCAAGAGGTTATGCAGATTTCGTTGCTTGACTTTTTGTCTATTCGTGGTTACTTTCAAGTGATGAGATGCATTCAGGTGGCTTCTTCAGCAGAGAAAAACTAGCAGAAAAAAAGGAACCACCTCCCTTTCGAAGAACTATGGTGAAAATGGAGAGGCTTCCCGTTGTGCGCCTGCAAGGGCGCTCAATGTGTGCAAACGCTCATGAAGGATCACACCTTCGCACAAAAGAAAGCACGGGATGCCCGGCACCATCTGTCGCCAGAGTCAGCGTAAATTCCTCCCAAGCCTCCCAATCGGTGACATCAAGGGGCGCAGTATGCCCGTGAAACTTTGCGCGTGAACCCAAGAGCCGCAAATACCGCCCGTGCTGGTACGCCGTCCGTGTCCCCCAAGGATAAGGAAGCTGCAAAGCAATGCCTGGTTCTTGCCGACAAGTTCCTGAAGGAATCGGATTTCGAAAGGGCGCGCGCCGAAGTGGGAAAAGCCCAAAAGCTCGATCCTACAAATCCGTATGCATATGCATTCCTCGACAGGATAGCATACTTCGAAGAACAGCGGAAGAAAGCTGAACCGCCGCCGCCCCCTGTCGAGAAACCTGCAGAGGCGCCTCCAGCAGAAAAACCGGCTCCGCAACCTGCGCCTGCTCCACCGGCCGCAACGTCACCGCCGAAACCGGCGCCTCCGGCACCGCCCAAAGTTGTTCCGCCCCCGGCGCCAAAACCAACGCCACCTCCACCTGCGCCCGCTGCGCCAAAAACAACTCCGCCTCCGGCTCCCCCTCCGGTGAAAGCTCCTGCTCCAAAGCCCCCGGCACCGCCGGAGCAACCGTTGGAGCGTAAGGAGCCGTCAGCACCGCCGCCGCCCAAGGAGCAGCCGAAGGCCCCGCCTCCGAAAGCGAAACCGGAAAACGTTATCGCTGCGGCCCGTCCCGTTATTGCGGATGTCCTGGCTACACGGGCGAAATCGGGGGAAGTCAAATCGTCGTCCGCGTCAACAACGCCCGCAATCGCCGAGGTTCTTCAACAGGTGTCCGAGGCCGCTCACCATTCGCCGAACGCACCAAAGGGCGAAATCGATGTGAAGCTCGACGAAATGCGCCGGCAGATTGAAATGCTGACGAAAGCGCTCGACCAGGAACGAAAAGTCCGCGAAGAAATGAACCAGCATCAGCTGAAAGGAGCAATCAAACAGCTTCGAACAGCGATGGAGAAGGCCTGGATCAACGGAATGCCGAAACAACCCGAGTTGGACCAGCTTCATGATATGGCCGTTGCCCTTGGAGTCCCGGAAGACGTTGAACAGACACTGAACAGGGAAGTCAAGCTCGATATGTATAGCAGCGCGGTGAAAGAGGTGGTGTCAAAACAAAAACTCCTGCGCAATTCATCGAGAACTCTCGAGTGGCTCCGAAAAGTGTACCAGGTGACCATTGATGAGTACCTCGAATACGAATCGAAATTTTTGATGGATCTCGTGGCGGACCAGTACAAGGGAACCATCCTCTACGTCTCCTCCGATGAAAAAACTTCCAAGGAAATTGGACTTCGGCTCAAATCGGGAGGGTATGCAGTGGTCAATGCTTTGTCGCCCGAGAATGCACTTGAGAAAATCGAGAAAATCAATCCCCATTACATTCTCTGTGATATGGAATTTTCGGCGGGGTCGTTGAGCGGAATCAAGTTCCTCCATGTCCTTCGGGCAAATTCCAAGTTCAATTACATTCCGTTCATCCTCATGTGCACGCCCGGCGAAGTGACGCAGTTGGAATCATCCGAATTGAAGCCTACGGAAGGATACGTGGTGAAGCCTATTGAAATGGAAAACCTTAATACGATCATGAACGACAAGTTGATGGCCTTCAGACAATATTTGTCTTCCATATGATACATAGATGCATATCATCGTTGAAGAAAGGATGTTGGTATGAGTAAAGTGATCTTGTTGGCAGAAGATGACGAAGACAACAGAGATCTTGTTCAATTTGTTCTGATGAGGAGCAAGATGGATATTGAACTTGTCATCGCGGAAAACGGCGAAGAAGCTGTTCGCCTCGCCAAGGAGCGGATGCCCAACCTTATCCTCATGGACATGCAAATGCCCGTTATGGACGGTTGGACAGCCGTTCCTCTGCTCAAAGAAGATGAGGCTACAAGGGAAATCCCGGTCATTGCCTTTACTGCCCAGGCAAAACCGGAAGATCGTGCAAGAACGCACGAAATCGGATGCGTTGAGCATTACACCAAACCAATGGACCCTGAGGAACTGCTGGCCCTCATTCAGAAATATCTGAATATGTAAGGCCGGGTAAGACACTTTTTAGGACTGCTCTCAAGGAACAAGCTTATGTTCAAATCGAAACTCTACTGGAAGGTCTTTGCGAATTTCGCCCTTCTCTTGGTGATCCTGACAGCCATGACATTCTTGACGATCAACATCCTCTCAAGAGTGGAAATCAGCTACGCAGGCGCCGCAAGCGACGTCAAAGTCCTCGGGTATATCCAGCGCCTCACGATTATTCTCACGGACACTCCCGCGGCGGCGGACGCGTATGCTCTCACGGGATCAGAGGAATCACGAAGCCTGTATCAGTCATACTGGAAGGAAATCGACGGGCTCGTAGCATTCATTCAGAAAGACCTTACCGACACCCTGCTTGTGCAGAAACTGCATAATATCCGCGGCTACTATTTTGAGTGGATGGCCGATGTTGGCGACAAGAAGATGCTTCTGGGGGAAAACCGGGAGATGAACCCGGAGTTCGAGAAGGAATTTGTTGCTCTCACCCGCATCGAAAAACAAAACGGTCAGCTTGAGCACGCGCTGAGTATGGTTCGGGAAATGAGACAACGCCTTGCGGGCAACCAAAGTCAAAGCATCGAGGCAGCAAAAATCCTGAGCGGAACAATCGGGAACTTCATCAGCCTTGTCAATATTCTCATAGCGGTCTTCGCTCTGGCCCTGGGTTTTGTGCTCACACGTTCCATTACCAACCCGGTCCGCCTGTTGAAAGAGGGGACGCAAAACATGATGGCCGGCAGGTTCGAGGAAATAGAGCTGAACCGTACCGATGAACTTGGGGAACTTGCGGCGGATTTCAACAAAATGTCCGTCATGTTGGGAAACAACTATACGCGGCTCAACGCGTACTCAGAGCTTGTCACTGCACTCAACAGTCATGTCGACATACAGGATGTCGAAATAAACAGCTTAAACCTCATTTGTCATCACTCGGGCTCGAATATCGGTGCGCTATATCTGCTCAACCTTCAGACCGACATGCTTGAACTCTCGGCAGGCTATGCACTCCGGCAGAACAGTCAAAGCCGTCAGTACGCGCTTGGTGAGGGAATTCCCGGGCAGTGTGCAAAAGAGCTTCGCACCCTCGAAATCCTCGACCTCCCCGAGGAAGCCGGCTTCCACATCGACACGGGTTTGGTCGAGGTCGCTCCCAAATGTCTGCTGGCGGTTCCCATTCTGTTTCAGGAACGTCTGCTGGGAGTCCTGATTCTGGGTTCGATGCGGCCATTCGATGACCTCAAGAAGGAGATTATTCATAACTCCGTTCCTCAAATAGGGGTAGCGCTCACGAATGCGCGTAACAACGAGGCGGCGCTCACGCTGTCTCGTGAAATAGCAATGAAGAATGAGGAGCTCAATAAGAAAAACAGCGAGCTCGAAAAAGCCTATCGCGTCAAATCAGACTTTCTGGCAAGCATGTCTCATGAGCTGAGGACACCGCTTAATTCTATTATCGGGTTCAGCTCGGTTCTTCTCGGTCCCACAGGCGATCCTTTGACTCCGGATCAGCGCATGGCATTGGAGAAAGTTCTCAAGAACGGGAAGCATCTGCTGCAGCTGATTAACGATATTCTCGACTTCTCCAAACTCGAAGCAGGCCGGATGACGGTCAATGTCGAGAGCGACGAAGTTCCCAATATTGTCGCCAATACGGTGATGACGGTTGAGATGCTCCTCAAGCAGAAGAATTTGACTCTCCGGCAGGAAATCGACCCGGATCTGCCGGTCATGAAGACCGACATTCTGAAAATCAAACAAATTATCGTGAACCTGCTCAGCAACGCCGTCAAGTTCACGGAAAAAGGAGAGATTCTTCTTTCTGTCAAGAAGGCTCAAAAAGGGATCGTCTCATTTGCAGTGAAAGATTCCGGAATTGGCATCGAAGAAAAGAATCTTCCCTTGGTATTCGAGGAATTCCAGCAAATCGACAGCAGCCATTCGAGGAAGTACAAGGGAACGGGATTGGGTCTTCCCATCTCTCGTCGCCTGGCGCGGATGCTCGGAGGCGACCTGAAAGTGCAGAGCATCTTTGGCCAGGGATCGACATTCACTTTCCTGGTCCCCGCAGAATACACGCCCGAGGCAGCCAAAGAAGGCGAAGCCCCTGCTCCCCTCAAAGCAGCGCCCTCAAGACGTCAGGAGGCGGCGCCTCTGAAGCAAGCCATTGCCCAATCAGTCGGTCCCGAAACGGGAACGAAAATACTATGCATCGATGACGATCCCGATGCCCTGGAAATCCTCCGCTCCTACCTGGTGCCGGAGGGTTACAATGTGTCCGTTGCCCTTTCAGGAGATGAAGGGATCAAGCTGGTCAAGCAAATAAAGCCCGCCCTCATCACCCTTGATATCATGATGCCCCAGAAGGATGGCTGGCAAGTGCTGAGGGAACTGAAGAGAGATCCTCAGGCAAAAGACATACCGGTTATCATCCATTCCATGATCGATAACAAGCCGCTGGCCATGTCGTTAGGAGCGGTCGATGTCATGCCAAAGCCGGTCGATTCCAAGCAGCTCATCCAGCGTGTACAATCAGCCGTCAAAACAAGCGATGAGTTTGTTCTGGTCGTTGACGACAATAAGGACTATGCAAACGCGCTGAAGCAGCTTCTTGAAGCCGAAGGATTCAAAACGACCGTCGCGCATAACGGAGAGGAAGCTCTCGAAGTCCTCAAAACGTCCACACCGGCAGTTATCTTTCTCGATGTGGTCATGCCGGTCATGGATGGCTTCCAGGTGGTCCGGCGCCTTCAGGCAAACGACCTTTGGAAGAAAATTCCGGTCATTATTCTTTCAGGAAAAGAGCTCACCAACAGAGAACGAGACATGCTCCAGTCCTATATCAAGGATGTCATGAACAAGGAGGAGTTCTCCAAAGACGCTCTTGCCAGCACGATCAAACGTGCCTTGTCAACTGTATAACTCCCAGAGAGCACACGACCCTATGACCCAGCAGAAACTTGTAGATCCCGTCATCCTCGTTGTCGACGATACCGAAGACAACCTGGATCTGCTCGAATTTGCCCTGAAGAGGAAGCCGGTGGAAATGCTTCGGGCAACGAGCGGCAAAGAATGCCTTGCTATTGCAAAAGAGAAACAACCCGACGTGATTCTTCTCGATATACAAATGCCCGAAATGGATGGATTTGAGACGCTGAAGCACCTCAAAGCAAGTCCGACCACGTCGCGGATTCCCGTCATTTTCCTCACCGCCCAACGGAAGGATCCCGGAAGCATCGAAGCGGGACTCATGTTGGGAGCCGATGAGTATCTGACAAAACCCATCGACACGGATGAGCTTCTCGTTCGCACGAAGACCCTTGTCAAAATAAAGAGAATTGAGGCGGAGCTTGAGCGGACCAAGGCAGATTTCATGGCCATGCTTGTCCACGATCTGCGGAGCCCCCTGGCCGGAATTAAGGATGTCATCGAATTCATCAGAGAGCTGGAAAAATCCAAGGAGTCGCTGACGGCTGACCATTTTACTCTTCTTTCTGCGTCACAGGAGTCGGCCGAGCGCATGCTTCAACTGATTAATAATCTCCTCGATATTTCAAAATTTGAAGCGGGCAAGATCACCTTGCACAGGGAAAACGTTTCAATTTCACAGGTGATCGACCGGGCGGTCAAACAGGTGGATTTCCAATTTCGCCAAAAAAACATCTCGCTCCATGTCGATGTCAAAGATGATGTTAAGACAGCTATGATCGATTCCGGCAAGATTGGTCAGGTGATCATGAACCTGCTCAGCAATGCCCTGAAGTTCACGCCGAATGGCGGACATGTCAAGATCGATGCCGAAAACGCAGAAGCAAAAATCGAAGGACTCGGCGAGAAACAAAAAGTCGTGAACATTACCATCAAGGATACGGGCATGGGAATCCCGCCTGAGGAATTGACGACGATCTTTGAACGGTATAAACAGGCGTCAACGGCAAAACGCATTCGACAAAAAGGAACCGGTCTTGGCCTTGCTATCTGCAAGCTCATCGTTGAAGCGCACGGAGGCACCATCGGCGTTTCGAGCGAGCCGGGAAAATCTACCACATTTCGTTTCACATTACCCATCGCATAAATCATGTCTCATGAGGAAAAATCCATGGTCGGGAAAGTCCTGGTAGTAGATGACGAAGATACGCTGCGGCTGACGATAAAAACACGGCTCACTGCCGGAGGTTTCGAAACGGACGCAGCCGTAGATGGGGAAGAGGCAATCGAAAAGCTCAAACAAACCCCCTTCGATGTTGTCCTGCTCGATATCAACATGCCGAGAATGGACGGCATCACGGCGCTGGGGATGATTACCGAGCTGCGCCCGAATACCGACGTGATCATGTTGACGGGATTTGCGGACTTCTCCACGGCCATCGAATGCCTCAAGAAGGGAGCCAAAGACTATCTCGTCAAGCCGATCGATACCACTGAGCTCATTACGCGCATGCGATCACTCCTGCGCGCAAGGAATTCCGAAGCGGCCTTGACGACGCTGAAAAGGGAGCACGCATCTTTCGTTTTTGATCGAGTCGTCGATCCAGCCTCGAAAATCCAGCTCGCGGCCGCCAAGATGATTGAAGGCGGATTCGGGAAGATCACGAAGGAACAGTCCGTCGTTCTGAAAGCGATCGATGAATTCTCTGCAATGATAGTCTCCGGCAGCGTGCAATCCCTCGATCCGGCTTTTCTCTCTCCCGGCGGAGGCGCTGAACATCGGAAAGAGGTCTCTCTTGATACTATTCTGAACGGCGTGGAGGAATACGCCGCTGCGCTTGCGTCGGCCTCAAATGTGGAATGGGTTTCTGAACTCAAAGGGAAACTTCCCAAGATCGCGTGCGATGAATCGCTGTTGCGCGAAGCATTCCGCTCTGTGGTAACAGTTGCAGTAGGGCTTGCAGCAAAAAATGCACGCGTAACAGTCAGCACGGAGAAAGAAACGGCCGACAACATGGTGACGCTGAATGTTGCTGTCGACAAGCTGGGTGAACGGGGAAAGAAGGTGGCTGATCAGCTTGCCAAGCCTCTCGATTCGATCGGAGGCCAGCTGCAAAAACTCGGCGGTGAAATGCTGCTGTTATATTTTGCTCAACGTACGCTCATGGCTCATGGTGGGAAAGTTGCCATCGGGACGGGTAAAAAGGAAACTGTCTTTGCTTGCACAGTAGCGAAAAAGGGGATTCAAGAACAGGTCTGATCCGAGCATCCTCCCCTCTCGGACTGGAGTACTCTATGGCGTCTGATCCAAATATCATCAAGTTGTTGTACCGGTTCAAATTCGAGAATGGTCCCGAGAAGGACTTCTCGGTCGAGCTTGCCGCCGATACAATGGCGCTTATTCTTGACGGCAATCTGAAGAGGCCGGAATGGACTAAGCTGAAGTATCACCAGTGCGAGAATTGCCCCCTCGGTGACACCGAAGAGTATTGCCCGGTGGCAGTGAACCTTGCAAGCCTCGTAGAGTCCTTTCAAGACTCGATCTCGTTTGAGAAAACAAGCGTTACGGTGGAAACAAAGGAAAGAACGTTTGTGAAGGACACCACACTGCAAAAAGGGCTTTCAGCTTTGATCGGGATCTATATGGTCACGAGCAACTGTCCGGTTATGGATCGGCTGAGGCCCATGGTTCGGTTTCACCTCCCGTTTGCTACTTCGAGAGAGACCATTTACCGCGCTGTGACAATGTACCTTCTCGCTCAGTTCTTTTTCATGAGACGCGGAGAGGAACCGGATTGGGAGCTGAAGAACCTCGCGGAAATTTACAAGGCTGTTTCGGTAGTCAACAAGGGAATTTCGAAACGCATCGCCAATGCTTCAAATAAAGACGCCAATGTCAATGCAGTGGTGATTCTCCATTCCGTTGGGGAATCCCTCCCGTACGTGATTGACAGCGGGCTCAACGATCTGGAACCTTTGTTTGCCGACTACCTTCGTCACCTGGAGGAATTGAAGGGGTTGTTAAAGCAAAATCAGTAACGGGATTTCGCCCAGAGCTTGCGAGGCTGTGCGTGAATTTCTATATTGAAGCTCGGATGTTCAGGCGCGAAACCTGATATGTGAGGCGAGTCACGTGAACCGGGTGACGAGAATCGTACCGTAAAGATCCTCGTTCTCGTGGAATTCGATGATGCGGCTATTGCTGGTGAAAATACTTCCCCAAGGAACAATTGAGTAATGCCCCAACCTACGGGCTCTGAATACAGAATCACTGCTCGCGACCAGTCGGGACGAACCGTTCAAAGGTTCATCTTCGCTCCATCCTATTTCCAGGCCCGGAAAAAAGCGAAGACGATCTGCGAGTTGAACAAATCTTCCCTTGTCTCGCTCAAGAAGAAGAAGAATTACAACTACACGGTCCGGCGCGGGAACAAGGAGATCACCGGCATACAAAGCGCGTACACGCGTCAGGAAGTCATCTCAGCCTTGGAAAGGCTCGGATTCAAAGTACGGTTCGTGCGTCCCGCTTTCGAGTTCAAGATGGCCGCTTCGACGGGTGAAATCGTTTCTTTCATCGGAACGAGCGCCAAGCTCCTCGAACAAAAAATGCCATACACCGAAGTTCTGCGCATCATGTCGAACAATGTGCGGGACAACTATCTCAAGACGGCTCTGCGCGATATCATTCAGGACCTGAAGAACGGTGTTGACTCGCGCGACGCTTTTGCTCGCCAGGGCAAAGTCATCGGCGAGCATACGGCATTGATGCTCGGTATCGCGTCAAAGAGCGGCAACATGACCTCTATCTTCCAAAGTGTTGCCCAGCTGGTGGAACGTCAGGCGGATTTCAAGAAGGGATTGACAAGCTCGCTGATTCTTCCTGCCGTGACGTCCTTGACCCTCATCGGCGCTATTGCCTTTTATGTCGTGTACTTGCTCCCCCAGATGGCGGAAATGCTCGCCCCGATGACCTCAACAATGCCTCCGCTGACGAAAGCGACGCTCGAATTCAGTGCGTTTGTTCAGGAGAATATTGTCTGGATCGTCGTCCTGAGCCTGATGACGATCATTGGATTCTATGTCTATCTCCTTTCACCCACGGGTAACATGGCGTTTCATCGGTTTATCATCCGTGTTCCGTATATGGGCCGTATTCTTCGGAATACCAGTGTCGAGATTTTTTGCAGGGTGCTCGGAATTGTCTACACCTCCTCGGGGGAGAACATCGACGCCATTCGCCTGGCAGGGGAGGCATCGGGGAATCGGTTTCTCGATAAGCAGATTAAAACGGTGGCGGTTCCGCTCATGCTCAAATACGGAACAGAGCTTGCTCATGCCCTTGAACAAACCACGTTCTTTCCCGACATGGTGATCTCGAGGTTCCGGACGGCGGGCGAAACAGGAGACGTGAAGGCAACTTCATCACAACTTGCCGACTACTATCAAATGGAAAATCAGTATGCCATGAAGAACCTGGTGAGTTTTATCGAAGTGGCAATTTCCATGATCATCATGGCAGCTCTCGTATTCCTCACATATCTTTCTTCAGAAACCGCGTCGATCCGGGTCGACCAATACCGCTGACCTATGGAAGTCAAAAGAACAAAAAAAGAATTCGGAGAGGTCCTCATTGAGAAAGGAATTATCACGCCCGATATCCTTCTCAATGCGCTGGACACCCTCAGCAAGGAAACGCAAAAAAACCGCCGCAAGCTTCCGCAGGTGCTGGTCGAAGATTACAACGTTGACCGCAACAAAGTGTATAAGGAAGTTGCGGATTTCTATGCGTTCAAGTCCCTTGATATTACAAAATTCACCATTGATGATGCCGTCATGGCATCCATCCGCAAGGAATTGAACGCCCTGCCGGTTTCGATCAGAGAACTTGCCGTGGAGCATCACGTCATGCCGTTCGTTCCCGATCCGGAAAACCCCGAGCGCCTTTTTGTGATAACGCCGGACCCGACCAAATCGGAGGTTCATCTCATCGCTCGCACCTTCCCCTATCGGAAGTTCGAATTGTTCTATTGCAGTTTCGACCAGTACGAAGACCTCTGGAAGCGCGTGAATATCGGCAGGTCGACGTACAAGGACAAGGAGTCGACCCTGCGCGACGAGACGCAGTCCGTTTTGGACGAAGACGCAGAGCTGTATGAACAAGTTCTGGAAGAAGAGATCAACAGGAGCGGGCTTGTCGATTTGGTGGAAAATATCTTCATGGACGCTGTGAGGGTTGGAGCCAGCGACATCCACGTTGTTCCGCGGGGCGAACGCACAACAGAGTTTCATTTCAGAGTCGACGGACGGCTTTCCTTGTGGTACACGCATTCGGAAAGCCGCGCCGAAGCGGTCTCGGCCGTGGTCAAAGACAGAGCGATGAATATCGACAGGTTCGAACGCAACACGGCCCAGGACGGTTTTGCACAGTTTACGATCGACCGCAAAACAGTCCGCTTCCGCGTCTCCGTTATCCCTGTGGTCGGAAAAGAACTGAGGAGCAAGCTCGAATCGGTGGTGATCAGGGTTCTGCAGGAACCGAAGGTCGGGACGTCTATCGAAGAGTTGGGATTCGAGGAATATTCCCGGGACAGCTTTGTCAAAGCTATCAAGAAGCCGTACGGCATCGTTATCGTCACCGGTCCAACCGGAAGCGGAAAGAGTACTACCCTCGTTGCAGCCCTGAAGACCGTTATGGACCCGTCCCTCAACGTTATAACCGTCGAGGACCCGGTGGAATACTTCATCGACGGTGCCCGCCAGGTCAAGTTGAATCCAAAACTGGATTTCGAAGGTGCCCTCAGGGCAATCCTACGGCACGATCCGGATATTGTCATGGTGGGTGAGATCCGCGATCATATCACTGCAAATATCGCGGTGAAGCTTGCCAACACCGGACACCTGACGTTTTCCACGCTCCACACCAACGATGCGCCAAGCGCCATTTCCCGTTTGTACAAGATGGGTGTTGAACCCTTCTTGCTGGCCTACTCGATCAACATGGTTCTTGCGCAGCGTCTTCTCCGGAAACTCTGCCTCAAATGCAGAAGCCCCATCACCAATCCCGATGTCGAGGCTTTGACCAAACTCGGAATGACCAAGGAAGAAATGAAGAAGGCGACGCTCTTCCGGCCGATCGGATGCTCAGATTGCATGAACGGATACCGGGGGAGAACCGCCATTCATGAAGCTCTCTACTTCACGAAAGATATTCGCAAAATTGTTTTGGAAGCCGAGGGATTGGTCGATGAGGAGAAACTGCGAAAACAGGCGATTCACCAGGGTATGCGCACATTACGCCAGTCAGCCGTGGCGCTTCTGGCCGATGGAATCACTTCGATGGAAGAGGTCGCCAGCGCAACCGTCGATGAAGAGTAGGCTTGTGCCATAGGTCACTGTGGCTCAGTCGCAACGGGCTTATGTTATTTATAGAGAATAGATCAATGCAAGGGAGAGAATGAGCCTAGGGCAGACAATGCTGAGCGTTGCGACCCTCGTGGCACTCACGGTCATGGTGGTCACTTCGCAACGGTACCTGATTGAAGGCCAGAAGGAGGCCATTGGGGCTGAGTGCCTGGACCTGGCGACGATGCAAGCAGAAGCTCTTCTGGGAGAGATAACTCGGAAAAAGTATGATCTGAACACGACCTACAGCTATTACCAGTCTACGAGCGAGTTCACAGCTGCGGGTTCGCTCGGCCCAAATAGCGCCGAACGAAATGCAGTTAGTCCCTGGCCCGATGTGAAGGCGTACAAGTCCAATACCGCATTTGACGATGTTGACGATTACAACAACTATGAACGAACAGTGAATACGGATTTGATCTCCGGAATCCGCCTTACGGTCGAGGTGTATTACGTTTCGGAGAACAACACGACGCAGAAAGTCTATTATCAGACGTATATGAAGAGAGTGGTGGTGAAGGCGGAACATACGACGTACCTCAAACCGGTCACCTTCAGCACGGTGGTGGCGTACTAATGGGCGTCATGTTCGATATTATCGGTTCGATTCTCGTGAGGACCGCGATCGTTCTGATCATCCTGAGGATGAATGTTTCGCTGAACACCATGGCGACCGAGGCTATTGCCCATTCCACCATTCAGCAAGAGCTTGCGATTCTCCGGAGTGTGATGAGTACCGACTTTGACTACGCCGGGTACAATGTGCCCGTCGGGACGGCATTCGTCGATGCAAAAGAGGATAAGATCACATTCAAGGGCGATCTGAATAATGACGGGACGGCCGAGACGATCGCCTATTACTATGGAAGCAAAACCGAATTGTCCAATACGCCGAACCCTGAGGATCGAAAGCTGTACCGGCAGATTGGTTCCGGAACACCCCTGAATGTCGCCAACGGCATTACGAAATGCGTTTTTACCTATTACAATAACAGCGGTGTTGCGACGACGACCAAAAGCGAAATCAAATCGTTCTCGATAAGCGTCACCATGCAGGATGGGGCCCCCATTGATAACCGATACCCCTCGACCTATTGGGAACAATCTTTTTTTCCACCTAATCTCTAGCGCAGAGAGGAGCTTGAGCGATGGGATCTTCAAAAATTATCTTCGTTGGAGCCGTTGCCGTTGTCGTTGGTATCTTCGGCTTCGGAATCAAAAAAGCTGAAAAAGAATCAGCGCAAATTGCGGCAGTGCACGCCTATAAGCTGCAGGCGAAAACACTTGCGGATCAGGGCCTGAACCTCGCTGTCCGGAGATTGCCGACGAGCATCGGTTCTGTGACCCCTCGTGCTGAAGTTCGCACGACGAACGAAGGAACATTTGGTTACAGTTCTTCGGTGTCAGATTTTGGCGCTGGAAAAGTTACCGTTGTCGCCTATGGCATCTCAAACGGACAAAGGGCGAATGTCACATCGGTGGTTCAGAATTTCCCCGCCGGTACTACCCTTCCTGCAGGCACGAAGGCGTGGAATCGGTGGAAGCTTCTGAGTTCGGTCAGGACGTTCACGACCCAATAGTTCGGCGCGACTGTCCGGGTTTGAGATTGGTCGTGAAGGTGATACTCCCGGTATGTCGTGTTCCTCTCACGGTCCGGTCGTAATGGGCGATCGGACCGCAATAATAAAAAAAAGGCCGGCAGCAATGCCGGCCTTCTTCGTTCATACAGGGTCTGTCTATCGAATGGGCACGTTCCAGTACACCTGGCTGCTTTTTCTGTTGACCAGGGCAAGCTCGGTAGGAATGAGCTCCAGGACAGCCTGGTTCTTCACGTCGGTCTTTTCGATATCGATTTTCGTCTTCACGCGGAAATAGATCTGTTCTTCGTCTGCCTTTGCCGATCGGGCGAGATCTCTGCTCACTTGCCATTTATTGCCCTTCGGAAGATCGATGTACAGGCTGGAAGTCCTGTAACCCTTTCTGATGGAATCGGCAAGCGCGACATAGGGATTCTTTCGAATGACGCACTGAACAATGGGAATATTATACGGTGCATCTACGACCGTGGGGGAATGGAGGCCGAACATCTGTTTGTCTGCGTCGTATGCTCCAAGGCTTGCTTTGAAGAGGACGATGAACTCACGCTGATCGAGTTTCTGGTCCCGGCTGTACTTGACGACCTTTGCGAGATATTGCCGCCTGGAATCGGTCACTCTCCGCTCGTACTCCGATGACGTTTCGAATTCGTCCCTTTCCTTGATTGAGGTCAGGTAATTCTCCATTTCGTTCTTGAGAAATGTCCACACCTGTTTGAGGGTTTCCGTGAACTGCTCTGGCATCATGGCATCATCGGCAGGTGAAGTCACGGCTTCCTGCTGTGCGGGGGAGAGGGAGAAAAAGAAACAGAGTGCCCAGAGTGCCAAAAACCGGAATCTCATTGTTTGAAGAATTGTGCGCATAGAGACTTCCTCCGCCGTGAACGAATATCGCCGAATCCGGCTCGTGCGAGCCAGTGACTGCAAGGTAAAACTTTTTTGCCAAATGCGCATGGCTTTTTTTCCACGTTCTTCCCTGAAAGAAACTGCTCCGGATTCTATGGCTCGTCCCGCACCGGAGTGATCCAGGGACAAAGCGAAGGAACACCTGTTCCGGATCCACCGGGCAGTTTGCCGCAGTTTTTGTTCGGCCGAAAACCGGCGTCGATTCTTTCGGCGACAAGCTCGGCGAGGCAGCGAATAAAGAGCGGGTGAGAATTGAGTGCCGGCATCATCTCAAACTGCTGAATCCCAGCTTTCTGAGCAACTTCCCTCGCTTCAATATTGATTTCATGGAGTGTTTCCACGTGTTCTGTCACGAAAGCGACAGGAACGACAAGAAGGTGTCGACGCCCACGCCGCGCGAGATCTCTGATGGTTCCATTCAGCGAAGGTTCAAGCCACCGGGATGATCCCACCTTGCTCTGATAGCAAATGACATGCGGCGCTGACCAGCTGCCGGCGCGCATCGTTGATCGGACCGTTTCTTCCACGTGGAGCTGATACGGGTCTCCTTTTGCAATGAAGTCGATGGGAACCCCGTGCGCGCTGAAAACCAGGTCAATGTCATGCATTGCGATGGAGTGAAAACGCTCCAGTGTCGAGTTTATGTTGTCAACAAGAGACTCCACATACAACGGATGGCTGGGATAACAACAAACAAGCTTCGTTGCGCTGTTTTGAAAACCCGCTGAACGTGTCTTGCGGTTCCATTCATGTATGCTCGAAAGAGTGGTCGCTCGGGAGAATTGAGGATACAGCGGCAGAAGGACCATGTGGTCGAATGATCGGCCTTTGAGGAGGTCAATGGCGTCTTCTGTGAAGGGTTTCGAATACCTCATGGCAATCACAACCGTCGCCTGAATCCCCATGACACCCAGAGCTGCTTTGAGGGAGACCGCCTGGCCTTCCGTCAGTTCCCGAATAGGCGATTTTCCTCCCAGGGCGCGGTAATGATCGGCCACATGAGGTGCCCGTCGGGAAGCAATGCGACGTGCGAGAATATTCCTTGCGAAGAAGGCCCCCGGAAAGTCAAAAATGTCGGGATCGCGAAAAAGATTATAGAGGAAGGGTTCAACGGTCTCGATGGAATCAGGACCACCGAGTTGAAACAAGACCACGGCGACGTTCGGCATGATGCTCCGGGATACTACTCGGTTTTGGAAAGGTACTGAAATGCCTTGTCCATGCTGGCGTGATTTCCCACGAGGACAAGGATGTCTCCCGCCTCCACGCGGAAATCGGGAAGAGGAGTGACAAACGGTTTTTCATTGCGCACAACGGCGATCAGCGATGCTCCGGTCATTCCCGACAGGTTGAGGTCGCCCAACGTTTGTCCGGACGCCTTGCAGGAATCCGTGACAAGAAAAATGTCGGAGGTCCCGGCTGTCAGGTAGCGCGCCACACGATCCAGTCCCTGCGCCGTTTGGGGCACACCGCGCAGAATGCTGTAATTCTCATCCCTGATAATCTGGATCTGGGCATTGATCACATTGCGCGGGAGGTGGTAGTGATCCAAAACACGGGTGAAAATTTCTATGGATGTTTCAAACTCCTCGGGTATGACTTCATTGGCACCGAGGTGAATAAGCCCGTCGACTTCTGCGACGAGCCTCGTTCGAACGATAATATGGAGGTTGGGATTCAAAGCCCTCGCGAGGCGAACGGATGTCCGTGTGGCTGCCGGGTCGGATATCGTAAAGACAATCAAGCGTGCGTTTTCAATGTGGCATCGCTCGAGGATCTCCTTGCGCGTGATGTCGCCGAAAACAGAATGAGAACCCTCTTTGCGCAGAGCGTGAATCGAGTCGGCATCCGTTTCCACAACAACATGGGGAATTCCTGTTTCATTCAGTACACGCACGAGATTTCTTCCGTTGACCCCGAACCCGGCGATAACAACATGATCCTGAAGTACCTGAACCGGTTCTTTGGTATCCTCCGCTTTGCGCGGAAGGGGAACAAGGTGCTGCGTCTTTTCCGCAAAAGAGGGTGCCAGCGAAATGATCAAAGGAGAGATCAGCATGGACAAAATGGATGCCCCCAGAAAGTGTTGATGAAGACTCTCATCCAACAGCCCAACGGAGAGGCCGACTTGAGCGAGCACGAAAGAGAATTCTCCAACCTGGGCGAGGCTGAGTGACGAAATAATGGCTGTTCGGGCAGACGACCGGAGGAGAAGAGCTATGGGAAAGACGACGATGGCCTTTATCACAAGTATTCCTACCCCTATCGCCAGGACGGCCGGCAAGTGCTCGAGAAGAAACGATCGATTCAAGAGCATGCCGATAGAGATAAAGAAGAGGCTTGTGAACAGGTCCCGAAACGATGTTATTTCGGCCCCCACCTCAAGATGGTATTGCGTTTCAGAAACCAGGAGGCCGGCGAGAAATCCCCCGAGCGCATAGGAAAACCCCAGTGAGGCCGTGGCAACCGACAGGAGCATGCAAATCAGCAGCGAACCGAGAAGAAATGCTTCCCTCACCTGCGTCTTGACAATTTGGTCAAAGAGCTTGGCCAGCACCGGCCTTGCAACAAGAAAAATTATGACGAGGGCAGCAATCGTCAGTCCCAACCGAACCATGATGGTATCGAGAGAGCCGCTCTCCTGACCGGAGAGCAACGGTGTGAGGACAATCATGGGGACGATGCAGAAATCCTGAAACAGGAGGATCCCAATAATGAGTTTGCCGTGAGGCGTATCGAGTTCCGAACGGTCTGCGAGGAGTTTGAAAACAATCGCCGTACTGCTCAAGGCGACAAGGAATCCAAAAAAGACCCGCTGACCAGTCGAGAATTCTGTGAACCCTGCAAGAGCAATGATGAGGCCCGCAGTAATCAGGACCTGCAAACCGCCGGCTATGATAAATTGACGCCAAATGGACCGCATTAAAGGAAGGGAGAACTCCAAGCCGATCACGAAAAGAAGGAGGACGACACCAATTTCGGCGAACGCCTCGATGACCGATGACTCTGCAACGATATTGAGGCCCGGCGGCCCAATGAGAACGCCCGTGAGCAAGAATCCGACTATGCTCGGGATACGGAGCGGCCTGCTGATCATGATGATGATAACGGCAGCAAGCAGAATGACAACGAGATCGCCGAGAAAAGGAAGTTGATGCATAGAGCACGGCTTTGTGGCTGAGGATGATTGCGAGAAATGAATTCTCAATCTCAATATGCGGTTGAAGTTCCATAATTACAAGTGATTGTGGTCCATGCAAGGCGGCCGTCAGCCGAAGTCCATCAAGCTGGACTCTTGCAAACGGTGATGAATCCACGTCCTCACCTTGCCTTTCGTGCTTTGACTCGCTATATTTTTCTTTTGCGTATTGCTCATGTCGACCAAAGGAAATCGCTTATGAAAGAAATCATCTCGTTTATCGATTCGAACAAGGAACGGTACCTCGCGGAACTCAAAGAGTTCCTCGCCATCCCCAGCGTCAGCTCTCAGAAGAATCATAATCCCGACACTCGGCGGTGTGCCCAGTGGGTTGCGGATCATATGAAGACGGTCGGAATGCAGAATGTGCAGATATTCGAAACTCCTGGTCATCCGGTAGTTTATAGCGACTGGAAAGGAGCCCCCGGAAAGCCGACAGTACTTTTTTATGGCCATTATGATGTTCAACCGGTCGATCCCCTGAACCTCTGGACCTCGCCCCCCTTTGAAGCGACGATCAGGGGCGATAACCTCTATGCGCGCGGTTCGGCCGACGACAAGGGCCAGGTATTCATCCATCTCAAGGCCATTGAAGCGTTCATGAAAAAGGGGGGAGCCCTTCCGGTGAACCTGAAAATGATCGTCGAGGGAGAGGAGGAAGTGGGAAGCGAAAACCTGGACAACTTCGTCAAGGGACACAAAGACCTCCTGAAGGCGGACCTCGTTCTCATTTCCGACTCATCCATGTTTGCAAAAGGTGTCCCCTCGGTCTGCTACGGATTGAGAGGCCTGGCCTACATGGAGGTGGAAGTTACCGGCCCGAATCGGGATCTTCATTCCGGCTCCTTCGGCGGCTCGGTCCATAACCCCGTTCAGGCCCTCAGCGAAATGATTGCATCGTTGCACGACAAGAACGGCAAGATCACCGTCGGGGGGTTTTACAAAGACGTTCGGCCCCTGACAAAAGCAGAAAGAAGTTCCTTCCGAAAACTGCCGTGGAATGACAAGCGGTATGCGAAGGAATTGGGAGTAGATCGTCTCTACGGCGAAAAGGGATTTACCACCCTCGAGCGTTTATGGGCGCGTCCGACTCTTGAGTGCAATGGCATTTGGGGTGGATATACGGGAGAAGGCGCAAAAACGGTGCTGCCGGCGAAAGCATTTGCAAAAATCTCGATGCGGCTTGTCCCCGATCAAGACTCAACCACCGCAGCAAAGCTGTTCGAGAAGCATCTGAAAAAAATTGCCCCGAAATCGGTGAAGGTTGAGGTCCGTGCACTACACGGCGGCGAACCGGCAATTACACCGATTGACAGTCCTGGTGTCCAGGCAGCAGTTGTCGCTCTGGAAAAAGGATTTGGCAAGAAACCTCTCTACCAACGGGAAGGCGGATCCATTCCCATTGTCGTTCAATTCAAGAAGATCCTTGGCCTCGACACTGTTCTGCTCGGTTTTGGTCTTCCTGATGAAAATGCCCATGCTCCGGACGAGTTCATCAATCTCGATAATTTCTTCGGCGGCATGAGAACATCGGCCCACTTCTATTCCGAATTGCCAAATAAATGGGGCAAGAGACCAATGAAGTGAGAAGAGAGCAGCTTAGAAGTCCCTTTGAAAGCCCTGCTTGACGCGATGTCTGCAGGGCTTTGTTCTTTCAACGCTGTTTGTTACATTTGAACAACGATTCCCAGGAATACGCGGCAGTATGATCTCACAAGAATTTCTTCAAAAGATACCTGTTTTTGAGAAACTTTCTCCTTCTGACTTCGAGGTTCTTGGAAAACTCTGGAAACCAAGGAAACTGAAAGAGGGTGAAATCCTTTTCCGCTTTGGAGAAGTGGGGACCTCCATGGTGGTGATCGAGGAAGGGAAAATAGAGATCAGCGTCCCCGTCGAAAATCAGCAGAAGGAGATGCAGATTTCCGTGCTGCACGAAGGGGAATTTGTTGGAGAGCTTGCGCTCATAGACGGCCTGCCCAGGACTGCGACGGCCAAGGCTGTCGAGGAGTGCCGGGTTCAGGAAATGAAAAGAGATGATTTTGTCAATTTCCTCCTTCAACGTCCCACCGTGGCAATTTCGATGATGAGTGAGATGGGGAAGCGCTTGCGCGCAACCAACGAGTTGGTGCAATCGCTCGCTTCAAAAAACGTCAATGAGGAAATTGAAGAGAGGCTGACGTTCGGTGAACGACTGGCCGACAAGATCGCGGAGTTCGGCGGCAGTTGGTCCTTCATAAGCCTCTTTGGAGCCTTTCTTGCTGCATGGATGTTGCTTAATACCCTGCAGGTGTGGTTCAGACCGTTCGACGATTTTCCTTTCATTTTCCTGAATCTCATGCTTTCATGTCTTGCTGCCATTCAGGCGCCCCTCATTATGATGAGTCAGAATCGCGCGCAAAAGAAAGACCGTCTCAAGGCAGAGCTGGATTATCAGGTCAATCTCAAATCGGAGCTCATGATCCAGCAGTTGCATGTGAAGTTCGACGAAATGCGCGCCAATGAGATCCACGAAATGCACGCCACCCTCGATCAAATTTCCGCAATCAAAAAGCGTCTTGAAGATCTTGAGCAGCTTGTCAGCTCCAAAGTCTGAGTATTTCCGTCATGAAAATCTACACGAAGACCGGTGACCGAGGGGAAACGTCTCTCCACGGCGGGAAACGGATAGGCAAAGACGCGTTAAGGATCGAGGCATACGGCACTGTTGACGAACTGAACGCCCATATCGGCATGGTGCTTGCATCCGATCAGGCCGAGACTGTTCGGCAATATCTCCAGGATATTCAGAGTGACCTGTTCATCCTTGGCGCCGACCTTGCAACACCCCTGGAGGCCGGCAAAGAGGTTCCGCGTATTACGCCCGGGCATGCCCAGCGACTGGAAAAATTGATCGATGCAGTAGAAGAGCGGCTTGAGCCTCTCAGTTCCTTTGTTCTTCCGGGGGGTTCTGAAACGGCTGCCAGGGTTCATGTGGCAAGAACCGTTTGTCGGAGGGCGGAGCGTCGTGTCGTGGCTCTCGCGCGTGTGGAAAATATCGGCCATGACGCCGTTATCTTCCTGAACAGGCTTGCCGATCTTCTTTTTGTCGTCGCTCGGTTTGCCAATCGTCAGGCGGGCCGGCGAGAAACGCCGTGGAGCCCTTCGGCTTGATATTCAGTGGAAGGTTCTCTATAATAAGCGGGATTACGAGGCGCCCATGGATAACGAATATGTCGACGAAGAACTGAGTCAGATGTACGAAGATCTGAGTTCGAAAAAGGTTCTCAATTCAGCAACATTTCGCGCTCCTATCAAACAACTGAGGGTTCTCAAGCCATTCAGCATGAGTCCGGCCCAGTCCGTTGCTGAAGCGGTCGATTTGATGAAGAAAAACAGGTTCGGGTGCGTTGTGATCACGGAAAAGAACCGATTAGTGGGCATTTTTACTGAGAGGGACATCCTCACGAAGGTGGCGGGTGTTCAAGGTGCGGAGAGCAAGAAGCTCAAAGATGTCATGACGCCGAACCCGGAGGTCTTTCAACCCGACGACAGTATTGCGTACGTCCTGAATGCAATGCATGTCGGAGGTTATCGGCATGTTCCGGTGGTGGACGAAAAACAGCAGCCCCTGGCAGTCGTGTCCGTGAAAGATATCATTGGATTTATTCTCGAGCATTTCCCCGAGGACATTCTCAACCTTCCCCCGAAACCGATGCGATCAACGGAGCAGCGGGAAGGTGCATAATCAATAAACGATTCAGTAAGGAGACAGAACCATGCCCTGGGTAATAACCAGATTGTGTGCCGATTGTCAGGATATTGCATGCGTCAAGGTCTGCCCTGTCGACTGCATTTACGGGTTGACTGTTGACGACGCTAACTATCGGAAACAGCTGTTTATTCAGCCGGAAGAATGCATCAATTGCGCCGCTTGTGAGCCGGAATGCCCGTGGGGAGCTATCTTCGAGGATGCAGCTACCCCCGAAATCTTCAAAGAAGATATTGAGATCAATTCGCAGATCTTTCAGGCGCACACGAAAGAAGAATTCACCACAACGCCCGAACCCATCAAATCGCATCCATCACCAGAAGAAATCGAGGCGAACTACAAGAAATGGGGATATCAGAAGTAAGAGTACTCGTGAATGACATGAAGCGCTGCTGAACACATGCAGCGCTTTTTTTTTGTACCAGAACCGCAGAAGATATTCTTGACAATAGAACAAAGTCTGTTTATATTTTTTCGTTCTGAGAAGCGTTTCCCGTTGCACTTTCCACATTACACCACACCCGCGTTTTGATGCTCACGGAATTCGGCAAAATACTCATCTTCCTTATTCTTGGTGCGCTCTTTGTTGCAGGCGGCATGATCGCTGCCTGGATCCTCCGTCCTCATCGTCCATATCCCGGCAAGCTCTCATCGTACGAATGCGGAGAAGAACCGGTCGGTCATGCGTGGGTTCGGTTCAATGTCCGCTTCTATGTCGTCGCCCTCGTTTTTCTCATCTTCGATGTTGAAGTAATTTTTCTCTTTCCCTGGGCGCTCGTCTACAGAGAGCTCGGCCTCTTTGCTTTTATTGAAATGGCGGTCTTCCTGCTCATCCTCATCGTGGGCTATGCCTATGTGTGGGTGAAGGGAGATCTCGATTGGGATAAACCAAAACCTGAACTTCCGGTCTTACGCCGTCCATCTGTGCTGGCGGGCGCCGAAGCCGGCTCTCTCTCCTAAGGGACCATGGGACTCCTCAACTATAAGTTCGAGAACGGCAACGTCCTTATCACCTCCCTCGACAGCCTTCTCAACTGGGCCCGTCTTTCTTCGCTGTGGCAAATGCAGTTCGGACTTGCGTGCTGTGCAATTGAAATGATGGCAGCCTCTGCCTCGAATTTCGATATCATGCGTTTCGGGGTCATTCCGAGAGCAACGCCGCGGCAGACGGATGTGATGATTGTGGCCGGAACGGTCACGCTCAAAATGGCTTCCAGGATCAAGCGGCTCTACGATCAGATGTCGGAACCGCGGTATGTCCTCTCAATGGGAAGCTGTTCGAATTGCGGAGGACCCTACTGGGAACACGGATACCATGTCCTGAAGGGTGTCGACAGGGTAATCCCCGTGGATGTTTATGTGCCGGGATGTCCGCCCCGTCCCGAAGCGCTTCTGGAAGGCATTATGAAGCTCCAGGAAAAAGTGAGAAGCGAAAGTCTTGTCAAGAAACCGGTGATGCAGTGAATCCTCTCGAAATCCACGATAACCTCAAAGCAAAGTTCGGTGATGCTGTCGTCGAAGCGAAACTCGACGCGCTGCAGCCATGGATTCGCATCGAGGAAAAGAGAATGAAGGAAATCGCCGTTTTTCTTCACGATGAAGAGACCTTTCATTTCGACTTTTTAATGTGTCTCAGCGGCGTTGACTACAACAACGGAACGCTGGGCGCTGTCTATCACTTGTTTTCGATGAAGCACAGGCATAAGATTGTCCTCAGAGCATCATGCTCAAAGGAACATCCGCACATTCAGTCGGTATCATCGGTTTGGGGAACGGCCAACTGGCATGAGCGGGAGGCGTTCGACATGTACGGCATCATCTTCGACGAACATCCGGACCTGCGAAGGATCCTTTGCCCCGACGACTATCCCGGGCACCCTCTGCGCAAGGATTTCAAAGTGCCGGAATTCTATAACGGCATGAAAGTCCCCTACTAGCGAATTCTTCATGACCGAGAGCCGAGTACTTCCCACAAATTACGTCACCAAGCCCGAAGATCTGAAGACTTCCAGCGGTCGTACGATTCGCTCGGATGAGATGATCATCAACATGGGGCCCCAGCATCCCTCGACGCACGGAGTCCTTCGTTTGGAAATCGTTGTCGACGGCGAAATCATCGTCGACGTTATTCCCCACATCGGGTATCTCCATCGCTGCTTCGAAAAACATGCCGAGCACATGACGAATTACCAGCAGGTCATTCCGTACGCCGACCGCATGGACTACGTTGCATCGATGAACAACGATCTGGCCTATGCGCTTGCCGTTGAGCGGCTGATGAAAATTGAAGTACCGGAAAGGGTTGAGTATATACGGGTGATCATGGCTGAGCTTCAACGCATTGCGAGCCACCTGATCGCCGTCGGAACGTTCGGCATCGATTCCGGCGCTTTTACGCCGTTTTTGTACGCTTTCCGCGACAGGGAACTCATCCTCGATTTGTTTGAGATGACCTGCGGCGCAAGGCTTCTCTACAACTACATCTGGGTCGGTGGCGTTTCGCATGACCTGCCGCCGAATTTTGTCGATAAGACAAAGGAGTTCTGTGCGTATTTCAAGCCGCGCATCAAAGAATTCAACGACCTCCTGACGTTTAACGAGATCTTTGTCAAAAGGACGGCGAACGTCGGAGTCCTTCCGAAAGACGTTGCAATTAATTTTGCTTCGAGCGGCCCTATGCTCCGCGGGTCGGGGGTCGATTGGGACCTGCGGCGCGACGATCCGTATTCTGTTTATCACAAGTTCGAATGGGGAGTGGAGGTCGGCAAGGGAGAAGTTGGAGCGGTTGGCGATTGCTGGGATCGTCATATTGTGCGCATGAGGGAAATGGAACAAAGCGTGAGAATCATCGAACAGGCAATTGCTTCAATTCCCGAGGGAAACGTTCAGTCGGCCATACCGAAACGTATCAGGCCTGATCATGGCGAAGCGTACGTCCGGACGGAGACGCCCCGGGGTGAACTCGGATTCTATGTTATCAGCGACGGGACAGGGAGCCCCTACAGAATCAAAGCACGATCGCCGGCTTTTGTGAACCTCAGCGTTCTCCCGGAAATTGCAAGGGGCGCAATGCTCGCAGACCTCGTCCTTATCGTCGGCAGTGTGGACATTGTTCTCGGAGAGGTCGATCGATAATGGCGCCGACCCTCGAGTCCCTCGTGATTACCATCCTCTTGAGCGCTTTGCCGCTGATCTTTATTCTCCTTTATGCGCTTGTCACGCTGTATCTCGAAATGAAGGTGGCCGCGCATATTCAGGATCGGGTGGCCTACATGCGCACCGGGTGGCATGGAGTGCTTCAGCCGTTTGCCGACATCCTCAAGCTCCTGCAAAAGGAGGACACCATACCTCAGGCAGCGGATCGGTTCCTGTTTATCCTCTCCCCGTATATCGTGTTCATAGGCACCTACGCGGCATTCGCCATTATTCCTTTCACGAGCATCTATATTGGCAGCAATATCCACCTTGGCGTTTTCTTTCTCATCGGCGTTTCTTCGCTTGTGGTCATAGGGATCCTGATGGGCGGCTGGGCCTCGAACAACAAATGGTCGATTTTCGGAGCCATGCGTTCTGCGGCACAAATGATCAGCTATGAAATTCCCACCGCCCTCGCCATTCTCATCGTCGTCATGATAACGGGTTCTCTCAATCTTCAGGAGATAACGATGTTCCAGGAAGGGGGCATTCAAAACTGGATACTCTTTGGCGGTCCGTTTCCGCTTACGACGAAGCTCCTGCTGCTGCCGTTTACCTTGATTACGTTTGTGATCCTCTTTACCGCTTCTCTTGCAGAAGTCAATAGGACCCCCTTTGATCTTCCCGAGGCCGAGTCGGAGCTGGTTCAGGGCTTCAACACCGAATACAGCGGCATGCGTTTTGCGATGTTCTATCTCGCCGAGTATGCGAACATGTTCGTTGTTTCCGCCGTGGCGGTTGCCTTGTTCCTGGGCGGCTGGTCAAGTCCGTTTGGGGAATTTCTTTCAGGTCCTGCGTGGGGCGCGTTCTGGCTCATCGGCAAGTCCATGGTCTTCATCTTTCTTCAGATTTGGATTCGATGGACACTTCCGCGCCTTCGCGTCGACCAGCTCATGTACACGTCGTGGAAAGTTCTTCTACCGTTCCTGTTTCTCTGTGTGTTTGCCGTAGGACTCATTCTGGTTCTTATGACGAGCTCCTGATGAATTCTGTGAAGACATATTTTGGCAATATCTTCCGAGCACTCTACACCGTTTCGGTCGGGATGAAGATCACGTTCAAACACCTTTTCGTCCCTGCGGTTACTCTTCAGTATCCCGACGCAAAACTGAAGATGCCGGAGCGTTCGCGAAACAGGTTGTACGTGAACATCGACGACTGCATCGGCTGTGATCAGTGCTCCCTCGCATGCCCGGTGGACTGCATCACCATCGACACGATCAAGTCGACGCCTGATCAGGATCTCGGCGTCACCTCGACGGGCCACAAGAAGCGTCTCCATGTGCCGAAGTTCGATATTGACATTGCAAAATGCTGCTACTGCGGTCTGTGTGTATATCCATGTCCGACGGAATGCATCGTCATGACCGATGTATACGAGTTCTCCGAGTTCGATCGGCTCAATCTGAACTATCGATTCAGCCGCATGTCGGGGGATGAAATCGAAATGGCGCAAGGAAAGCTGCGGAAAGCGGAGGAAGAGGCCGCAGCGAAGAAAGCTGCGGCTGCTGCTGCGGCTGCACAAAAACCGGAACCTCCCAAAACAGCATAACAATGGATCTGACGACTGTTATCTTCTATGTTTTTGCTCTCATTACGATCGGCGCTTCGGCCGTTGTCGTCTTTTCCAAGAACATTGTCTACTCCGCATTTGCTCTCCTGTTTGCATTCTTTGGCGTCGCGGGTCTCTATGCACTCATGATGGCTGATTTTCTCGCCGTTACCCAATTGTTGATCTATGTGGGCGGTATCCTCGTGCTGGTGATTTTCGGGGTCATGCTCACGAGCAATGTTCTTGATGTGCAGATTCGGACCGGAACGATGCATATTCTTCCCGCGATGGTGATCGTAGGATCGTTCGCTGCTGTGCTCCTCACGGTTTTCTGGTCAACGGAATGGACAATTCTTCCCGACGTGGCTTCCATCGATCAGACAGGACCCGCCATCGGCGAGATGCTCCTGACCACATACCTGCTTCCCTTCGAAGTGGCTTCGGTTGTTCTCCTTGTAGCCTTGATTGGGGCAGCCATGATTGCCCGCCGCGAGAGGAAAGCCTGATATGGACATCATGCACTGGCTCTCACAGCCCGGCCTTCCTCATTTTCTTCTCATCAGCGCTGTTCTCTTCTCCCTCGGCGTGTTTGCGATTGTGACCAGGCGGAATGCCATTCAGGTTCTGATGGGCATCGAGTTGATTCTCAATGCCGCCAACATCAATTTCATTGCGTTCTCCCGCTATTCGTGGGGTACGTTCGACGGACAGGTGATTGCGGTGTTTGTCATTATTCTTGCGGCCGCCGAGGCGGCGATTGCTCTTGCGATCGTTCTCAATATCTACCAGACATTCAATACCGTGAATGTTGACGAAATCAACAAGATGAAGGACTAGTCTCAGCGCTTTATGGCACCTGGAACACTTCTACAGCTTGCGGTTGCCGTTCTCCTGCTTCCCCTTGCGAGTTTTCTCGTTCTCATTTTCTTCCAGAAGAGAATCCCGCGCAACGGCGATTGGCTGGGTACGCTGCTGATGTTTGCCGGGCTCGCTCTTTCCGGAGTGATCCTCTCCACGAAGCTTTTCTCCTATCCTGACGAAGTACTCCAAACGTCGTTCACATGGGTGAATTTTGGGGATGTGCCCCTGATGGGTCCCATGACCCTCGATTTGGGCATCCTTGTGGACAACCTGGCAGCCGTCATGCTGGTCGTGGTGATGATCGTCAGTTCCTTCGTTCATTTGTTCTCGATGGGCTACATGAAAGGAGACGTCCGCTACGGGCGCTATTTCGCCTACCTCGGCATCTTTACGTTCTCCATGCTGGGAATCGTCATCACTAATAATTTTTGGATGATGTATGTGTTCTGGGAGCTCGTCGGCCTGAGCTCGTATCTCCTCATCGGCCACTGGTTTGAAAAGAAATCCGCCTCCGACGCCGCGAAGAAGGCCTTTATTGTCAATCGCATCGGCGATATCGGCATGTTCACCGGCATCATGATCCTGTTTGCAACGTTCCATTCCTTCAGTTTCGACGTCATCTTCAGCTCGATGCAAAGCGGCGTCATTCCGATGGAGAGCGAAACATGGCTGACGGCTGCGGGCATATTGATTTTCTGCGGAGCCATCGGCAAGTCGGCGCAATTCCCCCTGCATGTGTGGCTGCCGGATGCCATGGAAGGACCTACTCCCGTCAGCGCGTTGATTCACGCAGCGACCATGGTTGCCGCCGGCGTGTATCTGGTGGCGAGGACATTTTCCATGATGACGGCGGATGCACTCCTCTTTATTGCCTACGTCGGTGCGATCACTGCGTTCATTTCTGCAACCATTGCCATCACTCAAAATGATATCAAGAAAGTTCTCGCCTATTCGACGGTGAGCCAGCTCGGATATATGGTACTGGGTTTGGGCGTGGGGGCCTACACGGCGGGGTTCTTCCACCTGGTGACCCATGCGATGTTTAAGGCCGGACTGTTTCTCGGATCGGGATCGGTCATTCACGCCATGCACCATGCGCTCCATCATCGCAATGATCATCACACGGACCCCCAGGACATCCGGAACATGGGTGGGCTCAGGAAGAAAATGCCCGCGACATTCTGGACGTTCATTGTCTACACGCTCGCCATTTCGGGTATTCCTTTGACCTCGGGTTTTCTCAGCAAGGATGAAATCCTTGCGGGGACACTGGCGTTCGGCAGCCTCACAGGTCATTCGTTTATTCCCATCATCGGATTCCTTGTTGCCGGTCTGACGGCCTTCTATATGTTCCGGCTGGTCATCCTGGTCTTCTTTGGCCAACATCAGGATGAACAAAGGTTCGAGGCCGTCCACGAGTCTCCCTGGGTCATGACGGTACCTCTCATTGTTCTCGCCGTTCTTTCGTTCTTTGCGTTCTACAGCCTGAATCCGTTCGGGGCAGCCGACGGATGGTTTTTCAGCGCCATCAAGCGGCCGCTATCGGTTGTTCCGGCGGCAGCTGCCGCGGCAGGCATCGGGGAATTCGAGGAAGCTCTCCATCATTCCCACACCACCGCCATGATTCTTTCTCTCCTTGTGGCGAGCAGCGGAATTGCACTGGCTTTTGTGATGTACTTCTGGAAGCGCATCAGCGCGGACGCCATTGAAGGCCGGCTGAAACCCATCCATCAATTCCTTCTCAACAAGTGGTATTTCGACGAACTCTACGATGCGACTATCGTTCGAGGCACGCTTCTCATCACAAGAGCCTTCCGCTGGTTCGATAACATGATCATCGATGGCATTGTGAACGGAACGGCAAGCTGGACCCGAGCCGTTACCCTGGGAACGAAGCGGAACTGGGAAGAAGGGACGCTTGCGGCTCTTTTCTATATGGCAGTTGCCGGAGTCATTTCTGTTTATGCGGCATGGATAACCGGCGAGGCAATGTGGGCCGGCGACGCCGGATTTGGCGGCCGCCTCATCACGATCTTTCTAAGCATCGGAGTCGGAGGGTTAACCTTCTTTCTGATGTATGCCGGCGCAGGCGGATTCGACAATCGGATCGTCGACGGCATGGTCAACCTGGTCGCCTACCTGGCAGGATTCTTCGGGCTGGTAACGCGTCGGATCCAAACCGGCAAGGTGCAGACATACATTGTCTTTGTGCTCCTGGGCGTCATGGTGTTTTTCCTGTGGTATAAATAGGTTTTCAAGAAGAGGATAGCTACCCATGGATCTTCAATTTCTCGGAATAGGGGTCCTTACGTGGATCACGTTCCTTCCGATCATCGGCATGGTTGCCGTGCTGACGGTTCCCAAGGGAAACGACGGCGCCCTGAAGTGGATTCCGGCAGCTGCGACGTTCCTGCAGCTCGTTCTTGCCATGATGATCTACTTCAATTTCAATAAATCGATGAGCGGCATTAACTCGATTGAAGGGATGCAATTCGTCGAGAAGGCAACGTGGATTGACATTCCCGGGGTTGCATGGTTCGGCAGAATTCAGATAGAATATTTCATGGGTGTGGACGGATTGAGCGTGACGATGGTCCTGTTGACAGCCCTGATAAGTTTTGTTGCCGTGTTCGCCTCGTGGAACATCGAGAAATCCCTCAAAGGCTATATGGCCATGTTGCTTCTGCTGGACACGGGGATGATCGGCGTCTTTGTCGCATTGGACTTCTTCCTCTTCTACGTTTTCTGGGAAGTGATGCTGCTGCCGATGTATTTCTTGATAGGCATTTGGGGCGGCCCCCGGCGCGAATATGCCGCGATTAAGTTCTTTCTCTATACCTTGCTGGGCAGCGTCCTCATGCTCCTGGCCATCATCGCTCTCTACTTCAGCGTTTCCATTGTCGATCCGTCCAGCGGCGACAAGGTTCATACGTTCAACATGCTCGCCATGATGAACCCTGCGAACTATGAACCCGGCTCTCTCCTCGCCGGGACCGGAACGTATTGGCGATCTCTCGCCTATATTGCGTTGTTCATCGGATTTGCCATCAAAGTACCCATCTTTCCTTTCCATACATGGCTTCCGGACGCGCACGTTGAAGCGCCGACGGCTATCAGCGTGATTCTTGCCGGCGTTCTGCTGAAGATGGGAACGTACGGTATCTTGCGGATCAGCTATCCGATGTTTCCGGATTTTGCCCAGGCGTATGCAGTTCCTCTGGCGGTTGTTGCCTTTATCAATATTGTCTATGGCGCCCTCTGCGCCATGGCTCAGCAGGACTTTAAGAAGCTAATCGCGTATTCCAGCATCAGCCACATGGGAGTGGTTCTCCTGGGCATGTCCGCGTTGAATACGCAGGGCATGATGGGCGCGGTGTTCCAGATGTTCAACCACGGAACAATTACCGCGATGCTCTTCTTGATTGTGGGCGTACTGTACGACCGGGCGCACACCAGGGATATCAACGCGTTCGGAGGGTTGGCCGTGACGATGCCAAAATATACCGGGATCATGACGGTGGCTTTCTTTGCTGCGTTGGGCCTTCCGGGGTTAAGCGGTTTCATCTCAGAGGCATTTTCCTTCCTGGGTGCGTTTCAAACCCATCGCTGGATTACCATTGCTTCGACCCTGGGCATCGTCCTGACGGCGGCGTACATGTTGTGGACCCTTCAGCGGGTCTTTCTGGGAAAACCCAACGAACAATGGGCTTCGCTTCCCGACATCAACGGCCGTGAGCTGTTCACGCTAGTGCCATTGGCCGTGATTGTCATTGCGCTGGGTATCTACCCCTCGCTGATTCTCGATCTCATGACAAGCTCGATGAACCATCTTGTGAGCATCGTCAGCGAAGCAGCAACAGTGGCTCTGGTTCCTTAATGCATGAACGCATGAACGATTACAGTATTCTCTATGGTTGAGCAGATCCTGCAAAGTCTTTCCCTTTTCCTGCCGGAGACGGTCCTGACGGTCGCATTGTGTCTGGGCATCCTCTCGGACCTTGTGTTCGGCAAGTACCGCGCCGTTACGGCGATCGTATCGCTGATCGGGTTGACGACTTCCCTGGTGTTTGTTGTTGCGCAGAGCGGAGTCGCGGAGTCGGTCTTTTCCGGCATGGTCGTGGTCGATCCGTTTGCCGTCTTCTTCAAAAGCATTATCGGATTTACCGCCATCCTCATCCTCCTTTTTTCGCTCTTTTCACGCGACGTTCAAAAGACGGAGAAAAGAAGCGGCGAGTACTTCTCCCTGCTGCTTGCCATGACCCTTGGCATGTATCTCATGGCCGGGGCCGCCAATCTCCTGATGATGGTTTTGGCCCTCGAGCTTACAAGCCTTTCCTCGTACGTTTTGGCCGGATACATGAAGGAATCCGGCGGCTCGAGCGAGGCTTCATTGAAGTATATCCTCTACGGGGCTCTCTCGAGCGGCCTCATGCTTTATGGAATCTCTCTCCTGTACGGGCTGACAGGAGCGACAGATATCTACGGCGTCAACAGGGCGTTGGCCGGAGGCACGGCGAATGAAACCACGCTCTTGATTGCCGGTATTCTCATTCTGGTCGGGTTTGGCTACAAGATCAGCGCTGTGCCGTTCCATTTCTGGACTCCCGACGTGTATGAAGGCGCTCCGGTGACCATTACGGCGTTCCTTTCCGTAGCTTCCAAGGCGGCAGGTTTTGCGATGATGATCCGGTTCTTCAAAGTCTCCTTTGTCGATACGAGCGTTCTCCCGATCGCCGACGGAATGTGGGTCATGCAGGGGTTCGAATGGAACAAGCTTTTTGCGGTCCTTTCGGTGCTTACCATGACGCTGGGGAATCTCGTGGCTGTGTGGCAGAACAACATGAAGCGGCTGCTGGCCTATTCGAGCATCGCACATGCGGGATATATGCTGATGGGAATCGTCGTTTTGAGCGACAAAGGGCTTGCGGCGGTGTTGATCTATTTTGTCGTGTACCTCTTCATGAATCTTGGAGCATTTTATGTCGTGATGCTGGTGGCGAACAAAACAGGGAGTGAGGATATCGATGCATACAAAGGACTCGGCTACCGGTCTCCCCTCATTGGCGTCGCCATGGTCATTTTCTTCATTGCGCTCACGGGCCTTCCGCCTACTGCTGGTTTCATCGGCAAGCTCTTTCTTTTTGTCGCTCTTCTTGATGCAAAATGGATCTGGCTGGCGGTTGTTGGCGCTTTGAACAGCGTTGTTTCCCTGTATTACTATGTTCGCGTGCTCCGGAACATGTTCCTTCGCGACCCCGAAGCGGGCGCTGAACCGGTTCGCTTCAGTACACCTCAAATCCTCGTCCTCCTGCTCATGCTGATTCCAACACTTCTCTTCGGTTTGTATTATTCGCCAATTATTGATTGGGCCAACGCATCGATCATGATGCTTCATGTGCGATAACGCACAGCCCTTTGAGCCGCCTGGAGTTATTTTGCAGCATTGAATCTTACTTTCGCTATGGCAATGGGATCCGCACATATCCTCCTTGTTGACGACGATGAATCGTTCGTGAAGTTCCTGGCGACGGTTCTTCGGGATGAATATCACCATCGCATCGAAACAGCGGCTTCGGGGGAAGAGGCTCTTCAGGTGCTGAGCCGGGGAAATTCCTATTTTGACATGATTTTTCTCGACTATTTCATGCCCGGTATGACGGGTCTCGATGTGATGCGTTGGATGAATGCGCAGAAGATCGGGACTCCTGTGGTTGTCCTGACGGGGGCGGGGAACGAACAGGTGGCGGTTGAGGCGATGAAGCTGGGTGCGTACGACTACCTGCGAAAAGAAGAGATTGACATCCAGCATCTGGGGACAGTCATCGATGCGACACGGGAGAGGCATCTTTTCAGAATCTCGAAGGAATTCGAGGAGGAACAGGCGAAAGAGATTCTCCTCAATAATGAGGCGACGGAGAAGTTGAGAAGGACGATCAACGCTCTCACCCCGTCGCTCAATTCGGCCCTGGCTGAGATAGCCGTTGAGCTTGAAATCAGCGGGACGCATTCGCTGGAAGAACTTCCCGAAAGCCCCAAAAAAGAACGCCTGCAGAAGTCGCTGGCGGAGATGAAGAGGCAGGTTGCAGTGCTTGAATCAGGCATCAACACGCTTCTTCGCCTGTATCAGGTGGTCTATGCGCACCACGATATGGCGGCGATCATTGAGACGATGAAGCAGGAAGTTGAGCGGCAGAGCAGCAGCGTTCGGAGAGTCGATTAGGCGCGTTGCACGCGCTCGCAGATAAGTCGAACACCCTCGAGTACCAGGGCGGGCTCACAGGCCGTAATGAGCTTGGAGTGTTCACTGATGAGTTTTGAAAATCCCCCCGTGGCAATAACTTTTGGATGTTTCATCCCTCCTTGTTCCATTTCCAGCTGAAGCCTCCCTACCATTCCTTCCATAGCGTCGATCGCTCCGTACAATATGCCCGCCTGCATGCTTGAAACGGTATCGGTGGCGATGAGCTTTCTCGGGAAATGAAGTTCGATCTTGGGGAGCTTTGCAGCCCTGCGGTGGAGGTCGGCTGCCGAGGTTTCAATGCCCGGAGCGATGACGCCGCCGAGATAATCTCCGGTTGCCGATACCAGATCGTACGTCGTGGCAGTGCCGAAATCGATAATAATGAGCGGACCTCCGTACTTTGCAAATCCGGCGACGGCATTACAGAGACGGTCGGCCCCCACAGAGGTCGGATCATCATAATGGATCTTGAGTCCAAGGTTCAGATGGGAACCGACGACGATAGGCTCAACGCGGAAGTACTTTCGGGCCATTGCAGCAAAAATATCGGTGAGGTTGGGTACCACCGAAGAGATTCCCACGCCGTCGATGCGGGCTGCATCGATCCCCGCGTCGTGGAGGAACTGGCGCAGCTGGGTTCCGGCCTCATCTTCCGTCCGCTGGAGATTGCTCGTGACACGCCAATCGCGGAGAAGCTTCGCTCCGTCGTAAACGCCGGAGACCGTATGGGTATTGCCGATATCAATGGCTAAGAGCATGAAGTCCTCACGATGACAGCAGCGTGACGTCGCCCGCAAAGACTGTTTGCGTCCCCTGGGCAGTCTTGAGAATGAGTCCCCCTTCGGCAGACAAACCGACGGCAGAGCCGTCCACCCGGTGGTCATGTTGAAGGATGCTGATCTTCTTCCCGAA
The DNA here is from genome assembly GCA_964602055.1 of uncultured Ignavibacteriaceae bacterium. Lineage (GTDB taxonomy): Bacteria > Bacteroidota > Ignavibacteria > UBA10030 > UBA10030 > JACPLA01. Next base: position 67,636 of record CAZRPU010000001.1, read on the forward strand.
CATCGTGCAGCGGGAATGCCATTCGTCCAGTACGCGCTCGAAACGGTGCGCCGCAACATCCTGATAGAGGAAATCCATTTCCCGAAGGATGCCGAGCAGAAGCTTTGCGCGATCGACGTCCTTTCCCGTTTCGCGCCTGATCGAAGTGGCTCGTGCCGCAATGTCGGGATGGAGCGACTGCTGCCCGACGTTCAGGCCAACGCCGGCAATGCAGTACGCGAGCCTCTCGCGGTCCATGGAGCTCTCCAGCAGAATGCCGCAGACCTTGCGGCCCTTGAGGAGAAGATCGTTCGGCCACTTGCATTCGACCGGCATGGATGTTTCCCGTTCGACGGCCCGCGCGACGGCGACCGCAGAAAAGAACGCAAGAAGGCCGGCAGATTCGTGCTTGAGGGGCGGCCGCAAAACAACGGAAAAGAGCAAACTGGTTCCAGGCGATGCATGCCAGCGGCGACCAAGCCTGCCTTTCCCATCGGTCTGGAAGTCGGCGACGACAAGCGTTCCTTCCTCGGACCCCGCTTCTGCAAGAGTTCGCGCGCAGACATTCGTCGAATCAAGAGAGTCAAAAACAAAGAGCTTCCTGCCGATTCTCTTCGTATCGAGATCCCGGAGAATTTCTTCTTTCGAGAACATTGCTACTCGGAGCCGTAAGGAGAAGGATTGCCGTGTTTGCGCAGCATTCTGCTGAAATGCGCCACCTTCCAGCCGGTGACGTAAGCGAGCTTACCGATCGCCATCATGTTGTCAAACACGATTTTTTCAACCGTATCGGTGGGGCGGTGATAATCTTCATGGACGCCCGTAAAGAAGAATACAATGGGGATCCCTTTGCGCGCAAAATTGTAATGGTCGCTTCGTCGGTAGAATTGGTTCGGGTCGTTGTCGTCATTATACTGATAATCAAGGCTCAACCGCACGCTTTCCTTGTTCGCAAGAACAACGAGGCTGTCGAGTTCCGTGCTGATCTTATCCGACCCTATGACATAGACATAGTTTCGGTCATTTGCATCGAGATGCTTCTTGTCGGTCCTGCCCACCATGTCCATATTGATGTTTGCGATTGTCCGCTCCAGGGGAAACAAGGGATGGTCCGCATAGTAGGATGAGCCGAGAAGGCCCTTTTCTTCTCCCGCAACCGTCATGAAAACGAGACTTCGTTTTGGCTTTACCGGATTCAGGGAATAGGCTTCGGCGAGCTCGAGGACGGTCGATGTCCCCGATCCGTCGTCATCTGCTCCATGGTAAATGGCGCCATCTACGGCGCTAATGCCCACGTGATCATAATGAGCGGTAAAGAGAACATATTCGTCCCGCAGCTTGGGATCCGCTCCTGGAAGGAGAGCCACCACATTCTCAGAGGTTCTTTCCTCGACAAGAGCTCTTGTTTCAATGACCGCCGTCATGCCGCGAAGTTCGACAGGTGCCAGGGTGGTGTCCAAAGCATACTTCTTTCGCAGAGCACCGAGAGAATTTCCCAACGGTGACAGAAAGGCCAGACCCATCTTCGATCCGGCCAGAATGACGGGAGCTCCAGCCCGACCCGGCCTTGGAGCCTGGTCCTTCAAGGACATCTGCCCTTTTTCCAGCACATTGGCAAGCGTTTTCGCTTGTGTTTCGATGGACCCTGAAACGGCCTCATCCGTAATAAGGATTATTCCCGCAGCTTCAGGAAAACGAAAGAAACGCCGACCCCGCCGGGTCTGGGAAGTATCGAGTGCAGCGTCCCTCCGACCTGCGAACATGACCACGACCTTGTTCTTCAGATCCTCTGATTGATCTTTTGTGAGGGTAACATCCTGAAAGCCGACAAACACTGCCGGTGCAGTCAAGGTCGTCTCGACGATTGAAGTGCTCAGGAAATCGGAACCAAAGCGGAACTGAGATTTTCCTGCCGCATGGTGCAGCGTAACGGTCGAGTGCGGACTTGGTCTCGAAACTACGACCTGAAATGGTTGGAAAAACGATCCGTTCTCCCCGGCCGGTTTCAGGCCCAGCTTTGCGAAAACAGCTGCAATGTATTGAGCAGCAACTTTTTGACCTCGAAAAGAGGTCTCCCGTCCCTCAAGCTCAGAAGAAGAGAGAAACGTGAGGTGAGCCTTGAGGTCATTCACCGTTATGGATTCGTAACCAACAGATGACTCCCGGTCCACCCTGGGTTGTGATAATGCAAGGGAAGGAAGTAATTGAAGAGTGAAAATAATGATCAAGCGTCGCACAGGTTCACCTCATGATTAGGTACCACAGAAGGCCCTTCTTTTGATTGTTCATTGCGATTGGGCTTCATGAAAAACGCATGATGAAGGGACTTGTTGCTATAATCTGTTAATAATTAAGTAGTTACGGAACGAGACGATAGCAAAATCACGTTTGAAAAGCAATGCATCCTAGCCTCTGTCATGTCTGCACTTTTTTCAGTATCTGTGACAATTATGTCAGAATTCAGTCAATTCCTTTGTCACGAAGTATGCCATTTTGTCGCATGGGTAGTGACCCTCAACAGCACGTCATGAGATGATCTGGTCTTCTAACTTATTGAAATACAAGTACTTATCTGATTGTCTGTTCGGGTGAAGCATTATGGCACGGAATTAGCAAATAGAGAGGAGAAAACATTCCAACAAGGAGAGAAGAAATGCTGTTCAAACATGGTCCGGTTCTGCAGTCGGTCGGAGAAGCCAGCAGGTTGATTGAATCTTTGTTTGATGACTTCGGGATGGTTTCCCGAAATGTGGGAGTTCCCGAAACCGACATGGTCGAAGACGCCGAAGCATACCAGTTGTTCATTGACCTCCCGGGTGTAAAAAAGGAAGATGTCAGCCTTTCAACTGAAAACCGCACGCTGACGATCAGTGCCAGGCGGTCAGATCGGATGCTCCCGGAAGGAGCGAGACTCATTCACAGGGAAACCTTCGCAGACTCGATGCAGCGTACAATGGAAATTCCTGCTACGGTGGACGTTGCCCGCATTTCTGCGGAATTACGGGATGGCGTCTTGAGAATCGAATTCCCAAAAGAAAAAGCGGCACGCGTACGGCAGATCGAGATTCACACGTCAGGACAGACAGAATGACGAAAAAGAATGATGGAGCTCTTATCCGTCCGGGCGTGAGCGCGATCGTCCGGTGGTCCGAGCCCGGCGAGGATTTGATTACGCCGGTGGCAGATATTCTTGAAACCGCAGATTTCTTCGTCGTAAAGCTGGACATGCCGGGCGCGACGAAGGACGGTATCCGGCTGACACTGGAGTCGAACGTCCTCATCGTTCAAGGTGCAGTTCGGTCGGTTCGCCGTGAACGTATGAACATGCTTCGTCGCGAAGTCGTCGCTCTGAACTACTACCGAGAATTCAATATCAGCGATGACATTCTCTCTGATGGCATTGAGGCGGAATTTGAAAACGGCGTTTTGACCATGAAGCTCCAAAAAGCGCAGCATGCGAAGAAACGTGATATTCCCATTACCTAAACGATAATCAAGGAGGAACAACCATGACGCTTATTCGATGGAAACCAACACGTGACCTCGTTGCATGGCCGTCCAGTTTGTGGAACATGCAGCGGGAAATCAACCGGATGTTTGATGATGTTGTCGGCGGTGGAATGCAGGACGATGCATCAACGGGGCTCAGCATGTGGACCCCGCCCGTGGATATTGTGGAACATGAAACCGAATACGAAGTGAAGGTGGAACTCCCGGGCGTTCGGAAGGACGATGTGAAAATAACCCTGGAATCTTCCGTCCTGACCATTCGCGGTGAAAAGAAGCAGGAGAAGGAAATCAAGGAAGATAATCTCCACCGCATCGAGCGGTCGTACGGATCGTTTCAGAGGTCCTTCACTCTGCCGACCACGGTGAAGAGTGACAAGATCGAAGCAAACTACCGCGACGGCGTGCTCACCGTGACTCTGCCGAAAGCCGAAGAGGCAAAACCGAAACAGATCACGGTATCGGTGAAGTAAGGCTGCAATGGAATGGGAGCAATAACCCGATCGGAGGCAGAACTCTGCCGCCCCGATCGGGTGTTGTTCTTGTCGAAGGTAACACGCCCACGGGCGCCAACAATCTAAAGGAGTGATGAACAATGGCTGGTAAAGGTGGAAAAATCATCGGTATAGATCTCGGTACGACGAATTCGGTTGTTGCCGTGATGGAAGGAAATGATCCCGTGGTTATTGCAAACGCCGAGGGAGCACGCACGACCCCGTCGGTTGTGGGTTTTTCGAAGTCGGGAGAACGGCTTGTCGGCGCTGCAGCGAAACGGCAGGGCGTCACGAATTCACAGAACACCGTCTACTCGATCAAACGGTTCATGGGGCGCTTCCACAACGAGGTGAACGAGGAAATGCGGCTCGTTCCTTACAGTGTCGTGAAGGGCGAGAACAATACTGCGAGGGTGCAAATTGGGGATCGGCAGTATTCGCCGCCGGAAATATCAGCCATGATCCTGCAGAAAATGAAGCAGACTGCCGAGGATTACCTCGGAACGAAGGTGACGGACGCGGTCATCACGGTGCCTGCGTATTTCAATGACGCACAGAGGCAGGCAACCAAGGAGGCCGGGGAAATCGCCGGCTTGAACGTTCGGCGCATTATCAATGAGCCCACGGCAGCAGCGCTTGCGTACGGCCTCGACAAAAAGACCAAGGATTCGACCGTCGCAGTCTTCGACCTGGGAGGCGGCACATTTGACATTTCCGTTCTCGAACTGGGCGATGGTGTCTTTGAAGTGAAGTCGACCAACGGTGATACGCATCTGGGGGGGGATAACTTCGATCAGAGGTTGATCGATTATGTTGCGGAAGAGTTTCGCAAACAGGAGGGTATTGACCTCCGCAAGGATCCCATGGCGCTGCAAAGGCTCCGTGAGGCCTCAGAAAAGGCGAAAATGGAGCTTTCCCAGCTTGCACAGACAGAAGTCAATCTCCCGTTCATTACGGCCACAGCAGATGGTCCCAAGCATCTGAACCTGACGGTGACGCGGGCAAAATTTGAACAGCTTGTCGAAGACCTGATTCAGCGGTGCGTTCCTCCTGTCGAGAAAGCGCTCAAAGATGCCGGGGTCAATCCCAGGGACATCCACGAGGTCATTCTCGTGGGCGGCATGACCCGTGTTCCGCGGGTGCAGCAGCTGGTAAAGGATATCTTCGGCAAGGAAGGCCACAAAGGAGTCAATCCCGATGAGGTTGTCGCCGTGGGCGCAGCAATCCAGGGCGGCGTACTGGCAGGAGACGTTACGGATGTTCTTCTTCTTGACGTGACCCCGTTGACCCTTGGCATCGAGACCCTGGGCGGCGTCATGACGCAGATGATTCAGGCAAACACAACGATTCCCACGCGCAAAGGAGAGATCTTCTCCACGGCGTCGGACAGTCAGCCTTCTGTGGAGATTCACGTTCTCCAGGGGGAAAGGCCGATGGCGGTGGATAATCGCACTCTGGGCCGATTTCACCTTGATGGGATTCCGCCGGCCCCGCGGGGTGTTCCGCAAATCGAGGTCACTTTCGACATCGATGCAAACGGCATTCTCCACGTGACCGCAAAAGACAAGGCTACAAACAAGGAGCAGTCGATCCGGATCACATCTTCCAGCGGACTGAGCAAAGAGGAAATAGAAAAGATGAAGCAGGATGCCCAGGCCCATGCCGCGGACGACAAGAAGCGGAAGGAAGATATTGAAACGAAGAATCAGGCGGACAATCTTGTCTTCCAGACGAGGAAGCAGCTCCAGGAACTCGGAGAGAAAATGGGAAGCGACATGAAGGCGAAGGTCGAGTCTGCAGTCTCGGGACTCGAAGAAGCCATCAAAGGCGGTGCCGTGAATGACATCAAAGCAAAGATGGAAATTCTCAACGGTGCCTGGAATGAAGCGTCAACCAAGATGTACGAGTCTGCAAAAGGAGCACAAGGTCAGCCCGGCGGCGGGCCGCAAGCCGGAGGTTCCGCTGGCGGACCCGAGACCGGCGGTGCCTCTGATTCCGGCAAGAAGGTCGAGAATGCCGATTTCGAAGTCATGGACGACAAATGAGTTCGGCGTCATCAGGGACCGCCTCTTGACGGAGAATTCGCATCAGACGATAGAAGAAACGGCGAGGTTCATCCTCGCCTTTTCTTTATCAAGGAAGGAACAGAATGAACATCAACAAACTTACGATTAAATCCCAGGAGGCCATGCAGAATGCCCAGGAGATTGCTGCGAATTACGGCAATCAGGTTCTTGAGCCAGAGCACCTCCTTGCAGCCCTGATTCAGGACAGCGAAGGGATTGTGGCGCCGATCCTGCAGAAACTGGGGGCAAATGTCAACTACCTCAGGATCAAGATTACCGAAGCGATCGAGAAAGTGCCGAAGGTGCAGGGTGCTGGAGCCGCGACGCAGCATCTCTCCCCGGTTCTTGTGCAAGCGCTGGAGACCGCACAAAAAGAAGCTGGAAAGCTCAAGGATGAATACGTAAGCACCGAGCATCTTCTGCTTGCCGTGCTCGAGACGAAATCCGCCGCAGCTAAGCTCCTCCGTGATCAGGGGATTACAAAGGAGGGCGTGTACAAGGCGCTGAAAGATCTCCGCGGAACCCAGCGAGTGACGGATCAGACGCCGGAGGAGAAATATCAGTCCCTTCAGCGATTTGCGCGCGATTTGAACGACCTTGCGCGTCAAGGGAAACTTGACCCTGTCATAGGCCGCGAAGAGGAGGTTCGCCGTGTGTTGCAGGTCCTTTCGCGGAGGACGAAGAACAATCCGGTTCTGATCGGCGACCCGGGAGTCGGAAAGACCGCCATCGCCGAAGGTATTGCCCAGCGCATTGTTCACGGTGATGTGCCGGAAAATCTGAAGATGAAGAGGATCATGGCATTGGATATGGGTTCACTGGTCGCAGGCACGAGTTTTCGGGGCCAGTTTGAGGAAAGGCTGAAAGGAGTACTGAGAGAGGTTACGGAATCCGGGGGAGAGGTCATTCTGTTCATCGATGAGCTGCATACGCTCGTCGGTGCCGGTGCCGCCCAGGGTGCCGTAGACGCCGCGAACATGCTCAAGCCCGCTCTCGCACGAGGGGATTTAAGGGCGATCGGTGCAACGACCATTGACGAATATCGGAAGCACATTGAAAAAGATCCCGCACTCGAGAGAAGGTTCCAGCCGGTACTCATTGACGAACCCAATGTCGATGACACCATTTCGATTCTCCGGGGACTCAAGGAACGGTACGAGGTACACCATGGTGTCCGCATCACCGATGGGGCGATTGTTGCGGCGGCTCAGCTGAGCTATCGTTACATCACCGACAGATTTCTTCCCGACAAGGCCATTGATCTCATGGATGAAGCCGCGTCGAAGCTCCGGATCGAAATCGACTCCATGCCGGAGGAACTCGACGGCATCGAACGAAGGGCCAAGCAGCTCGAAATTGAACGGGAGGCCGTCAAGCGGGAAAAAGACAGCGACTCTCAGGCGAGGCTGACGGATCTCGAGAAGGAACTGGCCGACCTTCATCAGCAACGGTCGGCGTTGAGGGCTCATTGGCAGGTCGAAAAGGAAATGATCCAATCCATCCGCAGGAAGAAGGAGGAGATCGAGCATGCCAAACTGGAAGCCGAGCAGAATGAACGACAGGGAGAACTGGGACGAGTGGCAGAACTGCGCTATGGGATCATCGTGAACCTGGAGAAGCAGCTCAAAGAGGCGTCCGCGAAGCTCGGTGAAATCCAGAAAAGCCGGAAAATGCTGAAAGAAGAGGTGGATGCTGAAGATATCGCGGAGGTCGTGGCAAAATGGACCGGCATTCCCGTTGCCCGGATGCTTGAAAGCGAGAGGGCGAGACTGCTGACCCTCGAAGATCGGATCCATGAGAGGCTCGTTGACCAGCATGACGCCGTGAAGGCCGTAGCCCATGCGATCCGACGAAGCCGGGCCGGCATGCAGGATGAAAAAAGGCCGATCGGGTCCTTCATCTTTCTGGGGAGCACCGGCGTCGGTAAGACGGAACTGGCCAGGGCATTGGCAGAATTCCTTTTCAACGATGAGAATGCACTGGTGCGGATCGACATGAGCGAGTATATGGAGAAATTCTCCGTCTCGAGGCTTATCGGAGCCCCTCCGGGCTATGTAGGATATGAGGAAGGCGGGCAGTTGACGGAAGCGGTCCGTCGAAAGCCCTATTCGGTGGTCTTATTGGACGAAATCGAAAAGGCCCACCCCGAGGTCTTCAACGTTCTCCTCCAGCTTCTCGATGAGGGTCGGCTGACGGACAGCAAAGGCCGGACGGTCAATTTCAAAAATACGATTGTGATCATGACGTCGAACCTTGGTTCGCACCTCATCCAGGAGCGATTGGAATCGCTCACGGAAGAAAATCGTGACGGACTGATGGATGACCTTCGTGTAAAACTGTTCGAGATGCTCAGGCAGGCGATTCGTCCCGAGTTTCTCAATCGGATAGACGAAATCGTTCTCTTCAAACCCCTGACGGCGGCAGAAATTCGGCAAATTGTTGTCCTTCAGATGAACAACGTTCAGCGAATGGCGCTGAAGAAGAACATCAGATTCGAGACTTCGGAAGAGGTTCTTTCGTGGCTTGCGAAGGTGGGATATGAGCCTTCCTTCGGAGCAAGGCCTCTGAAGCGCGTCATCCAGCGTTATGTCGTGAATGTTCTCTCCGAGAAAATCCTGTCGGGCGAGATCGTCGACGGAGATTCCGTTGAGATAACGCT
>CAZRPU010000001.1:76440-222549 GCA_964602055.1 uncultured Ignavibacteriaceae bacterium
CCGAGAAAATCCTGTCGGGCGAGATCGTCGACGGAGATTCCGTTGAGATAACGCTGGACCGTCGCGGCATGGTCCAGTTCGTCGTCAGGGCCAAAGCGGAGGTTGTGTCGTAGGGTTTGTGCCGCTTCTCGGCTGTTGTTTCCTCCCTTTTCATGTTGTTCTCCCTCGGATTTCTCTGTATCTTGCGTGTTATGCAATTTCCGTCTCTCCTTGGCCACGCAGAAGAACTTCTGGGTATTGTTCAGAACTCCCGCCTTCCGGCCGACAGTCTTATCGATTCTTTCTTCCGTTCCCGCAGATATCTTGGAGCCCATGACCGGCGCTTCCTTGCGGAAACCCTCTACGGAACTCTCCGGCACCTTTCGAGATGCGAGAGCATCGCGCAGAAGGCGACCGGCACCTTCACCGACAAACTGAGCGAGCAGGATCGCCGCCTCTGGGTCATAGCGGCCTACCTCGCCGTCGTGGAGAGGAAAAAGGATCTTCCGGTTTCGGCCCTTGAGCAGAAGATTCAGTCCGAAGGCCTGCGAACAAAGGCGGCGGAGGTCCTTTCGCTGCTGCAGAATTCCGACGTTGTCGTTCCCGATGATCCTGTGCTCAGGATCGCGGCCCTCTACTCTTTTCCCGAATGGATGACGGCGCGTTTTGTTGCGGAGTTTGGCCCGGAGGAGGCGGAGCAACTCTGCGGCGTTCTGAACTCACCAGCATCCCTGACCCTGCGTGTCAACACGCTCAAGAATTCAGTCGAAGAGTGTCAGAAGACATTGGAGGGCATGGGTGTTGAAACCGTCCGGGCCGCACGTTCCCCCGTCGGCCTTCATGTTCCCCGCCGCCGCAACCTCTTTCAACTCGAGGCTTTCCGCAACGGTCTCTTTGAGGTGCAGGACGAGGGGAGCCAGCTGCTGCCTCTTTTCATCGATCCCAAGCCCACCGACAAGGTACTCGACGCATGCGCGGGTGCGGGCGGCAAGGCCCTTCAGCTTTCGGCGCTGATGAAGAATCGCGGAGAGATTTTTGCAGCCGATATTAATGCCGTCCGGCTGGAAAAGCTGAAGGTGCGGGCCCGGCGGGCAGGAGCCTTCAACATCAGGACTCTTGCGACGGAAGATCTCCTTGATCGATCCGCCGACTTCGAACACGGGTTCGACTGCATTTTTGTCGATGCTCCCTGCACGGGATTGGGAACGATCAGGCGGAATCCCGGGATGAAGTGGTCTGTGACGGAACAGAGCGCCTCGGAACTTTCTCTGAAGCAGAACAGCATACTGGCCGCGCACGAGAAGTTCCTCAAGCCCGGCGGGCTCTTATACTATGCAACGTGCTCTGTCCTTCGCGAGGAAAACGAGGCTGTTGTCGAGGCTTTCTTGCAGCAGCATCGTCACTTTTCTTTGGTTGATGCCGGACCCCTCGCACGGAAATCGGGTCTCGAGGCCTATGTCGAAAAGGGATTTTTCAGGCTTTGGCCCCACCGCCATGACACGGACGGCTTCTTCTGCGCCGTTGTTCAAAAGGAACGATAAGGCACACCGATGAACGAAGCATCCCGATACCTTCAGCCGGAAGTCGTCGCGCAGCTTGCCAACATGGAGCTGAGGGCGCGGCTTGTCGTCGAGGGTTTCATCACAGGGCTGCATAAGAGCCCCTATCACGGGTTCAGCGTGGAATTCACGGAACATCGGCAATACATGCCCGGGGATGAGATCAAACATGTTGATTGGAAGGCGTACGGGAAAACGGACCGGTATTACATCAAGCAATTCGAGGAAGAAACGAATCTCAAATCGTATCTCATCCTCGATTCCAGCGGTTCGATGGGATACTCCTCCGAGGGAAGGCTTTCCAAGATTCAATACGCATCCTATGTCGCGGCTTCATTGGCATTCATGATGATGGAGCAGCGGGACGCGGTGGGCCTCACGCTCTTCGACGAAATCGTCCGCCTGGCCTTACCCCCGAAAGCCGCACGGCCGTACCTGACGCAGATTCTGAAAGAGCTCGAACATGTTCAGCCGGGGAAGAAGACGGGGATGGCACGGGCGCTCCACATGGTTGCCGAGGGAATCAAGCGCCGGGGACTCGTGATCATTCTCAGCGATTTGTTCGACCGGCCCGCGGAAGTGATCAACGCGTTCAAGCATTTTCGTCATCGCGGACACGAGGTGATTGTCATGCAGATTCTGGATCCCCTCGAGCGTTCATTTGCTTTTGGGGGCGACGCGGTCTTTCGCGATATGGAAAGCCGTGAAGAACTCATGACGCGTCCATGGCACATTGAGCAGGCATATCGCGAGACCATGACGGAATTCATCGATCGGTACAGGAAGGAATGTCTCGACAACAACATCGATTATGTACTGCTGGACACAACCACTCCTTTCGACAAGGCTCTCTTTGAATATCTGACCAAGAGGAGGCGCTTAGTGTAGCGATGAAGAGTCAGCAGCAACATAGCGCGCGATCGCTTGAGGAGGCAATCGTTGTCAAGGGAGCCCGGGTACACAACCTCAAGAATATCGATGTGACGATGCCCCGCGACAGGCTTATCGTCATCACGGGGCTTTCCGGGTCCGGGAAATCGAGTCTCGCTTTTGACACCATTTATGCGGAGGGACAACGGCGGTATGTCGAAAGCCTCTCCGCGTACGCCCGGCAGTTTCTTGGCCTTATGGAGCGGCCGGATGTGGATTATATCGAAGGACTCAGCCCGTCCATCTCCATCGAACAAAAGACCGTCAGCCACAACCCAAGATCCACGGTAGGGACCGTCACGGAGATTTACGATTATCTCCGTCTTTTGTTCGCTCGTGCCGGCACGCAAATGTGCTACAACTGCGGGCGGCCGGTGGAACGCCAAACAACGGACCAGATCATCGATGCGCTTCTGCAGATGGAGCCCGGCACAAAGGTCCAAATGCTGGCCCCCGTGGTCAGAGGCAGAAAAGGCCATTATCGGGAATTGTTCGAACAGATTGCCAAAGACGGATTCGTCCGTGTCCGCATCGACGGAGAAATCCGCGAAATCAAGGCAGGCATGAAGGTCGATCGCTACAAGATTCACAATATTGAAATTGTCGTCGACCGCCTTGTGATGAAAAAAGACCTCCGTCCGAGAATTGCGGATTCCGTGGATGTCGCTCTCCGCTTTGGGGGAGGAGTGCTGATTGCCGATGACGGGACCCGGGATCACCTCTTTAGTCAGCAATATGCCTGTCATCAGTGCGGCATCAGCTACGAGGAGCCCGCACCAAATTCCTTCTCGTTCAATTCCCCCTCCGGCTTTTGTCCCGCATGCGAGGGATTGGGAGAGAACAAGGCCTTTGATCTTGCCCTCATCATCCCTGACGAAAGCCGCTCCATCAATCAGGAAGGGATTGCAGCGCTGGGAAAGCCGCGGCAAACATGGATGTTTGCCCAAGTAAGTGCCGTTGCGAAGAAATTCGGCTTTGACTTCGATACGCCGATTCATTCCATCAGCCCCAAGGCGCGGGAAGTGCTTCTGTACGGCACGGGGGACGAAAAGCTCGAAATCGAATATGCGACTGAGCGGGGCCGAACGGTAACCTATCGGCACCGGTTCGGCGGAGTCATGGACATGCTGAAGAGGTACTACGACGAAACTTCTTCGAACCAAATCAGGGAGTGGGTGGAGTCGTTTATGACGACCACGAAGTGCACGTCGTGCGGGGGGGGACGGCTGAGGAAAGAAAGCCTCTCCGTCAAGCTCGTGGATGAGGCGACCAACGCTCAATGGAACATCCAGGATGTTGTTCAGCGGTCCATCAGCTCATCGCGTGATTTCTTCGCTTCCCTGACCCTTCCGCCCCGGAAACAGGAAATCGCCCGCCAGATTCTCAAGGAAATAACACAACGCCTCGAATTCCTCTTGAATGTAGGGCTGGAATACCTCACGCTGGACCGCTCGGCACGAACGCTCTCAGGGGGAGAAGGCCAGAGAATCCGCCTCGCAACGCAAATAGGCACGCAGCTGGTGGGAGTCTTGTATATCCTCGACGAACCGAGCATCGGGCTCCATCAGCGGGATAACCTGAAACTTATCCATTCTCTGAAGTCCCTCCGGGACCTGGGAAATACCGTTATTGTCGTTGAGCACGATAAGGAAATGATAGAGAACGCGGATTTCGTTGTTGACCTTGGTCCCGGTGCAGGGGAACACGGTGGACATGTGGTCACGACAGGGAAACCGGGCCAGCTGGGGCTGAGGAACAAGGGGCTCGCGGCCAAAGGGAACGGCGGTGCGGTCGAGTCCTTGACTGCCTCCTACCTTCAGGGACTCAGAAACATCCCACTCCCCGGGGGGAGACGGACAGGAAAAAGTGCGTCCGTGGTGCTGGAGGGGGCGAGGGGTAACAACTTGAAAAACGTCCGCCTGGAGATCCCGCTGGGGATGTTCGTGTGCGTCACCGGCGTCAGCGGCTCGGGCAAATCCAGCCTGATCAATGAAACCCTTTATCCGATTCTTTCGAGGACGTTCTACAAGACCAAACTTATCCCATTGCCGTATCGTTCCATCGGCGGGCTGGAACTGATCGATAAAGTGATCGATATTGACCAGTCGCCTATCGGTCGTACGCCGCGATCGAATCCGGCCACGTACACAGGATTGTTCACCCTCATTCGGGACTTGTTTACCCAGCTTCCCGAAGCAAAAATCAGAGGATACAAAGCGGGCAGGTTCAGTTTCAATGTCAAGGGAGGCCGCTGCGAGGAATGCGAAGGGGACGGCGTCCGCAAAATCGAAATGAATTTCCTTCCGGATGTCTATGTTGTCTGCGATGTCTGCAAAGGGAAGCGCTACAACCGCGAAACGCTTGAAGTTCATTTTAAGGGGCGATCCATCGCCGATGTACTCGATATGACGGTGGAAGAGGCGCTGCAGGTGTTCAGCGAACTCCCGCGGCTCAAACGGCATCTCCAGACACTCTTCGATGTAGGGCTGGGATATCTGCGGCTGGGTCAACAGGCGACAACATTATCGGGGGGCGAAGCGCAGAGAGTCAAGCTTTCATCGGAACTTTCCAAAATCGGTACCGGGAAGACCCTCTACATTCTCGACGAACCGACGACAGGCCTCCACTTCGAGGACATCAGTATGCTGCTGAATGTCTTGAATAAACTCGTCGAAAAGGGCAACACCGTTGTCGTGATCGAGCACAATCTCGACGTCATCAAAACAGCCGACTGGATTATTGACTTGGGCCCGGAGGGAGGAGAAGCTGGGGGAGAAATCGTCGCCGTAGGGACTCCTGAGGAAGTTGCACGCAATCCTCGCTCCTTTACGGGCCAGTTCCTGAGGAAGGAACTTCAGAAGCACGTCAACTGATCAGGCGCGTTTTGAAACCCACCTGTTGTTCCGCAGAAAAAATCTCCATCGGTATGCGCGTCCCTTCGAAATCCCAATGCGGCCCGACCGGCCTCGTTCCGACGGCCTCACGGGCTTTCCCCGCGTGAGGTACACGGACGAACCGAGGAGGTCCGATCCATTCTCTCTTCTTCCGATGGCAAACGCCTGACAGAACCTTGCCGGTCCCCTTGTGAGAAGCGCCGGCGGCGATGGTTTTCCCGTTTTTCTCTTCCGGTTCTCAGCCATGCGCTTTGTTCCGCTGAGAGGTTCGACGGCCCGAATCAGAACTGCACCTGCCTTCCCCGGCGCTTCCGTGACAATATTGGCACAATAATGCATTCCGTAGGTGAAGTAGACATAGAGTCTTCCGGGTTTCCCGAACATCACCTCGTTGCGTGAGGTTCTTCCCCTGTAGGCATGGCTTGCGGGATCCCTTTCTCCGAGATAAGCCTCAACTTCAACGATCTTTCCCACGAGAATTGCCTTGCCTTGTCGGCGCACAAAATGTTTTCCGAGGAGATCCCTGGCAACGCGGAGAGTGGGTCGTGCGTAAAACGAGCGGGGAAGTTTCTGCGGCAAGGTAAATCGCTATTTGCGGAATTCTTTGATGATGCGGTCGATATCTGCTTCTGTTATTCCGCTCCCGAACCCTCCCGGTGCATGGTCCGGCTGTTTCGGCATTGGGGGGGCGGAGGGTGCCTGCTGAACGGGGGCGGGTTGGACCGGCACATTTCCGGCTGAAGCCCGGATCCGTTCTTCTATAACCTCCATCCAGCTTTTCTCGGGTTGAGGCGGCGAGGGTGGAGCCCCATGCCGAGGTTTCGTGTGAGGCGAGCCGAAAGGTTCCGGCGATCCGCCGAACTGTTCCGGAGGATGGATGGGCCTCGTCTCAAAAGCCAGCTTCTTGACGTTGATCAGATGTTTGGCGGTCACATTTTCCGAGATGATCGATCCACCAAACGTTCCTGGGCCGAGCGTCATGGAAGGAGCAAGTTCATTGGTGTAACCCACTGCTCCCAGGGCTGCCTGCGTGTTGACGAGGATTCTAAACGCCGGCTTCTCGAGCCCGAACTTGAGGATCACTTCCGAGTCGGAGGAATGAATGACCATGGAATGGCCGATGCCTCCAAACTCGAGCATCTCAATGCACCGTTCGCATCCTTCCCGCCATCCATTGACCGTGAGCATGGAGAGGACCGGTGAGAGCTTCTCGCGGGAAAGCGGGTATTCACGGCCGATACCGGGAATCTCGGCGATGATGCAGCTGGTCTCAGACGGGACATCGAATCCGGCCTTCTGTGCAATGACCACCGGGGGCTTTCCCACAAGCCCGGGATTGATGGCCCCGCGCTGGTCGAAAAGGGTGCGGCTCAGCCGTTCCCTTTCCTCGGGCGATGCAAAATAAGCGCCACGCTTCTTGAATTCCTCGACCACAGCTTTCTTGACCGGCTCATCAACGATGACCCCCGACTCCGTTGAGCAAAGCACGCCCCAGTCAAACATTTTTCCCGAAA
Organism: uncultured Ignavibacteriaceae bacterium; assembly: GCA_964602055.1. Classification (GTDB taxonomy): domain Bacteria; phylum Bacteroidota; class Ignavibacteria; order UBA10030; family UBA10030; genus JACPLA01. The sequence continues at coordinate 83,317 of CAZRPU010000001.1, forward strand.
CGATGTCGGCGACGGCTTTCCTCACATTTGCGGTGCGTTCAATGAATGAAGGAACGTTTCCCGATCCGACACCGTATGCGGGTTTTCCCGCGCTGTACGCGGCACGCACCATGGGATTCGAACCGGTGGCCAAAATCACCGACGTGAGCTTATGTTTCATGAGCTCATTGGTTCCCTCGGTCGTCGGCAAGGACATGCATTGAATAAGCCCTTCAGGTGCTCCGGCTGCTTCGGCCGCCCTGGCAAGGATCCGGGCAGCTTCCAGCGTGGAGCGCGCAGCGCGGGGATGAGGGCTGGCCACAAAGCCATTCCTTCCCTTGACGGAGATGATGGCTTTGAACATCACCGTTGATGTGGGATTGGTCGAAGGGATCAACGCGGCAACAACACCCATCGGCTCAGCAATCTCGAGGATTCTCTTTTCCTTGTCCTCGTGTATCACCCCCACAGTCTTGAGATCCCGTATCGATTCCCACACGCGCTTTGTTGCAAATTCGTTCTTGAGCTTCTTGTCCGCGGGTTTTCCGAAGCCCGTTTCTTCATGGGCCATGCGGCCGAGCGCCTCAGCGGCGGCGTGACCCGCTTCGACCATGGCCCTGACCACCGCATCGACCTTTTCCTGGGAGGCCCCGCGAAAAGCCAGCTGCGCCGAACGGGCGCGGCCGAGGAGTTCCCGGGCTTCCTGAATTGACTGCAGATCATTGTCGAGGGGCATGACGGGATCCTTGATGAGAACACGTCGAATGTAAATGAATTTCAAGTGAGTTACAAATTCTTCCCGATTTCCATCCCTCCGCTTCCATCCGTATGCCTGAACTTGTTTTTTCGCTCTCTGCCCCCTACTTTGATTCCGTGAAAACCGCCGACAACCGCTGGCTCCGGAGGCACAACCTCGAGATTGTCTTCGAAGACGAGTCTCTCCTGGCGATAGACAAACCTGCACACCTGCTCGTCCTTCCCGACCGGTACAACGCCTCGCTTCCGCATTTGCTGGGAATCGTGAGACAGCATCGAGCGCAAATCTATGTGATTCATCGAATTGACAAGGAGACCAGCGGGATCATCCTCTTGGGCAAGACGGCCGAAGCTCACGCGGCGCTCAACAGGGATTTTCGGCTCCGGGATGTCAAAAAAACTTATCTGGCCCTTGTCAAAGGAACTCCCCCTGGTCCAAAAGGTGTAATCACGCTCCCCCTTGCAGCGAGTCGGAAACACAAAGGGAGAATGATGGTGGATGAGAGTTCCGGGAAGGAGACGGAAACGGAATACGAAGTTCTGGAGCAGTTCCAGGGATTCGCCTTCCTTGCGGTAAGGCCCACAACAGGGCGGACGCATCAGATTCGCATCCACCTGAGTTCCATCGGGTTGCCGATTGTGGGAGATTCCCTGTACGGCGACGGGGAGCCGCTCTTGCTTTCCGGCATCAAACAGCACTACAAGCATGCGGGGGAGGAGAAACCGATGATCGACCGCACGGCTTTGCACGCGTCATCGATCGTGTTCCGGCATCCGGCGCTGAGGAGGAACATGGAGCTCAAAGCAGAATTGCCAAAGGATCTGCGCATTGCGCTTCAGGCATTGAGGAAATACGCCGCGGAATGGAAGCCTAGAGCGACCTCAAGAGGGTGAGGAAGGAGTGCAGGCTGTGGAGGTGGTCGACATGGTCAGGGGCCGTATTCCCCGCAAATCCAGCCACAAGAAAACGCCCGCTTCCTGCCATACTGAGTTGCTGCATGCCCATGGGGCCCCACTGAAGAATGGCCAATCGGGGAATACAAAGTGTTTCCAGCAAGTAATCTGCACACTCCGTCGTGCTGGCAAACGTTCCCGGAAAGACCTCGGAATGCGTCAGGAGAAATCGTTTGGCGGATCCCTGACGCGCTGCATCGAGACCAAAGCGAAGAAAAGCGCTGACATCTGTTGAGTCAATCCTTCCCCCCGTAGCCAGGATCGATCCTTCCGGCACATAGCCCGCGTGAATGCCGTCGAGCAGCAAGATGGCGCTGATCCGATCGTAGTGGGTAGAGATGATTCTCCTCACGGCCCCGTAGCCGGCACTCCATCCGCTCAAGATGATATTCCCCATGAGGGGGGGATTTGGAAGGATCTGCTGAACGGAAGCGAACACGGAATCCAGAAGTTCGAGGAACTTTGTGGTGTCGGAAAACGGCCTGTCGTACACAGATGATCCGCTCCCCAGATTCACCGTGATGCCGATGGTCGGCTCGTCGCTCTGCCCTACGGCGTCTTCCACAATGAACGATGGCCCGTGGAAATGGATGAGGATATCGAATTTCTTGGCTGACCAGTACCGCTGAGGGATGAAACATTCGACGGGTCGTGAAAGGACAGACCGCAGGACGAAGCGTGTGCCGGGGCGCCGGCTCGTATCAACGCGGCTGTGCGCCCGCGTGTGTTCCACCATGGGGGAGGGATTCTGGGGCTGTTGAGCCGCGAGGGTGAGCGGGAGAAGCAGTGTGCAGACAGTGCTGAGCCTAAAACAGGCTCTCCTGGCCGCCTGTGCGTCGTTTGAGGCCGAAGTGTCCATAGGCAAGTTGCGATGCCTCGCGTCCCCGGGGTGTGCGTTTGATAAAACCTTCCTGGATCAGATACGGCTCATAGACTTCTTCAATGGTTCCCGGTTCTTCCCCCACCGCAACGGCCAGCGTACCCAGGCCCACCGGTCCGCCGCCGTATTTTTCGATGATGGTCCGGAGGATCCGTTTGTCCATTTCATCGAGCCCGTGATTGTCCACTTCGAGCGCCTTGAGGGAGTATTCCGCCACTTCAGACGTAATGACCCCTTTGTAGCGTGCCAGATTGGCGTCGGCCTCGGCAAAATCACGGCAGCGCTTGAGGAGCCTGTTGGCAATGCGCGGCGTTCCGCGCGAGCGTTTGGCAATCTCGGTGCCGCCCTGTTCGTCCACAGGAACCGAAAGCAGATGCGCCGACCGCCTGATGATACGGAAGAGATTCTGCGGATCGTAGTAGTCGAGCCGGTTGGTGATGCCGAACCGCGAGCGCAGGGGCGCGGTGAGGAGGCCAGCTCGCGTGGTAGCTCCCACCAGCGTAAAAGGGGGAAGGGAAAGCTGGATGCTTCTGGCATTCGGACCGGAATCGATGATAATGTCGAGCCGGTATTCCTCCATGGCGGAATAGAGATACTCTTCCACGACGGGATTGAGGCGATGAATCTCATCCACGAACAGGACGTCGCTTTCCTGAAGATTCGTGAGGATTCCCGCGAGATCGCCGGGCCTGTCAAGCACAGGCCCCGATGTGACCTTGATGCCGGAGCCCATTTCGTTGGCGATGATGTGGGCGAGGGTGGTCTTGCCCAGCCCCGGCGGGCCGGTAAGCAGGACATGATCGAGGGGTTCCCCTCTTTGACGGGCGGCAGAGATGAAGACCTTGAGATTTTCGGTCAGTTTCTCCTGTCCCACAAAGTCTTCAAATCTGGCGGGCCGGAGGGTTTGATCGAGTTCCAGTTCATTGTCGAGCCGCTCCGGCGTTGTGTAGTCGGACCGCATAGCGAGGATGAAGATACCGCGAAAGGGAGTGAAAAACAAATACGGGGAGGACAGAGGTCAGAGATCAGAGGACGGAGGTCAGAGGTCAGAGGTCAGAGAACGGAAACGGAAGAAGCAACGCGAATCTGCAGAACTGCTCATAGAAGGATGCCCGCTTCGAGAGGGCGATGGATTGGAAAGGCAGAAACGGAAAGACTTTTTCGCGTGTCACAGTAACCCCCTCAGATACGGGCACACCTGGATTGGCAAGGAAACTGCTTCCATACCGCGATCAGAACGCGTGCCTGTTCCTCGCCGTGTCTAGGAGGCAGTCGTGTGCCGCAGCGCCCGCTTGATGATCTCCTCAAGCGTGAGAGTGGAAGAAGTTGGTTCGGAAAGGACATGGTGCAGGGCTTTGTCGGCAACCAGTTTGGAGTAACCGAGTGAGGTGAGAGCCATCAGCGCCTGGGTACGCCGGTCGTCCGATGGACGGGGTGGTACTCCGGCACTGCCATCGGTTCTCGAAATCTTCTCGCGGAGCTCCAGAACGAGCCGCTCTGCCGTCTTCTTGCCAATGCCGGGAATGGCAACGAGCGCTCCGACATTCCCCCCGGTGATATGGTCTTTCAGGTCCTTTACCGAAATGCCCGAGAGAATGCTCTGCGCGATACGCGGACCAATTCCGGAAACGGATATCAGCAGCCTGAACAGAAATCGCTCTTCTTCCGTCATGAAACCATACAACTGCAGCGCGTCTTCGCGTACCTGGAGGTGCGTCAGAAGCGTTACCGTTGTGTCCACCTGTCCGAGCTTCTCAAAGGTCGAAAAGGGAATGCTCACCGCATAGCCAACGCCCTGAACATCCAGAAGAACTTCCGTAGGAGTCTTCATCCTGAGCGTGCCAGTAAGAGAAGCGATCATGATTGGAGAACTCTTTCCGGATGCGCCGCGATATATGCCGCCCAGCCGTTCTGCTTCCTGCGTTTTGCCTTCTTCGCCTGCGAAACGTTCTTGCGGGATCGCCTGTGATAGTGGCACAGGGCAACGGCAAGGGCATCGGTTGAATCGAATAATTTCGGCGTCTCTTTCAGATCCAACATCGTCTTGATCATCCGCTGCACCTGCTCTTTTGATGCGGCACCATTACCGACGACCGCTTTCTTGACTTCGCGAGGGGAGTATTCCGCCGTCGGGACTTGAAAATTGACGGCGGCAAGAATGGAAACCCCCCGTGCATGACCGATCTTGAGGGCCGATTGGGCGTTCTTCCCGTAAAAAGCACTTTCAATGGCGAATTCGTCGGGGTGGAATTGCTCAATGACGCGGCAGAGAGCGTCATAGATCGCTTTGAGACGCAGCGGCATGGACCGGGCACTGTGGTTTTTCACGATGTCATAGTGCAGCACTTCGAAGCGGCGGCCGCGGAATTCGATAACGCCAAATCCCGTGACGAGTGTTCCCGGGTCGACACCGAGTATGATCATAACGCGGGTCCCTGCAAATCAGTTTGGGGGTTGTCAGAAGCCATGGAATGTCCCCATAATGGCATCGTGCGACTCGTCAGCTTGTTGTCAGTTTGGAAAAAACGATGCCCGGTTTTCAACGATTTCAGGAAAACATAACCAAATCTAAGAAGAAATGCTCGTCCTCAGATCGCGGATCTTGAGTTGAGGAACCGATTCGCCGGAGAAATCCGATTCGTCGATAGAGAAAGCAATATCGATGCGCCTGCCGTTAAGGCGGTCTGCGAGGCCGCCGAGATTAAAACCGATCGCGTCGAAGATTCTGTTCTGCTGTCTCACCTTGAAACGCAGGTGATTGTTGCCGACGATTCTGGGGGTCCCGTACACCTCGATATTGCGCGCGGCAAAGACCGGCCGTGCGTTCTGAGGACCGAAAGGAGCAAACTGATTGAGAATTCTGATGAACTTGGCGCTCAATTCAGAGAGTTCCAATTCCGTTTCGATATGGATTTCCGGCGTCAGGAGTTCCGGTGTCAGGAGTTCCTTTGCGACGAGCGCAAAGGCCTCCTTGAATTCTTCAATCCTGTCCTGCGCCACCGAAAGTCCGGCCGCATATTTGTGGCCTCCAAACTGAAGAAGCTTGTCTTCGCAGCGCTTCAGGGCCTGATAGATGTCGAAGCCTGCGACACTGCGGGCGGATCCCTTTGCCACGCCATCGATGGTGGTCATCATGATGGTGGGGCGGTAGTAGCGTTCGACCAGGCGGGAGGCGACAATGCCTATCACCCCCGGATGCCATGTTTCCTGGTGAAGAACGATCGCCGGATCTTTTTCCACATCGAGGAAACGCTCCACCAGTTCCTGCGCTTCCATATACGTCTCTTCGTCGATCTTGCGCCTGTTTTTGTTCTCCTCTTCGAAAACCTGAGCCTGCTGAAGAGCCTCTTCGAACGAAGGGCAGGTCAGGAGGTCCACGGCGCGGTGGGCGCTGCCAAGCCTCCCCACGGCATTGATGCGCGGTGCAAGGACAAACACAATTTGTCCAGCGGTGACCTTTCCCGGCTGGAGGCCGGAGGTTTCAATCAGTGCGCGGATGCCCGGCCTCGGGCTCGTATTGATCAATTCCAGGCCGAGTTTGAGAAGAGTCCGGTTTTCGCCGGTGACGGGGACAATATCCGCCGTGGTGGCCAGGGTGACGAAGTCGAGGGCTGCGGAAAGCTGCTGTTCGGCGTCCCCGCCGAATTTTGATTGTACAAACTCATCGGACGCGAGCGCCTGAAGAAGTTTGAACCCGACGCCGCAGCCGCAGAGGGACTTGAACGGATAGCGGCAAGAAGGCTTCAGGGGATTCAAGATGGCCAGGGCAGGGGGGAGCCTGTCGCCCGGTTCATGGTGGTCGCAAATGATGACATCCATGCCGAGCGTGTTTGCGAATTCGACCTGTTGTATGGCGGTGATGCCGCAATCGATGGAAAGAAGAAGGGAGACGTTGGCGGCTTTCGCCTTTTCGATTCCGGCATGGGAGATGCCGTACCCTTCCGTGAGTCTGTTGGGGATGTAGGATCGCACGGAAGCCCCGATACTCCGGAGAAAGGTGACGAGCAGTGATACGCCGTTTGTTCCATCGACGTCGTAATCGCCGTAGACCATGATGGATTCCGAGGTTCTTACGGCCTTGAGAATACGGTCGACGGCAGTGGCCATCCCATCCATCAGAAACGGATCATGCAAATCATCGAGCGTGGGCCGGAAAAACAGCCGGGCCTGGTCTTTTGTCTGAATTCCCCGATGAACGAGGATTTCTGACAAGACGGGAGAAATGTTCAATTCATCGGTCAGGCGTTTGACCGATGCGGCCTTCTCGGGGTCGATGGGGGAAGAACCGTTGTCGCGCAGGAGGGTCCAGCGATACTCTCGAACAGGTGACACGACGATGACTCCGTCTTGGGGGAGTGCATTCGCGGAGAGTGAATGCTGTTGACGAAAAAGAGTACCAAAGGCAATGGTGGACGTCGATAAGCCGAATTCTGTCTATCCGCAATGCGGAGAGGCAGCCATTTCTCTCAGCGACCTACCCATCCCGCCATTCCGAAGAATATTGAACGGGCCGCTCTTTTTCCCGAGGGAAAGCGGGACTTACATGGTCTTGCACCGAGTGGGGCTTGTCGTGCCCCCGTCATTACTGACGGGGCGGTGGTCTCTTACACCACCTTTTCACCGTTTCTCGTCCGCTTGCGCGGAGCGGGATGTTTGTTTTCTGTGACGCTGTCCGTTCCCGGAAGATGTTGCTTCCAGGACCCCCGCTTTCCGGAGATGTTCCGGTACGCGGGGCACTCTGCCCGGTGGTGTTCGGACTTTCCTCCCCGGCCGGTAAAGACCGGAGCGGCTGCCTGACGCGCCACCACTGCCTTTGGTAACGTTAATTAAATTCGTGCCGAGTCGCCAAGGGACGACCGGAGATTGATGGCCCTGTTGGCAAGCTCATCTGCCTGACTGTTCAATGCGCGCGCGATGTGTTTGATTTCAAACGTAAAACGGGCCGTCCGCAGCATCTTTCGGATTTCTTCCACGTGCGCTTTGAGCCCATGATCCTTCACTTTATAGACACCCTGCAGCTGCCGTACCATCAACTCGCTGTCAGAATGAACAATAAGATGCGTGCATTTGGTTTCATCCGCCATTTGCAGGCACCGGATCAGGGCCTTGTATTCTGCAATGTTGTTTGTCGTCGTGCCGAGAAACTCCCCAAGAGAAGCCAGCAGCGTTCCTTTTTCATCTTTGAGCACAACACCGATGCCGCTTTCTCCGGGATTGCCCCGCGATGCGCCGTCGGTATACGCCAGAATCGTCATTCAGTCGGGACGGCATTGGCGATTTCGTCTGAAACCAATATCCGGCCGCAATGCTCGCAGTTCATGATCTTCGAGTGTTTTCTCAGTTCGAGCACAGTCTGGGGCGGAACACGCTTGTAGCACCCCCCGCAGGCGCCTCGCCTCACGGGAACGACAGCTTTTCCGTCTTTGGCGCGGCGAATGCGCTCATATGCCCTCAAGTCGCTTTTGTCAATCCGAACAACCAGCTTTTCCCGCTCATGGTTCAGCTTCAGTTCCTCGGCCTCGTGCTCTTTGTTCACGAGCTCGAGCTCGGTCTTCTTCTCGCTGAGTTCTCCGGCGAGCACCTCGACTTCCGGCCCGATGGATTCGATGTCCTGCCTTGCCGTAGCCGACTTTCCTTCGAGCACCTCCATCTCTTTCTGCATCTTGTTGATTTTCTCCTGGGCCATGTCGATTTCCCGGGAGAGGGTATCATACTGCTTGTTGGTCTTGACCTGAAATTGCTGAGACTTGTACTTTTCGATATTTTCCCGCAATGCTATGATCTCGACATCCACAGCATCTCTCCGAATGATGGCTTCCTTGACCATGTGCTGCAGCTTCGCGCGGGTTTTTTCCTTCTCTTGAATGCGATCGTCAAGATCAGCCACCACTTTGGGGAGATCGCCTTTCATTTCCTGAAGTTCATCCAGCCCGAGGTCTATTTGCTGCAAAGAATACAATAACCGCAACCGATTTTCCAAAGCAACGCCTCCGTTAATACCAATGGATGGGATTAGTTCTCTGATTCGTCACCGACACCGCAATATTCTTTTTCTGAAGACGTATTCCCCGCTCCAGCCTCCGCGCAAGTTCCGGAAGGACAACCTGTTCGGTTTCCCAATGACCGGCGTCCACCAGAGCGATCTTTCCCTCGGCTTGATGAAATGTATGATAGCGTACGTCCGCCGTGATGAAGGCTTCTGCTCCGGCGCCGACGGCATCCTGCAGGAGGTCCGATCCGCTTCCGCCGCAGACAGCGACCCTCCTCACCTTTGCCGCAAGGCCGCCCGTATACCGCAGTTGATCCGAACCCAGGGCTTTCTTTACGCGTTTCAGCAATGCTTCGAGCGTCATCGCAGCCGGAAGTTCTCCAACAACGCCCATGCCGTACTGCGGACTTTCATTCATGAGAGGGTACACATCGAACGCCACCTCTTCATAGGGATGGATGCCCTTCATGGCATCGACGACCTTCCGGATGAGATTCCTCGGCAGGATCATTTCAAGCCGTACCTCTTCCGTGTCTTCCAGCACGCCCGGTGTTCCGACTGCAGGGTGAGTATGGGCGGAGCCTCGAAATGTCCCGCGGCCGTTCGTTTGAAACGAGCAATGTGAGTAATCCCCAATCACTCCGGCTCCGGCATCAGCCATCGCCTTCATGACCTTGCTTGTGTGCGATGCCGGAACGAACACGGCAATTTTGCAGTAGAGGTCTTTCAGGGGGGCGAGAAATCTTGTCTTCTCCAACCCCAGGGCGGCGGCGAGAGTATGGTTGACTCCTCCCGTTGCCGCGTCGAGATTTGTGTGGGCCGCGTAGACGGCGATATCGTGCTTTGCAAGGAGAAGAACCACCGAACCGATGGAATCGGACGTTGTGAGGGAAGCGGGGGGTCTGAACAACAGGGGATGATGGGATACAATAAGGTCCGCTTTCTTGCGGATCGCTTCTGCAGCGACGGCCGGCGTAACGTCAAGGCACACGAGGATTTTCCGGACCCTGCGGTCCCGGCTGCCGATTTGCAGGCCAACATTGTCTCGTTCCCAGGCTGTCCATCGCGGCGCCCATTGTTCGATCATATGTTCAACGTCTGCAACCCTCATGGATGGGTATAAAAAAAGTGTCCCGCCTTTTGGGCGGGATTTCGTGGGGAATCATCTGTCGTATGAACTCGAGCTACACTGCGCTTCCTTGGCTTTTTCGTCAGAGACATCGCCGGTTTTAGTTGTACTCAGACTGTTTGGGGACTACTATCATAAGGAATATTCCCGTCAGAAGCAATAACGGTTTTGTCACACAGGTGGTTTTGGAGCGGCTTCCCGGAACGTGATACGTTCAAAATTGATGTCCCGCAGCCTCTTGATTTCCTGCTCGATCTTCTGGAAGTTCTTTTCGAACTCCCTCATCAATGTTTTTTCATTTTCGGTGAACTGCCGGGCGAGGAGGTCAGCGCTGATCTTGATTGCGGCCAGAGGATTATTGAACTCGTGACAGACAGTCACAACCAGTTCCCTGATGGCCTCGGCCCGCTTTTCCGCAATCATCATTCGCTTCTCGACCGCCTGGATCTGCTTGCGGGTTCTGGCCTTGTCAATGGCGTTGATAATCGTCTTCGGCAGCAGGAGCTCCGAGAGGTCTTCCTTCACCACGAAATCCTCGACTCCCAGTTTCATGGCGTCGATCGCGAGCTTGAAATTTCTCGTGGAAGTCGCGAACACGATGGGAATCTCGCTGTTCATCGCGTTCAGCTGGAGACAGAATTCCAGACCATTTCCTCCCGGAAGGTTGTAGTCCGTGATGATAATATCGAGGGCTTTGTTTGCGTGAACCTCCGCCAGCGCATCCTCGACATGCTCCTTCCAGATGAGCTTGAATTCACGTCCCTGAAATTTTTGCAGGTGATGCTGTGCCACCTTGACGAAGGTAATGTCGTCATCCACCAGCAGGACGTTAATAAGTTTATGCGTGCGGGGAGTTTGATCCATACGAATGGTGCAAGGTACTCGTTGTTTGAGTGATTTGCAACGGGCTCTGGAAAAGGCGTTCTACGCAGTCGGTTTGCATTTCCAAAGGATTTTCTCTATTATGGACCGAGAAATGGCTTTCTTCCTTCATTCGAAAACATCCCAAAAGTCGACGTCTCGATTCGTTCTTCAGGAGCGGCACCCATGCCGGTAAAAAACAAGATCCTTGTTGTTGATGACGAAGAGGCCCTCCGCACCGTCTTGAGTACTGAACTCGAAGGGGAGGGATACCTTGTCAACACGGCGGCAGACGGCGAAGAGGCAATCAAGATTCTGGGCGGCCAGCAGTTTCATTTGATCCTGCTCGACATCAAGATGCCGAATGTCGACGGTTTCGAAGTGCTCAAATACGTCAAGCAACACCAACCTTCCACAAAAGTCATCATGCTGACAGGCTTTGCAGATCTCAAGAATGCCATCGAATCCAAGAAATTGGGGGCGGAAGACTTTGTCAGCAAACCATACGATCTGGTCGATCTCCTCACCACTGTTGAACGCGTCTTGGGCACGAGCTGAAATCCCTGAGGAGGATTCATGACGAAGAAGTATGACCTTCTCATTGTCGATGACGAAGAATCCATCACCTTTCTTCTCCAAACCGAGTTCGAAGATCTTTCCGGCTTCAACGTTGACACGGCCCACAACGGCACCGAAGCCATCAACCTGATCCAATCCAAAATCTACGATGTTGTCCTCCTGGACATCAAGATGCCGCGTGTGAGCGGCATAGAAGTCCTGAAATTCATCAAAGAGCATTCCCCTACTACCGAGGTCATCATGCTGACGAATGTCGTGGACATGAAAACGGCATTTGAGACCGTCAAGCTTGGAGCCTACGACTTCATCGGAAAACCGTACGAATCCGAGCAGCTCCTGGCGACGGTCCGTCGCGCAATCGAGCGACGGCAGCTGATGATCGAAAAAGAGATCATGAAGAACGAGCTGAGCCGGGTGGGGGGCGGGATGGACCTGATTGGAAACAGCGCCGCAATAAAGGAAGTGGTGGACAATGCCAAAAAAGTTGCCGTGAGCGATGCATTTGTCCTTGTTCAGGGACCGAGCGGGACGGGGAAAGAACTCATTGCGCACATGATTCATACCTCGAGCCTTCGAAAGGACCGCCCCTTTGTGGCGGTGAACTGCGCATCGATTCCCGACCAGCTGCTTGAAAGCGAACTGTTCGGACATGAAAAAGGGTCGTTCACCAACGCTTATCAGACAAAGCAAGGCCTCGTCGAAGTTGCGAACGGCGGCACGCTCTTTCTCGACGAGGTGGGCGATATCAGCCCGGTGACCCAGCCGAAGCTCCTTCGGTTTCTTGAAACAGGCGAGTTCCGCCGTGTGGGAGGTACCGCTGCCATGAAGGTGGAAGTGCGCGTTGTATCCGCCACCAACAAGAACCTCCAGGGAGAAGTGACTGCAGGTCGGTTCCGCGAGGATCTTCTCTATAGACTGAATATTGTGACAATTCGTGTCCCATCTCTCAAAGAACGGAAAGAGGACATTCCGCTTCTGGTTGAACATTTCCTGAGCCGGAAATCGAAGTCAAAGACCAAACGCATCAGTCCAGCGGCCCTTCAGGTGCTGATGAATTACGATTGGCCCGGGAACGTAAGGGAACTGGAACATGTGATCGAGGGGGCAACCGTCCTGTCGCAGACCGACACGATCGAGCCGGGGGACCTGTGGGTCAATGCAGGACTGCAGAGTTCAGCGAAGAGCCCGGGCGAGCCCGCACTTGCCGTTCCCGTGGGGGGTGAGAATGGCGCTGAGGAAATGATCTCGCTTGATGAGGTAGAGCGGGTTCATATTGAGAAAGTCCTGCGGAAAAACGGATTTAACCGCGTAAAATCCGCTCAGATCCTTGGAATCACCCCAAAGACGCTCTATTTGAAGATCAAGAAATACGGCATTCGAACAGAATCCTGACGGCTTCCCCACCCGGTCAATTAAAAATCCTTCATCACCGCAACCCGCCGAAACTTTTTGAGGTTTCGGGAGTATATCATGTGTAGGTAAACATATCTACCTCCTTCATGATGAGCCAGTCATCGGGAACCTGTGGTGGGGTCTCTTGAGAAACTGGCTCATCTCTTTTTTCATCCATCCGATCAAGCGCCTCTTCTGTTGACTTTCCAGCGACAAATGGGTATTTTTACTCAACTTTGTTGGCTTTTCGCCCTCTGTTTTCAAAAAGAGACACAGCTCTCCCTCCTTGAGGATCATTCCATGCCGAAGTTTCAGGGTGTTGATTACTACTCTCTCGACGAACTCCTTTCCGAAGAAGAGATTCTTGTCCGGAACACGGTCCGCGCCTTCGTGGATGAACGGGTCATTCCCATTATTGAACGGCATTACCGGGCCGGTACTTTCCCGCAGGATCTTGTCGCAAGCATGGCGGAACTGGGGCTTTTCGGGTCGACCCTTCCGGCACAGTACGGTTGTGCAGAGATGAACAATGTCGCATACGGACTTGTGATGCAGGAACTCGAGCGCGGCGACAGCGGCGTCCGCAGCTTTGCGTCCGTTCAGAGCGCGTTGGTGATGTATCCCATCTTTGCATTTGGCTCGGATGCGCAGAAGAACCACTGGCTCCCTCTCCTGGCTTCCGGCAAGGCAATTGGGTGCTTTGGACTGACCGAACCGGACTACGGTTCGAACCCCGGGGGAATGATTACGAGAGCAAAAAAAGTCAAGGACGGCTATCTCCTCAATGGTGCAAAGATGTGGATTACCAACGGAACCCTTGCGGACGTTGCCGTGGTGTGGGCAAAGCTCGAAGGAGAAATCAAGGGATTCCTCGTCGAAAAAGGCACAAAAGGATTTTCTGCACCAGAGATGACAGGAAAGCATTCCTTACGGGCTTCAGTGACCTCGGAGCTTGTTTTCCAGGACTGTTTGATTCCGGAGTCGAATCTGCTCCCGCAGTCAGGCGGACTCAAAAGTCCGCTTATGTGTCTGAGCCAGGCCCGCTACGGGATCGCCTGGGGGGCGATCGGGTCCGCGATGGCTTGTTATGACACGGCCCTGCAGTACGCAAAGTCGCGCATTCAGTTCGACAAGCCGATTGCCGCATTTCAAATGACGCAGGAAAAACTGGTGTACATGATAACGGAAATTACCAAGGCCCAGCTGCTCTGTCTCCAGCTCGGGAGGCTCAAGGACAAGGGATCGGTGAAGTTCACGCAGATCTCCATGGCCAAGAGGAACAATGTCTATCACGCGTTGGAAATCGCCCGTGTTGCACGTGAGATCCTCGGGGCTAACGGGATTCTGGACGAATACCCCGTGATGCGTCACGCGGCAAATCTGGAATCCGTGAAAACGTATGAAGGCACCCATGAGATGCACACGTTGATTATCGGCGAGGATATTACAGGTTCACCGGCTTTCGTCTAACCGGCCCGCAGGCCGCAACAGAGTTCCAAGGAGCGCTATGGCATCAAAGAAGATTCTGGGCGAGGCGATAACATACGACGACGTTCTTCTCGTTCCGTCGCGATCATCCGTCCTCCCCCGCGAGACCGATGTCGCAACGAGGCTTTCGCGTCACATCCATATTAATATTCCCCTCATCAGTGCCGCCATGGATACGGTGACCGAATCGGAAATGGCGGTGGCTCTTGCCCGGGAAGGGGGCATCGGCATTCTTCACAAGAACATGAGCATCAAACGCCAGGCAGAGGAGGTCGATCGGGTAAAGCGTTCGGAAAGCGGGATGATTCAACATCCCATTACGCTCGGTCCGCGCAAGACCGTTCGAGAGGCGATGGAGATGATGAAGAAATACAGCATCTCGGGAATTCCGATAGTCGATGACGACAAGCTTGTCGGCATTCTCACGAACCGTGATCTGCGGTTCGAGCCGAACCTCGATCTTGAAGTCTCCCGCATCATGACCGGCGGCAATCTCATCACCGCTCCTGCAGGAACAACCCTCGAGGAAGCAGAGGTCATTCTCCAGAAGCACAGGATCGAGAAGCTCCCGATTGTCGACAAAAGCGGAAAGCTGAAAGGTCTGATCACCTTCAAAGATATCCAGAAGAAGAAGCGGTACCCCAACGCCAGCAAAGATAAGATCGGCAGGCTTCGCGTCGGCGCGGCTGTCGGCGTGACTTCCGACACCGTGGAACGCGTTCAGGCGCTTCTCGATGCAGGTGCCGATGTGATTGTGATCGATACGGCGCACGGCCATTCTGCCGGGGTGATAAGCATGATCAAGAAAGTACGCGCGCGGTTCGACGCCGAACTCATTGCAGGGAATGTGGCCACAGCCGAAGCCACGCGCGACCTGATTCGTGCAGGTGTTGACGCCGTCAAGGTCGGTATCGGACCCGGATCCATCTGTACGACAAGAGTAGTCGCCGGGGTCGGCGTTCCCCAGGTTACGGCAATCATGGAATGTTCGAAAGTCGCGCAGAAGAGCAACGTTCCCGTTATTGCTGACGGCGGGATCAAACAAACGGGAGATATCGCGAAGGCCATAGGTGCAGGAGCTGACAGTGTGATGATCGGAGGGTTGTTCGCGGGAGTCGATGAAAGTCCCGGCGAAAAGGTTCTCTTTGAAGGACGCAGCTACAAGATTTATCGCGGGATGGGATCCTTGGAAGCGATGCGGTCAGGCAGCAAGGATCGCTATTTCCAGGATGTCGAAGATGACCTCCAAAAACTCGTACCTGAAGGAATCGAGGGTCGAACACCCTACAAAGGCAATTTAAGTGAGACCGTGCATCAGATGGTGGGAGGTCTCCGATCCGCCATGGGGTATTGCGGATGTCCATCGATTGCCGAAATGAAGAAAAGGGCCACATTTGTCCGCATGACGGACGCGGGCCTTCGGGAGAGCCATCCCCACGACATCAACATCACGAAGGAAGCACCCAACTACCATTTGTGATCCCCCCTGAATGAAGGCACAACGGCTTGAGGCGGTTCGGCAAAGACTGAAGGCGCTGCGACTCGATGCTTTGCTTGTGACCTTCACTCCCCACGTCCGCTATCTGACAAATTTTTCCGGGTCGAACGGGCTTGTCTGCATCACGCCGCGGCAACAATGGTTTTTTTCCGATGGCCGTTACCGCACGCAATCGGCAGAGGAAGTAAAGGGATTCCGCCGTATCATAACAGGCGGAAGTCTCCTGCGCGAGATGCAGGGCAGAGTTCGTTTCAAGCCGGGAGCCCGTATTGGGGTCGACACGAGCCGCATGAGCGTCGTGGAATGGAAGGCAGTGAGGCGGCTCTTTCCCAAAGCCCGATGCGTTTCAGCCGATTCTCTTGTGGAATCGCTCGCGGCCGTCAAGGATGGGGCCGAAGTAGGCAACATCCGCCGAGCCATTGCCATCAGTGAGAAAGTCTTCGAAAAACTCCTGAAGGCCATCAAGCCGGGAATGCGCGAACGTGAGCTCGCAGCGGAGATCGTTTCTTTGCACCGCCTGTTTGGCGCGGAAGCCGATGCTTTTGAGCCCATCGTTGCCAGCGGTGAACGCGGTGCACTTCCTCACGCGAGGGCCTCGGAAAAGAAGATCAGGCGGGGCGAGCTGATTACCATCGACTTTGGATGCCGCTATCAGGGATACCACAGCGACATCACGCGGACGGTTGCACTCGGGCGCATCTCATCCGAACAGAAGCGGCTCTATGCGGCAGTCCTCGAAGCGCAGGAACGAGCGTGCGACCGCGCCCGCGACGGAATGAGCGGCAAGGAACTCGATGCCGTCGCAAGGAATCACCTTGTGAAGCAAGGGCTGGGAAAGTTCTTCATGCATTCTCTGGGTCACGGCCTCGGCCTGCAGGTTCATGAACGCCCGCGGATCTCTGCCCTCAGCGGCGATATTCTCGAAGCGGGGAATGTGATCACCATCGAGCCCGGGGTCTATGTGCCCGGTGTCGGGGGGGTGAGAATCGAGGATGATGTTCTCATCCTCGGCGGAGGCAGTGAAGTGTTGACGCGAGCAAAGAAGGAACTCATTACACTGTAGATCGAGAGGTTGAATCACCGGACATGAAGGAACGATCGAGGACGGCTCTCTTTGTTGCTTACTACTTTCCTCCGATGGGGTTGAGCGGAGTACAGCGAACGCTGAAGTTCGCGAAATACCTCCCACTCTACGGATGGCATTCAACGGTCCTGACGGTTGGTCCGACGGGATATTTTGCCTTCGATCCCACCCTCCTGAAAGAAGTGGATGATGCGGGAATCAATGTTCTCAGGACGAGCTCGCTTGATCCCAACAGAATGTTCAAGCGGAAGGGGCTGGTCAGAATGCCTTCAGAGCGTACAAGGAAGTTCCTCCAGTTTCTTGGAGACTTCTTCTTTATCCCCGACACCAAGATCGGCTGGAAGCGCAAGGCGGTCAAAGCCGCCTCCGAATTCCTGAAAAACAATCCGTGCGATGCAATCATTGCAACGGCCCCGCCGCAAACGGATTTTCTCATCGGGCTTGCTCTCAAGAAGAAATTTCGCATACCCCTTGTCCTGGAGTATCGGGATGCATGGCTTGACTATCCCTTTAAGTTTTTCCCAACCCCTTTGCACCGCTTGCTGCATCAGCGTTTGGAAAAGAAACTGGTGAGGGGATGCGATCGCATCATTGTAACGCATCGTCGGGTGAAGGAGAGCCTCGTGAAGCGTTATCCGTTTCTGACTTATCATGATGTCACCATCGTTTCGCAAGGGTATGACAAGGAGGATTTCAAGTTTCCCGCAGCCGAAAGCCCGGGCGCATTCAAGAAGATGAAGATTGTCCATGCGGGCACGTTCTATGGCGGCCGCGATCCGTCGGTCATGATTCGTGCGTTGCACAATGTTCTCAAAGGTTCGCCGAAGCTGCGGGGGAGGATCGAACTGAACCTCGTCGGCAATACGCGGCGTGAAGACCAGAACCTGGTGAAAAAGCTCGGCCTGCAGAATGACGTTGCTTTCTTGGGATATCTTGAGCATCGTGCGTGCGCAAAACATCTCCTCGAAGCGGACATCCTGTGGATCGTTCTCGATAACGATCACCAGTCCCCCGGCAAGCTGTACGAATATTTCGGGGCACGGAAGACGATTCTTGCATCAATCGTCGACGGCTATATGAAACAGCTGCTGCAGGAAAGCAATGCCGCCCTCTGCATACCTCACGATGACGTGCTGGCACATGAGCAGGCGTTGCTCACGCTGTTCAAGCAGTTCGACCAACACAAACTTCCAAAGCCCTCAGAAAGGTTTTCCGACAGGTTCGACCGGCGTATGTTGACGGGCGAGCTTGCGCGGGTACTGGAAACGCTTATGGACATCGATGCCCATGCGTTTGTCAAGGTCGCCGAGGAAACTCCATGAATGTCCTTGTCATAGGCTCCGGAGGCCGTGAGCACGCGCTTGTCTGGAAGTTGAAGCAGAGCCCGCTCGTGGAAAACCTCTGGTGTGCGCCGGGAAATGCGGGCATTGCGGGACTGGCGCCGTGCCTTTCGATCAAGGCAAACGACCTGCAGGGATTGCTTGCGGCTGCTCAAGAGAAGAATATCGATCTTACTGTGGTCGGCCCCGAACAGCCGCTCGTCGAAGGGATTGTCGATCTCTTTCGTGCAAATGGCCGCACTATCTTCGGGCCGGCACGGAACGCTTCGCTCCTTGAGGGAAGCAAGGCGTTTGCGAAGGACTTCATGAAACGCTACGGGATTCCGACGGCACGCTATGGAGTTTTTTCCCGTGAGAACGCCGCCGAGGCAGAACGGTTCGTGAACGATCTCGGGGGGCCGTGCGTGGTGAAAGCAGACGGGTTGGCTGCCGGAAAGGGAGTTGTGATGTGCGAAACGCGCACAGCAGCGCTCGAAATCCTCCGCAGCATCTTTGAAGACGGGCTCTTTGGGAAAGCCGGCGAACGGGTGGTCATCGAGGAACTTCTCAAAGGAGAAGAGGTTTCGATTTTTGCGGTCACCGACGGGACAACGGCGGCTCTGCTTGCCCCGGCGCAGGATCACAAACGAATCCTTGACGGAGACCTGGGAAAGAATACCGGAGGCATGGGAGCGTACGCGCCTGCTCCGTTGGCCACGCGGGAACTCCAGGATCGCGTTCTTCGGGAGGTCGTCGTGCCAACCCTCGACGGGATGAAAGCCGAGGGAACGCCGTACACCGGCTGCCTGTACGTCGGACTGATGATAACACGCGAGGGGCCTAAGGTGCTTGAGTATAATTGCCGTTTTGGCGATCCTGAGACACAGGTGGTCATTCCCCTTATCGAAGGGGATCTTGCTGCCCTCCTGCATTCTTCCGCGGCGGGGACCCTGAAGCCCGATGAAGCACGGCAGCATGCAGCATCTGCTGTTTGTGTTGTCATGGCGTCCCGGGGATATCCGGACGAATATGAAACAGGCAAAGAGATCCATGGGCTGGAAACGGCAGTGCCCGATGAAGGAGAAATTATTTTTCATGCCGGCACAACAATGGAAAACGGACGCATCGTGACGTCAGGGGGAAGGGTGATCGGGGCAACAGCGGTCGGCTATGATCATGATCTCGCTGGAACCATTCAGTCGGCCTATCGGATCGTTGAGCGGATTACATTCGACGGTGCGTATTTCCGCAGCGATATCGGTCGAAAGGCCCTCCGTCCTATCGAAGCTGAAAGGAGCCGGCGTTGAAAATTCTTGTGACCGGCGGTGCGGGCTTCATCGGTTCCCATATTACTGATGCGTATCTCGGCCTGGGCCACGACGTGGTCGTTATCGACAACCTCTCGAGCGGCGTTCGGGAAAACGTCGACCACCGGGCGAAATTCTACGAAATGGACATCCGGGATGATTCGGTTTCCGGCCTTTTTGAAAAGGAGCGATTCGAGATAGTAAATCATCACGCCGCGCAAATGGATGTCAGAAGGTCCGTCGCCGATCCGCGCTATGATGCTTCGGTCAATGTCCTTGGTGGTTTGACCGTCCTGGAACAAGCCAAGCGATTCGGCGTGAGGAAAGTCATTTTTGCCTCGACGGGAGGCGCTATTTACGGGGAGCAAGTGAAGTTCCCTGCCGATGAGGACCATCCGGTCGAACCGATGTCGCCGTATGGGATTACCAAGCTGGCCACGGAGAAATATCTCGCATACTACAGAATGGTTCACGGACTGGACTCCGTCATTCTCCGTTATGCCAACGTCTATGGCCCCAGGCAGAATCCGCACGGAGAAGCAGGCGTCGTGGCGATCTTTGCGAGCAAAATGCTTGCGGGGGAACAACCGGTGATCAACGGCGACGGGACACAAACGAGAGATTACACGTACGTGAGCGACGTTGTGAAGGCAAACGTCCTTGCTCTGGGCCTCAAAGGCTCGGAGACCTTTAACGTTGGAACTGCGGAAGAAACTGATGTGAATCAATTATTCAGGAAACTGAAGGCGATTCTGAATCCATCCTGCCCGGAACAGCATGGGCCGGGGAAGGAGGGCGAGCAGCGCAGGAGCGTCATCAGTTATGAGAAGATCAAAAAGATTCTCGGTTGGTCTCCCGGTGTGAGGTTGGAGGAAGGGCTTGCTTTGACAGCAGAATATTTCCGTATGAAGAAGGGGCCAAAGAAGTGAGCGCCCTCGGCGAAAGGATTCTTCAAGGGGACCGGAGGGCCGTCGCGCGGGGCATTTCGCTGGTCGAAAACAATGATTCTCAGGCTCATGATCTCCTGAAAGAGCTTTATCCTAAAACGGGAAAAGCTTACCGGATTGGCATTACGGGCCCGCCCGGGGCAGGAAAGAGCACCATTACCAACAGGCTTGCAGGGCAGTTTCGCAAGGAAGGGCACCAGGTAGGCATTATTGCCGTCGACCCGACAAGCCCGTTCACCGGCGGCGCCTTGCTGGGGGATCGCGTGCGCATGACCGACGTGGAGCTCGATGATCGGGTGTTCATACGCAGCATGGCATCGAGGGGAAGCCTGGGAGGGTTAAGCAAGAAGGCGAAAGAAGCCGCGGATATTCTCGATGCATCGGGACACAGTATTGTCTTGATGGAAACCGTCGGCGTCGGCCAATCGGAGCTCGATATTGCCGGAGCGGCAGATACGACGGTGGTCGTCCTTGTACCCGAATCCGGGGATGGGATTCAGGCGATGAAAGCCGGACTGATGGAGATTGCCGATTTTTTTGTGATGAACAAGTCTGACCGACCAGGAGCCGATCAGGCAGTCATGTCGATCAAAATGATTTTGGGATTCCGTCCGGCTCCGACGAAGGCTCAGCCGACCTGGTCGCCGGATGTGGTCAAAGCCGTCGGCAGTGAAGGGAAGGGAATCGTGGAAATCATGTCCCTCATTGAAGGGCATCGAACCTTCCAGGAACAGAACGGAGGTCTGGAAAAGAAACGGCGGCTGCGCCTCAAGAAAAGGATACGCGACCTTGTTGAGGAGCAGCTCCAGGTTGATTTCTGGAGCGAAGAGCGGTCCCGGGTTTTGGAAAAAGAGCTCCCGGTCGTCATCGACCGGCACATGACGCCGTACGACCTTGCCGCAAAGCTGATCGATGATTTCCGCCGCGTAATGCATTAACGTTGCATCTCATAAGGAAACAAAGGACACTCGCATGACAGAAACGAAGAACGGAACGGGAATGGGCTTCACGGAAGAAATGCTCATGCTGCGCCAGTCGGCGCGGGAATTTGCCGAAACGGAAATCCGGCCTCACGTCATGAAATTTGACGAGGCGCAGGAGTTCCCCCTCGACATTGTCAAGAAAATGGCGGGGCTCGGATTCCTTGGAGCGGTCACGCCTTCCGAACTCGGCGGGGCGGGCATGTCGGCGCCGGAATTTGTGGTCATCATGGAGGAAATAGCCCGGGTCGATCCGTCGGTTGCTTTGACCCTGGCAGCTCACAGCGGCCTTTGCCTCGAGCACATCCTCCAGTTTGGCAACGACGAACAGAAGAAGCGGTATGTGCCGGATTTGGCCAGCGGAAAAGTCATCGGCTCATGGTGCCTCACCGAGCCGGGCTCGGGAAGCGATGCCAGCGGCATGCTCACGAATGCCAAACTCCAGGGAGAATACTATCTTCTGAATGGTGCAAAGACATTCATTACGAATGGCTCGTATGCTTCCACCTTCGTGGTTACCGCCAAGACAGACACAACAAAGGGAAAGAGCGGCATTTCGGCTTTCATCGTCGAGAAGCAGATGGGCGTGACGATTGGGAAGAAGGAGAACAAACTTGGTTTTCGATCCAGTGACACCGTCCAGCTCATTTTTGACAACGTCAAGGTGCCGAAAAAGAACCTTCTCGGGAAAGAAGAGGAGGGATTCAAACAGGCTCTTTCCGTGCTCGACAGCGGCCGCATCGGTATTGCGGCTCTTTCCGTAGGTCTTGCGCAAGGAGCCATGGAAGCGGCCATCAAGTATTCCAAGGAACGCAAGGCGTTTGGCATGGCTTTGAGCGAGTTTCAGGCGATTCAGTTCAAAGTTGCCGATATGGCGACGGAAATAGAAGCAGCGCGTCTTCTGACGCACCGGGCCGCGGCGGCAAAGAGGAAGGGAGAGTCCATCAACCTCCTGGCGGCCCAGGCCAAGTATTTTGCAAGCGAGATCGCACAGCGGGTTGCAACCGAGGCCGTTCAGATCTACGGCGGCTACGGATTCATCAAGGAATTTCCCGTCGAAAAGTTTTACCGCGACGTCAAGCTCCTTACCATTGGCGAGGGAACATCCGAAGTGCAGAAAATGGTCATTGCCAAGCACTTTCTTCAGTGAGGCGTATCCATGTCCCGTATCGGTAAACCAGTCCAGCACACCGAAGCGTTCAAACAGAATGTTGCCGCGCAACAGTCGCTCCTCAAAAAGCTCGGTCGAACGAGGCAGACAATCGAAGCCGGCGGCGGCGCCGAAGCGATGGAAAGGCACCGTAAAAAGGGGAAGCTGCCTGCGCGGGAACGCATCAGGAAACTGGTCGATCCGGGGACTCCCTTTCTTGAAATCGGACTTTTCACGGCTTTCGGGATGTACGAAGAGTACGGAGGAGCTCCGTCTTCGGGTACCATTTTTGGCATCGGGAAGATCCACGGCCGCAACGTCGTGATTGTCGCCAATGACGCCACGGTGAAGGCAGGGGCGTGGTTTCCGATCACCTGCAAGAAGAACCTCCGCGCTCAGGAAATTTCCATCGAGAACCGTCTTCCCATTGTGTATCTCGTCGATTCAGCGGGCGTCTTTCTTCCTCTCCAGTCCGAGATCTTCCCCGACAAAGAACACTTCGGACGGATTTTCCGCAACAATGCCGTCATGTCGTCCCTTGGGATTACGCAAATTGCGGCAATTATGGGTCCATGCGTGGCGGGCGGCGCGTATCTTCCCATCATGAGCGACGAAGCCATGATTGTGGATAAGACCGGCAGCGTGTTTCTGGCCGGCTCTCACCTCGTCAAAGCAGCCATTGGCGAAGAGATCGACAACGAATCTCTGGGTGGTGCCGAGGTTCATTGCGAGATCAGCGGCGTGACGGATCACAAGATGAAGAATGACGAGGAGTGTCTCGAGAAGATCAGAAGAATCATCGGCAAGCTCGGGCATTCTCCCACCGCCGGATTCAACAGAACGGACGCGAAACTTCCCAAACATGATCCCGCAGAACTTCATGGCCTCATGCCGGCCGACCGATCCAAGCCGTACGACATGTACCAGATTCTTGCGCGCATTGTCGATAACAGCGACCTCGATGAGTATAAAGAGGGATTCGGCAAGACCGTCATTACCGGCTATGCCCGGATTGACGGCTGGGCGGTGGGGATCGTGGCAAATCAGCGTTCGGTGGTGAAGACAAAAAAAGGGGAGATGCAGGTCGGAGGAGTGATCTACAGCGACAGCGCAGACAAGGCCGCCCGCTTCATCATGAATTGCAATCAAAAAAGGATTCCGCTGGTCTTCTTCCAGGATGTCACCGGATTCATGGTTGGCAGCAGGGCGGAACAAGGGGGCATCATCAAGGACGGAGCAAAGATGGTGAATGCTGTTGCGAACAGCGTCGTTCCCAAGTTTACGGTTATCGCAGGGAACAGCTACGGCGCAGGGAACTACGCCATGTGCGGAAAAGCATATGACCCCCGGTTGATCGTCGCGTGGCCCACGGCCCAGATTGCCGTCATGGGAGGGAAGCAATCGAGCGAAACGCTTCTGGGGATAAAGCTCCAGCAGATGAAGCGGGGAGGAAATGAAATTTCCGAAGAGGAGCAACAGAAGCTCCTCTCCGAAATCCAGAGCCGCTACGAGTCGGAGCTCGACCCTCTGTTCGCGGCATCGCGGTTGTGGGTTGACGCCATTATTGACCCTGTTGAAACTCGCGCGGTCATTTCCCGTGGAATAGAGATGGCAAACATGAACCCGGCCGTACCACCTTTCAATCCAGGCATTCTGCAAACGTAATACTGTCCGCAATGAACAGACGAGAATCATTCCACGCATCCGTTGTGATTCTCCTGATTCTCGTCCTGATGCCGGCCCCGGTTTCTGCGCAATGCGAAGGCGATCCAGGCCCGGACGGCCTGTCATGGGATTTCGACGAACGGGATGAAAAGGGATTTTCGCTGGGGGAATTCATTGGCGACCTCTTTACGCCGCAGCTCGTCAAAGATACTCGACGCATTCGGCTGTATGTCAGGGACGATCGTTTTGGCGAACTCTTGCGCCGCTGCGGCGAGCTCAGATCCGTCGATGGAATTTTCCAGAAATCCCTGAAGATTGCGGAGTTCAATATCGGCCGGGCACTCTTTCTCTCCATGGTGGCATGCCTTGAACATCAAAATGTGAAAGTCGACATGCCCCTGCTGGGAGCGATCGGGCTTCCTTTGACCTTCGAGGCTGACAGCCTGTTCAGGGCCAGGATCAGGAATTTGCCGGCCCGCTTGTATGCCGATTCCCCCCTCGATGAGCACGGGGACAAAGACAAACTACAGCATTTCTTCGGATCCGCCTATCTTGCGTTTGTCTCGGAATCGCCCGAGTTTGCACGGTCGGTGGGCAACGCCGTGGAGTGGGGTGAAGCAAAAATGATTGTCGGCGGGGCAGACGATCCGAGAGATCGGCGCGCGAACAAGCAGGGTGAAACTTTCGGGCATGATTTGCTCTACGTGCATACACTGCTTCCGTCGGATTACCTCACATTACCTGTCAAAGTTGAATAGTGCCTGAAGAGAGGTCTGAATATCCTATGAAGACGATTCTGATCGTTGATGACGAAAAGAGCGTGAGAGAATCGATCAAGATGATACTCGAGTACGAGGGAAACGAGATTCTCTTTGCCGAAAACGGACAGCAGGCTCTTCAAAAGGCGGGATCGGGCGTTGACCTGGTTCTTCTCGATGTCAAGATGGCGGGAATGGATGGACTGGAAGTGCTCCAGAAGATCCGTGAAAAGCATTTGGATCTGCCAGTTGTGATGATCTCGGGTCATGGGACGATCGAAACGGCGGTCGAAGCGACGAAACTCGGCGCATTCGATTTTCTGCCAAAGCCCTTGGATAGAGACAAACTGGTGATCACGGTAAGGAATGCTCTCCAGCATGGACAGCTGCGCGAGGAAAACCGCAAGCTCCAGGAGAGCATCGAGGGAAAATGGCAGATTCTGGGAGAGAGTCAGAAGATCAAGGACATCCTTTCGCTCATTAGCCGTGTTGCACCAACGGACGCGCGCGTGCTTGTCACCGGCGAAAACGGGACGGGGAAGGAGCTGGTGGCGCGGGCCATTCACAGGGGAAGCAAGCGGGGATCCAAGCCGTTTGTCGAAGTCAACTGTGCGGCCATTCCCGCGGAGTTGATTGAATCGGAGCTCTTTGGGCATGAAAAAGGATCCTTTACAGGCGCAACCGCGCAGCGCATCGGAAAATTCGAACAGGCAAACGGTGGGACGTTGTTCCTCGATGAAATTGGGGATATGAGTCCCAACGCCCAGGCAAAGGTTCTCCGGGCTCTGGAAGAAGGGACCATCGAACGGGTGGGTGGAACAAAACTCATTCCAGTTGATGTGCGGGTCATTGCGGCGACAAACAAGAACATCGAGGCGGCCATCAAGCAGAACCAGTTCCGCGACGACCTCTACCACCGGCTGAAGGTCATTCCCATCGAGGTTCCCCCGCTCAGGGAACGGAGAGACGACATTCCGATTCTCGTGAAGGCGTTTGTCGAAGATGTCTGCGGAAGAAATGGGATTGCCCTCAAGACCGTAACGGATGAGGCGATGAGGAGGCTTGAGATGCACGGGTGGCCGGGCAACATCAGGGAGCTTCGGAACACCATCGAGCGGCTCGTCATTCTGTCGCCGGGCACTCAGATTGATGTTTCGCTTCTGGAGCCTTCGGCTGCAGGAGGGCACAGAGGTTCAGAGGACTTGCTGGGAGGTTCGGGAACGTTTCAGGAGTTCAAGGAACGGGCTGAGGCGGCGTACATCAAGCGCCAGCTGGATCTTCACCGATGGAACGTCTCGAAAACTGCCGAGGCGCTCGATATCCAGCGGAGCCATTTGTACACGAAAATGAAACGGTACGGATTGATGAAAGAAGGGAGTGAAGATGAAACAGACACAGAATAGGCAGAAAAAGCGCGTTCAACCGCAGGAGAATGTCGAAAAGTATTTGAGAAGGCGTCTTCTGAAGCGGAAGGCAGGAAAGTCTTTTGCGGGGAAGTTTCGGCAGAAATAATCAGCGCTGTTCCCTTCTCCTCGTCCGGGCCGCCTCGAACATCACCAGGGCCCCTGCAACCGAAGCGTTCAACGATTCGACCTTTCCGAAGAGCGGTATCCTCACCAGAAAATCGCACTTCTCCTTTACAAGCCTCCTCATCCCCCGGCCTTCGTTCCCAATGACGATTGCTGTTGGTCCTTCGTAGTTCATTTCATCGTACGCCTTTTCCCCGTCCATTGCAGTACCGACAATCCATACTCCGGCTTTCTTCAGTTCTTCCAGGGTTGCGGCAATATTTGTTACCTTCGCAGCCGGAAGATGGAGCGTTGCACCGGCTGATGCTTTCACGACAGTCTCGTTGACGAGAACGCCGTGATGCTTGGGGAGGACGACTCCATGAAACCCTGCGCATTCGGCCGTCCGGATGAGCGCTCCCATATTGTGGGGATCTTCAATCTCATCCAGGACCAGAATGAGCGGAGCTTCTTTTTTTGCCGAAGCCGCTGCGAAGAGGGCATCGATTTCGACGTATGCCGTTGCTGCAACAATTGCGGCGACGCCCTGTGCGTCCGCATCGGAAATAATTTCTGAGAAACGCTTCTTGTCGATTTGAACAACGGGAACCCCCTGCTGCTTCGCCAGGCGGGTTATTTTCTCGATAATGCCTCCATGTCCGCCATAGAGGAGGAGGATTTTCTCGAGAGACTGTCGGGCTTTGAGGGCCTCGAACACAGGCTGGCGACCGGTGATGAGGGTGCTCATGATCGAATTTTCCTTTTCTTGCCTTCCCACTTCTCCAACGACCATCCGAGGAAAAAAACAACTATCCCTCCGAGAAAGAAATACAGATCCATCCACATATCTCCCATCATCCCGTACATGAACCCGAAAAACACCACGACGATGGCCAGGGCCTCCAGAAATTTTGCCGCATAGTACAGCGGGGGCGGGGGAGTGAGAGAGACGAAGAGGGCGCGTACCTGCTCCTCCGTGACCTTGCCGGAAATCTCTTTTCCGTTCGAAGCCACGATGACGGGAAACTTTTTCTCATACTTCGAGAAAAGGGGATCACCCTCCTTGAGCACCGTTTCCTGTATTTCGAAGTGAAAGTCCTTATTGATGAGATGAACGCGGACTTTTGCCTCATCACAGAGCTTGCAGTCGGCTTTAGAAAAGATCTCGAGACGATTCATAGGGCCGAAGAGGTGGGCTTCCGGAGAATGTACCATCCGATCGCTCCTGCAAGCGTCAGCCCCGCAGCAATCAATTGATACTCCGACAGGCCCATGAATACCCGCGGATTGATGCGCAGAAATTCTATGGAGAATCGCTCCACGCCTGCGAGCATCAGATAGAGCATGAACATTTTTCCGCGACCGGCAAGAGCGGTCCTGTATCGCCACATCAGCAGAAAGAACACGGTGCACAAAAGAAGTTCGTAGACAGGAGTGGGATGGCAAAGGGTCGAATCCGGAACGACGCCGCCGGGAAACCGGGCAGTGATCTCGGGAAAATTCCTGAAGGCTTCAGATGGCGGAAACGTGCCTTGCGAGTAGTTTGTGCCCCAGGGCAGATCGGTGGGAAATCCGTAATCGCCGTCTCCAGCGAAGTGGCAGCCGAGGCGCGCAATGCCGTAGCCAAGCATCAATCCGGGCGTCGTTCCGTCGGCAATGGTCAGGAAGCTGAGTTTCTTGGATCGCGCATACGCGTAGATCGATCCGGTTGCAAGAAGAAATCCGCCAAAAAATGAGAGGCCGCCCGGTGAAAAAGCAAGTCCAGCCGGATCAGCGACAAAATGACTCCAGTGTTCGATGAGATACAGGAGCTTCGATCCGGCCACGCCGGCGACAAGGGCAATGAGGGTGATGGAACCCGCGAGATTGGGATGAAGCCCCAGGCGGCGATACTCGCGCGTCATCAGCATGCTTGCGACGATGAATCCCGTCGCCAGCATCAATCCGTAACTGTAAACGGTAAATGGTCCGACATGAAAAAGGATGGGGCACATGGTCAGGTTTCGAGAGTGAGAGGATCCGTTGAAAAAAGGATAAAGGGTTTCGCCGGAGAACGGACGAGGCGTATCGTCTCCCTGCTGCAATGCACGTCGAACTCATTTTCTTCGCCGTCAAGCTTCCGGACATGAACGGAGATGTTTCCTTTCATGCGCGGATACCATCGTACGCCGCGCGCGGGACCCGTGCCCGGCATGACGGAAACAGGGGTATGAAGTCCGAGAATCCTCAAGCGGATCTTTCTTTCAACTATTTCATCCTCCAGCAGTACCTCATAGTGGAAGCTCACAAACTCCTTGACGGTCTCGACGACGATGACCGTGGATTCCCTTCCTGTTTCATCACGATGGGGAAACATCCTGAGACGGTACTCGGGGCTTCGATGTTTCTTCTTGCGGGTCACCAGTCAACGGAGGGACGAAGCGAGTTGATCCATGGGAATTGACCGTTCGGCGCCCGTCTTCATGTCCTTCAGGCTGGCCGATTGCTTCGCGAGTTCCTCGGCCCCCACGACAATCACATAGTCGGCATGCTGCCTGTTTGCTTCGCGCAGCTGAGCCTTGACGCTGCGGTCCAGGTAATCGACCTCGGCAGAAATCCCTTGCGCTCGCAGTTCACATGCTTTCAGAAAGACCCACGATCGTGACTCCGCATCCAACCCGACAAGAAACAACTTCGGTCCTGCAGGAGTCTGAAGGGACCGCTTGTCCATCGCCATGATGATTCTCTCGATGCCGGCAGCAAAACCGACTCCCGGCGTCGGTTTTCCCCCCAATTCTTCAACCAGAAGGTCGTAGCGGCCTCCTCCCGCGAGAGCATCCTGAGATCCCAGGGCTGAACTGGTTATTTCAAATGCTGTCTTGGTATAATAATCCAATCCGCGCACGAGACGTCCGTTGACGGTGAAGGCGGTTTTCAATGAGCGAAGCAGAGATTGAACG
Organism: uncultured Ignavibacteriaceae bacterium; assembly: GCA_964602055.1. Lineage (GTDB taxonomy): Bacteria > Bacteroidota > Ignavibacteria > UBA10030 > UBA10030 > JACPLA01. Next base: position 112,479 of record CAZRPU010000001.1, read on the forward strand.
GCCTCGAAATGCCCGCTGCATTCTTCGCAGAGATGGTCCTTCATGAGAGGAGCGTTGGCCGTCAGTGCATCATCGCCTTCATTTTTGGAGTCGAGAACGCGCAGAGGATTCTTGTCGAGACGATTCTGGCTTTCGGGCGAAAGCTTGTCTTGAATATTCTTCAGGTAGGCAATGAGCAGTTTCTTATAGGCGGGCCTGCAGTTGTGGCACCCGACGGAATTGATCTTCAGGTCATGCGATCCCACTCCTGCGGAGCGCAGGACGTCGGACGCCAGCAGCATCATTTCGACGTCAAGGGAGGGTGATTGCGACCCGAGAGCTTCGGCGCCGAATTGGTGGAACTGCCGCAGCCTTCCTGCCTGGGGCCGCTCCTGCCGAAACATCGGTCCCCGGTAGTACAGTTTCGTCAGCGAACCCTGTTCGCCGAGGTTGTTCTGGATATAAGCCCTGAGAACGGAGGCTGTCCCCTCGGGCCGGAGGGTGAGGGAATCTTCGCTCCGGTCGGTAAAGGAATACATTTCCTTGCCGACGATATCGGTGAGTTCGCCGATGCTGCGGGAAAAAAGGGCGGTCGATTCGAACAGAGGCGTCCTGATTTCCCGGTAGTTGGCGGCAGTCATGACGCGGTGGATCAGTGTCTCGACGTGCTGCCACGTTTCGACCTCGCCCGGGAGGATGTCTTTGGTGCCCTTAATGGATCGGAATTTCACAGAATGTCCGGCGAAAGGTGAGACGTGGATGGCGCGAAGCGAACGGCGAGTTCAGGCCTCAAAATATGCTGCCTCTTCCTGCTTAAAGAGTTCGAGAATCTCCGCCGGCGATTGCGCTTCCAGCAGTTTCTTCCTGAATTCTTCCTTATTCATCAGACGGGAAATTCTACTCAAGAGTTTGATATGTGGCCCAACCATGTTGTCTCTTCCAACCAGGAGAAAGACAATCCGCACAGGCTGTTCGTCGAGAGATTTATAGTCAATCGGCTGAGCGGTCACAGCGAAGGCTCCCACAATATCGCTCACCGCATCCGTCTTGCCGTGCGGTATGGCGAAGCCCGACCCCACACCGGTCGACATGATCTTTTCACGCTCGAGGATTGCGGTGCGCACTCGTTCCTTGTCGGTCACTCGATCAGATGCCGAGGCCAGGTCGATCATAGAATTGAGGATCTCGTCCTTGGTGGTCCCGGGGAGATTGGTGCGGACAAACTGTTCGGTGAGGATTTCAGTGATTTTCATTCGGCGCTCCGGTCATACACATTCGCGATTATTCTTCGGTGATCCATTGGACAATCTTCGATTCGTATTCGTGGGAGAGTTGCCTCGCAAGCTCAAGGTCTTCCGACTCCGTATTGATATGAAAGATCGGCCGTGACCGATCGGGATTGAGAAAAACGGATGTGTGACGGCGTACCTTGTTGGGGAAAAGCTTGACACCCTCGACGAGCTCCCGGGGGATGGCCTGGGAATCCTTGATCAATCTGCGCATCACCCGGCCCTTCACATGCCACGAACAAGGAACATTTTTTTTGACAAAATGCAAGCGGGGCGTCTCCCGGTCGATCTCGCCCAGGTGCTTCTTGGTCACTGCAATGAACTCAAGGAGCTTTGCAACCGAGTACATTCCATCGGAAGCGAAGAGAAACTCGTTGAAGATGAATCCCCCCTTGGTGCCCCCCACGAACTTGATGTCGTCGTTCGACGAGGCTTCCATCAGGGCCAGGTGGCTGTCGCGCGTTCTGACGACGGCAACTCCCATTTCTCCCGCAACCTGGTCAATTTCGCCGGTGGCGGAAATGGGCACGGCAATGGTTTTGATGGAAGGGTTGGCAAGAAGCGTGAACCGGGTCACGAGGGTGAGCAGGCGATCACTGTCGATGGAATTCCCTTCTTCGTCGATGCAGAAGATCTTTTCAGCTCCGGCGTCCAGCATGATGCCGATATCGTATTTCAGCGATGTGACGACGTAGGAAAGGTCGCTCAACGACTGCTCAAATTGTTCCCGTCCGCGCGTGAGCTTCTTGCTGTCGAGATACGCGTTGAGTGAAACCACCTGTACATTGAGGTTTCCCAGGATATTCGGAAAGATTGTCGAGGCAATGCCGTTGGAATAGTCGACCACCAGTTTGAGCTCTGCCTCTTTGATGGCGTCCACGTGAATGGTCGCCAGGAACCGGTCAATGTAGCTCTCCGTCGTGCGTTCCGGAAAAACGATCCCGCCCACGCTGTCATACGGCGTACGGGGAAAATCTTCGCCAAAAAAGAGTCTCTCCACTGCTTTCGTTTTGTTCGCCGGAAGGTCCTTGCCGTCTCTATCAAAGAAGATGATGTCCGTGAAATTCTTGTCGAAGGGAGACTTGCGCACGTGCAGGCCCCCTTTTTCTTTCCCCGATTTGAGCTCATGACGGACAATCGGAATGGATGTCGCACGGAGGTCGCTGCACTGATTCCCCGCCGACATGAGCCCGCACATAAGAGAGCGGTTGATCATTCGTGAGACATTGTCGGAGTCGCGGCTGCAAACCACCATTGACCCCAGGCCCAGGTAGGCGCCGAAGGCAGCACCGAGCCGTGCGGCAAATTCCGGGTTGATTTCAATATTGGAAATGCCGGTAACGGTGGAATTCGTGAATAATTCTCTGAGCCATTGATCCTCCCAGACGAGGCTGCGCGTCACGGTGGCCCCTTCTTCCACAACCTTTTCCGGCCAGAGCTTCACGTTGGAAAGGATGGAGCTCCGCTTCCCGATAACACACTGATCGCTCATGAAGACATTTTCCGCGATCATCGTCTCGTCGCCAATGATGCACTTCGTACCGATGACATCGGAAGAAAGCTCGGCGCGTGCTCCGATCTGGGTTCCGTTCCAGATGACGGAATTACTGATGACCGACCCCGGGAGGATTTCACAGTCATCCCCCACAACGGCGTTCGCAAGAATGACGCCCGGGTGAATACGGGCGTTCTTTCCCACAATGACGGTTCCCTGCATGTTTTTTCCCTCTGTCTCGATGAGGGTTCCTTCTCCGACGTGCACATTTCCTTTTTTGGATCCCTCCACCGTGACGTTCACCACGCCCCGGAGGATGTCAAAATGGGCTTCGAGATATTCGTGCAGATTCCCGATGTCGCGCCAATAACCGTCGGCGATGTACCCATAGAGGGGAAGGTCGTGATCCATCATCGCAGGGAAAAGATTCTTGCTGAAGTCAAACTCCTCTCCCTTCGGAATGAGGTCCAGCACTTCCGGTTCGATGATGTAGATGCCCGTGTTGATCGTGTCGCTGAAGACCTCTCCCCATGACGGTTTTTCCAGAAAACGGATGACACGGCCGTCATCGCGCGTCAGGACAACGCCGAATTGGAGCGGATTGGCAACACGCGTGAGGAGGATGGTCGCCTGCGCCTTGTTTTTCTCGTGGAATGCGATAGCTTTGGCGAGATTGAAATCGGTCAATACATCCCCGCTGATGATCATGAATCGCTCATCGAGGAAATCCTGAGCGTTCCGCACGCTGCCGGCGGTTCCAAGATCTGCTTCCGCCTTTCGGTACTGGAGAGTCACGCCGTGGCCTTTTCCGTCGCCAAAATAGCCGGAAATGGTTTCCGGCTGGTAAAACAGAGTTGCGACAATATCCGAAATGCCGTACTGCTTCAGCAAGTTGATGATATGGGCCATCATCGGCTTGTTGATCAGGGGAACCATCGGTTTGGGGATATTGCAGGTGAGCGGCCTCAATCGGGTGCCGAAGCCGCCTGCCATGATGACTGCTTTCATGGAGCTTGGAGGGAAGAGTTCAAAACGCAAATTTTTAAAAAAGTATGCAAAAAAACATCCTGCTGCAAGGAGAATTGGGGAGAGGGCGGACACAACAGACTGTAACAGAACGGAGTTGGCCGCGCCTCCTCGTTTTTACCTTGACTTTTCTGCGCTAAATGGCTAAATTTTCCTATACTTGTGGGTTACAATCACAAAAAATCTTTCAATGACTGACGCCCGCGTCTTCGACACAGTGCGTTCCTGGGTGAATCGGTTAACGTTAACGCAGGAATTGATTGTGTTTTCGGGCGTCATTTTGTTTCTTGCCGGTCTGGTCGTCGCCTCACCGCTTGTCAAGATCCTTGCTCTCGCAGCAGGCGTCCTTGCTTTGGCATATGTCGTCATCACGGTCAGGCTCCGGAGTCTTCCCGACCTCGAAGCCGGCAGCCAGGAGGACGTTGCGGCAGAAGACTCACCATATGAGGAGCATGAACCCGCAATGCATCACACCCATGATGAGGAAAGCAGGTCCGACGAGAGCTCCAATAGGGGCAGAACGTACCACGAGCCGGATTCGCCGGCAGTCCCATCATTTCCCAATATGACTCCCTCTGCAGTCACCTCCGCTGAGTATGAGTTCAAGCTTTCCGATTTTGTGGAGGTGCAGGAAGATGCCATCCTGAAAGACATGGGACCGAAGTCGGAATTCAGCTATCTCGCGAAAAAGGTCCTGACCGTCATCAAAGAGGCAACATTTGCGCACACCGTGGCGCTTCTCTGGGTGAATAGGGACAAGCATCAGCTGGTTCTCGACAGCTACGTGACCGAAAGCCAGCGTTTTACAACCCACAGGCGCAGGGAAATCGGCACGGATCTCATGAGCCAGGTCGCCCTGACGGGACATCCGAGAATAATCAATCATGTCAACACCATCAGCCAGTTCGACATGATCGGCTATTATGAAGGAACAGAACCTGTGCGTTCCTTCACTGCGGTGCCGGTTTTTTATCCGCGGGATGCTGTCAGGCCGGAAGATCCTGTGGCGGTCCTGGTTGTCGATTGCCTCGGGGAAGATGCCTTTGGACCCGAGACCATGACCCTCCTGGGCGATTATGCCAAGATGATCTCGGCGCTGATCAAGAGCTACACGGGCAAATATGACCTGTTGATCGATTCCGAGGTTCTGCGTTCCATCACCCGCATGCGGGAACAAATGAAGATGGAATTCGGCCTTCACACCATCGTGAGGGCGTTGGCGGAGGAGTCCTCCAGGCTCGTTTCATGGGATTATATCACGGTCGTGCTCTTCGATGAGTCCCGGAAGAGTTGCGAGGTTCAGTTCGTCATGAACAGGATCAATGATTCCTACGTGACGGTCGGCCAGGAAATTGATCCTCATGGAAGCCTTGTGGGAACCGTGATTCAGACCGGAGTGGCCAAAATCGCGGATACCATTGCGGGAACCAACATGCCCCGCTTTTACAAAGCCGAGCGGGTGGATTCCGCCGGCGCGATCATCGCGCTCCCGATTAACTCCCTGAACAGGTCGTATGGGGCCCTGGTGGTCGAAAGCAAGGATGCAAAGACCTATTCAGAAGGGGACGTCAGGACGCTCCAGAAGCTTGTCGAGAGCGCCTCATGGGGCCTCGAGGTCTTCAGTCTGACAGATGTGGTCAACAACTTCGTGCTCGTGGATGAGACGACAGGTGTTGCGACGCGCAAGTACTTCATGGAGCGGGTGCATGAAGAAGTTCAGCGCTCGAACGATTTCGAAAATGATGTCACCCTTGTCATGATTTCGATTGACGGGATCAACGATCATCTCAGCCGGTACGGAAAAGAGGGGTTTGATTTTGTCCTCCAGAATGTCGGCAGGATGATCAAATCGTCCATACGGGCGTACGATCTTGTGGGAAGAGTGGATTTCAACAGGTTTTCCGTTCTCCTTATCAATACGACGGCAAACGATGCCTATTTGTGGTCGGAGAAATTCAGGAAAAACGTTGCAAGCAATATTATCAATATCGAACAGAAGAGTTTTTCCATCACCGTCAGCGTTGGAGTCTGCGGTGCGGTGGAGGAAATCAGCGACTTGGAATTATTTGAGAATGCCGGTCATGTGCTCGGAAAGGCAATTGAAGCCGGCGGCAACATGGTCAGGGTCTATTAAGCATAAACGGTTCGTGAAAGGATGAAGCAGTCATGGCGAAGCAAACAGATTTTGCTGAAAAAGCGAAGAAGGCCACTCAGGAAAAGGGCGTGAAGTGCCCGAAATGTGGATCGATCAAGGTCCCGATGCTCTATGTGCAGTCAGTCCAGTCGTCGCACAACTCCTATCGGTTCAACCGGCAGCGGGTGCAGATGTGCAAATGCAATGAAAAAGAGATACTTGCGTAACGTTTCCCTACTTTCCTCGTATTCCCTAGCGTAACGGTTATTGAAGAGAGAAAAACTGATATTCGTTGTCCTCGACGGCGTTGGGATCGGCGAGCTTCCGGATGCGCCATTGTACGGTGATCGAGGTGCGAATACAGTGGGGAATGTCGCGCGTGTTCTGGGGGGCTTGCAGCTGCCGAATCTCCAGAGGCTGGGTCTGGGGCGGATTGCTCCCATCAAGGGGCTCGATCCCCGCGCGGATGTAGAAGGCTGCTTTGGGAAGATGAAAGAGCAGTCGAAAGCAAAAGACAGCACCATTGGCCACTGGGAAATAGCCGGGATCATCACGGAAAAGCCTTTTCCGCTCTATCCCCGCGGGTTTCCGGCAGAATTGACGAGTCGATTCCTTGCCGAGACGGGATGCAAGGGTTTTCTGGGAAACACAACGGCATCCGGCACGGAGATTATCAAGGAACTCGGCGATGAGCATGTCCGCACCGGATTTCCGATCGTCTATACTTCCGGCGATTCCGTCTTTCAGATTGCAGCGCATGAAGATGTGATTCCATTGACAACGCTCTTTGAAATCTGTCGCGTGACGAGGACCCGGGTAACGATTGGTGAACACTGTGTCGGCAGAGTTATTGCGCGTCCCTTCTCCGGGGGCAGCGGGAACTATGTGAGAACGCCCAACCGCAAGGACTTTGCCGTGGATCCTCCGGGAAAGACGATGCTTGATCTCCTCTCGGAAAACGGCATCCGAACTGTGGGTATCGGAAAAATCGACGATTTGTTCGCGGGGAGGGGGCTTCAGGAGAAGATTCACACGCGTTCGAATGCGGAAGGTATGGAGAGGATCATTGAAAAGGCGGGAGAGGCGGGGAACGGGCTGGTGATGGCGAATCTGGTCGATTTCGACATGTTGTTCGGCCACCGGCAGGATCCGGAAGGTTTTGCAGGGGCATTGCGCGAGTTTGACTCCGGTCTCCCGGCCATCATAGAATGTTTGAACGAGGGGGACCTTCTCATTTTGACGGCTGATCACGGGAATGACCCGACCGATCAAAGCACGGATCATTCGCGCGAATATGTTCCCCTGTTGTGTTACGCCAAAGGGGGAAAAGAGGGTGTGGACCTGGGAACCCGTTCTTCTTTTGCGGATGCGGGGAAAACGGTGACCGAGTTCTTTGAAGTTCCGAATTCATTAGCGGGTTCGAGCTTTTTATCCATGGTGATGTAAACCATTCGAGGCGCACTATGGTCCTAGGAAAAGTGGTAGGTACGGTCTGGGCGACGCGGAAGGACGAGGAATTGGTGGGAATGAAATTCCAGGTCGTCCGTCACGTCGACGTTCATCATAAAGTGAAAGACACCTTTGTGGTGGCCGTGGATACAGTGCAGGCCGGTGTGGGCGATGTTGTCCTGGTGACATCCGGCAGCTCTGCCCGGCAAACTGCGTTGACCAAAAACAAGCCTGTCGACGCCGTGATCGTAGCTGTTGTCGACAAGCTGGATATCAAGGACTAGCATGTATCTGGCCGAAGTGATTGGGACGGTGTGGGCCACGCGGAAGGATGAGCACCTCCACGGTTTCAAGCTTCTGTTCCTTCAGCCGATGAACGGCAAGAGGGAGAAGACAGGTGATCCTCTCGTGGCTGTCGATACCGTGGGTGCCGGTCCGGGCGAGACGGTGTTTTACATTACCGCCCGAGAAGCGGTCATTCCCCTTCCGGTCGAGATGGCGCCGGTGGACGCAAGCATTGTGGGAATCGTGGATCGCCTCGATCCCGTGTGAAATCTTTTTGGATGCTTTGGTGTTGTAGGGCATGCATGTGCAATTCTCAGCACAATCAACGTAGCGGTGGAAGACTTAGGTTAGGATGAAACGGAATGGTCAAGATCAGTAAACAATATACGAACCGCGAAAGTCAGTCCCTTGACAAGTACCTTCAGGAAATCGGCAAAGTCGAACTGCTGACTCCGCAGGAAGAGATCGACCTTGCGCGGAGAATCAAGAAGGGCGACCAGAAAGCGCTGGAGAAGCTTACGAAGGCCAACCTTCGGTTTGTCGTCAGCGTTGCCAAGCAGTACCAGAATCAGGGCCTGTCGCTCGGCGACCTGATTAACGAGGGGAACCTGGGCCTCATCAAGGCAGCAAAGCGGTTCGACGAAACACGCGGCTTCAAATTTATCTCCTATGCCGTATGGTGGATCCGGCAGTCGATTCTCCAGGCGCTGGCCGAACAATCGCGTATCGTTCGGCTTCCGCTGAACCGCGTCGGTGCACTCAATAAGATCGGCAAGGCCTTCAGCACGCTGGAGCAGGAATTCGAACGCGAGCCCAGCGCAAGCGAGCTGGCCGAAGAACTCGACATGTCGCTGTTCGAGGTGTCTGACACGCTCAAGATCTCGGGCCGGCACCTGTCCATGGATGCCCCGTTTGCGCAAGGGGAAGACAACCGCCTTCTCGACGTCATTCAGGACCAGAGGCAGCCCTCGCCCGACTCGATCCTCATGGACGAGTCGCTGAAGATCGAAGTCAAGCGGGCCCTCGCGACTCTCAGCGAGCGGGAGGCTCAGGTCATACGTCTCTATTTCGGCCTCGATCAGGAACACTCCCTGACCCTCGAAGAGATCGGAGAAAAATTCAACCTGACCAGGGAACGGGTGCGCCAGATCAAAGAGAAGGCCATCCGCCGCCTGCGCCACGCCTCGCGCAGCAAAGCGTTGAGAACCTACCTGGGGTGATGAAAGCGCCATTGTTCTTTCGCAAGCCTCGATCTGCCTCCGGCCGGTCGAGGCTTTTTTGCGCAAATCGAATTCTTGCAGGCTTTCTGCTGATTGCCGCAGGAATCACTCTTCTGGAAGGGTGCGGTCCTTCGTCGCCGCGATTCCGTTCGTCGGAGAAAGGATCGGGCGAATCGAAAAGCCGGACGCCGGCAGTACGTTTCGCCACAAAAGAAGAGCGTGAAGAGGCGGCGGAAAACGACAAGAAGCCTGACCCGAAAGAAATAGAAAGCGTCGTGTCGGGCGCACGGGATTTTCGCAAGGAAAAGAACAAAGCCATTTCCCCGCTCGATCAGAGCAAACTGATGCGGGCCATCTCACGATACATGGGTACTCCGTATGTCTACGGGGGTGCTTCGTCCGAAGGAATGGATTGTTCCGCATATACCATGCTGGTGTATAAGGAATCTCTCGGGAAATCCCTTCCCCGCAGCGCTCATCAGCAATCACAAGTGGGAGCGGCCGTTTCTTTCAACGATCTCAAGCTCGGCGACCTCATTTTCTTCAACACGACGGGAGAGACGGCGTCGCATGTCGGGATTTACCTTGGGGATGATTTGTTCGCTCATGCCAGCGTCACCCTGGGTGTCACAATTTCCTCGCTGCAGAGTTCATACTACAAGAACCGCTACGAAAGTGCCCGCCGGATTTTCTCGGGCGGAGAATAGATTGTAGCCATGCACATTGATTCCGAACTGCCGCTGCCGTACATTACCGTCATCTGATCATTCGCATCATGGCCTTTCTTCCCATATATCTCTACGGCAGCGATGTCCTTCGACAGAAGGCAAAGCCCGTCAAAGAGCTTGACAACGCAACCATCAAGCTTATCTACGATCTTTTTGAAACCATGTATAAGTCGCATGGCATTGGCCTGGCGGCGACCCAGGTGGGGGAGCTCAAGCGCGTGATTGTCGTTGATGTTACCCCGACCGAAGAAGAAACAGGTGAGGGGGACGGCAAGGACGCGGCAGCGGATGACGATCAGCCGAAGAAACTGGTTCTTATCAACCCTGAGGTCATTGAACGATCAGGTTCCTGGAGCATGGAAGAAGGATGTTTAAGCATTCCCGATGTGAGGGCCGATGTCGAGCGCGACGAAAGGGTGAAAATCCGTTTTCGGAACGCCAATTTTGAAGAAGTGGAACTCGAGGCAGGGGGGTTGTTGGGGCGCGTTATTCTTCACGAGATTGACCATTTGGACGGAGTTCTCTTTATTGATCATGTGAGCGCGGCCAAGCGAAGCCTCCTGGGCAGCAAGCTGCGGAAAATCAAAAAAGGGGAGATTGAAACGAGCTATCCCGTCATTACGACTTCCGCCCGTCGGCGTTCGGGCAAAGTGGAGGCCTGAGCCTTCGCGATGCGCATTCTCTTCATGGGCACGCCTGAATTTGCCCTGCCGAGCCTTTCCATCCTCCTCGACAATTCGTACGAAATTCCCGCCGTTGTCACGGTACCCGACAAGCCGCAGGGCCGGGGCAGGAAAACTTCACAGAGTCCGGTCAAACAGGCAGCCCTCGAGAGGGGCCTCACCGTACTCCAGCCGGCAACACTGAAGGATCCGTCGTTCCTGGCGGAACTCTCCGACCTGAAGCCGGATCTGATCGTCGTCGTTGCATTCCGGATCCTCCCGCCGGAAGTGTTCACGCTGCCTCCGCTGGGAACTCTCAATCTGCATGCTTCACTCCTGCCGAAGTATCGGGGCGCAGCTCCCATCAATTGGGCCATTATCCATGGCGAGGAACAAACGGGCGTCACGACTTTTTTCATCCGCCAGGCGGTCGACACCGGTTCAATACTCCTGCAGGCGCGCGTGCGGATAGGTCCGGATGAAACAGCGGGAGAGCTTCACGATACACTTGCTGCGGTTGGCGCGGAAATCGTTCTACACACCGTGAGGCTGATCGAAGCGGGAAAGCCGCGGACACACGATCAGGACGATACGCATGCGACCAATGCCCCGAAAATCTTCACGCGTGATTGCAGAATCGATTGGAGCAAATCAGCCGGAACGGTACACAATTTCATCAGAGGGTTGTCCCCCCTGCCAACGGCCTGGACGATGCACGGCGAGCGGACGATCAAGATCTATCGGTCACAGGTGAGCAAATCTGCAAAACGCGGGAAGCCGGGAACAGTTCTCCATGCAACTGGTGATTCTTTGCTTGTCGGGACAGGGGACGGAGTTGTTACCGTTCTCGAGCTTCAGCAAGAGGGAAGGCGGCGCATGACTGCATCCGAATTTCTCCGGGGATATCCTCTGCACGAGGGAGATTCGCTGGCTTGAAGAGGTTTGGTTGCATGGCCGTTGAAAATACGGTATATTGAGCGTACCGTTTCGTCCAAAAGAGCGATCGCATTCTATGGATTTTGTTTTGTGGGTGTGCCGGGTCATGCACATCATCTCCGTCACAGTCTGGATCGGAGGGCTGATTTTCCTGAATGCCGTCCTCAATCCTGTTCTTCAGCACCAGGGGATGCACAGCGGGATCCTCGCGCTTTCCGTGACTCGACGATTCCTTCCGTTTCTCTGGTTCAGCCTTTGGGCTCTTCTCACCACCGGGCTTTTGCTCATGCTTCTGAGTCCCCGGTTTCTCTGGTTTGATTATTCTACGGATTGGTCGAAACTTCTTGCAGCGAAGGAATTCTTCTTTCTCCTTCTGGCGGGCCTTTCCTGGCAGATCCGGCACGTTGTGACGAAGCTGGAACGTGCAATAAAAGAAGAGAATAGAGACGCGGAGGGATGGAGTTTGACCCTCCAAAAACTTCTGCGAAGGTCGATTTTCTTCGGACTTCTTTCTATCCTTTGTGCGGCCTGGATGGCTATCGTTTAGAGTCTTTCATGGGAAAAGTCGTCGTCATAGCGAATCAAAAAGGTGGCGTCGGGAAAACCACCACCGCCATCAACCTCGCGGCATGCATCGCCGTTGCGGAAAAGAGAACGCTCCTCATCGATAACGACCCGCAGTCCAATGCGACGAGCGGAGTGGGCATTGCTCCCTCGGAGGGAAAGACCATTTATCAGGTGCTTGTCGGAGATCTCGATGCGGGCGCGGCGGTGATTGAATCGCAAATGCCGTATCTCTCCGTTCTCCCATCGCACATTAACCTCGTGGGTGCGGAGATCGAAATGGTGGATCTGGAACACCGGGAGCGAAGGCTGGCGAACGCCCTGCAGGCCATCAAACACGATTATGATTTTATCATTGTCGATTGTCCTCCCTCGCTGGGGCTGCTCACGCTCAATGCCTTGACGGCGGCCGATTCCGTACTGATCCCCGTCCAATGCGAGTATTTCGCGCTGGAAGGCCTTGGTCAGCTCTTCAACACCATCAACATGGTGAAGAAAAATCTCAATCCGAACCTTGACATCGAAGGCGTTCTCCTGACAATGTACGATTCGCGGCTCCGCCTCTCCAATCAGATTTTTGACGAAGTGAAGCGATACTTCGGCAACAAGGTATTCAAAACCATCGTCTCGCGGAATATCCGGTTAAGCGAGGCCCCGAGTTTCGGCAAGCCCATTATCCTGTATGATGCACTCTCCTCGGGGACAAGGAACTACATGGAGCTTGCCAAAGAAGTGATGGCGAATAGAGGAGAGCTGTCGGAAACCCTTCCACATCCGCTTCCCACGTTTAATCCATCAACATGACAAACCAGCGAAAATCGGTATTAGGAAGAGGGCTCAGCGCCCTCATTCCCAAAGCCCCCCAAAAAGAAGTCAGCATTACTTCGGGAGAGGTGGGTGAAGACCGCGGAGGCACGGGCATCATCGCTCGCGTCGACGTGGACCGGATCAGGCCCAATCCGTTCCAGCCCAGGACCGATTTTGATCCCGAGAGCCTCGAAGAACTCAGCAGGTCGATCGTTGAAAAAGGGCTGATCCAGCCCATCACCGTCCGTCGCTTTGGTGAAGACTACCAGCTGGTCTCCGGCGAACGGCGCATGCGAGCTGTCCAGAGGGCTGGGATGACCTCCATCCCGGCATTCATTGTCGAAGTCCGGACCGATGCGGAAATGCTCGAGCTGGCTCTGGTGGAGAATATTCAGAGGGAGGAACTGAATCCCATCGAAATCGCCCACGCTTATCAGCGCCTGGTGCAGGAATGCCACCTTACGCAGGATGAAGTGGGAAAGAAGGTGGGGAAGGATCGTTCGACGGTTGCCAATTTTCTCCGTCTGCTGAAGCTACCGGAAAAGATCCGGGACGGCCTGCGAAAAGGGCAGCTGAGCATGGGCCATGCCCGGGCTCTTCTGGGCCTGGAGACGGAACGCGAACAAATGAAGCTGTATGAGCAGATTGTCGACGAGCGGGTCAACGTCCGGACCGTCGAGCGCACGACGCGCGCGCGAAAAACCAGGCCGGCGAAACCCGGCCGGCACGGAACGGGCATTCACTCGGTCGAAGAGCAGTTGAAGCGAACTCTCGGAACGAAAGTGAAGGTGTATGCAAAGACCGGCGGAAAAGGCGAGATTGTCATTCAATATTTTTCCGCCGACGATCTCGAAAGAATCATTGAACTGATCCTGGAAAAGAGGCACCGATGAACATGGAACTCAAGAAAATTCTCACCAAGCAGGGACCGGCGCCCATTGGGCCCTACAGCCAGGCCGTCGCGGTCAACGGGATGTTTCTCTACACCGCCGGACAGGTTGCGATCGATCCCGCGACCAACGCGGTTGTCGAGGGGGATATCAAGACTCAGACGCGCCAGGCGCTCAAAAACGTTGAAGCGATTCTCCGTGCGGGCGGCAGTTCTCTGAAATCAGTCTTCAAGACCACTGTCTTTCTGAAGGACATGGGTGAGTTCGCGGCGATGAACGAAGTGTACGCGGAATTCTTCTCGGAGTCGGCACCGGCACGCAGCACGGTGGAAGTTGCACGTCTGCCAAAAGACGTCAAGGTGGAAATCGAGGCGATCGCGCTTATTCAACAAGGTTGATGCCAGTCCCGATGCAGGCGGTTCTCCGGTATAGTGCTGCTGTCCTCCTCACGGTTCTCTGCACCGCGCAATCGCTCGCCCAGTTCCGGGAGCGCCCGCAAGCAGGTGGATTCATTTTCTCCTCACGCCAATCCGATTTTCTCACGGCGCTACAGGACACCCTCCAGGAATCAAAGCCGGCCCGATCGCCGGCGCTTGCCACAATACTCTCCGCTGCCGTTCCCGGGGCGGGCCAGATCTATTCGCAGCGCTATTGGACGCTTCCTCTCATTTGGGGATTCGGGTACTGGTTTGTGAGGCAGTACATCGGTCAGGACAGGAAATACGACGAATGGCGGGCCCGCTATACGGCGACCATCAATACCCCGGCTTACGGCCCCGGGGGAGACGCCTATGCGAAATACGTGAGAGACTTCTACAGGGATCAGAGGGACAGCTTCGCATTTTATCTTGCGTTGACATACGTCCTCAACATCGTGGACGCTTACGTAGGCGCAAGCCTGTATAGCTTCGATGTGAGTGAGGATCTGGGAGGGACGGCCAATCTCAGACTGCAGGTGCGACTACCGGTTCAGTAGTTCTCATTCCTTCCTTCTTTTCATCACGATGTCCTTCAAAGCTTCAGGCAGCATGGGAAAGCGGAATGTCATTCCGCTCTTCAGCAGTCTGTTCGGCACTGCCCGTTGCCCTTTGAGAAGCAGATCCGCCATTTCTCCCAGAAGAATTTTCAATCCGAACGCCGGAGCCCGCAAGAAAGCAGGCCGCCGTAAAGCCTTCCCCAGTTCCCGTGCCAATTCGTCGACTCTTACCGGAAAAGGAGCAACAAGATTCGCCGGTCCTTCAAGTGAGCTGGTTTCGATGGCATGGATGTACCCCCGCACGATGTCGTCAAGGTGGATCCACGGAAACCATTGTTCCCCCGATCCAAAAGGCCCGCCGGCAAAAAACTGGAACGGCATGAGCATTTTCTTAAAGGCATCGGCGTTCGGTGCGAGAACGAATCCGTTCCGCGGCTGAACGACTCGCACACCATGTTCTTTCGCCCTGAGGGCTGCGGCTTCCCAGTCAATGCATGTTTTGGCGAGAAAATCGTCTCCGGGGGGATGCGATTCATCCACATCGCCTTCGGCGACATGGCCATAATATCCGACTGCTGAGGCGTTGACAAGGACCTTGGGTTTTCGGCCGGCTCTTCCGATCGCATCGACGAGAGCCTTCGTCGCATTGATCCTGCTTTCCCGAATGCGCTGCTTCTGTCGTTGCGTCCAGCGTCCTGCGCCTATGGAGTGGCCTGAAACATTGATCACCGCGTCAGCCTCCGTCACGGCATCCTCCCAGGAGCCGCGGCCCCTTCCATCCCACGCGATCATGTTGACTGTTGAACCGGAATGCGGCGCACGCGAGAGAATTGAGACGGAGTGGCCCAACCGCACAAGCTCTGCGGTTATTGCCGATCCCAGAAGGCCCGTTCCGCCCGCCACGACGATGTTCATACCTGATGGTCCGATGTGTCTGCGCAAGGTAACAATTCCCCCGGAACGAATCAAAAGACGAACGAGCGGATTGATATGATGCGGCGGGAGACAAAGTTCCTCCCCGAATGGGTCTTCTTGCTCTTGAGGTCGTTTTGCGCTATATTAAGGCATGTTTTGTCGGAGTAAAGGGTGAGGAATTCCTTTCACTCTTTACTCTTTTGCGTTTCTGGAGCCGATTCTCTCTTTCGTTATGAAAAACATCAGGAATTTCTGCATTGTTGCCCATATTGACCACGGGAAGTCCACCCTCGCGGACCGTCTTCTCGAGAAAACGGGCGCGCTGACACCGAGGGAGATGACGACCAAGCAGGTCCTGGACGATATGGAGCTGGAGCAGGAACGAGGGATTACGATCAAGCTTCACGCCATCCGCTTTACCTATCAATCCCAGGATAAGAACGAGTATGCCCTGAACCTCATTGACACGCCTGGGCATGTGGACTTCACGTATGAGGTCTCCCGGTCGCTGGCGGCATGCGAAGGAGCCATCCTGGTCGTCGATGCAACCCAGGGGGTGGAAGCGCAGACGATCTCCAATCTCTACCTGGCCATCGATGCGGGCCTGGAAATCATTCCCTTTATCAATAAGATCGATCTCCCGAGCGCAAAAACGATGATCGACACGGTGAAGCGCCAGGTAATGGATTTGCTCGGTTGCCGGGAAGATGAAATCATTCTCGGAAGTGCGAAGGCGGGCATCGGGACTGATGAAATCCTGGAAGCAATCGTCAAACGGGTCCCGGCCCCCAAAGGTGACGTCGACGCACCGCTGCAGGCGCTCATCTTTGATTCCATTTTTGACGAGTACCGCGGAGCGGTTGCCTATGTGAGGATCATGAACGGTACGATCCGGGAACGGGACAAAATCCGATTCATGTCGACGGGAAGAGAATTTGAGGCTGACGACATCGGCATTCTTGAAATGAAGAGGAAGAAGACCGGGGAGCTGTCGGCCGGAGACGTCGGTTATATCATCGCCAATATCAAAGACGTACACGAAACGAAGGTGGGGGATACCATCACGCTCGCTTCTTCCCCGGCAGAGACGCCGTTGCCGGGTTACAAGGAAGTGAAGCCCATGGTCTTCAGCGGGCTGTACCCGTCGAACAGCGACGACTTCGCCGAATTGCGCGATGCGCTGGAAAAACTCAAGCTGAACGACGCTTCGCTGGTGTTCGAGCCCGAGACATCAGTAGCCCTCGGATTTGGCTTTCGCGCCGGCTTTCTCGGCCTGCTCCACATGGAGATCATTCGGGAGCGTCTCGAACGCGAATACAACCAGTCGCTGATCAATACTGTCCCGAACGTGGAATACCACGTGACCACGCTGGCCGGTGACCATATTGTTGTCGATAATCCGGCCGTGATGCCACCGGCAGGCGACATCGAACGGGTGGTGGAGCCGTTCGTCAAGGCGCAAATTATCGCTCCCACGGAATATATCGGCGGCATCATGAAGTTATGCATGGATCGCCGAGGCCTCCATCGCAACACCACCTATCTGAGCCCGGAGAGGGTCGACATCCACTTTGAGCTTCCTCTGGCAGAGATCATTTTCGATTTTTACGATAAATTGAAATCGCTCTCGAGGGGTTACGCGTCCTTTGATTATGACTTTCTCGAATACCGGGAATCGGAGCTGGTCAAGCTTGACATTCTGTTGAACGGCGAGCCGGTGGACGCCCTCTCGACGATTGTCCATCGGGCGAAAGCGTACGACTGGGGGAGAAAGCTGTGCTCGAAACTTCGGGAACTTATTCCACGTCAAATGTTTGAAGTCGCCATTCAGGCCGCAATCGGGAGCAAGGTCATTGCCCGGGAAACGCTCAGCGCCATGAGAAAAAATGTCCTTGCCAAGTGTTACGGCGGTGATATAACGCGGAAAAGGAAACTGCTGGAAAAACAGAAGGAAGGAAAGAAACGTATGAAGCAGGTGGGCCGCGTGGAAGTGCCCCAGGAAGCGTTTCTTGCAGTCCTTTCGATGGAAGATTGAATTATTCTGAAAGGTGTTGAATGACCAAAGGTCCGCAATCGGCGGAAACGCCCATCAAGACAAAGATTCTCTCGTTCCTCAAAGAGCTGGGAATCGTCGTCGGTGCTTTTCTTGTTCTGAACAATTTTGTCATCGCCTCATTCCTTGTGCCCACAGGATCGATGGAAAATGAGGTCTTGACCGGAGATCTGTTGTTCGTCAACAAGTTCATCTATGGCGGCACCTCTCCGAGGAATATCCCTTTCACGAACGTTCGCCTCCCCTGGTTCAAAGTTCCGGGTTTCCGGGATGTGGAGCGCGGAGATGTCATCGTCTTCGTTTTCCCTGGTTACCGCGACGAGGTCAAGACCGAGGAATTCACGTTTTATCTGAAGCGTTGCGTGGGTTTACCCGGCGACACGATCCAAGTGATCAACAGAGCTCTCTATGTGAACGGAACGGCCGCGCCCCTTCCCCGTAATTTGAAGTTCAGCGATCCCGGCAGGGCGGTCACGGATGAGCCCGAAGAACGCATATTCCCGAAGGGGGCAATGTGGAACGAAGACAATTACGGGCCGCTGGTGGTGCCGGCGAAAGGGATGCGCCTGCCGCTCTCGCCTGAATCGTTCGTTCGATGGGAAACGTTCGTGAGGCGCGAAGGACACGATATTCGTCTGGCGGGGGATCAAGTCTTGCTCGACGGGAAGGCGGCAGCGGAATATGTTGTTGAGCAGGACTATCTCTTCGGCATGGGGGATCACCGGGACAACAGCCTCGACAGCCGTTACTGGGGCTTTATTCCGAAGGTGAGCCTTGTCGGCACTCCGCTGATTGTCTACTGGTCATGGAACTCCGATATTCCGCTGTACGAAATTTTTTCGAGAATCGGCTCGATTCGCTGGGGCCGGATCGGAACGTTGATTCGCTAGGGAATGGACCAGGATTCCATCAATATCGTCTCTCCGCAGGGAGAGGAGAAGGCAGGGCAGGAGAAGGTCTCTGCAGTCTCTGCACGTGATTATGTGAAGACGGTTCTCGTGACGCTCGCAGTCGCGATGGTGCTCAAGATGTTCGTCGTCGAGGCATACCGCATACCGTCGGGCTCGATGGAAAACACACTGCTGGTTGGCGATTTCCTCCTGGTCAACAAACTCGCGTATGGAGCCCGCACGCCGCGGACCATCCCGTTTACCAACGTGAAGCTCTCGGGCTTCACTCTTCCCCTTGTCGGGGGCGTTGAACGCGGGGATGTTGTCGTCTTTGAATTCCCCCAAAGTCCGGAAGCGGAGTCGGCGGATCAGGTCAATTATATCAAACGATGCATCGGTCTCCCGGGCGACACCGTTCTGATCAGGGAAGGCAGCGTCTTTGTGAACGGAAAGGAAATGTCCCTGCCGCCCAACGCAAAGAAGATGAGGGCTGGATCGTCAGCGTGGGAAATGGGCATTCGCTCCGTGCCGGGGGGAAGAGGATTCACGGAGGATGATTACGGCCCGATCGTTGTTCCCAGAAAAGGAGACCGGCTGCGCCTGAAAGGGGAAGCGATGGAGGAGTGGAAAGCGCTGATCCTCCAGGAAGGGCACAGACTGTATCGCGGTGCAGACGACATTGTGTACGTGGATGGTGAGCAAGCGGAAGAATACTATGTTGAACGTGACTACTATTTCGTGTTGGGAGACAACCGGCATAACAGCCTTGACAGCCGGTTCTGGGGATTTGTTCCGGACGATAATCTTGTGGGAGAGGCATTGATGATCTACTGGTCGTGGGATCCCGACATTACAGTCATGAGTGCCAGAGACAAGATTGCCAGCATACGATGGAACAGAATAGGATCTTTCATCCGATAGGACCTATGGCAGGACTCTATCTCCACATACCGTTTTGCGAGCATAAATGTCTCTATTGCGATTTCTACTCAATCGCGCCCGAGAGTTCCGGGGAAGGATATGAGCGCCTGATCAAAGGGTTCCTTGCCTCTCTTGAGCGTGAAATTACTCTCCGGAGCCAGGACCCGAGATTGACCGGCGGATTTGACACAGTCTTTTTTGGCGGGGGAACACCATCTCTTCTTTCCCCGTCTGATATCAAGAATGTCCTGACCTCGCTCTCCCGCAGGTTTGAAATCCTCCCCGCGGCGGAAGTAACCCTGGAGACGAATCCGGGGACTGTTGACGCAGGGAAGCTCAAGAAGTTTCGGGCTGCGGGGATCAACAGGCTCAGTGTTGGGGTGCAATCGTTCCATGAAGACGATCTTCGGTTCCTGACGCGCATTCATTCTGCCGATGAAGCCAAGGCGTGCGTGAACAACGCCCGCGCGGCGGGATTTGACAATGTGAGCATCGATCTCATTTTCTCTCTGCCGGGTCAGACGCTCGAAAGGTGGGAGTCGAATCTGAGGCAAGCCGTCGAGCTGAAGCCAACCCATTTGTCGTGCTACAGCCTGATTGTTGAACCATCCACCCCCCTGGCGAGGCTGGTGGAAACGAAACAAGTAACCCCCCTGGGTCCGGAAGTCGATAATGCACTGTATCAGTTCACCATTGAGTTTCTGGCGAAGAACGGCTACGAACAGTATGAGGTTTCCAATTTTGCGCAGCCCGGATATATCTCGCGGCATAACGATCACTACTGGCATCACACCAATTACGTGGGGTTCGGCCCATCCGCGCATTCATTCTGGAATGGAACGCGATGGTGGAACATTGCCAACATCGTCAATTACATGCACTGGATCGATGGAGGCAGGCTGCCGCTTGGCGGAGAGGAAACACTGACTCCCGATCAATTGAGGGAAGAAGAAATTTATCTTGGGTTGAGAAGCTCCGGCATCGATGTAGCGGGATTCAAGAAACGCCATAACCGGGACCTTCTCAATGAGCAGAGAAGCATCGTGGACGAACTCCTGCGATCGCGTTTGGCAATACTCGATGGCCAGAAGCTGCGCCTCACGCCGAAGGGATACTCTCTGTGCGACGAAATCTCTCTGCGCTTATCATGAGAGAGGGAACTGCAGCGGCTGATGTCCGCCGTTCTTGCGGTTCATTTCTTTTTGCGATACATTACTCGCCGGTTTTTTCAGGTTTTTTGCACCGGGACATCTCCAAAGCGGGTTTCCTCAACACCCTCAGTACTTTGAGTTGCGCCCTGCTTTGATTCATCCAAGGAACACGCTTCATGGCCCATCTTGAGAGTTTTCTCAGAAACCCCATCGCTTTTGCCATCAGGGCGGTGAAGAAGCTGACTCTTGAACGATGGAAGTACGCAACGCAGGAAGGGTATGACGCGGAACAGTATTGGGGAGACAGGTTCAAGAAATATGGACTGAACCTACGCGGCCCGGGACATGACGGTCAGTCGATACAGGAGAATGAACTGTCCTATCACGACGCCGAAAGGGTGTTCAGGGGACTTTGTCATGACGAGGGTATTGACTTCAAAAATGCCAGGGTGATGGAAATCGGCTGTGCAACAGGATTCTATGCAGGGATTTTCCAATCACTGGGCTCCGGGGACTACATGGGAATCGACGTCACCGACGTGCTTTTTCCGGAGCTGCAGAAACGTTTTGAACGATTTCGGTTTGCAAAGACCGATATCTCTCTCAGCGCTCTGCCTCGGGAGCCAAAATTCAATGTTGCAACGCTCATCGATGTTGCTCAGCACATTGTGACGAGACCGAAATTTGAGTTTGCATTGGGCAATATCGATCAGTCTCTTGCTCCGCGGGGCAAGTTCATTTTTTCCGCGGACCTTGAGAAGTCGTCCACGATTCATGCTTTTTATGAAACACAATGGGTTGTGGATGATTTCAGGAAGTGTCTTCCCCATCACGTCTTCAGCCCGCCGAGGCGTTTTCGCGACAAGTATCTTGTTTGTTCCACGAAACAGTGAGAATGTCGGATTCGCCCGTGGTGGGTTTTTTCTCAAGTTTTCAAGAGGTCAGAATGTCCACACGACGTCTCAACAGGATTATCGCCGTTTCGATATTTCTCGTAGCTCTGGTTACGTATCTCAGAACGCTCTCTCCCACGGTGGTCTTTTGGGATGTGGGGGAGTTCATGGCTGCAGCGTACTACCTGCAAGTACCGCATCCTCCCGGAGCGCCGCTCTTTCTCATTGTGGCGCGCGTGTTTTCCATGATTCCGTTTGCAGCCGACATGGCGGTGCGCATGCACTTTATTTCGGCTCTTGCAAGCGCAGCGGCCGTCATGTTCTTGTATCTCGTTTCCGTCCGCTTCATCTCGATGTGGCGCGGAAAGCCGGAATCGGCCTACGACAAGGTGGTCGTGTACGGTTCATCGGTCATTGGAGCGCTTTCCTTCACCTTTAGCAAGACATTTTGGTTCAACGCAGTGGAAGCGGAAGTCTATGGGCTGAGCATGTTCTTTGTCAGTTCGATCTTGTGGCTTGGCCTCCGGTGGTATGAGAAGGCCGATTGGCGCCGCGGCGACGTTTATCTGCTGCTGATCGCATATATGCTCGGCCTCTCCGTTGGCGTCCATCTCCTGGCGATCCTTGTTCTGTTTTCCGTCATGCTGCTTATTTACTTCCGGTTATACAAGTTTTCGTTCGAGAGCCTGATGAAATTCGGTGTCGGGGCTTTACTCGTGTTCGCCGTTGTCTATCCCGGTGTTGTCAAATGGCTGCCATCGCTTCTTGACGGTGAGTTCGGGGGTACGCGCAGCGAAATCTTCGTCTTTATCCCTTTCATTGCCATCGGGGGGGCTCTGTATGGTGTTTATCGTTCCATCCAGCTGAACCAGCGAATTCTCAATGTCGGCCTGCTCGCGTTTCTTCTCATCGTTCTCGGGTATTCCACCTATACCATGGTCTTTATCCGTGCGAACGCGAGTCCGCCCATGAACGAGAACAATCCCGATAACCTCACGCGTCTTGTGAGTTATCTCAATCGTGAACAGTACGGCACGGCCCCGTTGATTAACCGTCGATGGAACAACACCGAGCCGGAGCAGATCGAAGCCGCAAGGAAATACACGAGCGATTGGGATTATTTCTGGAGCTACCAGCTCAAGCATATGTACCTGCGGTACTTTGGGTGGAACTATGTAGGTGTCGAAGGGGATTGGAAGGAAGCGGGCGTGAACTGGAAGCAGCTGTATGGCATTCCGCTCCTCCTCGGAATCTTCGGAGCGTTCTATCACTGGCAACGGGACTGGAAAATGGCTTCGGTGGCAACGAGCTTTTTCCTTGTTCTGGGGCTTGCGCTCGTTGTGTACTTCAACATGCAGGAGCCTCAGCCACGGGAACGCGATTATTTCTATGTCGGGTCGTTCTTCATGTTCTCGATGTGGATCGGCGTCGGGGTTCTCGGACTCATCGACGAAATCAAGGAGCGGTTCTTCCGTCAAACAAATCCTGCCCCGGCGGCTTACGCCGTTCTTGCGCTCGCCTTTGCGTTTGTCCCGGTGAACATGGCCCGAACGAATTTTCACGAGGCCGACAGGACGGGCAACTATGTTGCCTGGGACTATTCCTATAACCTCCTGCAATCCTGCGACAAAGACGCGATTCTCTTCACCAACGGGGATAACGATACTTTCCCTCTGTGGTATCTTCAGGATGTCGAGGGGATTCGACGCGATATCAGAATCGTCAACCTGAGCCTGCTCAATACGAACTGGTACATTTATCAGCTGAAGAATCAGGAGCCGTACGGCGCGAAAAAAGTGCCGATCAGTATTCCCGACGTACGGATCGAGAATATCTCGCCTCTTTTCCCGTATCAGGCCACGGTGAGGGAAATCCCTTTGCCGAAAGCAATTATCGACCAGTACGGAGTAAAAGACACTTCGATCACGAACCGGGGAGCGATCAAATTCACGCTTGCACCCACGATCAGTCTTGGACAGTACAACGGGCTGCGGGTGCAGGATGTCATGGTCTACGATATCATCAGAACCAGCAACTGGGAACGGCCGATTTATTTTGCCATGACGGTTTCCGACGACAGTAAAATTGGCTTGCGCGACTTTATGCGTCTCGAAGGGATGGCCTTCCGGTTTGTGCCGAGACAGGGGCAGTACTGGCAGATTCTGGACGATGAGAAGATGTGGACGAATTTCTTTACCCGGATCACGGAAGCCTCAAAAGAATACCAGCCGGGATTCCTCTGGCGCGGACTCAATGACAGCGGAACGTATTTCGACGAAGACGTACGCCGGCTCATGAGCAACTACCGGCAGGCCTTTTTTGCGCTGGGGTACTACTATGCGAATATCAAGAAGGAACCGCAGAAATTCGCCGCTGTCCTGGACAGGATGGAGGAAGTTATTCCCCATAAGATCATCGCGATGCCCCTGGCGATGAAATTCGATATTGCCAACTATTATCAGCTGGCCGGCCGCGCCGATACCCAGCGGCAGCTTCTTGAGGAAATTCTTGCGGAAGTGAAACCCGTCGTTGACCGCGGGGAAGTACCGGCGGTTGCCCAGGACAATCCCTACATCCTCCTCCTGCAGGTGTATGAGACATTGGGACGGTACGACGAAGCCCTCGGTTTGCTCGATGTGATTCGCGAAAAGTATCAAAGAGAAGAAGGCGTGGAACAATTCGTGAATGACCGACGGCTTCAGCTCCAGGCCCGCAAAAGGGTCAGTGCAGATTCGACAGTGGTTGTTGCTCCGGGCACCCAGGGAAAATGACACAGCCCGCCATGCGTTCCGAGGAAAAAGAATCACGGAGATCGCATTGGGAGGCGTTTTGGGAAGAAAAGCAGGAAGTCGGAGAGGTTTATTCCAACGCCGACAGGATCCTCAGGAACTTCCGGGAAGTGATGGATCTGAAGGGAAAGCGGATCCTCGAGATTGGTGCGGGAACGGGGCGTGACAGTTTTCCGCTGGCACGCGAGGGGGCCTTCGTCGTTCAGCTGGACTATGCCGAGAATTCCCTCCTGATTCTCAAACAACTTGCCGGCCAGGAACGGCTGGAAACACACATCGTCGGAGGGGACACCTTCCGCCTCCCGTTCAAAGACGGATCGTTCGATGCAGTCTTTCACCAGGGGCTGCTTGAGCACTTTCGAAAGCCTTACGCGGACCGCCTCCTGAAAGAGAACGTCAGGGTCCTGCGCGACGGAGGGGTTCTTTTGGTGGACGTTCCTCAGCGCTATCACGTCTACACTCTTGCGAAGCATCTCCTCATTGCCTTGAACAAGTGGTTTGCGGGATGGGAGCGTTCGTTTTCTTTCCGCGAGCTCCAGCGCGAGATGCGCAATCTGGGTCTCACACCGGTTCACGCCTACGGGGAGTGGATGGTGCCGAGTTTCACCTACCGCGTCCTGCGCGAGATGTTCAAGAAAATTCGCATTCCTCTGCCCCTCTACCCGCGGGGCCCGCGTGTCCTGAGAGCAGCCCGCACCCTTGTCAGGAACCTCATGACATCCACGCGCCTTCCATTGCTGACCGGCATTTCTATCGGTGTCATCGCCCGCAAGACCTCCGTTCATCCATGAACATTCTTGTCATCAACTGGCAGGATATCCGCAATCCGCTGGGCGGAGGAGCGGAAGTTCACCTGCATGAAATTTTCAAACGCGTTGCCGCCCGCGGGCATCAGGTAACCCTCCTGTGTTCCCGGTTTGCCGGATCAGCGAGTGAAGAGACCATCGACGGTATTCGCGTCATCCGGTGCGGAAGCCGCAACACCTTCAATTTCCATGTTCCCTTCCAATATATCTTTAAGCTCCGCCGGATGAGGTTCGACGTGATTGTCGATGACCTGAACAAGATTCCCTTCTTTACCCCGCTGTTTGTTCGGCGGCCGCTTGCAGGGATTATCCATCACCTCTTCGGTAAAACAATCTTTTCAGAAGTATTTTTCATTCCGGCCCTGTACGTGGCTGCAGCCGAAAATCTCGCTCTTCCCGTGTACAAGCACATTCCGCTCGCGGTCGTTTCCGAAAGCACGAAGAAAGAAATGCTTTCTCACGGCTACAGGGAAAAGAACCTCTTTCTCGTGCCCAATTGTGTTGACCATCTGCAGTACAGAGCAATGGAAGTCGAGAAGCAATCTGGCCCCGTTATAGGCTATCTTGGCAGGCTGAAGAAGTATAAGAGCGTCGAAGACCTTCTTTTTGCATTCAGTATCGTCCTGAAGGAATTTCCGACAGTTAGGCTGCAGGTTATCGGCGAGGGTGATGCGAGGAGAAATCTGGAAACCATCGCGCGGGAAACAAAGGTTGCGCCCAGCGTCGATTTTCTGGGGCACGTTACCCATGAGGAAAAAATTCAGTACCTGAGCCAGATGAAATTCGTCGTCAACACTTCGGCGAAAGAGGGCTGGGGGTTGACGGTCATCGAGGCGAACGCGTGCGGTGTTCCCGTCATCGCGAGCGACGTACCGGGCCTTAGGGATTCCGTGCTCGATGAGAGGACCGGATTGCTCTACGAATATGCAAACGTGGAGCAGTTGGCCCAGAAAATGCTGCTGCTCCTCAGGGATGACGTCCTGTGTTCACGATTGGCGAGCGAGGCGATGAGGTGGGCGAAGTCGTTCGACTGGGAACGGTCGGCCGACGCGATGCTTGAAATGCTTCAGCATGCCATCACGACACATCCTTCCGGATCCCGAGAGCGTTCCTGAGCGCCGCGACACATTCAGCCGGCGTTGTAACTCTGCGAACCCGTGGGGCGGTGCCGCCGTCGAGGAGCAGCTCACGCTCCACAGTTTCGATGACCGGATCCCAGAAAGGACCCGCCGCAACAATAGCCTTCCCGGGGATTACCCCTTTATTCACGAATTCCCAGACGGCTGCGAGTTCCAGCATCGTTCCCGTCCCCCCGCGCAAAACCACATAGGCCTCGCCAAGTTCAATCAGCTTCAGAAGCCTCTCCACCATTGTTTCCGTCCTGATTTCCTTTTCAATCCATTGGTTTGCGGTCCGTTGGAATATCCGGGTTGTGACACCGACCGTATGTCCGCCCGCCTCACGGGCGCCGCGGGCCGCCGCCTCCATGGTTCCCCCATAGCCGCCGTTGCAGACGGAGAAGCCTCCCGCCGCGAGCGCTTTGCCGGTTTCGTACGCAAAGGAATATTCGTCCGATCCCGGTTGCGGCCTCGAACTGCCAAAGATCGTTACAAGAGGAGCCATGGTTTAGTCGAGGAAAATCCAGTTAATGCTTAACCTGACGTTTCGCCCAAGTTCGGGATATGGATAGACCGTCATGTACTGCTTGTCGAGGATATTCTCCCAGGTAAGGTTGATGAAGGCATCGCCAATATTGAAGACGCCGAACAGGTCCACGGTAGAAAAAGACTGAAGAGGTGCGGCAGTATTCTCTGCGGAGACCATTGGCGAGGGCAGGAAGCGGACGCCGTCATGGCGGCTGACAAAGCGTGATCGAAGCCCAAGGCGGGTTTGCAATGCTCCGTTGAGAAGCTCGCCGCTGTAGGTGATCTCACCTGTGAGGATCAAACGCGGGAAAGATGATGAAGAAGCTTGTTCCTTGATATCCGTGGAGGTTAATCCGCCCGCCACAAGGAACGCCGACCACTGAATTTCGGCCCGGCCGGAAACCTGGGTTATCGTGATTTCAGGAGTGACCCTGATAATCGGGAACAACGACGAAGACGTGGCCGGTGTGAAGACAAGAGCGTTCCGCACTGTCCGCTTGGAGAGTACTGCGGTACTCCGGAACACTGTCCCGAGCCTGAAAGCTGCCGACAGTTCCATGAGGGTATGGCGCTCGAGCAGGTTCAGGGAGGGGGAATTGAATTGATACGAACCCCACAAGGTTTCCTGCATGGAAGGAAAACGGACGAAACGTGCGTAGGATGCCCCGAGGTCCAGCGACATGAGCGGATGCAGTGAAACGGACCCCCCGTACGAAAACGATCTTCCTTCTCCATAAGATTCCCCTCGCGCAAAAACGGATGGCTCTGCGACACTGCCGATATCCACTGCGAGATTCCCGTACCATGCGGCATACGTTTTTGTGAGAGAGAGTGAGCGCTGCGTTACTGCCCGGCGTTCGGCTTGTCCGCCCAGCACGAGAGAGAGAGGCTTGAAGTTCAGGATTTGCTGGAGGCTTCCCCCCGCAAGGGTCCATGACCATCGTTCAACGCCGGCAGAGGCGGAATCGCGGTACTCACGCTCTGAGGTTGAGTAGTAGAGGCTTGCCTTCGTTGTCCAGGAAGTGTCCGGCAGGAGGGCGCCGATTGCCGCAAGCGTGACGTCCCTGCGTGTCTGCGTCTGAGATCCCAGCCTCGTGCCCACAACAGCCTCTGCTTCATTGAATGGATCGTTGCCGAGAGCTCGCGTACTGTCGAAAAGGACTCCGCCGTTCATCCCGGTAACAGATCGGCGGTAGAAATCCGACAAGCTCATATTGAATCGGTCGGAGAAATTATACCTCAGCCGCGACCGGACGATCCATGAGTCGTACGCACTGTTGAAAAACCTCTCGTCGGATACCTGGCGTTGGATGCCAATCATGAGATTCATCCGGCGAAGAACGTTCTGCGTAAAGAACGCATCGGTGAGGAGGTGCTCGTTCGGCCCCTGGCTGAAACGGACCTTCGTGATGGGGCGCCCGGTGTTATACTGGCGCGTGACCGCATTGATGGTTGCTCCGGAGCCGTTCAGGCTGTACAGGAACGAAGCGGGACCGGTGAAGAGTTCGACGTGGTCGATAAACTCAAGAGGAAGATCGTACAGGTTTTCCGTGCCGGTCAGGAGGTCGTTCATGGGCCGGCCGTCCATCAGGATGGCAATGCCCCGCCAGTCGATGCCTCCCACGGAGAGAAGGTCTGGCTGGCCCGCTGATCCAAGCCTGCGGAGGAACATCCCGTGCTGGAGTTTCAGCAGGTCGCCGGCGGTTGCTGCGTCGGTCCAGAGGAACCTTGAAGCGGAAAACCCGCTGGTGTCCCTTTCGGGCAGCAACGATCCGATCCCGGGGAGAAAGAAAATGCGCACCGAATCCGCCGTTGCGACGGAATCCGGAGGCTGATGAGCAAGCGAATCCTGAATATTCCAGGCGAGCGCGGAGATGCTCCCGAGCGAGAGAATTCCAAAAATAGCAAGTAGGCGGAGATTTCTGATCTTCAAAGCATTCCCCGGCCATTGGCCTGCGGAGGCGGCGCCGCACTGAGGGCAGGAGCGAACCCCGGGCGGGTTGACGACACACGCCCGAACGGCGGAAGCAGCGAGAGGAGATTTTTTGCAGTGGATTCCGAACGAACCAGGCCGAAAACCGAGGCGCCGCTCCCGCTCAAAAGAGCAACATCCGCACCGTTGTTCAGCAGCGCTTCCTTTACGGCCCGAATCTCGGGATGGGTTTCGAAAACAACGTCTTCGAAATCGTTCGTCAGGGATTTTGAAAGAATTTCCGGATTATGGAGATTCTCCTTGAGGACCATACGCAGGTCGGTTCCAATTGCCGGCTCCCTGCGTTTGAGGTTCTTGTACGCCCAGGCTGTGGAAACGTGAACTGGGGGAGTGACCACGATGATCCAGTAAGGGAGATTCAGTGCGATGGGTTCGAGCAGTTCCCCTCGTCCCGTGGCGTAGGCAGTGCCGCCGTTCAGAAAGAAGGGTACGTCCGATCCTATGGTCAGTGCAAGCGATTGAAGTTCGGAGGGGGCGATATCGAGGTTCCAGAGTTGTACGAGGGCCTTGAGCGTTGCTGCTGCATCCGCGCTTCCGCCGCCGAGTCCGGCCCCGATCGGGATATTCTTTCTCAGATTGATGTCGACGCCGTCGGGACTTCCGGTGAGGTCGCGGAGAAGATGCGCCGCCCGAACGCACAGGTTGGAACCGTCCGTCGGGAGGTCGCTGAGGTTTGTTGACAGCTTGATGTCGTGCTCATGCAGCCGAACGTCCAGCTCGTCAAACATGTCGATTTGATGAAAAACAGTAGCAAGATCGTGATAGCCGTCCTGCCGTTTTCCGAGAAC
Source organism: uncultured Ignavibacteriaceae bacterium (assembly GCA_964602055.1). Lineage (GTDB taxonomy): Bacteria > Bacteroidota > Ignavibacteria > UBA10030 > UBA10030 > JACPLA01. The sequence continues at coordinate 141,764 of CAZRPU010000001.1, forward strand.
CCGAAGTCCGAGGTTTATTTTCGCGAACGCCCGTGTGATCATACGATCAAAGTCAGCAAAAAATACGTCAATATGGATGGAGAAGCAAGGCAGAGGGCCGTAAGGCCGTTCTTTGATTGTCTCTCCATTTTTCTGTATCTTTTTTGTTTGAACTCCGATTTTGAGGCCGGATGAAAATCACAATCAAAAATATTTCCATAGGTGACGGGTCTCCCCTGGTGCTTATTGCCGGGCCGTGCGTCGTCGAGAGCAGGGACATCGTCTTTCGCATCGCTGAAACGCTCCGCAATGTCACCGATCGGCTGAACGTACCGTTGATTTTCAAGGCATCATTCCGAAAAGCAAACAGGACAAGCAATTCATCCTTTGCAGGGTTGGGTGATGACAAAGCCCTGGCCATTCTCTCAGACGTGAAGAGGGAATTCCAGGTGCCCTTGCTGACGGATATTCATCTCCCGTCCGAGGCGAAAATGGCAGCAGAAGTCGCAGAAGTTCTGCAGATTCCGGCGTTTCTTTGCAGGCAAACGGAGCTGCTCAAGGCGGCGGGAGAGACCGGCAAAGCGGTCAATATCAAGAAAGGTCAGTTTCTTGCTCCCACGGAAATGAAACTGGCTGCAGAAAAAGTGACCGCGACGGGGAACAAAAATGTCCTTCTCACGGAACGCGGAACAACCTTCGGGTATAATAATCTCGTCGTCGATATGAGGTCTTTGAGCATCATGCGTCAAACCGGCTTTCCGGTTGTTTTGGATGCGACGCATTCGGTGCAGCTGCCGGGAGGCGAGCAAAGCAAGAGCGGGGGACAACCCGAGTTCATTCTGCCAATCGCCAGGGCAGGGGTGGCGGCAGGTTGTGACGCACTGTTTATTGAAACCCATCCCAATCCGCGGGAGGCCCTGAGCGACGCGGCAACGCAGCTCCCCCTCGAAGCCGTCGAGGGCTTCCTCCGGCAGGTTACTGCTATCGACAGGGTCGTAAGAACCTTCTGAATTCCTTGGGAGCACGCTCACCATACCGCCGGCGGCTTCGTTCACTCAAGCTCCTCCTCCTTGATGTTGACGGGGTCATGACCGATGGAGGTATCTACTTCAGCGACCGCGGTGATGAGCTCAAGAAATTCAACATCCAGGACGGCTACGGAATCGTCAAGCTTCAAAAACAGGGACTGACCGTGGGTATTATCACCGGCCGCGTGTCCGACCTTGTCCGCCGTCGGGGAAAAGAACTCGGCATTACCGAAATTCATCAGAATCTGGAAAACAAGATTGAAACATACGAAGCAATCAAGATGAAGTATGGATTGCAGGATGCCGAAATCGCTTACATCGGGGATGATGAACCGGACCTTCCGGTGCTGAACGTAGTCGGATTCTCAGCGGCCCCTGCCGATGCCGTCGACATTGTTAAGAAATCGGTCGATCATGTGTGCCGCCGGAAAGGGGGGGAGGGAGCCATTCGCGAAGTTGTGGATCTGATTCTGAGGAGCCGGAGTCATGGGGAACGGTGAATATCCAAGAGAGCTGAAGCCGGTGGAGAGGGATCTTCTCCTGTGGCTTCTGCCGGAGGACCGCTCCGGCTATGCCCCCTATCGGAGATTTCTTCAGCAGTGGAGCGTGGCCGCTCAGGGCAGACGCGGACCGGGGAATGGTATTCTCGCTCCGATGGATGAACGGGTTGATACCGAGTCTCCCCTTCCTCCGGTACTCGCTTACGGCGTCGTGGAGACGTCGGGCGGAGAGGTGTCGGTGACAATCCGTGAGCGTCTCGGCAACCAGATCGAGTACGAGATTGCCCTTCTTGGCAAAGGAGAGTTCTCCGGATTGACGGGAGAACGACGCAGGTGGACGTACTCCTTGTGGCTGCCCGGTTTGCCCTGTCCCCGATGCAACGCGCTGCCGAGAGAAGTGGTCATGCAGACTGCAGACGGCAGGAAGCTTGTTCTGGCTGTATGTGCCGCGGATCAAAGGCTGTGGCTTTATGATGACGAAACGGGGATCAATCACCCCGTACCGGTGACAAACTTTTATAACGAACTTATGCTGCACAAGAATATTCGGGACCCGGAGATTGCTTTGAATTCGAAACGATTGTTTCAACATCTCCGGGAATTCAGCGATCAGGACCTTGCGCTTGCGTTCCGCAGCTATAATCAGATTCGCACGAAAGTCCTGCTTCATGCGCCCCTGATGCCTCCCCTCGGCCGGAAATCGCTGTTCCGGCGGGTCGTTTCGTTCCTCACACCCGGAAAAAAAGAAGATGAGAAACACCATGAATGAGAGCATCCGCAAAGGAAAAGAAGTCATCCGGATCGAAGCGGAGGCCGTTTCCGCTCTCGAAGCCAAGATCGGGGATGCTTTTGCAAAGGCGGTAGAGCTGTTGTACGAGTGCAGAGGAAGGGTCATTATCACCGGAATGGGAAAATCAGGCCTTGTCGCGCGGAAGATTGTGGCGACAATGAACTCCACCGGAACTGCCGCCATTTTCCTGCACCCTTCGGACGCTGTGCACGGGGACCTTGGTATGGTCCGCAAGGAAGATGTCGTGATCTGCATTTCCAAGAGCGGGGACACCGAAGAGATACGGGATATCCTGCCGCTCCTGAGGAGAATCGGCGTGAAGATCATCTCCCTGGTCGGGAGTCTCGATTCCCATCTCGGGAAGCAAAGCGATCTGGCGCTGGATATCGGAGTGAAGGAAGAAGCATGCCCGCACGACCTCGCGCCGACGGCGTCGACCACGGCGACCCTGGTGATGGGAGATGCGCTGGCCATTGCCTTGCTGGAGAAACGGAATTTCACAAAGGAAGATTTTGCCATGTTTCACCCGGGAGGGAATCTCGGCAAACAGCTCCTTCTCAGGATCGAAGAAATCATGGTCTCGGGCACGGCAGTTCCCGTTATTCACGAGGATGTTTCCTTGTCGGATGCTATTTATGAAATGACATCGAAGCGGCTGGGAGCAACCTGTGTGGTGGATGAGCGTGGGGTACTCACCGGGGTTGTCACGGACGGCGACTTGCGCCGGCTCCTGGGCCGCATGTCGAACGTTTCCGATGTCAAGGCGAGGGATGTCATGACGCGCAATCCCAAAACGATCCGCAACAATGTTCTCGCCGTCGTCGCCCTGGAAGTCATGGAACAGTACAGCATTACACAGCTCATCATTGTCAACGAGCAGCATCGGCCGGTGGGCATGGTGCACCTGCATGACCTTGTCAAGACCGGACTGCGCAGCGAAGTCACAGGATGAGGCCGGGTCCGGCAATACTTCTGACTGCGCTCATTTTGGGGCTTTCGGCATGTGAAGAGAAAATCAAACCTTCCGTCCTCACCCAGATCGACAGCAAGTCACTCCCTCAGCAGGAAAGCTGGAACAGTACCGTTACGCTTACAGATTCGGGAAGAGTGAAGGCGGTTATCCGCGCAGGGTACATCCGTGTGTATGAGGAGCCGCGGCGGACTTTGCTCTCGGAGGGCGTCGTTGTGGATTTCTTCGATGATACGGGAAAGAAGACTTCGGTTCTCACTTCGCGCGAAGCGATCGTGAATGACGTCACAAGCGATCTGGAGACGTGGGGCGATGTGGTCGTCGTTGCTGAAGATGATGGCACAACGCTCCGGACGGAGAAGCTGTTCTGGGATAACCGAAAACAGCTCATTCATACGCCTGAATTTGTGCGTATCGTTTCTCCCAGCGAAAAAATCCAGGGAACGGGATTTGAAGCGGAGCAGAATCTCAACAACTATAGAATCTTCCGCGTTTCGGGCCAGGCGCAGGGACAATAGGCGCATGTCCACTTCAGCATGGATTGCCGTTGCCGTGTTCCTGTGCGCCGGTGTTGCAAACGCTCAGACAGGGAAAGTCATTGAGCTGAGGACTGCCAACAAGATGGAACGGAGCGTCATCAACGGAGAAGAGGTGAGAGATTTTGTTGGCAACGTCCATTTTGTTCAGCCATCAGACTCCGGCGGAACGGTCAAGTTGTGGTGCGACAGGGCTCTGCAATTCATCAGGTCCGGAAGAATCGATTGCTTCGGTAATGTCAAATTGGTGCGCGAGAACGTGACGATCTACGCGAAGGAGGGGCAGTATTTCGACAAAACGCGCAAAGCCGTGCTGAAGAAAGGGGTCAGACTCGAACGGCCCGGAACGGTGCTGACGGCGCTCGACGGCGATTACGACGTCGACGCGAAAAAAGCTCATTTTGTGGGAAATGTCGTTGTCGTCGATTCTGTTTCAACGACCACGTGCGACGTTCTCACGTATTTTGACGGCGACGAGCGTTCCATTGCCGTTGGAAGAGTCACGGTCACCAGTCCCCGGGATGCTGTGACCGTCTTTGGCGATTCCCTCGTGCATTTCGGTTCGATCGACTACACGATTATTCCCTCCAATCCGAAGCTCGTTCAGGTGGACACTTCCGCCTTGGGTCGCCTTGATACTCTTGTCGTCGTCAGCAGGACGATGGAAGCCTATAGAGATGCCAGCCAGCCACACTATGTTGCGAGCGACAGTGTGAGGATTGTTCGCAACGAATTGGCAGCCGTGAGCGGGAGAGGCTTTTACCGCCCCGGTGAAGGGCTGCTGATCCTCACGCGCCAACCGGTGGTGTGGTATGATCGCAACCAGGTGAGCGGCGATTCCATTGCCGTCCGCCTGGAGAACGGGCGGCTCCGGAGCGTTTTTGTCGCCGGTCGGGCAATGGCTGTCTCCCAAAGTGATTCCTTGCTCACGGGCCGGTTTGACCAGCTCACGGGCCGCACTTTGACGCTCTACTTCGGTGAAGAAAACATCGAACGCATCGTCGCAGAGCGTCAATCCATCAGCCTGTATTACCTCTTTGAAAATGCAGTTCCGAACGGTGCGAACAAATCCAGCGGAGACAAAATTGTCGTGGAGTTTATGGATGGGCTGGTTCGTCACATCAGTGTGGCAGGAGGAGTCGAGGGACAATATATCCCGGAACCCCTGATGGTCGGGAGGGAACGATTCTACGATCTGGACGGGTTTCAATGGTACACGAAGAAGCCGCGTCGCATGAACACTCAAATTATTCTGGACAAATGAAATCAAAACGCGCACAATCCTCGGCAGGCCGGAGCACGTCCAAAGCAGTGCACAAGAATCCTGTTCTTCCGGACGGCTCGATGCTTAAAGCCGAAAGCCTTGTCAAGAAGTACAAGAAGCGCACGGTCGTCAGCAATGTTACGATCGATGTTCGTCAGGGAGAAATAGTGGGACTCCTGGGACCAAACGGCGCGGGGAAAACGACGACATTCTATATGATCGTCGGCATGGTGCGCCCCAACGCTGGGAAGGTTTTTTTTGATCAGAAGGAAATGACAGCGCTGCCCATGTACGTTCGGGCACGGTTCGGCATTGGCTATCTGCCTCAGGAAGCATCGGTCTTCCGCCGCCTGTCGGTGCGCGACAATCTCATGGCGGTGCTTGAAATGAGCAGCCTGTCGCGAAAGGAACAAGAGGAGAAATGCGACCGGCTTCTCGAGGATTTTGGCCTCACGAATGTGGTCAACAGCAAAGGTTATGTTCTTTCCGGAGGTGAACGCCGGCGCACAGAGATCGCACGCGCGCTGGCGCTGGATCCGAAGTTCATGCTTCTCGACGAGCCGTTCGCAGGCATTGACCCCATTGCCGTTGAGGAAATCATGAAAATCATCGGAACATTGAAGGCAAGGAACATCGGCATTCTTATCACCGATCATAATGTCCATGAGACCCTCTCCATTACGGACCGTTCCTACCTTCTTTTTGAAGGACAGATCTTGAAGTCCGGCACGGCGGAGTTTCTTGCGAATGATCAGGAAGCCCGGAAACTCTATTTGGGCGAGAAATTCAGGCTTGACAGGTACACCGAAAGGTAGAAACGGAGAATCGCTGTATGGTAGTGGTCACTGAACCCGGAGCATCGGAAAAGCAAATCGAAGAAATCATCAAAGTCCTTCATGAGCATGGCTTTGACGTGCATCGTTCAACCGGAGTGCGCCAAACGGTTCTGGGGGCAATCGGAGTGCAGCCGGACTTTGATCATCGGCAAATCGCGCTCCTCTCAGGCGTTGCGGAAGTTGTCCGCATTACCGAACCGTTCAAGCTTGCCAGCCGCGCATTCAAGAAAGACGGCACAATCGTCAAGGTGGGCGATGTTGCTATTGGGGGAGAGACCGTGGTAGTGATGGCGGGCCCGTGTTCCGTTGAGAGTGAGGAACAAATTCATATCGTTGCACGGAAGGTGTCTGCGGCAGGGGCCAGGATCCTCCGCGGGGGAGCATTCAAACCGCGCACGTCGCCCTATTCTTTTCAGGGCCTGGGCGAGGAAGGGCTCAAGTTTCTTCGATCGGCGGCGGATGAATCGGGTCTGAAGGTGATCACCGAGGTGATGGATAAGAGCCAGATCGAGCTCGTCGAACGGTACGCCGATATTCTCCAGGTGGGTGCGCGCAACATGCAGAATTTTACCTTTCTCAAGGATTTGGGAAAAGCATCCAAACCCGTTCTGCTGAAGCGAGGTCTCTCGGCGACCATTGAGGAGTGGCTCATGTCGGCCGAGTATATACTCTCCGGCGGCAATCAGAATGTCATTCTCTGTGAGCGGGGGATCCGAACGTTCGAAACGGCTACGCGCAACACACTGGACATCGGTGCCATTCCGGTCATTAAGAAGAAGAGCCATCTTCCGATTATTGCCGATCCTTCCCATGGCATCGGGATTCGCGACAAAGTCATTCCCATGGCGCGGGCGTGTGTTGCGGCGGGCGCTGACGGTATCATGGTCGAAGTACATCATGACCCTGACCATGCCAAATCGGACGGGGCCCAGTCGCTCTTTCCCGACCAGTTCAGCGAAATGATGAAAGAGGTGCGCATTATCGCCGAAGCCATCAGCCGTTCCATCGCATAGCGCCCCATGGCGACTCCATCACGGGCCCGGAGGATGGAAGTGACCTCTGAAAGCGCAATTCGTAATATTCCCGATGCATTCCTTCTTGTGCGGCCTTTACGATGAAAAGAGGGCCGTTCAAAAACATTACGATTGTCGGGGTGGGACTCGTAGGCGGATCCCTTGGACTGGCCATCCGACGCCGCTTTCCTCATGTGCGTGTTGTCGGCGTTGACAAACGCTCTGTTCTCATCAAGGCGAAACGAAGAGGCGCCATTGCGCATGCAGAAGGAGATCTGGCCAAGGGGATTCACGGGGCTGACCTGATTATCCTTGCGACTCCCCTTACTGCAATTTTCCGTATCCTTCCGCAAATCGCAAAGCTCGTTCCTCCCACAACGATCGTCACAGATGTTGCCGGCGTCAAACTCCCCGTGATGAATCTTGCGCGAAAACACTTCGCCGGGAACTTCATTGGCGGACACCCGATGGCCGGGATCGAACTCTCAGGCATCGGAGCGGCGCATCCCCTTCTTTTCGAGAATGCGCTGTATGTCCTCACGTCCACCCGACGCACATCCTCCCGGCACTTGAAGGCTCTCGCGGATTTTCTGGCAGGATTGGGAGCAAGGCCGCTGGCAATGGATGCACGCATGCACGACCGTGTAGCATCCGCTATCAGTCATGTACCGCAGCTTGCGGCGGTGGGTATGATGAGGATGGCGGGGAAGAGGCACCCCGAGGCCAGGCGGTATCTTCAGCTTGCCGCCGGGGGGTTCCGGGATCTCACAAGGATCGCCTCAAGCCGTTACGATCTCTGGGACTCTCTGCTCAAAGCGAATCGCAGGGAAGTCATCCGCTCCATCGATATGGTGCTTGCCGAATGGAAAAGCATGCGGCGTTCGATGACGGCGGGGAGTTTGCCGGGACTCAAGAAAAGGTTTCAGGAGGCCAATCGGCTTCGCCGGGCCATTCCGAAGGACATGAAGGGCTTTCTCACGCCGCTTGCCGCAATCCACGTCTTCGTCCCTGACAAACCGGGTATGCTTGCCCGCATGACTGCGGCGATTGCCCGTCATCGGCTCAACATCAAAGACATCGAGCTCATGAAAATCCGCGAAGGAACGGGAGGGACGTTTCGACTTTTTTTTGAATCAAGGGAAATCGCCCAACGGGCCGCCGCTGTTTTGAAGAAAAAGGGGTTTGAAACGGAAGAGTAATGCTTCCGGCACGAAGCCGGTCGGTTTGGAGGTCAGGATTTCTTGTCGGGGGAAGGAGGAGGGGGTGGCGGCGGCGAATCCTTTTTGGGAGAATCGGTCTTTGGAGTGCCGGGAGACGCGCTGCCATCGCCGCTTGCCGGTTTCTCGCTTTTCTTTGCTTCTCCGCCGCTTTTCTTGTAGTCAGTAAGATAGAAACCCTTGCCTTTGAAGATCATTCCTCCCCCGCCGCCGAGCACTCTCTTCAGCCCGTCTTTCCCGCACTGCGGGCACGTGCGAAGCGACTCCGCTTTGATGGATTGCACCTCTTCAAACACATGTCCGCATTCCACACACTTATACTCGTAGGTCGGCATACTGCTCCTGCACGTTGGCGGCCGGTGATGCTAGAGTGTTGGCCCCGCTTTGATCACTTCGGCGGGTGTATCGGCTGAAAACTTCTTGAAGTTTTCGATGAAACGGGACGCCAGCTGACGGTACTTTTCTTTGTGCGCCTCTTTGCTGGGCCACGACTCGGCCGGGTTCAAGATATTCGCGGGGACGCCTTCGCAGCTCGTCGGAACCTCGAAGCCGAACACCGGATCCTTGACAAAACGGACCTTTTCGAGGGAACCGTCGAGTGCTGCATTCAGGAGCGATCTCGTATAACCGATGCTTATCCGCTTCCCGACACCGAAAGCACCTCCGATCCATCCTGTATTGATAAGCCAGCACGTCACACCGTACTTCGTGATTTTCCGTTTCAGGAGTTCCGCGTAGAATGCCGGCTTATGAACCATGAACGGAGCCCCGAAGCATGCACTGAAGGTCATTTCGGGCTCTTTTCCCAATCCCACTTCCGTTCCTGCGATCTTCGAAGTGTAACCCGAAATAAACTGATACATAGCCTGCTCGGGGGTCAATCGCGCCAGCGGCGGCAGGACGCCTGATGCATCACAGGTGAGGAACACGATGTTCTTCGGATGTCCGCCTTTTTTCTCAGGAACAGCGTTGTCAATGTACTCCAGAGGGTATGAGGCCCTCGTGTTTTCCGTAATGGAATCGTCGTCCAGGTCGATCAGCCGCGTAATGGGATCGAACACGACATTTTCGAGGATTGTTCCGAACCGCTTGGTCGTTGCATAGATTTGTGGTTCAGCCGTGGCGGAAAGGCGGATGACTTTCGCATAACAGCCCCCCTCGAAATTGAATACGCCTTCATCGCTCCAGCCATGCTCGTCATCGCCGATGAGTTCCCGCTTGGGGTCTGCCGAAAGCGTCGTTTTTCCGGTTCCGGAGAGGCCGAAGAACACAGCCGTGTCATTCCCCTTGCCCCGGTTGGCCGAACAATGCATGGGCATGATGCCGTTCAGGGGGAGCAGATAATTGAGGGTCGTAAACACGGACTTCTTGATCTCGCCCGCGTACTGAGTATTGCCGATGAGGCAGAGCCGCTGTTCGAAATTCAACACGATGAACGTATTGGACCCGGTGCCGTCGATGGTCGGGATTCCCTTGAACGACGGAACGCAGAGAACCGTGAATTCCGGAAGATGCCGCCGGTATTCATCGTTGGTTTCCGGCAGGATGAACATGTTCCGGGCAAAAAGAGCATGCCAGGCGTGTTCACAAATGATTCTCACGGGCATCCGGTACTGGGAATCCGCACCTGCGTAGCAATCCTGCACAAATACGTCCTTTCCCTGGAGAAATCCCAGCATCCTGTTCATCAAATCATTGAACTTCTCGATGCTGAAGGGCCGGTTGTATTCTCCCCACCAGATATGTTCTTCCGTATTCGGTTCGCGCACGATGAACTTGTCGTTTGCCGATCGCGCCGTGTGTTTTCCCGTATTCACCACCAGAGGGCCAAGCTTGGAAATTCTACCTTCCCCGCGGAACGCTATTTCCTCGTAGAGGGCTTCCGATGGAAGGTTCCAATACACCTTCCTCAGATTCGACAGTCCGTGGTTGTCCAGTCCGTAGTCGCTCTTGACGGCCTGTGCTTCATTTTCTGCGGGTGTTTTGATGTTGAGGATATTGTTCATTGCCAGTCTCGTACGAGTTTTCGTTCACCAATGTAGATTTCGTTCGGGGAGTTCGGGTCCAATGCCCACTTCATCCGGGCAATGCCCTGCGTAACGTCTTTGACGGTTGTTGCATAGCTGAGTCTAAGATAGCCCTCCATGCCAAATTCCTTTCCCGGCACCGTTACGACCAGGGCCCTCTTGAGGAGGAACTGTGAGAGTTCGACAGAACTCTTGTTGTAGGCGCGGAAGTCAGGGAGGCAATAATAGGTGCCGTTGGGCTTGGTGATCTTGACGCCGTTGAATGCCCCGAGCTCTTTCATCATGACATCGCGGTTGTTTTGCAGCGTGAGCCGCAATGATTCGACGGCGCTTTGAAGGCCCGTTAAGGCGCCTTCGGCAGCGGATTGAAGCAGAACGGACGTGCACGAAGTCGTTTGCGACTGCACGTTGGTTGCAACGGAGATGATCTGTTTTCCCGCCACAAGCCAGCCGATCCGAAATCCCGTCATGCCGTAGAGCTTTGAAATGCCGTTGATGGTGATGATTTTTGTGGTTTCAATGTCCTTCTTCGTGAATTGATACGGTGAAGGGGGCACTATTCCGTCAAAGACAAGCTTATGGTAGATGTCGTCGAAGATGACGTAAATATTCTTCTTTTCGCAGAACTCCACAAGCTGTTCGACGAACTCCCGAGGGTACACGATTCCCGACGGATTGTTCGGACTATTCACAATGATGGCTTTGGTGTAGGCACTGATGGCCGGCTCCAGGTCCTTCATGGAGGGGACGAAGCCGCCGTCTTCCGGCGTTACAATGACGGGAACGCCGTAAACCATCTTGATCATCTCGGGATAGCTTACCCAATACGGTGCAAAAACGATCACTTCGTCCTGAGGATTGATCAACGTGTAGAGGACGCTGAAAAGAGCCTGTTTCGCTCCCTGCGATACCATGACATTCTGCGGACCGATGACTTTGTTGTAGGTCTCTTCGGTATAACGAACTACAGCCTTTTTGAGTGATGGGATGCCGTCGGATGGCGTGTACTTGATGTCGCCGGTATTCAGTTTTGCCGCTGCGCTCAGGATGGCATTGATGGGAGCCTTGTTTTTTGGTTCGCCTGCGCCGAGATGAACAACAGCTTCGCCCTTGTCTTTCAACCGGGCGGCTTCCTCATTCAACTTCAGAGTAGGCGATTCCGCGATGGAGCCTGCTAGTTTGCTGACACTCATGAATAGCTCAACCTCCAATCTTCTACAGCATTCTTTCGATCGATGTGTGTTCGGCGATCGCCGGATGTGCGGCTGCCGAAGGGGAGAAAGATCCTTGCATAACGGGGATGGTGGTAAGAATGACTGAAAGAAACGTACGGGGAAATTGCGAGGAATTCAAACCTTTCCGGAGAGCAATTCGGCGAACCCGCGTCTGAGTCGTTCGGCTGCTTTCTGTAAATCTGCCATCGAACAAGCGTACGATATTCTGATCCATTCCGGAGCTCCAAATCCCGTTCCCGGAACCATCGCGACACTGTGTTCATTGAGAAAGTAGTCGCAGAGAGAATCGGATGTTCCTATCTGTTTTGCATGGACCTTCTTCTTAAGATAGGGCTTGATGTTCAGAAACAGAGTGAAAGAACCTCTTGGATAAATGAACTCAAGCTGCGGGATTTTTTTCATTTCATCCATCAGGAAATGCCTCCGCCGGTCGAATTCATCGACCATGACCCGAACTTCGGAATCGAGGTCATTTGTGAGGGCTGCAAGGGCCGCGCGTTGAGAAATGGACGAAGCGTTGGATGTCATCTGGCTCTGGATTTTTTCGGCCGCTTGAACGATCTCGCGATGAGCACCCATATATCCAATGCGCCAACCCGTCATCGAATAGACTTTCGAAACGCCATTGACCGTTATAACCTGATTATGCACGGCATCGATGGAGCCCATGCTGAAATGCTTCACTCCGTCGTAGACCACCTTTTCATATATTTCATCGGAGATCACATAGATACCGGTCTTCTCGACGATGCGCGCGAGCTGTTCGATCTCGGCCTGTGTGTAGACGGAACCCGTCGGGTTTGAGGGGGAGCACAGGATGAAGGCTTTGGTTTTCTTTGTAATTGCGCGGCTCAGCTGAGCCGGCGTCATCTTGAATTGATTCTTGGCTGTCGTCGCTATGATGACGGGAGTGGCATCGACCAGTTTCACCATTTCCGGATAACTGACCCAGTACGGTGCAGGGATGATGACTTCATTCCCCTTGTCGCAGATAGCCTGGAGCGCGTTATAGATCGAATGCTTCGCCCCGCAGGAGACGAGAATCTGCGAGGGTGAGAACTGTATGCCGTTGTCGCGGTGAAACTTCTCTGCGATCGCTTTGAGAAGGTCAGGAATACCCTGGTTGGCGGTATATTTTGTAAAATTTTCGTTAATCGCACGGACGGCCGCGTCTTTCACCAGTTGGGGGGTCGGGAAATCCGGCTCGCCCGCCGTCAGGCTAACGACATCGATCCCTTCCGCCTTGAGCTGACGCGCTCTTGAGGCAAGAAGCTGTGTCTGCGATTCCTCGATTCCAGCGATTTTTTTCGAAAGTGGTTTCATGATTGCCGGGGCGAGGTTGCAGACATCCGTATCTTGCGCTCGAGGGTCAGGCGAACGAGGGGAGGGACGAAATCGCTGACTTCTCCGCCGAGCCGCGCAATTTCCCGAACGATGCTGGAGTTCAAGTAGGTGTATTTCTCATTCGGCATGAAGAATACCGTTTCGACGCGGGCATCGAGCTTGCGATTCATCAATGCCATCTGCAATTCGTATTCAAAGTCCGAGATTGCCCGGAGTCCGCGAATAATGGCTGTTGCCTTCTTCTTTCGCGCATATTCCACCAGCAAACCTTCGAACGATTCAACCTCCACGTTCTTGTACTTTTTCGTCACTTCGACGATCATTTGAAGACGTTCCTGCTCGGAGAAGAGGGGGTTCTTCGAAGAATTGCGGGCGATAGTGATAACGATCTTGTCAAAGATCTTGAGAGCACGCTCCAGAATGTCGATATGGCCATTGGTGATGGGGTCAAATGTGCCGGGATATATTGCGATGTTCATGAGCTGCTCCTGGTGTCTTGCTTCGATTTCAGAATGAGCACAACCGTTTGGCCGAAGGTCTTTTGCAGAGTTTCAAAAGCCACTTCAGGCACGGAGACAACCGAATTCTTTCCATGTTCCATGACCACGTACGAACCTTTGCCGGCAACGCCGGAACGGGCAAGAGCCCCCGGCAGTTCGCCGATGCGCTCCAGAGCAAAGGGAGGATCAACGAAAACGAGATCGTACTGCTTGCGTGAATTCTTCAGGAACCAGAAAACCTCAGCCTGGTGGACCGCGGCCTGCTCCTCACAGCCGAGTGTTCGGATATTCTGCTCGAGGAGGGTCAGGGATGGCCTTGAAGTGTCGACAAACGTTGCCGAGCCCGCGCCGCGGCTGAGAGCTTCAAGGCCCAGGCTGCCGCTGCCGGCGAAGAGGTCCAGAACCCGGATGCCCGTAAAATCGAGGCGGACCGTGAGAATGTCAAAGATCGATTGTTTGACCCGATCAGTTGTGGGCCGGATCAGGCGGTCGCGGGGAGCTGCAAGGCGTCTCCCCCGGAACGTTCCGGCGATAATCCTCATTCAGGATGTCCGCAATCCGAGCCCGATCGCGGGAGCGAAGCGGTTGCTTGATTTCGTGTACTGCTGAAAGATCTTTCCTGCGACCGGCAGTTTTCTGAGCGAATTAACAATGATCGCCTGAATGTTGGTTTCAGACCGGATTTGTTTCAAGACGTCCGGAGGCACATCGAGGCCATAGAAGAAGAGTGCATCGGGATCCTTCATGCCATCCAGCTGCTTGAGGTCTTTGAGGTATGCACTCACCGTCTTTGCGCAATCGCCCGGCAACTGAACCGGGAAGGACCGGTAATCGATGGTTTCTCCGTCGCGGAGGACACTGCCAATGAGGCCTGTCATGCGCAGACAAAAAAGAGCGACGTGGTGGCCGGCGACTTCGGGGTAATTAAGGGAAATTGTTTTTTCCGTCGTCAGATGGTCAACGTCGACGATATGAAGGTCCATCTTCAGATCGCGCGTCACTTTCTGAAGAAAAGCCACCATCCCGCGCCGCACCCCGACCACAAAGGCCGGATGGAATTCCTTCTCCCCTCCTGCAAGAGGATGGGAATCAACGATGAAATCCTTGGGCCCTGCATTCGGGAAATACTGTTTAAGCTCCCACTGGAGGTAGTCGCCGAGCGAAGGACCCTTCAGCGTGGGAGAGAGCGGCATGATATTGATGAAGACCGGCTCGGCAGGGAGCGCGAAAGAGATCGTTTTGGCGGACACTTTGTTTCGGTGGAGAAGCTCCTTCAGCTCGCCGGCGAGGGTTGCCACCTGCGGATGGTCGGCCGAAAGGTGAATGCCTGCCTCGACCAGATCGATGTTCGACTGAGCTTCAGCAAGGGCCGTGACGGCTTTTCTCTTCCCCAGCTCGATTTCAGCCAGTTGAATATGGCCATTGCAGAACGATATGCCGACATGGCGGGAGTATTTCATTTTCTTTTAGCCGGGGACGGGAGCAATGCGTGAAGGGAGCTCATTCTTCCCATGACGCCTTATTCACGCGTGAATCGTCCGTCAGTGATCCGATGGAGCCGTAGCCGTCGGGATCTTCGGCAAAGTACTTCTTAATAACGGTCGTGTCGACCGATATCACGGAATAGGGTCTCCATGATCCGGGAGTGTGCAGCAATGAGTCGGGAGAAAACGGTGAGAAGACAAGGGGCTTAAAGGTGTCTTCAGGAACAGTGCCGGACGCAATCTTCCCTTTGATAAAGGCTACCAGCGAATCGATCGAAGGGGCGTATGATCCGTGATCAGAGATGTAGAGGAGCTGGGCAGCCCTGATATTCACAAGGCGAGCCCGTGATTCTTTCTTATTGTTTTCTTCGCGCTCTCTGATCTGATACGGCTCGTACAAAACGTAGATCAAAATTCCAAACAGAAGAACTATCACGCCCTTCAGGATAGGTGAACCCTTTGCTTGTTGATAAACGGACATTGTTCCTCCCTTGATAGGATGCTAGTGGACGGTGATCAGCGGCTTGATCTTCTCCAGCTTCGATTGTGAGATTCCCTTTACCTTGCGCAGGTCGTCGATGGCGCTGAAGGCTCCGCGCTCTTCACGGTATGCAACAATCCGCTCTGCGGTTTTGTCGCCTATTCCCGGCAGGCGAACAAGTTCTTTCTTGGTAGCCCTGTTGATATTCACCGGGAAGACCACCGATGAAGACGGGCTTGACCTCTCTTCCTTTGCGGGAACCCGTGCGCTCAGAGCCGCAAAGGTGCTGTCCGATGCCGAATAATCAAACTGCTGACGGTCAGGAAACGTTTGCTGATACAGCCGGATGCCCAATCCGAGCACAAACGAACCCACCAGGAACAAAGCGATCTTGCGCTCATTTGCCGTCAAGGCAAACTCTTCGCGCCACGATGATTTCATCGTCCCCCCTAAGAAAAAGCGTCCTTCACCTTATCAAAAAAAGTGCGGGAAGAAGTTCTGCGTTCTTCTTCTGTCGGCATGAAGTTTGCCGATTCTTTCATTTGATTGAGGAGCTCCCGCTCCTTGGCAGAGAGGTTCCTCGGAACCCAGATATTGACTCGCACAAGCTGGTCGCCCCTTCCATGGCCGTTCAGGTGGGGGATGCCCCGGTCTCGCATGCGGAGGGCACGTCCTGACGGAGTCCCTGCCTCAATGGTCAGTTTGGCTTTTCCGTTCAACGTGGGGATTTCCACTTCCCCTCCAAGGGTCGCTACCGGAAAGCTCACCCAGAGATCGTGAATGATATCGTCTCCGTTTCTCTGGAAATGCGGATGTTCTTCTTCGGCGATCATGACGAGCAAATCGCCCGATTCTCCTCCCCGCCTGCCGGCATTCCCTTGTCCGCGGAGCGGAATGTAGTTTCCTTCGGAGACGCCTGCCGGAACTGCAACCTTGATGGTCGATTCACCAGTGACCCGTCCTTCGCCGCCGCAGGTGGAGCAGGGGCTCTTCACGATGCGTCCTTCGCCGCCGCAATACGCACAGGCGGTGATGTTGACAAACTGCCCGAAGACTGAACGGGAAACCTGCCTTAACTCTCCGGTGCCGTTGCATTCCGGACAGGTGGTCTTGCTCGTGCCGGGTTTCGCGCCGGATCCCTTGCAGGTCTCACAGGATTTCTGACGTTTCACCTTGATTTTTTTCTCAACACCCGAGGCAATCTCCTCCAGGCTCAGGTGAAGAGTCACACGTAAATCGGATCCCGGGGTCCCATCCTGGCGGGCGGCAGATCGTCGTCGGCCGCGCTGGGTTCCGCCGAAAACCTCGTCGAAGATTCCTCCCCCAAATCCTCCGCCAAAAATGTCGCCGAAGGAGGAGAAAATGTCGTTAATGTCCGTAAACTCGCGGAAGTTTGTTCCCCGGATTCCCTCATGTCCAAACTGGTCGTAACGGCGTCGTTTTTCCGGATCACCCAGAACCTCATAGGCCTCAGCTGCCTCTTTGAAGTGATCCTCCGCTTCCTTGTTCCCGGGATTTCGGTCGGGGTGAAACTTCAAAGCGAGCTTTCGATATGCTTTCTTGATGTCATCTGCATTCGCAGACCGTGAAACACCGAGAATTTCGTAATAGTCTCTTTTTGTCATATCCGTAACTTATTCCCCGTCCGTTCCGGTGCCCTCACCACCGCCAGCATTGACCGTCTGGTCCTCAGCGTCTGCGGCGACGATGACCTTTGCATGACGCAGCACTTTCTCATGAAAGAGGTACCCCTTTTCCACTTCTTCAACGATCGTATGTGGTGGAACTCCTTCTTTCCGGACCTGAAGGAGAGCATCATGAAAATGAACGTCGAATTCTTTTCCGACGGTTTCAAAAGGCTTCACGCCTTGTCCTTCCAGAATCTTCAGCATCTTTTGCTGAATCAGTTCGATGCCTTTCACGAGCGCGGAATCCTGCGCATCCTTGGAGTTCTTGAGGGACCGCTCCAGGTCGTCGAGGACGGGAAGAATCGCCATGAGGAGATCTTCGTTGGCAAACCGGATAATCGAACCGGTTTCCACTTCCATTCTCCGTTTGAAATTGTCGAATTCCGCCGCTTTTCGGAGAAATAGATCCTTGTAGTATGCGGCCTGTTTTTCAGCTTCCGGGGCTTTTGCTTCCGGGGTAGGAGTGTCCTGAGTTGGGCCTTCAGTTTCCCTGTTCAGTTCTTCTTCTTGATTCACGTTCCGCTCTTCCATGGTTCCTTCACGATGACGTTTTAAGCATGCGGGCAATAGTTTTGGCAACATGGTCCACCAGCGGCACCAGTTTGCCGTAATTCATTCGTTTGGGCCCGATCAGTCCCACGCGGCCCGTGACACCATCAATGTTGTAAGTGGCAGTCACGACACTATAGTCCTGTGCCCGTGACTCGTTGTTTTCTGCACCGATGGTAATCACAAAGTCTTTTGCCGCTCCCTCATGTTTCTCGAGAAGATGGATAATCATGTCCTCATTCTCGATCAACTCGATGACGCTTCGAAAATTCTTCGGGTCGACGAACTCCGGCTGTTCAATGATATTCTGGGTCCCTGCAATGTGCACCTTCTCATCATGCGCGTCAGTAAAGAGATTGTCGACGGATTCAATGAACAGCCGCACTAATCCGGTTTGTTCATCCTGGACATCCCGGATGCGTTCGACAAAGCTCTCCCGAATCTGCAGCAACGTAAGCCCCGAAAGGCGTTCATTGAGTAAACCGCCCAGCCGGTCAAGAACATCGCGGCGAACGTCGAGGCCGACTTCGAGCATGATGGTCCGGACAAGCCCGGATCGTATAGAGATGACAACCAGAAGGCGCGATGAAGTGATCGGGATCAGCTCGAGCTTCTCAAAGATCCCGCTGCCCAAATGGGGAGATGAAACCACACTGAGTTGTTTCGAGATCTTTCCCAACATTCGGGACGTTTCCCTCAGCAAATCGGTCGCATCGGGCACCCGGTCCAATTGCTCGCGAATAGCGATTTTCTCGGCGGAGGTCAGCTGCTCGACCTCCATCAGATAGTCCACATAGTAACGGTATCCCAGATCGGTGGGCACGCGTCCGGCCGAGGGGTGAGGATGGAACAGTAAACCCTGTTCCTCAAGGTCGGCCATGACGTTGCGAATGGTCGCTGGGCTCAATTGCGACTCAAACCTTTTGGAAATATACCGGGAGCCTATGGGAATGGCCGTCTGGATGTAGTCATGAACGATGTGGCGAAGAATTCCCTTTTCGCGATCGTTCAATTCGTCGGTTTTTTTCTCGGTGGCAGTCATGAAAACTCTCGAAAAACATAGAAAATTTAACGATTTTTCAAGAGGTTGTCAAGGTGAAGATTCTTCACACCTGTGGAGGACTTTAGACGATAGTGGCCTCGGTGTATTTGAAAAGAGTGTTATCACCTCATCCGCCGTCAAAAAACTTTTGTCAGGCGCGATTTGTCGGGTGACAGTACAATGACAGGGCGATTGCCGTGGCGCAACAAGATGGAGTGTTGATTCGTCGCCCAAATATGAGTACCTTGATCGAAATTCTTTCCATTCTACCTCAAGAAATCCGTTGAAAGCCAAGCTGGTCCTCGAAAATGGTACGGTCTTTACCGGCGAATCCTTCGGAGCCCCGGGGGAAACGACCGGAGAAGTCGTCTTTAATACGAGCATGAGCGGGTACCAGGAGATTCTCACGGATCCTTCCTACGCCGGTCAGATCGTCACCATGACCTATCCGTTGATCGGCAATTACGGCGTGAATCTCCAGGACCTGGAGTCGACCAAGCCTCAGGTCGCCGGGTTTATCGTCAAAGAGTACTTTGATTTTTTCAGCAATCATCGCGCAACGAGCAGTCTTGGCGACTGGCTGGAACAGCATCACATCATGGGAATACAGGGCATTGACACCAGAATGCTTACACGCATCATCCGGACGGGGGGGGCTCTGCGGGGAATCCTGTCGGTTCATGATCTTGATGACGAAAGCCTCCTGGCAAAAGCGCGCCGATCCCCCGAAATGACCGGACTTGATTTGACGAAACAGGTCTCAACCGCCGAACCATACCATTGGGATGAGGTTGACAGGACTCCGTTTGCTTTGGGCACGTCAGGAAAAACGAAGCTCAATGGAAAGCGGTGGAACGTCGTTGTGTACGACTTCGGAGTAAAACAGAACATCCTGAGGAGACTCACATCGTATGGCTGCCGTTTGACAGTGGTACCATCCTCCTACCCGGCAGAAAAAGTTCTTGAAATGAATCCCGACGGCATCTTCCTTTCCAACGGCCCGGGTGATCCGGCCGCGGTGAAGTATGCGATCCAGAACATCAAGAAAATCCTTGGGAGAAAACCGATATTCGGCATTTGCCTTGGCCATCAGCTGCTGGCTTTGGCCCTTGGCGCAAAGACATTCAAGCTGAAATTCGGGCATCGGGGAGCCAACCATCCTGTGAAGAACCTGCAAACCCAGGAGATCGAAATTACATCCCAAAACCACGGGTTTGCCGTCGATCCCGATTCTCTCGATCCTCAATTGGTTGAAATCACTCACGTCAATCTGAACGATCAAACCAACGAAGGATTCCGGCACAAAGAAATCCCGCTCTTTTCGGTTCAATATCACCCGGAAGCATCACCCGGACCTCACGATAGCGACTACCTCTTCGCCCAATTCATCGAAATGATGGAAGACGTGAGAGCGGCGGTGGCCAGGTAGATCAGCGAATCCTTCCGTACTTTCTGAGAATCTCTTTTACTCTTTCCCCCGGCAAGGCCTGAACCGTTCTGCCTCCGAATCCTTTCATGTCGGTCGCGGACAACAGTGAATTGACAATTGCCTCTTCCGTCGCCTCGACTGCTGCCTGAAACAACGGGGTGATGAAATTGTCGTTCAATTCGGGCCGTGTGGTTGTTCGGACATCGTTTCCTGTTTCCAAAGTTACGCCTGTAGCGAAGGCAATCACATAATCGCCGCTCCCGTGACTCATGGACGATCCACTCCTCCCGAGTGCCAGGGGCGGTCTGGCTGCAAGGCGCTCGAGTTGCCTGACGGTGAGCGGAGCGTCGGTAGCCACAACGATCATGCAAGATCCTCCCCCGGTTTCACGGGAGGATTTCACGAGGTCAAGTTCTTTGCCCACCGGAACGCCGGCAATATCAAGGTTCCCCCCGTAATTCGTCTGAACGAGAACCCCCACGGTGTAACCTCCCTGACGTGAGGAGAGGCGGCGCGAGCTTGTGCCGATTCCCCCTTTCCACCCGAAACATACTGTCCCGGTCCCAGCTCCGACACTGCCTTCTTGAACCGGTCCGCTGCGAGCGGCTTCGAGTGCTTTCAAGGCGTCGGAGCGGCTCACATGGCGTCCCCGAATGTCATTGAGAAATCCATCGTTGGTTTCTCCGACAACGGGGTTCACCGAGCGGACATCTGCATTCTCGGGATTGCCGAGGACATAGTCCACAACGCCGTTGGCCACATCCCAGACGCTGAGCGTATTCGTCAAAAGAACGGGGGTTTCGATTTGGCCAAGCTCCTGAACCTGGGTCGAGCCGATGAGTTTTCCGAATCCGTTCCCCACAAACACCGCACCGCGGACCTTCTGACGGAAGAGATTCCCCGCGTGAGGGATGATGGCTGTCACTCCCGTGCGAACGGAGTCTCCTTGAATCAATGTCACGTGTCCAACGCGAACCCCCTCAACATCGGTAATGGCATTAAGCGGGCCTGGCGGCAGCACGCCGATCTCAATTCCCCAATCACGGGCCCTCTGGGTTTGTCCAACCCCGTGTGTGCAGAAAAGGACAAGAATCAAAGCGGCAGAGCGGATAAGTTTCATCGTACATCCTTTCGGGAGTTCAGTGTTTCATTTTTCAACAACAAGGGAAGGTAATTCAAGGAAGAGCAGCTTGCAAGTGAACGAATGAAGAGCTACGATAGAGCCGTATGGTCAGCCGACTGGTCATGATAAGCGTCGGGGTTGTCATGGTTGCTGCGACCGGATGCAGGACAGCTTCAGGTCCGGAGTATGTCGTGGTGGAGGAGAGTTATTTCCATGAGCGGGCAGCATGGTCCCCCGACGGTTTGAAGATTGCCTTCACCGTGCGCGTCCTCGATTCGGCGGGAGTCTATGTTGTGGATTCCACGGGAGCGAATCTCCGTTTGCTTCTCCCGGGACAGGGAATCGGTGTGACGTGGTCTCCGGATGCGAAGTGGCTTGCCTTTTCAATTTCGGGAAGCCTCTACAAGATTCTGGCGAATGGAGACAGCCTTACACAACTGACAACCAATGCAGCGGATTATCGGCCGGCATGGTCGCCCGATGGGAAGTACATCGCCTACGTGAACGGAGGGATCATGGCGTTGGACCTTCAAAGCATGACGACGCTGAACGTCAATCCGTACGGAGAGTATCCGAGCTGGCACAAGAATTCGACGGACATCCTTTTCATTGTTTTCGCCATCACGGGGAACAACCGTTACTACAACGAATTCCGAACCATCAGCCTTGCGGACAGCCAGGAGACCTACCGGTTCGCATTTTCCTCCAACGGGCTTGCGGCTTTCAGTTCCTTCAGCAACGACGGCAATCAAATCCTCATGAGCGTGAAGCCGCCGGACTTTTCCGGATTGTCGCAGATCGTCAAGGGCGTCGTGACTGAGCTCAGCCTCATCCCATTGACAGACGACGGGGGGGACTACCCCTCCTGGAGTCCTGATGGGAGCAAGATTGTGTACACGAGAACAGCGAAAGGTGACGGGGGCCTCTGGATCATGAACGCCGACGGATCAGGAAAACACCGTCTCACGAGTCCGTAGGTTCATGGTTCGAGCGAAAGGCTGTAGTTGGTCAGGAACACCATGAAGTCCGAGAGGTCCGCCATAGTGTCCGCTTTCATGCGGATGGAATGAGAGTCTGTTCTCTCCACTCCTTTCAGATACGCCAAAACCTCTGCCACCCTGTAATGTTTGAAGCTCACGTCAAGTGTGAGCGGCGATCGAGGTATGTACGGTTTGAATTCTCCCCTTCGTTTGAGGGCGGTTCCAACCGCTTTGCGGATCAGGTCGTACGAGGCTTCGGGGGTGAGGGTATTTGCCGAGTGGAAGCCGAGGGAAACCTTGGTTTCCGCCGCCTCGAGTGGTCCGAGAAGTTTTCGCGCTTCGCTAATGGCCGCGTTGTCGCCGGAGATCATGACCACGGGAACCCCAAAATGCCCTGCGATCGCGGCGTTCCAGGAAGCCTCCGTCATTTCAATCCCGTTCACCGCCACGCGCGTGAGCCGGCCGCTGGAAAAGGTGTGAGCCCTGACTCCCTGCATGTTGTTCGTGGATGAATGGTAGCCGATAAAAATTACGGCGTCGAAAGTCTGGTCGATTCCGCCCATCATGCCGTACCGGCGCGGCCAGGACCGGACGATGCGGACATCTTTGGGAAAAAGCTCGATGAGCAGGTTCTCCCCGTTTCCGTGAGAATCACTGACGAGAATTTCAGTCGCCCCCGCTTCCTTCGCCGCGGAAACGGCGGCGAGAGCTTCACGTGTCATGAATTCACGGAACCGCTGGTACTCGAAGCCGCCCGGGCCAAGCTGATCATCCGTGACGGTTCCCACGACTCCCTCCATGTCAACGGAAATGTAGACCTTCAGTTTCTGCGCCTGCGCCGGTAAGGAGGTGAGAAGACAAAGCAGAGCGACAGCGGGAATCAATACCCGCTTTCTCGTGTCGGGACCGGTTGTTTGAACGTTGGCTGGCCGATTCATGAAAGATTCGTTCCTTTGTGAGGTTCTTTTGTCACTTCTGCATGTCCCGGGAAACCTGTTCCACCCGTGACCAGACGCGCAGCATGTTTTCGCCGCAGATCTTTTGTATGGCGGCGTCCGAATATCCGCGTTTGAGCAATTCATAGATGAGGTTTGGCATTTTGGAGGCATCCTCGAGGCCGATCGGGAGCGACGGGCCCACGCCGTCGAAATCGGAGCCGAACCCCACGTGATCGATCCCCGCGATCTTGACGACGTGATCAATATGGTCGGCAACCAGAGTGATGTCGACATTCTTCAGGCCATGCTTCTTTTGAGACTCTTCGATATATGCCTGGGCTTTGGGATCGCTGAATCGCAGCTTGTTTTCTCTCAAATAGGCCATGATTTCATCGCGCGCCTCAGTCTCCTTTTTCTGATATTCTCCGCTCAGGAAAGATGAACCATAATTGATATTGATGATTCCCCCTTTTTCGGCAAGGAGTTTGATCATGTCATCCGACATGTTCCGTTCGAAGCCCGGGGTGAAGGACCGGCACGAAGAATGCGACGCAATGACCGGGGCAGCGGAAATCCGCATCACCTGGTAGAATGCGTCATCACTGATATGGGAAACGTCGACCATGATCCCGACCCTGTTCATCTCTCTTACGACGCTCTTGCCGAATTCGCTCAGACCCTTCCAGGTGCGCGTCGTGTCGTACGAAGAATCGGAAATGTGGTTGTCCTTGCCGTGCGTGAGGGTGATGTACCGAATGCCCCGTTTGTGGAAATACCGGATGTTCTCAAGGTTTCCTTCGATCGGGGAACCGTTTTCCATCCCCATGGGGAGAGAAATGAGCCCCCGGGCGAACTGAGCACGGACATCGGCTACCGACAATGCCACGGCAAACTTATCGGGTGAATCCTTTGCCAGCTTATAGACCATATCGATGAGAGAGTCGGCGAGCATCTTCGCCCCGTTGTTCTCCTTTTCCGAAGGGACATAAATCGACATGAACGGTGCGTCAAGGCCTCCGGCCTTCGCTCTCACATAGTCGAAGTCCCCGCGCGCCGTCCTCTGGGAAATGTCTTCCCATCGGTTGTGGAGCCGATAGGGAATGTCGACATGGCCGTCAGTCATGATGTACTCATGAGCCAGGCGATTTGCTTTTTCCCGAAGCCCCGCTTCACCAGAGGTTTGTGCAAAAGACGACAAGGAATAGAGGATTGAAACAGCTATACACAAGCGGATGCTTTTCATGAGAAGAAATCTCCCGTTGATGAGAAGGGAAGTGACCTTGCGGAACAGCAAAAAAAGGATAGGCGAAAAGACCCAGAAATGCAAGCTTGCTGTTCCTCGTGACCGGTGCACGACACAACGAACACGACATGGAACAGTTCGCGACCCGCATGTTGCTTCTCTCACAATGCCAGTTCATCTTGATATCTATGCTCATTTTTTGTATTCTACGGAATCACTCCGGGTAACCAACAATGAACACAAAAACGGTGATAGCAGCATTGGTCGTGCTGTGCGGTTCGATGGCGTTTTCTCAACGAACCGGTTCCGGTGAAGCCGCCTTTTTCGATTCGACGGCTTTCTGTGATGCAATCCGGATATCTCTCACCAATGTCACTCCCCCCGCATCCGGAAAAGTCTATGTGGCATGGCTTGGCGCTGACGACGATGTGCAATACCTGAAGCTGGGACAACTGACCGTAGCGGGAGGAAGTGTCTCCTTTGCATACAAAGATAACAGCGACAACAACCTTCTTGCCTCCCATAAGAAGTTCCTCATCACGGAAGAGACTTCTCCTTTCAGCGGGTCTCAGCCCGCCCTGTCGGCTCTGGTGTTTGCGGATTCGCTCCATGGGCCGGGAATTCCCTCGCAGACCAGTCCATTGAAGAGAATCAGGAATTGTCTGGTTTCCTTTCCCAACACGGCCCAAACTCTGGGGCTGTCGATCTGGATGAAGAAGCACATCCAACATTATGTCGATCATGCCGGATTCGCCCGGGACGGAGCAATACAGAACAACCCCGGCGAGGCAAGCACGCACTCGGATCACGTCTACGACTTTATCCGTGGAGCACTGATTGTTTTGGGCCATGGAAGCATTGCCAGCAATGGAGATCCTATCGGCTATGGGTTCCGGCGTTATGGAGACCGCGGTACCGGGGATTCGACCCTTGGTGGCGCCGGATCGCAGGGAGGGGCGGGCTACCATGTTGGGCTGGTGGTGAGCGACCCCCTGGCCACGCCCCAAATGAAGAAAGCAGGGAGTCGGGCCCTTATCGCGTTGGACAGTGCGTTTGGTTCGGCAAACAATGCAGGCTTTGCAAAACAGGTCACGGATTATGCTCTGAACATCAATAACATGGTCTATGTAACGGGGGGCCTGACAACAGAAGGAATTCCTTTCTATAACCTTGCTTTGAAATTCATCAATGGAACCGTCGGAGCGGCCGATACAGGCGCAACAACAGGGGGAATTCGACAGGCATACTTTCATATGCAGCAAATGGCGAAATTCGTTTTGAATGCCCTCCAACCTGTTTCCGTCGAACGGATCGGCAATGACCTGCCACGGCAGTTTGAACTGCATCAGAACTATCCGAATCCCTTCAATGGAATCACCAAAATATCGTTCCGGATTCCGTCGGCAGGCAGAATCTCTCTCACCGTTTACAATATTGTGGGACAGGAAATTGCGAGGCTCCTGGATAACCGCGAGCTGGAGGCCGGAACATATTCGGCGGAATGGTACAGCGGATCAGCCGTGTCCGGCACGTACATGTATGAGCTCAAAGTCATGTCTCTTGACAGCAAGAGCGCCTTCACGGAAGCCCGCCAAATGATACTTCTGAAATGAGTCGGACATGACAACAATCAACAACGTGTTCTGGTCGTACCCCCGGGTGTTCCTCCTGACATCGTTCCTGGCATTGGCTCCTCGGATGTCCGCGCAGGTTTCCATCAGCGGCATTTACGATTTTGAAGTAAAAAAGGGGGGTGCGCAAAGCACTCCGGGGACGAACAAACTGAACAATGGAAACATTCAGTTTAACATACACGGTCTGCACCTGTTTCTCGAAGGGGAGATTTCTCCCGACATTTCGTTTTCGGGAAAGATAGCAGCCACAAAAAGGGGCGGGGAGGATGCGGCCATAGTCTCCCTTGAGCTGGCCCACGTGACGTTCTCGAATGTTGTCGGGGAAATCGTGAATATCTCTGCTGGGAAAATTCTTACGCCGTTCGGCGCGTACTCCCGGCGACAGCTTTCCCCGGACAATCCGCTCATCGGCACACCGCTCTTCTTCTATTACCTGACCAATGTTTCGCCGTCGTTTGGTTATTTGAATTCCGCAACTCTCCCGCTGGCGCAAGCTTCCTATGGAGGACAGCTCTCCACCATCTACTACGGCGGGTATTATTCAGGTGTGGAGGTGTTCGGGTCGATCGCCGGCAATCTTTTCTCCTATGATGTCGCCGTGATGAATGCCCCGCTTTCTTCGACACATTCCGGCATCAATCTCGACAAACAAGTGGGCATCCACGGCCGGGTTGCGGTTCAACCGGCAATCTGGGGAACGGCCGGAGTCTCCTATGCCGGCGGTTCGTTTCTCGAAAGCGGGCCCGTGAATCAATCGATGGGATCGCTCGACGAATTCAAACAGCAAACCGTTGGACTCGACCTCAATCTCAATTACTTGTATTACGAGTTCAATGCCGAATACATTCTCAATGAATTTCAATCTCCATATATTGTCTACAATCTCAGTCCGCCGCCATTCTACGTTTCCGGATTGGCAGGCAGGAGCATGAGGCTCTCCAGCAGGGAGATCCTTATCGATCTGAAAATTGACGCACCCTTTTATGCCGGATTGTATATTGCAGGGCGTTACAACGCAGTCATGTTTGGTTCCATCACCGATCCCTTTTCCAGTTCTCCCACCTTCGGATCGAGCATTCCCTGGGACAGGGACGTGCAGCGTTTCGAGTTTACTGTGGGGTATAAGCCGGCTCGGGGAGTGATAGTGAAGGTTGGCTATCAAACCACGAAAGTGGACGTTGCTCCCCGGCCCGACCTCGATGTCCTGGGATCTCAGGTTTCAATCAGCTTTTAAGAAGGAGATCGATGAGCAGATCTGTAAGAAACGACGCAGGCAAACGTTGCGCGGTAACATCCGTGATTGCTGCAATTGTTCTGGTCCTCACCGGGTTGCCTGGTCCCTCGGCACAGGCGCAAACCGGTACCATCCGCGGGACAATCCGGCTTCCCGTCCTGGCGCAGGTCGCTCCAAGAGCAAAGGCTTCTCGCTATCGAACTGCCCCTGCGGCGGATCAATCCCGGTCGGAGGCCGCAGTTGACAAGCCTGATGTGACGAACGTTGTCGTTTATGTTGAAGGGAGCGGGCTGGAAAACCTTGCAAAACCCTCAAAGCCGGTCCTGCTGGATCAACGCGATGCTGCGTTTCTTCCTCATGTACTTCCCATTGTGAAGGGCAGCTCGGTGCG
Source organism: uncultured Ignavibacteriaceae bacterium (assembly GCA_964602055.1). Classification (GTDB taxonomy): domain Bacteria; phylum Bacteroidota; class Ignavibacteria; order UBA10030; family UBA10030; genus JACPLA01. The sequence goes on from CAZRPU010000001.1 coordinate 169,219, forward strand.
CATTGTGAATAGAGATAAGACGTATCACAATGTTTTTTCCCTTTCCAATGTAAAAAAGTTCAATATTGGCCGAAGACCGACCGGGGAAGAAGTCCCTGTTGATTTCGACAAGTCGGGCGTCGTGCAGGTATTTTGCGACATTCATTCAAATATGAGCGCCTTCATCCTTGTGCTCGACAACCCGCTCTTTGCCCAGCCCAACGATGCCGGGGTCTATGAGCTGCCAGGCGTTCCACCGGGACAATACCTCGTGCATGCATGGCATGAACGCATGTCCGCCGAGCCCCAGAGGGTAACGGTGCGCGCCGGTGAAACTCTGACGGTCAACTTTAACTTCTGATGAGCGATACCTCAAGTCTTCTTCGACGGGCGCTCGCGCCCACGCTGCGGAACAAGATCTACCTCCTCGTTGTCGGCCTCGTTGGAATCCTTATTTTCGTCGTGCTCACCATCGTCGATCAGCAGGTGCAGAGTGAGACCATGACGAAAATGGAAGAGGATTTTCAAGCGAACTATCAGAATTTCAACCGATTCCTCAAGCTTCGCAACGAACGGCTGCGCGAATCGTGCCTCCTCATCACCGAACTTCCCGTTTTGAAAGCAAATCTGGCCACGAGGGATCCTGCAACGATCAAGAAATATATGTTGGATCCGGAGGCAGGCCCGGCCGGTGTCGTTGAAGCAGACCTCTTAACCCTGACCGATGCACGAGGCATTGTGCTCTTCAGGCTCGATCGGCCGGAATTGTACGGCGATACGCTCTCCTCGGTACCATTCATCAAACGTGCCCTGCAGGGAGAATATTCTCCGCCGGGTGAGATCACCAGCTGGGTTAATGATGAACGCCTTTATCAGCTCGTGTCGCTCCCAGTGGTTCAGAGGGGCTATGTCGACGGCACCATTACCCTTGGAAATCGGATTACTCAGGCGGAAGCGGACCTCCTCAAACAAGATACTCAAAGCGAAATCACTTTTATTCTTGGAAACAGGGTTGTTGCGTCGACCCATTCTGACATCGGCCAGGTTGATTTGTTAAGGGCGTATCTCATGGAAAAGGACAGCATCAACGCCTGGATCCGCAGCGGCAACAGCATCCAACGCGAGGTAAAACTGGGGGATGAGAGGTTCATGTGCGCTTTTGCGCAGGTGTCGTCGGCTGGAGACGCAATCTATGTTATGGCCACGTCGGTCGACAAAGCTCTTGCATCTCTCCAGGTCATCGAGCGGGTCATTCTCGGCGTGGGGGCCCTGGCAATCGTGTTGGCATTGTTCGGAGGGTTTGCACTTGCGCGAGGCATTACAGCCCCTGTTCAACGGTTGGTGGACGCGACAGAAAAGATACGCGAAGGGAACTACGACGTTCAACTCACTTCATCTTCGAGCGACGAAATCGGAATGCTCGCGCGGTCGTTCAACGAAATGGTGATAGGCCTGAGGGAGCGCATTCTGATGTCGAAATTCGTTTCAGCATCAACGGTGGAAATGATCAGAGAAGGCGGCAAGCTCCAGCTGGGAGGAGAACGAAGGAATGTCACAGTGTTCTTTTCCGATATCCGGGGGTTCACGGCTTTTTCCGAACGCGTGCAGCCTGAGGTCGTTATCGACGTCCTGAATAAATACCTGAGCGCCCAGGCGAAGCAAATCGTCAAACACCACGGAATCATTGACAAATATGTCGGAGACGAGCTCGTGGCGATTTTCGAAGGACCTGACATGGTGGACAATGCTCTGCTCGCCGCAATGGAGAGCCAACGGGAAGTGAGGAAGCTCAACCGTGAAAGCCCTGAGAATATTCAGGTTGGGATCGGGATAAACACAGGTATGGCCATTGTGGGGAACGTGGGAAGCGAAGAACGGATGGACCACACCGTTTTGGGGAATAACATGAACCTTGGGGCCCGCTTGTGCTCAATTGCACAGCCGGGACAAATCCTCGTCACCGAGTCGTCGTGGCGGCTTGCGAAGAGCAAAGAAATCCGCGTCAATCAGCTTGATCCCATCACCGTCAAAGGGATTACCCGGCCCGTTCCCATCTACGAAGTTGTTTATCAGTAGCATATTCCAGCCCTACCCCTCCGATTCCTGCCACACTTCCTTGCCGTACATTCAGGATGGATTGCCGTGTTTCAGGCGGGACTTCAACTCGCGGGCGGCAACGGCGTAACCTCCGTTGTCAGAGTCGACGAGATGGATGTGGGCGCCGTTGTAACTGAAGATGAGGCATGTGATGAGAGCGGTGGGTGCTGTATGCAGTCCGTATGCCAAAACGCCCGTTTTATATTCTTTTTCCAGATAAGCAGTGAGTTCTCCGCGCTGGCGCCCCGTGCCGGAAAGCGTTTGACGCAACTTGTCGTCGAATTTCTTGAAATCCGTATTGGCGACAAGCTGTTGTTTGTACGCCCCCCAATCGATGTTGGCCGAACGATACCTGATCTTCATCAGCAACGCCCCCAGAAGCACTTTGAAGCGAATGCGAAACCAATACAGGATGCGGGTGAGCCGCCCCTTCCCAAACGACCGCACGTTCGATTCTCCCGAGAGCCTTTTCTCGGTAAATGCATAGGACAGAAGGCCTTCCTGGACCGGGTGACACATCGTGTCGGACCCATAGATCTGGCTCACTTTTGCAATCACCTCCCGATAGGTCGCGTTGCGTTCTGCCGATTCTCCCGAGGTTGCCTGGACAATGAGCGAGACTATTTCGCCGTGGGCGCTTGGTACGTTCTGCCATCGACATTCGAGGCCTGAAAAATCGGCCTCGACGGCGGCGCCGTCGAGCTTCAAGCGGTAGCGCTCCCCCTCCTGAGGGTCTTTCAGAACTTCTTCGGCGAACTGAAGACCCCAGCCCGTAAAGACCGCCTGAACGAAGTTCTCAGAAACGCGATAGCGGGCTACCAGCACGTCATAACCGGCCTTGCGGATTTCGGACACAGGGACGACGCCTACGCGAAGCTCCAGTTGATAGACTTCCTGTGCCATTTTCTTCGTGGCAAGAAGTGCTTCGCGCGCCCGCGGAAGAAGGGATTCATGAACACAAAGGCTGGCTCCGTCTCCTCCGAACACAAAAGGAAGGGAAAACGATCTTGTCAAATTAAGCATTGCCATGATGGTGGAAGCACCCATCAGATTGACTTCTTTATACAATCCCCTCCCGATTGCCGTAGTCGAATCCTTGACATCGGAAACGACAACATGCCAATCATCCGGGAGAGGAGTGTAGATTGCTGCATCGGCGATGTCAAGAAAATTTGCCGTTACCGGAAGGTCAAGATAAAATGAGGGTGTGCTCATATTTGCGGTTTGATCATGCTGTTCATGTGTCGGACCAGACAGCGAGTTCATTCCCGCCGGGATCGGTGAAGTGAAATCGACGTCCACCGGGAAAAGAGAAAATCGGTTTCGCAATGACACCCCCGTTTTTTACGACTCTTGTTTCCGTTTCTTCAAGTTTCGATGCATACAGGACGATGAGGGGCCCTTCCTGTTTCACCGAGGCGGCCTTCCGAAATCCGCCCGTCATGCGCCCGTCCTCGAAGCTCACATAGTCCGGCCCGTAATCCGTGAACTTCCACCCAAAAGTGGATTCATAGAATCGTTTTGTTGCGGGTATGTCGGTCGACGGAAATTCGACATAATCGATGCGCTTGTCGTTGTTCTGGTTTGACATGGATCCTCAACTGTTGGTCATGAGAGGGAAAGAGGAATCAGCGATTTCCAACCTTCACAGGCTGCGTCCAGGCCCTTCTGCCGTTGCTTTCTTCGATTCTGGCTCGCACATACCCTTCGTTGCCTGTAAACCGGTACAGAGCCGGGTTCTCGTATGAAAGAGCGAGTTGTTTTCCCCCCGCTCCGATGAACACGACGCGATAGCGCCTCGAGTCGTTCGCAGGTTGTGCAATGTCGATAATGAGATCTTTCGCCGTTATCCGGACATCTTTCAGCGTGACTCCGGTGGAAGAATAGAAGTCACCGTGTTTCAGTGATGCGACAAGGGACTGCGCGGTGAGTGCAGGAGACCGGACAACAACCCAGGCCCTTCCGGGATTGGCATGTTCCATGGAGAATTCACCGAGGAAGTTGTGGGAATCGTCAACGGCGGCTCCATAGACCTCGATCCCTGCCGAGAGGAGCCCGTCCCACATTTGCTCGGTGGAAGGAGTTTGTCCATCCCCTGCATGATTGACAAGGGGATGGCCGCTCGCAATCTCAAGGAGGAAAGGTCCGCGGAGAGGCAACATCTCCGCCACCGTGAAAGCCCAAAGGAAATTCGGATGATTGATAAGCGCAACGCCTCCTTGCTGCTCCACTGCGGCCAGAGTTGTCCGAAGGATCTCCGTCACTGACGAGCCGTCCTGGGGCGGTATGACACTGGTAATTCCTAACGCGTTGACGTGAACGGCCTTCTTGTTTGTGATTTCTTCGGCACCAAGGAGCAAAAACAAGTCGCCGGGATTCGAATCGAGAGGATTGGGGTCAGTGAATGTATTGTGGTCCGTGATTGCGAGGAAATGATACCCGCTGCGTTTGTACCACGCCATGACGTTCGCGGGAGGGGAGTCGCCGTCGGAGTTGATGGTATGGGAGTGGAGGTTTCCCTTGTACCATCGGCTGGGCTGATCCTGTGTCAAGGCGAAGGACGAAAGAAGAAACAGAAGGGAACAGAGAAAGCGTGTTTTCATGGCTGACGAATGATGAATTAGTGAAATGTCAGGGAGTGAAACGCATCGTTCGTACCAAACACTTCCGTGAGATCATCCGGGTTGTCATAGAGGAAAAAAACAAACGCTCTTCCCCGGCCGAGTTTTTCAATCGCAGACATGAGGCACCATTGGTATCCTTTTCCGAAATCGGAATCAAGCGTGACCACTCCGGTCCATCCGGTATCGGCGTGGAATTCCGCCCGCACGTCGGCCGCGGCATACTCCGCGGGGGTGATTCGCTTCCCGTGGGAAATGTTGAGTCCCATGGTGATCACCATCAGTTCGAGCGGGATCGGTTGCCCTTTCTCTTGCGCAGGGATGACGCGGTATCGGATTTCGAGTTTTCTGGTGAGAGATCGAACCGCATAATCATAAGCAACATCTCCGTTCGCAACGACGGGAACGGCCGTGAATCCCCTCGGGAAAACAAAACTCATGGAGGCGGACTTCAAGAGTTTCTGAAATGTGCCGGGAACCTGTTGTGGTTGCGCCGCAGAGAGCGCCGGGAGGAGGAAGACGACTGACAGCAGGAACGACTTCACGTATTGTTCTCCTTCTGTGCTCTCAACATGGCGTCAAGATTCTGAAGATCGCCAAGGACCCAGAGATCCGCGATTGCATCTTTCGAAAAGCGGAACAGGGCTGCGCCCAACCATGATACGTGTTGTCCCGTCGGTGTAAAACCGCGAAAAGGGCCCCGGTGGATCCCTGAGAATTGCATTTTGGCAAAGGCATAGATCTCTTCCGCTACACATTGAAGAATTGCACAATGATACTCCGATAGGGAAGAACGCAATGTGCGTACATACTCCTTGAAAGCATAGCGGCCGCTGAGTTCGACCCCCAGAGATCCATGAAAAGAAAAATCCTCAGCAATCAGAGCATCTATAGCAGAAAGATCTCCGGAGTTCCAGATCCGGTCATAAAAGGCTTTGACCAGGGGCGGGGTGCTCATCGTGCGAAGGACAATTTACGGTGACTCCCGGGACGTACCCTCCCTGGATGTCGTCCGCTGGGAAAATCGGATTCGGGCGATTCCGGCAACACCGAGGAGGAGCGTCAGGCCCGAGCCGGCGAGTCCGAGGTAGAGGGGGGAGAAGGTCAGATCGTCAGCAGCCTCGGCCATTTCCTCGGAGAGCGTCTCCCCCCGCTCGATGATGGCTTCCTGCAAAGTGTCTGATTCCTCCCAATAGCCCATCAGGCCGATAGCGTTCGGAAGCAAGAGCGCGAAAACGGAATACAGGACGAATTTCTTGATGACCCTCACTGTGAAGAGCATGATCCAGCCGGCAAGGAACAACAGGGCGGTGGAGATGAGAATCGGCTGCGCCCAGATTCCGGAATCGACATACAGTCCCTTGAGTTCTTCCAACATGGTGGAAGCTTCCTTCAGATTGTGGAAAGCAATGTAGGGAACGGGGATCTCAGTCGCAAAAACGTCCGGTGGAGGTTTTTCCTCCGAAACAACCGATCGGTCAGGCCCGACCCGTTGAAAATGCGTTGCGCACCATTTCGTCGACACGAGAAGGCTTGAAAGTCGTTGAGTCAACGGGACACCAGAGTGTCCTGGCAACAGCAAGAACCTTCCGGTCCGAGGCACGGACAATCTCGGTATGGCGTTCAAAGGTGATATCGGAGGCCAGTCCGACCCACGTTCTGGCCACGATCGCATCCTCTCTCAGGGCCGCCCTTTTGTAATCTATCTCGTGACGCACGACAACCCATTTCCACTTTTTTTGCTGTTCGGGCGTTGCTCGTGCCTTCCAATGAGCCACGGCTGCTTCCTGAACCCAGCGGAGATAGACAACATTATTGACATGCCCTAAAACATCGATGTCGGCGTCGCCGACCTTGATCGAAAGCTCGTATCGTTCTGTTGGTATGTTGTTTTCCCCTTCGCTGGTGCGCATGGTGGTTATCCGCGACAGGCCGTTCAGGCCGGCAGGAGTTCCAGGGTTGAGTTCTTCCGCTTTGCCGTCCGGAATCCGCGCACGTACACTAGAGATCCGGGTGTATGGTATTTGATCTGATAGGCCCTGCTGACTTCGTTCTTGATGGCGCCGCTTCTTACCCAAATTGCCCGCACGGGGACGTTTCGGTTCTTCACTTTGATGGTTGCACGCGGATCGTCACGAAGCGCCATATTCCACCCGTTGGGGCTTACATCCCATGACCGAACAAACGCTCTTCTACCAACAACGACGATCCAGATACCGATAAAACGGTGTGACCCTTTGCCGGCGCGGATGGCGAGAATCTTGCTGTCGCGGAGGAAATCAAGGGTATCTTGTGGAAACCTGCGGGCGGCCATTGTCAGGAAAGAATTTTTTCGATTCGGCGGTCCGGAACGAGCCAGAGAATGGCGACGACAACGTATATTCCACCTGCGAACCACGAGTTCAGGAATGCCAGCGGGATTGCAATGGCATACAGGGCGAGCGATGTCTTTCCCTTCGCGTCCGTCCCCACGGCAAGGCTCAGTGGCGAGTCTCCTCCGTGGACGTGAATCAGCACTCGCACCAGAATCGTATACGCAAGGGCTGCGCAGAGGAGCACAACACCATAGAGTGACACAGGCAAGGGCGCAAAGTGGTTTTCACCCATCCAACCGGTGACAAAAGGGACGAGAGAAAGCCAGAAGAGCAGATGGACATTCGCCCACAGGACCTTGCCATCAACCCGTTTTATTGCCTGCAGCAAGTGATGATGGTTGTTCCAATAAATCGCCAGAAAAATGAAGCTCAGGATATAGCTCATGAACACCGGAATGAGCGGCTCGAGAGAACTGAGTTCTTCCCCTTCCGGTACTTTCATTTCCAGCACCATAATCGTAATGATAATGGCAATGACGCCGTCACTGAATGCTTCGAGTCGGCCTTTTGTCATTTTGCCCGTTCTCCCGTGGATTGAGGTTCTTTAAGCATTCGTTTCCTCTTGAGCCTCTCCCATGCGGAATGGTCAAGCGGCTTTACCCAATCCCATCCCATGCTCTCCCAATCGGGGTCCGATGGATCAAGGCCAAGCTCGCGAACGGCTTCGCTCTCTGTGACAAAGAACTGGTTCTTGTAGGGGAACAGATACCCTCCTTCCGATCGGCGGGATGCCGCCGCCTCTTCGTAGGTGCGAAACCAGCGGCTCAGGCAGGCATCCATCGAGGGTACCCACATAACGGGAACGTCAGAATTCCTTGAAGCGGTCACGATGATCCTTTCTTGGTGGTTCTTTCCGACCGTAAACCTTTCCTCGCGGGAAATTGTTCCCAGCGTTTCTGCACGCGGGCAGCATTTTCGCCGAACGGAAGTTAGGATAATTGATGAGAGATTCCAACGTGTCAACGTCCAGGCCGGTTCGTCAAGTCTTCCCATCTTCAATTTCAGCAACAAAGTCCCGTAAGTGCGGATGGAGTTTCATGCGTGCAACGATTTCATCGACGATGTCATCATAGCCTGGAGTGACGAGGTCCAGATTCAGACTGGGGCCATTGCGGAACCTCAACTGGAAGTAACTCATCCCGTAGTATTGCGCCAGTCGGTGGGGAAGCCGCACGCCGGAAATATCCTTCATGGTAAAGAGGTGATCTTCGCCGCTCCGGTGCCAGTTGATGTGCTCGTCGTCGATGGTAAGAGAGCTTTCCTTGAAATACCAGGCGTAGCGGGCATAGGTACCGACAAAGAGAAGAAAAAGAAAAAGTGCCGTGGCGACATAGAATGTTGTTGTATCGGATATTCTGGATGAAAGCTGGGCGATAAAGAGGAGGTAGACAAAGCCAAAGATCGCGAAGAATCGCTTTGCGACGTGGAAATAGCTGAGGCTGAGATCGAATCGCTTCAACGGGCTTGACCTCTTTCCCGTGCGTCACCGATGCGTTTGGTTTCCAAATCGGCGGAACAAAAAGACGAAACGCCGGGGGCTGTGAGGCCCTCGGCGTTGTCGACTACTTCCCTCCCGTGAGCATATCCCCCGGTCATCCTAGGAATGACCGACCCGTGTCTAGGAACATCCGGAAGTAGATCCGCACTGGAGGCATTTGTAGCAGCTGCCGCTCCGTATCATGATGCTTCCGCATTCGTGGCAGGGAGGAGCGTCGGCCTGGGTCTGGAACACGACCTTTTCATTGCTTTCGATCGCACTGCTGGGTTTCGACGCCCTGCTTTCCGACGAAGGACTCTTCTTGCTGCTGGCTGTTGTTTCCGCTGTTTCAACCGGCGCGCCGAGCGTACCATCTTCCTTCGGCATGAACTTCATCCCGAGCCAGCGGAAGATATAATCGCTGATGGATTTCGCGATAGGAATGTCGGGATTGTTCGTGAATCCCGAGGGTTCATATCGGGCGTGGCTGAATTTGTCCACCATGACCTTCAAAGGGACTCCGTATTGCAGGGCGATGGAGATGCCTGTGGCGAAAGAGTCCATGAGGCCCGAAATCGTGGAGCCTTCTTTCGACATGGTAATAAAGACTTCGCCGGGGGAACCATCTTCGAACATCCCGACGGTAATATAGCCCTCGTGTCCGGCAATGCTGAATTTATGGGTGATGGACTGTCTCTCGTCGGGCAGCCGCCTCCGTGCAGGAATGCCATCCTTGCTCTTTTCTTTCTTTCCTTTGTCGAGCGAGGTGCTCAGAGGCTGGGTCCGTTTGCAGCCGTCACGATAGACCGCAATGGCCTTCAAGCCAAGCCGCCATCCTTCCACGTACGCCTGCATGATTTCATCGGCGGTTACATTGGTAGGCAGGTTGACAGTCTTGGAAATCGCTCCGGAAAGGAAGGGCTGAGTGGCAGCCATCATCTTGATATGGCCCATGTAATGGATGGAGCGCTCACCGTTGGCAGGTTTGAATGCGCAATCGAAGACAGGCAGGTGCTCCTCTTTCAGATGTGGTGCACCTTCGATAGTGTCATTCTTGTCGATGTAGGCAATAATGTGTTCGACCTGTTCGTCGTCGTATCCCAGTTTCACAAGGGCCTCCGGCACGGTCTGGTTGACGATTTTCATCAGGCCGCCTCCGACAAGCTTCTTGTATTTCACGAGAGCGATGTCCGGCTCGACGCCCGTGGTGTCGCAATCCATCATGAAACCGATCGTACCGGTTGGGGCAAGAACCGTTGCCTGGGAATTACGGATGCCGTACTGTTTGCCAAACTTCACGACATCTTTCCATACCTCGACGGACGAGAGCCAGAGATCTTCCTGGACCAGTTCCCGGTCGATGCGCTCGCTGTGGATGCCGTGTTTCTGCATGACATTGAGCATGGGCTCTTTGTTGATGGCAAATCCTTTGAAGGGTCCGATTTCTCTTGAAACGAGGGCAGACTGGCGATATGCTTCGCCGCACATGAGGGAGGTGATGGCAGCGGCCATCGCCCGGCCTTCGTCGCTGTCATAAGGAAGTCCATAGGACATCAGCAAGGCTCCGAGGTTTGCGTATCCGAGACCGAGCGGACGATAATCGTAGCTGTTCTGTGTTATCGCCGGAGTCGGATAGCTTGCGTTATCTACCTCAATTTCCATGGCCGTGATGGTGACCTGGACAGCCTTGCGGAATGACTCGACATCGAACGATCCGTCTTTCCTCCGGAACTTCATGAGATTGAGGGACGCAAGATTGCAAGCGGTGTCGTCGAGGAACATGTACTCGCTGCACGGGTTGGAGGAATTAATCGGGGCCGTGGTTGAGCACGTGTGCCAGTTGTTGATGGTGGTGTGGTACTGCATCCCCGGATCGCCGCAGATCCATGCCGCTTCGGCAATCTGCCGCATCAGGTCCCGGGCCTTGAGTTTCTCGACCTGCGAGCCTGTGGTGACCGCCTTCGTGACCCATTCCTTGTCTTCGAGGACTGCTTTCATGAACTCATCGCTGACGCGCACAGAATGGTTCGCATTCTGGTAGGAGATGGAATCATACGCGCCGCCGGGAACGTTAAAGCCGCCGTCATAGCCGGCTTCGATGAGAGCCCATGCTTTCTTTTCTTCATCTGCCTTGCAGTTGACGAATTCGACGATATCGGGATGGTCGGCATTGAGAATGACCATTTTGGCCGCGCGACGTGTTTTCCCGCCCGATTTGATCACACCGGCGAATGCATCGAAGCCTTTCATGAAAGAAACAGGGCCCGAAGCAGTTCCGCCGCCCGAGAGCCTTTCACGCGCCGACCTCAGCGTCGAGAGATTGGAACCCGTGCCCGACCCGTACTTGAAGAGCATTCCTTCGGTCTTCGCGAGATCCAGGATTGAAGACATGGAATCACGGACCGAATTAATGAAGCACGCGGAGCATTGCGGTTCTTCCTCAATACCAACATTGAACCACACAGGACTGTTGAATGACATGTACTGATTAACAAGGAGATAGCACAATTCATTGTAGAAGATCTCCGCGTCTTCTTCCGACGCAAAGTAGCCCCCCTGGACGCCCCATTTGTGAATGGTGCTTGCAACACGGTTGATGAGCTGCTTCACGCTCGTCTCGCGCTCTTCGGTTCCCAGGGTCCCATGGAAATACTTCGACACGACAACGTTCGTCGCAGTCATTGACCAGGACTTCGGAATTTCGACGTCCTTCTGTTCGAAAATCTTTTCCCCTTTTTCGTTGGAGATCACGGCAGTGCGGAGTTCCCACTGAGTCTGGTCGAACGGATGCACACCCGGAGTGGTGTAATAGCGTTGAAAGGTTAGTCCACGTTTACCGGTGGAAGGTTCAGGTTGGTCAACGGCGGCTTTCACCTTCGTCTCTTTGTCGACCATGGGGCGATACTCCTTGCGTTAAAAAGTTTTTAAGAGATAATGGAAATTCGAATTCGTCTTAAAGAAAAGGATACCTCTCTGCGGAGCAGATCCGCGACAAGGTCGTCCATATCATTGAAAGTTTTTGAGAAGAGCAGTAACGCCGGGAAGCACCTCAGCTTGCTCTCATTCCAAGGCGTTGTGGGGAGGATGAGAGCCTTCATTCACTTCCCCTGTTCGTCCCACGAAGGCGTGATGAATCACAACTGCTTTTTGGGGTCCTCTTCCGGTACTCCGGCGAACGTAACTGGGGCTTAATATAAACGGTTAGCGAAGCTTTGTCAAGTTAATTTTCAATCCCGCTAAAGTTCGCACATATTTTACCTTGACATAGCCGCACCGGAATAGGGGGGTGCTTTGGAACAGAAGGCCTCCCTCCATGAATGAAAATTCGATGTAACTTGTTATCCAGACTTTACTTCACGCAGGCTTTTTCTTCAAACATCGGTTCAAGCCGCCATGAGTAAGACCTTATGAAACATCATTGCGGCGAATCGGCCTGCCTTGGGATGCCTTGCCATTCGATTACGCCGTCTTCAAGGATTGATTGGGGTTTCGCCCCCCAAAAAGCATAGAAGCTATCTCTTCCACCGGGAATTCAGAAGAAAGGATGACCGATCCGGCAACAGGGTAGTCCCGGAATTAGGCTTGAATATGGCATGGGGGAGGAGTATTTTTGGCGGAGCAAGGCGGGAGCGAAAGAAGGCAGGCACAATCACCATTTCACAGGAATTCCTATGGCAGTCGCCATTTCATTCAACACGATCCACGAGCTCTTCGAGAATGTCACGCAGAAGTACTCCGACACCGCCCGGCCGATGCTGATGCAGAAAGTCGACGGCGTTTATCAGGGGATCAGTTATAAAGAGTATCGTCGGAATGTCCATCTCTTTGCACTCGGCCTTGCGTCGCTGGGTGTCAAACAAGGGGACCGGCTCTCCATTGTCGCTGAAAACAGGCCTGAATGGATTGTGGCCGACATGGCGATGGTGACTCTCGGTGCGGTGAACGTGCCAATATATCCCACCTTAACGCCGAAGCAAATTGAATTCATTTACAACGATGCGGGAGTAAAAATTGCGGTCGTTTCAAACAATTTTCAACTGAACAAGGTAGTGAAAATTACTCAGGATGTTCCGTCGCTTGAAAAAGTCATCATCATGTCGGAAAAAGGGGTCACGCTCAGCGATGGCGTTCTGGCGTTTCGAAAGATCTATCAGCTCGGGGAAGAATTCGAAAAGACCCATCCGAAGTATCTTGAGTCGCTTCCCAAGCCAAAGCCGTCCGACCTGCTGACCCTTATTTACACATCGGGGACGACAGGCAATCCCAAAGGCGTGATGCTCACCCATCGAAACCTCGTGTCGAATATTATCGCCTCGGCCCAGGTCATTCCCATCGGGGAGGAGGATGTTCTCCTCTCGTTTCTGCCCTTATGTCATTCCTTTGAAAGGATGGCAGGTTATTATACTGCAATGGCTTGCGGGGCTACGGTTGCCTACGCAGAGAGCGTCGAAACAGTGCGGGATAATCTCCTGGAGGTCCGGCCCACGATCGTCACCACTGTACCCCGGTTGTTTGAGCGCATCTATAATAGAATCATCAAACAGGTTGACAGCGGCCCTCCGGTCAGGCAGAAGATCTTTCATTGGGCTGTCGATGTTGGAAAGCGCCACGCGAAGGCAAGAAAGTCGGGCTCCATCCCGGGCGGATTGAAATTCTCGCACAAGATCGCAGCGAAACTGGTATTCTCGAAGCTGAAAGAAAGGACCGGGGGACGGATCAAGTTCTTTGTCTCGGGAGGCGCAGCCCTGCCAAGGATGCTTGGAGAATTCTTTGAGGCGGTGGGAATACAGATCATCGAGGGGTACGGCCTTACGGAAACCTCTCCCGTGCTGTCGGCTAATCGGCTGGATGACTATGAGTTTGGGACAGTGGGAAAGGCGATCCCGGGCGTTGAGCTCAAGATTGCGGATGACGGGGAGATTCTCGCGAAGGGCCCGAACATCATGGTGGGATACTATAATAATCAGAAGGCGACCGACGAAGCGATCGACAAAGAAGGATGGTTTCACACGGGAGACATCGGAACATACGATTCGGCGGGCCATCTGGTCATCACGGACCGGAAGAAGCACCTCTTTGTCAGTTCAGGTGGAAAGAACATTGCCCCTCAGCCCATCGAGAATCTCTTTCTTTCGGGAAGCAAATACATCGATCAGTTTGTTCTCGTGGGAGACGGTCGCATGTTTCTGACCGCGCTGATTGTTCCGGAGTTTGAAGTGCTGAAAGAGTACGCAAATCGCAACGGCATCATGACCAGCGATCAGCTGACGCTCGTAAGGAACGAGAATGTGAAGGACATGTTCCGGAAGGAAATTGACTCGATTCAAAGGGACCTCCCCACGTTCGAAAAAGTCCGCCGGTTTGAGCTTCTCCCGCAGGCGCTGACGGTTGAGGGGGGCGAAATTACGCCGACGATGAAAGTAAAGAGGAAGGTGGTGGAGGAAAAATTTGCTCAATTGATTGAGAAGATGTACGAGGACGTGACGTAGAAACCAAATGCGCGGATCCGGATTGCTGAAGTCCGGAACCGCATTATCAAAACCCGAATCCTGAGATCCTGAATCCTGGAATCTTCTACCCCGGCCCACCTCTCAGGGTTCGTCCTTAACCCCATCCCGCTTCATGAACATCGGTAAGACTCTCTCCATCAGAGATCGCCGCTCCTGGCGCAATTGGCTGAGGGCAAATCATGCCCGGAAGAAGGAAATCTGGCTCATTTACTACAAAAAGGGGAGTAACAAGAAGAGAATACCCTACAATGATGCCGTCGAGGAGGCCCTCTGCTACGGATGGATTGACAGCATTATCAAGGCCATCGACGAGGAGAAATACGCCCAGCGATTTTCACCAAGAAAACCCGGGAGCAAGCTTTCGGCAATGAACCGAGAGCGGGTACTTCGTCTTAAGAAGCTGGGAAAGATGACAAAAGCGGGATTGGCTGCCATCAGTCACGCCATGCATCCGGAGGAGACTCGTCCGGTGTTCAAACTTCCCGAAGATATTGCCAGAGCCTTGAAAAAAGATCCAGAGGTGTGGGCCAATTACAAGAACTTTCCGGCATCATACAAGCGAATCCGAATCGGCTGGATTGACGGCTCCAGAGTCCGAGAAGATGTCTTCAGACAAAGACTGAACTATTTTCTGAAGATGACCAAGAAGAATAAGAAATTCGGAATGGTCCAATAACAAGTTTCTTTTACAAGAAACTCTTCACAAAGAACGCAAAGGGCCATAGAGCACAACGGAACATCGTTCTCGCTCTGACGCTCGAGCCTGCCCGCGGCGCCTTTAGCTAATCCGGCCTTTCATCTTCTTTTCCTCTCTTTCCTTTGGGAAGTGATGACAGAAGGATGTCAATGTCGTCCTTCAGCATCTCATAGGCTTCCTGGGTGACAAACCGTTTCCTCGTTTTACCTTTTCCCCGGCCCACTTCTTCCAGTTCCTTCTTCAATTCCTTATTGAGCTTTTCCAATTCATCCGCTGCCTTGGAGGAGTCTTGCCTCTCGAGGCGCTTCTCGATGTGCTCGACTCTTTCTGAGAGGTGCTTGTACAACGCATGGTCACCAAGGTACCCAAGCTTGAAGCAGCTGGCAAGATCCTCTCTCAGGGTCGAGCCGGTGATGTACCGCTTCACGATCAAAGGAGCAGAGGAGTCGCGGGAATAGTGGAATTCGAACACTCGGGTTTGTCCGCTGTCAATTGTGCCGTGCGTTTCGATTCCTTTCCCTTTGCCTTGCGCGTCGACCGATAAGAAGAGGCGATACCGATAGAGTTCCACTCCATATAAAGTCAAGCGGTAGAAACCTTCGACGGGATTGCGTGCGTAGAATTCATTCACCGGCTCAGGTGCCGGTTCGTCAGAATCCTCCGAATCGAGACTGAACACGCCATACGAGCCGTTAATCTCCCGGTATCGTTGTTTGATCAATGGATTGATCCCTTCTCGTTTTCCAAGCGGGTCGATCAAAACGTAATCAACCGGGCCATGGACTCCGATATCAATGGAAGACTGGGAGAATGTCAGGTTGGATACAAGAAAGAGCAACAGAAAGAGAACAACGAAGAAGTGTTTCATGAAGGTCCCCCTTGATTTCTGGCCATACGAACGTACCTGTAGATGCGCCCGTATTCAGCCAATGTGGTTAGCCCTCGCCCGGGGTCGAGGATCGCATACGTAGATCCAGTTTTGCGAAGAATCAGAATCCAATGATTTCCATTTGTTCGTGCATCTTCCTGTTCTTTCAGCGTTTTGTTTTCTACCGACGCGGGGTTGAACACTTTTGCAATGACAAGCTCACATTGTTGCAAAAAGTCGTCTAAGCGCGAAATATTAAACAGGGAATCGACATCAAGAGTGCCAAGATGCGTCCCTCTGTTGTTATGCTTCTCAACCGCTTTCCAGTTCACCCTTTCCCCTCCGAATCCTCCCTCGTCATTGATTCGCTCTTTCTTCCATTCGTTCAGATCCTTTGGCGTGACTGTATCTCCAAACGCCGTCATCACCATGGCCATGCAGGTGAGTGCACAGCCGAGTGTTCTAATCCCCTTTTCCGACTTATCGTAGAGCGTGTTCGCCCAGCGGGGATCTCCTTGTCTGTAATGAGGCGGAGCGAAGTCGCATGCTTCTTTCAACGTTATCTTCCTTTCGTCCGTCGCCGTGCCTCCGAGATTTGTCGCCGAAACCTTCACCGGAACGACGACACTATCTTTGATCTTTCCATAATACCCTGCAGTGGAGAGTGTGGGGCCCGGGGTCCAGCTGATAGAAGGTTCAAAGGGTTGACCTTTCGCCGGAGAATGAGTTTCTCTGAAAATGATTTCGGGAAGATTTTGCCTTGACAGCGTTATCGTTGTGTCAGTTTCCGGAGATGTGATTGCCACCGAGGGTTGGGGCAAGGAACAATACATGACAATCGCATTCGACCCTTTTTTCCCTTCAACTTCCACTTGAATTGTTGTCACATCAACGCCCCCTTGAATGAACCCCTTTGAGGTGTCCAAAACCACCAAAAAGGCCCCTTTTCCGTCCACAATGCTCACGGGGATGGTTTTTCCGACCTTCCCCATCCACTCCAAATAGGCATATTCGCCCTGTGCCAGAATCGTAGCGGTTCCGGTGAGTTCGCCGCCTCCGCAATTCGTATAGAGGTTGCCTTGACCATTATAGACCCTTACATCGACAAGTGACCCGTCGTGGCATCCAAGCGTGTCGCGGGAAGGGGCAACAACAACTTCTGTGGGCAGGTAGGATTCATCGAGCGAGGCAGAAATGGTGAGAATAGCCGTGAACCCTGTGTACCACAACGTCCCGCGGGCCGTAATCGTCGCAGTGTTTCCATTCACCACCGGCGGGTCGATTCCTGCTTCTCTCAGGGAACAACTCCACTGCCAGGGGGCCGGGACAAAAGACCTCGCGGTCATGGAAACGATCCCGCAGCTTCGGAATGTATAGGGAAAAGGTGTTGATTCCGCCACATCGAGAACGCAGTATCCAGTTCCCATTCTCTTGAAGAGATGAGAAGATCCGCCTGCACTGACCCACACCTCGTAGGCCGTATTCTCAGGCAGACTTGCGGGCGTGACACTGAGCGACCCGGTGACGATCACTCCGGGCATTGTCGCCTCGACCCTGTTCCCATTAAGTCTGAGCAAAGGGCCGTCCGCAAGCGAGAAGGGCTGCATTTCCGGCTTCGGATCGATGGTGATTCGTTCCTTGATGGCAACCTGGGCATGGATGGATGAAACGATGGTGAACAAACCGAAGGAAAGGAAAACACGTTGAACCCCCATAGAACCCCCCAAAGGTAAGATGTGAAGAGATAAAGAAGAACCCCGAGGAGAATATGGTTTTTTTTGAAATTGATGTCAAGAGAAAATTACTGGAAGGGTGAAATGTGAAAGGTGAAATGTGAAAGGTGAAAGGTGTGCGCCAAAGGCGCATGCGCCTACGGCGCAAAAGGTGAAATGCGAGAGGGGAGAAAATCCTGCAACTCGAAACCCGAAACCCGAAACTCGAAACCCGAAACTAATTCTCCCTCGAAACCCTCACCGTTCTTCTTTGTTTCACCCGGTCTGCTACGACCCAGGCGTCGGGATAACCGATATTGATAAGTCTTGAGAGATGCTGGTTCGCTTCGAGCCGTGTTGCGAAATCTCCGATGCGAACCTTGTAAACCGGAGGGTCATACACAATGTAGATTGAATCCCGCAGTGCTTTTTCCTCAGCTCCTTTTTTTGCTCCGTTTGCTTCATCGATGCTCGATGTGGCGAAGATCTGAATACGAAAACCCTGGATCTGCTCTTCGATGACTATCGTGCTGTCGGTGGGAATGTCAAGAGGTATGGAACCTGCAGATTGGGCGTGAGCCTTTTGGACAATTTCCACTTCTTCATCAAAATCGGAAGGACGCAGCGTAGATTCATAATACGAGAGCGGAGCTTTCTTCGTTTGATCGCCCGTGAGTGCAGGCCTGAAAGTCTCCTTGCTCTCGCCGCATCCAATGAGAAGGAATACGAGAAGAATCCCTATGGTGCTATGTAGTTGACCCATGCTTGTGCGTAGTCTTTCGAATGCTTTCTCATGATCTCGCGCCGCAACACGACTGCTTCCATGCGCGTCGTAAATTTCCCGACACTGACTCGGTAGAGTTTGGTTCCCGGATCAAAGTTGTTATGCACAGAATTGCGGGGAAACCGCTCCTTGGCCCGTTTCTGACAAGCGAGGGCGTTTTGCGCTTTCTTGAATGCTCCCACCTGAACGGTGTAAGCAGGGTTGCTTGGTTTCTTGATATTCTTCGACGAACGTGAAGGCGACTTTGCCGATCTGGTGACGGAGGCTGTGACAGTATCCTGTTTCGATGTGAGCTTTGAGCCTCGAGCCTGCGCTTTTTGTTTTTGCCCGTCCTGCTGGGGCAGGCCGGAAGCGTTCGGCTGCTGTGCGGAGGGCGCGCCCGATTGCGCCGCAGCAGGCTCACGGACCACCGGATCTTGCCTGCTGCCTCCTGATTCGTCCGAAGAAATGCATGCCTGGAATGCGGCAAGGAGGAAGAGGAGAAGCATGGTACGCAAGAGGCGGTTCATTCGATCAATAGGTGGCAGGAGCCGCGGGTTTTTCTCCGGTGACGATCATGACGCTGGCGCTCGCGCCGATGCGATCTGCACCGCTTTCAATGAGGGCTTTTGCGTCTTCCTGTGTTCGAACGCCGCCCGAAGCCTTGACGCCGAGGGAGGTTCCAACGACCTTGCGCATAAGAGCGATATCGCCGACCGTAGCACCGCCTTTGGCAAATCCCGTCGAGGTCTTCACGAAATTCGCTCCAGCGTTCTTGGCCAGAACGCACGCCTTGACTTTTTCTTCATCCGTCAGCAGTCCCGTCTCAATAATCACCTTGACAAGCGCACCGAACCGTCTGGCCGTCCGGACGACGGAGGCAATATCCTTCTCGACGTAATCGTATTCGCCGGACTTCAGCATCCCCACGTTGATGACCATATCGAGTTCCCGTGCTCCGTCATGCACGGCTCTCTCGGCTTCGAATGCTTTTGCCTCGCTCGATGTCGCTCCGAGGGGAAAACCGATAACCGTGCAGACCTTCACGGTCGTGTCCTTCAAGATCCTGCTGCACAGTTTGACGTATGATGGATTAATGCAGACACTGGCGAAGCCAAACTGCTTTGCTTCATGACACAACTGTTCAATTTGACGGACCGTGGCTTCGGGTTTCAGAAGCGTATGATCGATCATCGAGGCGATGGTTTTATCGAATTCATCACCACCAACGCCCATGCCTGCTGAAATGCGGTCGGCACCGCTCCGCACAACATTCTGTACTCCCTCTTTGTTGTGTACAACGCACAGATTATCCGAGCAAATACCGTCCTTACAACAGGTATGCGCGTTCGTCTCTTTGAGAACTTCTTCAATCAGCCGGATGATGGTTGCTTTATCCATGTTCACGCCGCAGGGTTGTGAAACAAGATAGGATAAAAACGGGAAAGGGGAAAGGGGTCATTCCTTCTTGCCAAACGCCGATCGGAACAAAGCGGGCATGCGTGTCGGTTTGCGCGATGCGTAATCGAAGAAGACAATTCCCGTCTTCACGCGGGCAATCTCTTTTCCATCCTTCGTGTTGGTCAGGCGGTACAGAAGATCGCATCCTGTCTCCGTCAATTCTCCCACTGCCACGTCGACGAGAAGTACATCGCCATAGAATGCCTCGGTTTTGAACATGATGGCTGCGTCAGCCATGATAATGCTGGTTCCACCGATATCCATTTCGGTCCAACCTTTACTCTTCAAAAAACGCACCCTCGCTTCATGGACGAGCGAAAGGACGGAATCGTTCCCCAGGTGTCCGCCGTAGTTGATGTCGTCAATTCTGAGCGGAAGTTCAGTGGTAAAGTGAAATTGTTGCGGGAGTTCAAAGCGAATTCGCAAGGGAAGCCTTTCTCGGAACATCGCAAATTCGGAAAAAGAGGAAGGAAAAGCTACAGTCTGCGGTCCTTTCTTTTTCCGGAGAACGGAGAGGGCTTCGAGGCGAGCGGTTTCTCGAACCGGTGCGCGTACAAAGGCCGTCCCTCCCGGTTGAAGAACTCGATATACGTCGTTCCTGCTGAGATTCTGAACATCGTATAGCCAAGGTTTGTTGCCGCAAAGACCGTATTGTCCCTCCAATCGATATCGCGGTGTTTACCTCCAGCGCCGCTGATGACATGGGTCACCCCTGCCACCGGTTTCAGCAATTCAAGGTCATGATCGTGGCCGGCGACGAAAAAATCGACGGCGTACCGATCGAGCAGAGGCCCGATCGCCGCAATCATCGATGAGTCGTTTCCGTGCGCTCCGTTGGAGTAGAGGGGATGATGCGCGGCAATGATCTTCCAGCGGGCCGTCGAACGCGCAAGCTGATGTTCGAGCCAATGGAGCTGATCATGTGCAGACTGCCGGCCCTTGCTCGTGACAGGTCCTTCCCGGGAGAGCCGGACGATGGGATAACTGTCCAGACAGAAAAACTGAACCGTGGTCGAATCATCAACGACAGAGCTGAAGGTATAGTAGCGGTCCGGCATGCGCCATCGCGAACTGAGCCTGCTGTATTCTACCTGCGCCTGGGGATTTGACCGATAGTCGATTGTTCCGAGTACTGCGTAAAATGGAATCTGGAGCGACGATGCCGTAAAGACCTTCTCAAATTTTGTATTCCACTGGGGATCGGTAACGGAGGAAACGCCTGATTCGTAGAAATTGCCGCCAAGGTAGAGTACGAATGCCGCTGTATCTTCGTCCGCTGTCCGGCCCATCGCGTTGGCAACTTGTTGCTGCCCGTGACCGCCTGTGCCCGCGTCTCCCACCACAAAGAACTGAAGGTAGCTGACCGAAGAGTCCCTCGCGGGCAATACCGCCGGAGGAGTGGGGCGCGGATGTCTGACCTCGCTGAGAATAAAAGTCGTCTCGAACCAATCCCGCACGTCAGAGGAAGAATAGAGGGTAATGCTGATGAGGAGGACTATGCTGAAAAATCCCAGCAACGTGCGGCCAAGAGGGCTTTTCATGAGGATAGCAGATTCAGTTCGTCACCCGAGCGGCAACATCGATCCAGGACTGTTCGATAGTTTCATCACTGATCAGATTCTTCCAGCCTGCATCAGGATGACGCTTGATGGATTCGAACATGCGGATCTGGCGGGGCGACAAGACCTGAAGCGGGTCTTTTCCCTTTCCCAGGAGTGAGTTTATTCTTGTTTTTTGCAGAATGGTGAGGGGTAAGAACCGAAGGGACGTCTTGGACAAATAGTATTTCGGTTCCTTGTCCGGACGTATCGGGCCCCCCCTTCGGACAGCGTCGGAACCAACGATGCTTTTGGCAATGGCAAGCTGTTGAGCCGTCTCGCTGAAAACCGTTGTTGCGCATTTCTGTGCCCGGGCCTCTTCGACCAGCTTTCCATAAGACAGCAATGACGGATCGAATTCCACCTCAACGACCTCTTTCCCACCGATGAATCCCGGCCTTGTCGAAAGTACTCCCTTGAGGGACCCAAGTTCAGCCTCGCCCGTCCAGAAACAATACATCGCAAATTTGGCCTTCTCGAGCGGCCGGTCGAGCAGGGAAAGTTCCTCGGAGAGGACCTGAAGATACTGAGGAACCGGCTTGCCGGCGTTCTCGAGGGCAACCGTCATCGCCCGGACAAGGCCGCGTTGCGTGTAGTCCCCGTCAAGCCTCGGTGCCAGTTCTTTCCTGCCGGAAGAGAGAATCCGGACGACGGGGTTGTTCCAGGAAGGCTCGTTGAAGGCTCTCAGCGTTTTGCGGTCGTCGCCGTCAATATTGTTGTACACGGCAAGCGGGACAAAGAGATCTTCAACAGCCTCGACGATCAAAGGATGGCTCAGCACCTGATTGCCATAACCGACGCACGTGGCGCATCCCGGTACTTCCTGGAAGAGCATGAGGAGCGGCTTGTTTCCGGCAGCTGCCTTGGCCACCGCGGTCTCAAGCCCTCGATTCCATCGAATGAGGCCAAGTTCTTTTGGATTCTCTCCCACCGGATGCGCGGGCTCATTCGTTTCCGATGTTCGCGCATCTCTCGATGCAGGCCAAAGGCCAAAAAGAGCCAATCCAAACATGATCCAGGTCAGAGAGAAAAGGGGGAGTATCTTCATAGACTTCTGCTCCTTCTAAAATAGCAAAAACCGGCAGTCTTTCAAGGGAAGAGTACACAAGGAGAACAAAAAAGGCTGTACAAGAATTCCGCAGCTTTGGAAAACAAGAGCCCCGGCTGATTCCTGACCGGGGCTCTCATGAAGGAGGTGTATGGTGTGTGGATTGGTGAGGGTTACAACACTCGGATTCTGCTGACTCTCTTCACATTCTCTCTGATCGTTCGCTCCAGATCCCTCTCGACATCAATCTTCGGTACCCGCGTGCGGATCTTGTATTCCATGTCTCTCAGCATTGGCTCCATGTGGAATTCGAAGTCTGGATCGGGGCCATCGAAATTGAATTCAAATTCATGCGGCATGCGGGGCATCTTCGGAGCGATCATTCCCCACGGTCCGTCCTCGCCCTCTTCGATTTCTACGGTCACGGTTTTCTTCGATCCTTTCCTCAGGACCTCGATCTCCACTTTCTCTCCTTCGTCGTATTTCTCGAGCGCTCTGGAAACGTCCGACAGTTCGTCGACCGATCGGGTTCCGACCCTCAGCAGCACGTCGCCCGCTTTGACTCCTGCCTTGTCGGCCGAGCTTCCTTTTTTTACTTCCTGGACAAGAACCCCTTCATTGTTTGGCGCTCCGAAGTATTCGGCGAGCTGCTCGTTCAGATCCATCAGCGACAATCCGAGCATTCTCCCGAAACTGTGAAAAACAGCGACGCGGGGTGCCTGACCGAAGAAAGCGGCATGCCCGCGCCGGCGGGGTTGTTTCTGAATGACAACGGCGAGGTTCTTCTTCTCTCCTTTTCGCATCAGCACGACCGTTGCCTTCGTCCCCGGATTTGTTCTGCCGACAGCCTTGGAAAGATCGTCGGCGTCATAAATCGTCCGCCCTGCAAATTCAATGATTACATCTCCCTCTTTGATTCCGGCGGAATCGGCGGGGCTGTCATCAACGACATCTGCTACATATGCTCCGTCGCGTTCCTTCAGATCTTTTTCCTTCATGAGATCCTTCGAAACGTCCTGAATCGATACTCCCAGCCATCCGGTTCTCTGGTTTTGCGGCTGGAAGGCTGTGGCTGCTGAAAGGGGGATGATCATGGCAATTGCCAGAGCTCCGCGCAGAAGCAATGTTTTCATACGGTTCCTCCTGTTTTCAAAAGAGATCTTTTTGCATTTGAGCTTTAGACGACAGCCCCTATTGAAAGTTCCCGAGAAGAAAAAAAATCCCGGCAGCGGTTGAATCGGCTGCCGGGAAGCTGCGGATTGCTCCGGATTGACGGGATAAACCTAGTCCGAGCCCAGTTCCATCGGGGTTACCGAAAGTGAGAGTTCCTTCTCTCCCCTCAGGATCCCCAGGACGGCCTCCCTTCGGATGACATCGCTTGAAAGTAAACGATGAAGGTCGTCAATGCTCTCAATGCGCTGCCGGTCGAACTCGATAATCACGTCCCCTTCCTTTAATCCCGCTGTTTCTGCCGGTCCGCCGCGCTCGACTCCCACAGCCATGACGCCGCGGCTTCCGGTGAGCTGGTGGGTGCGAAGAGCCGGTTTGGCAATATCCACCACCTGTCCTCCGATTCCCAGATAGGCCCTGGAAATCCTGCCCTCTTTTATCAGCCGGGAAGCAATCGTCTTTGCAGTGTTAATGGGAATGGAAAAGCAAATGCCCTGGGCCCAGGGAATCATCGCGGTGTTGATGCCGATGACCTCGCCATGCGAATTGACCAGGGGGCCGCCGGAGTTGCCTGGATTGAGGGCTGCATCGGTCTGAATGACATTGTCAATCAGTCTTCCCCCGCCAGCCCTCAGGGAACGGCCCAATGCGCTTACCACGCCCGCGGTGACCGTTGCCTGAAATCCGAACGGGTTGCCGAGAGCGATCACCAGCTGGCCGATGCGAATGGAGCCGGAATCGCCCAGAGCTGCTGCCGGTAGGGCCTGAGCGTTGACCCGTACCACGGCAAGATCTGTGAAAGGATCGTCGCCGATGAGCTCGGCCGTCATCTCCCTGCCATCGGCGAGAACTACCTTGATTGCGGCCGCGTGGTGGACGACATGACTATTGGTAAGCACGAACCCGTCGGGCGTAAAGATGAGCCCCGATCCGCTTGCTGAGCGGTTTTCGGGAGGCCCGGGATTTCTCCGGCCCCGAAAATGGCGCGGGACATGATGCGTGACATCAATCTTGACTACTGATGGTGAAACCTTTTCGACCACTCTCACAACTGCCTGAGAATAAGAATCCAGCAGTTCAATATCGCGGTTGTTCCCTTTGGATCGATCTTCCTGATTTTCAGCCTGCGGGAACGTGTTGGAAATGGACAATACGGTTGGCATGAAGCCTCCTTTCAATATGTTGCAGTTCAAACGGCGCTGTGGGAAAGCGCGGGCGCTTTGGCGTTGGAATGGTTTTTCGTGAGCCGCAGTACAGATATTTCCGAACGAGAAGCCAGCCGGACGGGAGGACCCCAGTAGCCGGTTCCCCGGCTGACATAGACCCAGGTGTTCTGATGCCGGTGAAGCCCGGCGATATACGGTTGTCCCAGAGTTGCCAGGAGATTCCAGGGAAAGAACTGCCCGCCGTGTGTGTGGCCGGAAATCTGAAGGTCGAAGGAGAGCGGCGATGCCTCGTAAATGGTCTTTGGCTGATGAGCCAACAGGATTCGTACGTCCGTGATCGGGGCGCCCTCCACAGCTTTCTTCGGGTCGGACGCGTGCCTTGGCACAAACTGCCCCGCAGTAAAGTCGGTCACTCCCGCCAGAAGAATTTTCCCGCCACCTCGCTGTACGACGCGATGCTCGTTCGTCAGAACGGTGAAGCCGATCCGGTCTGCCTCTTCCGTCCATTGCTCCGCACCGGAATAATATTCGTGATTGCCGGTGGTGAAAAATTTTCCAAAGGGAGCTTTCAGCGAAGCCATGGGAGAGACATCGTTCCTGAGATGTGCCACGCTTCCGTCAACAAGATCACCGGTGAACGCAATGAGATCCCCGTTCAATTCTTCTGTCATCGCTGCGATGGTTTCCACAAAATCCTTGCGGATCGTCAATCCTGCATGGATATCGGTCAGCTGGATGATTCTGAATCCTTCCAGATCCGGGTGGAGGTTGGGGATGGGGATATCCACCGTGAGCACTGCAGGGCGTCGTCGGGCCTCATAGATACCATAAGCGGTCATTGTCCCCGCAATACCCATGATACCAAGGTTCACTGTGTTGACCAACAATCGCCTCCGGCCTTCATCAACAGGCGCAGGCGCGTCAGGAGTCCGGCGGAAGATCTTGCGTGCGAGAACGGCGATTGCCTGCATCGCCCGCGCAAAGAGAGAGAGCAGGTCGCGGATGACGACGAGGGTCAGAAGGAACGACCCGAGCCCCAACACGACGTAGGTGATCCACGCGAGGAAACCGGTGGATTCTTCAACCGCTCTTGTCTGAAGGATGATCGATGCTACGAGGAAGAGAAACAACAGAGTGAGAAGTCCCCAGCCAATGCGCTTTGCGCGAAGGGATATTTTTGAAACCGAGACCAGCCTCCACCCAAGATAGGCGAAGCCAACGGCGAGAACGGCAGAGGCGATGAGATACCAAAGAAGGAAAGTCATGAGAAAAAGCCTGCTCTTTTCACCATGGAACCTGCCCAGTCACCATCGATTTGAACGTGACCATTCATGGTTTTTTGTGTGCGAACATGTCATAGGACGATTGAATAAGCCCCATGACGGATTCAAGATCTTCGTGAGTGCGGACAATGAAGGTAACGTACCCTGCATCGGGCGCCCAGCGATGTTGGCGCGCTTTCCCTTCTCTTAATACCTGCTCCTGTATGTCGCTGGGAAGGCGGATGTCGCAATGACCATATCCGTGGATGTGCATGAACATGCTGCGATTGACAAAGAACGCATCCTCGTGGATTCCCGCGTCCGGCCGTTCCGTCACTCCCGGCAATGCAAGAATCCTTCTGCGCAGCTCTTCGTGAAGATCCTGACGGGAAGTCATGGCGTCGCTCAGGCTTTGGCCTCGGCTTGCTGCTGTGCGTCCTTCTCCATCCCGGGATACCATCCGCACCGATCCTTCCATTCCTGCTTGAACTTCTCCCGCTCTTCGGGGGTCATAGAAGCCAGTTTTTCTTCAAAACGGCGCTTCCAGTGGTTGCTCCGGCGGCGATAATGGCCCCAGCCCCATCCCCGGAACAGGACGTGCGAGAGCACGAGGAGTCCGGCCGCCTGCCAGAAGGTAAGCACCGGGCCGCCGAAGAGATCCGGAATCAGAGCATTCCAGAGAAGCATGACGCCGTATCCCAGGATGGTGACTGCCGCTGCCGCGATCAGGAGCACCTTTCCGATTTTAAAGAGCCACCATGGTCTCATGGTTGTTCCTTTCAGTTATTGTAATTCGAATTCATTGTAAAGTTCCTGCAGCCGCTCTCGCAGGAAGAGCACCGCGTACCGTTTTCTGGAGAGAAGCGTATTCAGCGGAACCCCGGTCACGCGGGCAATTTCTTTGAAACTGATTCCCTGCAGTTCATGCATCACGAACACCTCCCGTTGTTCATCCGGCAATTCGTCGAGAGCGTCGGCAAGTTCGGTCCAGACAAGGGAACGCGCATAAACGCTGTCGGGATCCTGCGTCGGGTCGAAGAGAATCTGTTCCAGGTTCAGCGGAACGGACGGATCATCGGCTTCCTGAGCCAGAGACTCCGGTTTTCGCTTTCGATACCAGTCAATGATCTTGTTCCGGGCGACCGTGAAAAGCCAAGATGTCAGTTTCTCAATAGGCTCCGTAATGCTGTAGCTCGACGCAAGCTGAAACAGCACGTCCTGAAGAATATCTTCGGCGTCTTCGTTGGTCCTCACCCGGCGGCGAATGAAATCAAACAAGCGCGGCTGCTCGGTCTGAACCGCCTGCCGGAGTGTAGCATCCCGTTGTTGAAGAGCCGCTGTCGTGTCCACTTTATCGGTCAAGTCTTTCCCTCAAAGACGGATCGCGGGGAAAAATATTGCAGAGAGTATCGGTTGAAAATGAAGTATAGCGAAATACGGCGGAAAAAGAGAGGTTGGTGAGGGGCTACTTCAAGCGTTCGAGAGCTTTGAGCTTCTCTTCTGCACGTTTTTTATACTCGAGCGTCCCCTGATGGCTGGGATGAATGAGCAGAGCTTTTTCCCATTCCTCGAGCGCAGCTTTGTAGTTTTCTTTTGTATACATCTGGAGCCCGGATCGGAAATAATTGTCGGCTTCGGGGAGAAGGATCTGACGGGCTCGGTCGGCCTGTGCTTTCGCCTCCTGGTGTCGGGAGTCCTGTTTGAGCACTTCAAGGAATATCGTGAGCGCCTCCATCACGCTCCCCGCATCGGCCAACTGCTTTCCCCGCTCGACCTCCCCATCTCTTCGTTTCGATCGGATTTCTGCCAATCCCTGGCGGGCTTGAGCGTTTCGCGGTTCACTGTCCAGCACACGCTCGAATTCCCTCTGGGCGTCGTCCAGCTGATTTCTCACCAGGAACACCTGTGCGCGGCTCAACATCGTGCGGACACCTTCCCGGGCGAGAACCTGGAGCGCTCGAATTCTGGCGTTGAGGGAATCATTTTCCGGATCAAGCTCCTGGGCCTGCAAATAGCTTCTCCGAGCGCGCTCTATTTCCCTTTTTTCACGGAGGCTGTCTCCGGAAACAATCAGCTGGGACACATAGCTCCTCATCCGGGGCTGTATGGTGATGATGTTTTTCCTCGCTTCTTCGTTCTTCGGATCCATTCGGAGAACGCGTGAATAGGTCCGTGTTGCCTCGACAAAGTCTTTCTTCGCAAGAAGAGCTGCTGCCTGCTGGAGGGCCTGTTGCGCCTGTGTGCGAAGGGCGCCTTCGATGGTATCGGCTGCGGTGATCCCTTCCGCAAAGAAGGGGTCGTAACTGATTGCCGTTCTATAGAGCTCCGCTGCATCGGTCAATCGCTCTTCTCCCACAGCTTCCTCGGCAAGCCGGGCATAGGAATCTCTCTGCTCGGAGGCGAGCTCGGAGAGTGCAGCTCTCACGGAAAAAACAACTCCCTGCTTTCCGGCTCCCAGATCGACCGACCCGTAGCGGAAGCGAAGGGACAACCCGGCGCGGATCTCTTTGAACGAACGCGTCCCGACTTGGACGGACAGCCATGGGAGTGGAAGGGCCTCGACAGCGAAAAGGCCGTAATTCTTCGCAGCTGTGTGTTGAAAGGCCCCCTGCACGCGGACGACTTCGGCAGCAACCCAATATCCGGCGCCCAGATTGATGGAGAATAACGGTGACGAAGTGTTTTCTGAGAGATTGTTGATGCTGACGCCGGCATGGAGTCCCGAGTTTTCCGTATTTCCCGGAAAATGAAGGGAACCTCCAAAGGAAATGCCGAAGGACTCCTTTGTCTTCCGGAAACCACTCAGGGCAATGCCGAAAGCATGATGATCTCCCACAGGTAACGCATAGCCCACGGTATACTGGCTTGAGGAATCGAGCGTCCCTGCGCCGGCTGCGAAAGAGCCTGCGTTCGGAACAAAGACCAAACCTGAAAAGGAAGAGAGCCCGGTAAATCGGTGTGCATTGAAGATGAAGTCGTTCTGACGGACACGGGCCAGCTCTGCGGGATTCAGATAGAGAGCTGCCGGGGAAGGAGACCATGAAACCGATGAGCCCCCAAGGCCAAAATCCGCCGCACCGGTTTGCTGGGCGCTGATGGTTGAAAGTGGAAGGAGAAGGAAGCCTATGATCAGCCCGAACCGCATCATGCTTCCGTCGGGTAAGGAATTTGGTAGACCGCGACTTTTTCCTGCTTTCCTTTGATGGGGATCTTCCCGGCGGAGCGCGACTCGAAGGAACCGTTGAGGCGGGTGACGACCGTTTCCGTCGCCAGGATCTCATTCGCTGCTGCCGCGCCGCAGAGCCGCGCGGCAAGATTGACCGTGTCGCCGATCGCCGTATAATCCATGCGGTCCGATGATCCGATACTGCCCATGACGGCAACGCCCGTGGCGATGCCTACTCCGATTTCAAGAACGATTTCCTTGTTCTTTTTCCTCTGCCGGTTCATTTTCGTTGCTTCCTGCTGGATCAGAACGGCTGCCGTTGTCGCGTTTTTGACCATGTCGTTGCCCGTGAAAATGCTCATGATGCCGTCGCCAATGAACTTGTCGACCACTCCGCCGCGATCGTGAATGATCTTGGTCTGAAGATCAAGATAGAGGTTCAGGGTGACGACTACTTCTTCCGGCCATTGATTTTCCGATACTGTCGTGAAATTCCGGATATCCGTGAACATCGCTGTGATCACCCGTCTGGTCCCGCCGAGTTTTGCTTCCTTTCCTTCAGAAAGCATCTTGACGGCTGCACGGGAAACGAATTTCTGCATTTCCGTTTTTTCCCGGATCTGAATGACCATAAGGTTGAACTCGCGGGCAAGAACACCCAATTCGTCCTTGATGGTTGTCGCCACCGACACCTTGAGATCGCCTTCCCCGACCTTCCGAGCCGCTTCGGAGAGAATGATAATAATGGCGACAATCTTGGTCGAGACGAGATAGACCACGGAAATTGCAAGAAGCGAAACCACAAAGCTCGTGAGGATGATGCGTTCCTTCATCTCGGCGATCGCCGCCAGGACAACCTCTTTCGAAAACGTCGCTGAACATCCCCCAAGAATGAACTTCCGGCCGTCTTTCAGCACATAGACCGATTGCACGAACCGAAGCTCGGAATCATTCTCGATCAACGTGGTGGAGTCGGCGCCTGCGATGATGTCCCACTCGCCGAGGGGGACGTTGGTGTTAATACTGTCGGCAACGAGATGTGCGACGATCCTGCCGTCGCGGTTCACCACGAAGAAATGTTCCAGGCCGGGAGTGCTGCTGTACGAGAAATTGCTGATGTAGTCCTGAATGGGGGGATAGGATTCCAGCAGCAGGTTGTCCTTTGCAACGTTCGCGAGATTTCGGACGAGGTTCGTACCAAGAACCGCCGTCATGGCGCGCATGTCGCGTTCCTGGCGATTGAGCGCTACGGTGCTGATAATGATAGTCACAACAACAATGGACGCCGCGACGATCATGACCAGCTTCCAGCGAATCTTCAGCCGTAAGTAGAAGTCGGCGGTCAGGGCCCATGCCTTTTCCAACGCTTCGCGCGAGCGGCGCCTGAGGCGCTGCGCGAGCACTGTTATGGCAATGCCAAAGGGCGAAGAGGCTGCTTTGGGCCTTTGTTTGGTTCCCTCGGCAGGGTCCTGGTGGTCTTCGAGGGGCGTTGTTTCAGGGTTGTTTTTTGTCGACATGTCGCGGGTGAAAGGCGATCCGGGTTCTTACGCTACTATATTAATCCGCCAAAATCAATCCGGTTTCCGCGGGGGTGGGAGGACGAATTGGTCCCGTGTCAGGAAGATCTGCGGGAGGCGTTCGTTTCGAATCCAAATATCGACATACCCATACGTTCCCTGCGGAAAAGAAAGAATGAATTGGTAATCTTTTTCCAGATAGTTCATCAATTGAGTGGTCCTCTTGTAACTCCAGTCTGCCGGGGCTTCGATCGCTGCGATGACGTCAGGTTTTCTCCGGAAGACGGGATCATCGGCAATCGTCCCGGGCCTTCCTTTCCGGGCATACTCGGCTTCTTCTGCGTCGGTCAGGCCGAACCAATCCCACACGACATTCGAGATAGCACCGTAGCTGATGCCGCCGAGCCTGCCTGTGGCGATTGTGGCGTGAGGCGCTATGTTCCTGCTCAGCCAATGCCCCACGGCAAGCTGATCTGAACCCCGCATGAGCATGGCCATGTTCTTGTTGCCGACATATTCTTCAACGGCGGGGCGCCAGGCAAGAAAGGAACAGAAGGCGATCGCCAGAAAGGGAAGGGAAGCCGCGAGAGGGCGAAAGCGAAGGCCGGTTGCCCCGGCGAGTGCTTTCATACCCGAGGTGAGCCAAATGGAAAAAATGACTGCGATGAGTGGCCAGACGGGTACAATAAAACGGCCGAACGGCATCCAATCCCCTCTGGCGTAAAGTACAAAAATAACGGTTGCTCCCGTAACGGCGATACAGATTCGCTCGAGGCGTCGGGCGCCTCCGGCCGGCGGGGGGACAAGAAGCCAGACGAGAATCACCAGGGGACCTCCCAAGGCGATGAGCCAGGGCGTGATGTAATCAGCCAGGCCGATGAACTCCCCGAAAACTCCCGGAACTTTTGCAATAGCCGTATTGGGGAGCCAAGCTCCATAATAGAAGAGCCGGAAGATCTGCCAACCGGCAATGGGAAGGATCATAACGAGAAAGCGTGGAAGTTCCTTCCGCACCATACGCCAGATAGATTGATCGGACTGCACCGTAGCCAAGAACCAGAGCAGGGCATACGCCGGCCCTTCGGGTCGTGTGATCCCGACAAGCCCGAAGGCGGCGGCCGCGACGAGAGCAGAGGAGCGTGATGTCGCGAGAGAAACGTATGACCCCCAGATGATCAAAAACGAAAGGAGAGGGCCTTCCAATCCGGCGGTGGCATACACGTGAAATCCCGGAGTGAGAATGAGGAAGAAGAGGGAGAGGACAAGTGGGGCTGAGCCGAAGGCAGAAAGGTCTCGCCGCCAAAACCGGTAGATGACGATAATCGTCGCCAGAGCACACACAACCCCCAAACCTCTGGCGAGATCAGGCAGAGGGAGTCCCGTCAGAGCGAACAAAGACCCGAGCAGGAGTGTCCACAGCGGGTTGGAAAATCCTTCAACGTGTTCGCCCGGGTTGAACACCAATCCGTTTCCCGATGCGAGGTGAGATGCATAACGGAAGCTGATGTAAGCATCGTCGGTAACATGGGGCCAGAGATAGAACTGGACGGCAATCGTTGCCGCCAACGCGAGCGCGAGCGGAAGGAATGGTGGTACGGCCGATGACCGATTCAAGGGAGAATCAAATCCGTGCTTTATGGATTATTGCCCTTCCGGAGGCTCGTTCCTCTCCGGCGGCTGTTGTCTCCTCTGCTGATCCTGAGGCGGACGCTGGTGGGGTCTTTGCTGATAGGGCCTGCGTTGCTGCTGCCCGGGAGGTCTCTGATGCTGACGCTGCTGCTGGCCCTGACCTTGATTTCTCTGTTGCTGCGGCCTTTGGCCCTGTGGTCCTCTTTGCTGCTGGTTCAAATTCATTTTCTCACGGATCCGTTCAATCTTCTTTCCGGAAAGAAATCCATTGATGCCCAGAAAAGGACCGAGGAGCGAATAGGATATTCCCGAAATGAACCCGTTATCGTTGAGAACAACCGCGAGAGAGATGGAAATGAGGCCTACGAAGATACAAAGGACATACTGAACGAGGAAAGTTTTGGTGATTGCCAGCTCGAGTTCGCTCAGGCGAAGTTCTTCCTTCTTCCTGAGGGCATACACATACAGGAGCGAATAGAGGAAAAAGACGGCGATAAAGCCGATACCGTAAACAACCATCATGGCGGTGGAATCACCCTGTCCGACGATCGGCACAATCTGGCCGTTTGCCAGTGTGACTTCATTCGTGCCCACCGACATGAAGTGAATGACGCTCGTGAAGACAAATTTGAGCGGATAAACGTAGAACAGGACCACAAACAAGAGGAAGCCATTGACGGTTTTGGTGAATGCATCTTCAATGCCATAGCGGCGGAAGTATCCGTAGTGAACATGCCATATCCAGAGAAGAATGGCAAAGCTCACGGCAAATGCGGGAAACCCCTTCATGGTGTTCACGAGGTCGGCAAAAGTCCTGGGAACCTCGAGAGAGACGATGAGGAGGGTCACAGAGAAAGCAAAGACGGCATCCGTCAGCGATTCAAGGCGAGAGACGTCTCCGCCGCGCCAACGAAAACCGTACTTATCCCTGAATTGATGCTCCTGGAAGAATTTTCGAATCATAATGCTCCTTCAACAATAAGATGTGCTGTGGACGAGCCGGGCATCTTTCCGGAATCTAGTCATGCCGGTTATGCCTCGAGGGAACGCCTCCTATATGGATGCTTCCCGTCCCGAATTTTCCGCGAATGTGTTCGACGGCCTCCAAAACGTTGGCGCGGCGATCGTCCAGCGGGAAAAGCTCCGGTTCCGGATCCTCTTCCCCGATAAAATGCGAGAGCTGCACGCCCAACAGGCGAAGGGGAAGTTTCCTGGTGTACCCGTCCGCAAGAAGCCTTCGAACAGTGCTGAAGATGACGGGATCATCATTCGTGGGCCGGATCGTATTGGCTCGTGTGATAGTCTTAAAATCCGCGTAACGGATCTTTACCGTTACCGTCCTTGTTTTCCATCGCTTGCCTCGGAGACGGGCACAAACGTTTTCAACAAGAGAGAAAAGGATTTTTTCCAGTTCCGGTCTCTCGCCGATGTCTCGTGCGAAGGTCTCTTCTTTCCCGATGCTTTTGCGCACAGAGTGCTTGACGACGGTTTCACTCCCGCCGCCATTCACGACCCGAAAGAGCCACGAGCCGTGCTTCCCAAGAATTCTTGTGAAGTCCTGGACAGGAAGGCCCTGCATATCCGCAATCGTCCGGAATCCCCTGCGCTGGAGAATTGCCTCGGTCTTCTTTCCCACACCGGGTATGACGCCCAGAGGAAGCGGAGCAAGATACTTCTTCTCATCTCCGTGGGGAACGACTGCAATGCCGTTCGGTTTGACCTGGTCGGTGGCAATCTTTGCAATTGTTTTGCTGGATGCAAGGGAAATTGTGCACGGCAGATGAAATTCCTCCGCAACGAGCTTTTGAAGTTTTCGAATCAGCCCGGGGAGGTCGTGATGATAGAGCGCTTCTGTGCCCGTGAAGTCGAGATACATTTCATCGATGGATGCGCGTTCGACCAAAGGGGTAAAATCCGAAAGCCACCGGTGGAGCCGGTCGGAATAGTCGGCATACTGTTCGAAGTTTCCTCGAACCATGATCAGCTGGGGACACAGCCTTAACGCTTGTCCTGCCGGCATTGCCGAGCGTACCCCAAATGCGCGTGCTTCGTATGAAGCGGATGTGACGACGCCCCGTCCGGACGGTGTTCCTCCGACGACCACCGGTTTCCCGATAAGGGAAGGGTTGGCAATACGCTCGACTGAAACATAGAAGCAATCAAGATCCAGATGGGCAATCTGTTTGCTTTGTTGGTTCATGTCTCGATTGCGTAATCGGGAGTGTGCGATTTTTTTCGCATGCTGCGGATGGCGGCAGTGACGACCATGCATACCACGGCCCCGAGTGCCGCGAGACCCATGTCTTTCTGTGCATCCCAAACATCACCCTGCGTCCCGAGATACGCATCGCCGGCGCCGGGACTCACCAACAGCGCAACGACCATTTCGATAATCTCATAACCGCCGCTGAACGCCAGAGTTACGTCAAAGGGAAGGTAATACGCGAAGAATCCTCGCGTGTGAGCTACCCTGAGAAAAACTTCCCGGATGGGATAGGCCATAAGCAGTCCGAACGAAAAATGAACCACGCGATCGAAATGGTTTCTTTGAAATCCAAACCAATCCTGCATCCAGAAACCGATGGGCGTTTCGGCATAAGTATAGTGGGCGCCGATTGCATGCAGCGTCATGAAGATGGTCGTCAATACGTAGGAAAGGTCGGAAAGGGGAAAAAATCGGTATGTCCAGACAAGTCCTGCCACAAACATGACGACAAGAATGTTTTCGAGAAGCCAATCAGCGGGATAGACAGGGTTGATGGCCGTGACAATCCAAACGACGGCATAGAAGAGTCCCAGCATTTTGAGGAGGGTGTTTTCCGAAAAGTTGGGACGAATGCGCATCGTGGACGTGGTGAACATGATCCTCCTTGAAGGAATGAGGAAAAATGTTTTCGTACATTAACGACTGAGGGTCAAGCCAATCTACTGATCTTCATTGAGTGTCGCAAGAAATCGAAGAAAGGATGCCAAAATGGCCGTCGAATCCATCGAAATTCCTCTGGGAACAACCCTTCCATCATTCCAACTTCCCGATCCCTCCGGGACAATGCATAGCAGCAACGATCTCGTAGGATCTCGGGGGCTGCTCGTCATCTTTACGTGCAACCATTGTCCCTATGCCAGGGCCGTCTGGCCGCGAACAATCGAACTGGCGGAACACGCAAGGAAACTGGGGATTCATACGGTGGGCATCAATCCGAACATCCATCCGGATTATCCCGATGATGCGCCCGGCATCATGAAGGAAAAAATTGTTGAGTGGAACATCAATTTTCCGTACTTGATCGACGAATCACAGAACGTTGCCCGCGCCTATAAGGCCCAGTGCACCCCCGATATCTATCTCTTTGACGGTGACAAGAGACTTGTCTACCACGGTCGTGTCGACGACAACTGGCAGGATGCCGCCAAAGTCAAGAGGCACGAGCTGCGCGAAGCAATTAACCGCCTGGCAAAAGGGGAAGAAATCGACGGAAAGCAGTTCCCTTCCATGGGATGTTCAATCAAGTGGAGGAACTGAAAAGGGGCCGGAGGACGGGAAGGTAACGACACTCAGGGGAAAGCTCTTCGCTACAGTTGTGCCAGGTTATTCTTCAGTTTTTGCAGAGTATTCTTAAACGACTCTTCTTTTTCCCTCTCTTTTGCGACAACATCTTTCGGTGCTCGTTCCGTGAACTGCGGATTGCCCAGTTTCTTTGTGATACCATCAAGGACCTGCCCGATCCTCTGGATTTCTTTTTCAAGGCGCTTCCGCTCCGCGTCGAGATCAATGAGGCCCTCCAGCGGAACAAACAACTCCACGCCGTCAACAACTGCGCTGGAAGCAAGCTTGGGTTTCTCGCTCCTGCTGATCTCGGCTACTGCGCTGACTCTGCAGAGTTTGTGAATATACGAATCGTACGAGCGAAGCACCTTCTTTTGTTCCTCTTTTGGCACGATAGCCGCCAAAGTAATTTCCTTGGATGGAGGAATATTGTTCTCCCCCCGGATATTCCTGACCGCATTGATGACATTCTGGATGAAGGCCATCGAATGCTCTGTTTCGGGGTCGATCCACGAAGAATCTTCGGAAGGGAACGACGCCCGGAGCAAATGCTCTCCCTTTCGGTCAGTGAGGTGTTGCCAGAGTTCTTCAGTCACAAACGGCATGATCGGGTGCAACAGGCGAAGGGCCTGGTCGAAAACCCAGAGCGCCCGCCGAACGACTTTCCTCTTCACGTCGGAGGCCTCATCTCCGTAGAACCGCGTCTTCACGAGCTCGACATACCAATCGCAGAAATCATGCCAAATGAACCCGTAGAGCAGTCTGCTGGTATCGTTGACCTGGAAGTCCTCCAGAGAACGGTGAACATCGCGTATCGTGTTGTTGAGTCTTGACAGGATCCAGCGATCTGCGAGGTCAAGATCGCCGTCCGGGAGAGCGGAGAGGCCGGCGTCGTCAGCCCCGACGATTTCGTTCTTGTTGAGAAGCAGGAATCTCCCTGCATTCCAGATCTTGTTGGCGAAATTCCTTCCCAGTTCGCATTTCTCGACCGAGAACAGGACATCCTGCCCGAGCGGGGACAGATAAGCGATGGTGAATCGAAGGGCGTCGGCGCCGTACTCGCCAATCACATCCAACGGATCGGGCGAGTTCCCCAAAGACTTGCTCATCTTGCGGCCCTGGGCATCGCGGATGATGCTTGTGAAATACACGTCGCGAAAAGGAATCAGATCTTCATCCTTCTGGCGCGGCCTTCCGTCCATCCCCGGCATTCCCTTCATGAACTCCATGTTCGCCATGATCATGCGTGCTACCCAGAAGAAAATGATGTCGGGCCCGGTGACGAGCGTATCGGTGGGGTTGAAGTAGCGGAGATCTTTCGTGTCCTTGGGCCATCCCAGCGTGGAAAAGGGCCAGAGCCAGGAAGAGAACCATGTGTCCAGCACATCTTCATCTTGCCGCAAAGGTGTGGTGGCAGGCAATCCCAATTTAGTCCGGGCTTCGTTCTCATTGCGGGCAGCGGTGTAGGTTCCGTCGGGAGCATAGTACACGGGAATTCTGTGCCCCCACCAGAGTTGGCGCGAAATGCACCAATCCCGGATGTTCGTCATCCAGTGATCGTAGACCTTGGTCCAACGGTCGGGGTGAAACCGGATCTTCCTGTCCCGAACAACCCTGAGAGCCGGTTTGCCGAGCGGCTTCATCTTGACGAACCATTGATCGGAGAGGTAGGGCTCGATGATCGTGTTGCACCGATAGCAGCGGCCGATGTTGTGCACGTGGTCTTCCGTCTTGACGAGAAAGCCCTGCTCCTCGAGGTCTTTCACGATTCTCTTGCGCGCTTCAAAGCGATCCAGGCCTTCATACTGCTTCGGCACTGCTTCGTTTAAACGTCCAGTCTCGTCCATCACGTTTATCAACTCGAGACGGTGTCGTTGTCCCGTGAGATAATCGTTGGGATCGTGAGCAGGGGTTACCTTGATCATCCCCGTGCCGAAGGCGGCGTCGACATAGTCATCGGCTATGATGGGAATTCTTCTCCCCACGATGGGAACCACCGCAAAACGCCCGACGAGTTTCTTGTACCGATCGTCCTGCGGGTGCACTGCGATTGCCGTATCCCCCAGCATGGTTTCAGGCCGGGTTGTTGCGACGACAGCGTAGTCTTTTGTGCCGTCGATCTGATAACGGATATGCCAGAGCTTCCCGTTCGCTTCCGCATACTCCACTTCATCGTCGCTGATCGCCGTCCGGTGAAACGGACACCAGTTGACGATATATTTACCCCGATAAACCAGTCCGCTGTCGAAGAGACGAACAAACACCTCTTGAACGGCCTCCGACAGGCCGTCGTCCATTGTAAATCTTTCCCGATCCCAGTCGCAGGAAACGCCGAGCTTTCGCAGCTGGGTGATAATGGTGCCTCCATAGAGGGCCTTCCACTGCCAGACTCGTTCTATGAACTTCTCCCGCCCCAGAGTGTGGCGGTCCGTTCCCTCCTTCACCAGCGCCCGCTCGACGACGTTCTGCGTCCCTATGCCTGCGTGATCTGTTCCCGGAATCCAACACGCTTCAAATCCCTGCATTCTTTTCCAACGGATGAAGGTGTCCTGCAGGGTGTTATTGAGGACATGCCCCATGGTGAGAATTCCGGTGATGTTCGGCGGTGGAATAACGATCGTATACGGAGTCTTCTTCCCGTTGATGGAAGCGCGAAAAAGTTTTTTCGCCTCCCACTCGGCATACCACCGGTCTTCGACATCCTTCGGGTTGTACGTCTTTGAGAGTTCCTGCAAAGCCATGAGAGAGAAAGGGCAGAAATTGAAAGAAAAAGGTAGCCAAAGGCTACCCGCGATGAAACCCAACACTCGGAATTAAGCAAAAAGAGGGAAGGAATGCAACGGCCGGCCGATGCTCTGCCGAATCATTTCTTCATGTACTTCCAGTTGCGCTGTTTGCCCTCTGCTATCCATGCAACGGCCGTACTCATGCGTCGGGCACGAGTTTCCTCTCCTTTGGCCTCCGTGATCCATTCAATGTATTCACGCTGCTGACTCGGGCTGAACCTGGCAAACACGTCGAGCGCTTTCTTGTTTTCCCTGAGAGATTTCTGAAAAGAGTCGGGTATGCGCGGAGCTTTCTGAGGACGTCTCGGTTTCTTTTCGAGCTTCACATTCTCTTCATTCAATCTTGCCGCTTCCTTGATGTAGGAAAGAAGAATGCTCTTCCCGGGAAGGTCAGCCAGGCTTGTGATCCGTCCAAAATGTCCCATGGCGCCGCCTTTCCCTGTTTCATTCATCACATGGTGAGGATCTTCCATGAGCGGTGCTTTCCAAAATCCGAAAACGCAATGGGACTTGAACGCAGCCATGCTGCACATGACTCCGTGATAATCAAAATGCGGAAAACTCCATTTCATGGTTTCTTCGACGTCGGGACATGCTTCATGGACAAGGGAGCGGAGATGCGTGAGAATAGGTCGGGCGAACGCGGCGGACTTCGCTATGTACGCGTCGATACGCTTGTCTTTTTTGGCCATGAGAATTCCCTGATGAAGAATGGTCCGGGATGAGGAATAATATCAAAAAAGGGGAAAAAAGGAAAATGCGTGAAGGCAACGAGATGACGTCAGCGGTTCAGACGGAATGTCTTGCTTTGAGATGAGTGGTTCCCCATCCGGTCACCAGCTTCCACGCGCAGAACATGTGTTCCCCCGGATAAGGGATATTCTTCGTCAAACTTCACGAGGTGGGCATAGGGGTCATATTCGGCAATGAGAAGCTGGTCGTTCAGCGTCACGCGAATGCGGCTTGCCGAAATTCCCGATCCAGCATCCCTCATCCTTGCCGTAAAGCGAAGGCGTCTGCCGGAGACGCGCACACTGATGTTTGAAATCACCGGCGGGAGGGAATCTGCCCGGACGGCGAAATCGCCGAGGAGGTTCCTGATTTTTCCCTTCAGCATTCCCTCATCCATTGTAGTCGAAAGGAGCCCGTATCCTTCGGCGTCCGCGTAATAAAGCCCGATCCGGGAAACATCGGCCGGTTGAGGAGGGCGATAATAAACGGTTGCACCCAGATTCAAGAGCACGTCTTTGGGAAAGACAGAATAGCCATCATCCGTCTTTTCAACCCTGCAATAGAGCGGCTGATATACCCCGTGAGCTTTGAAGTCAAGCATGAACTCTCCCTCTCCCGCGACAATGCTGCCCCCTTCCTCCGGCGTGATGGGGAAAATGGAGAATTCGTCGAATCCCTCCACAGCAGTTCCGTTGACCATACTGCCGGCTTCGATACGCACGGCCCCTCCCTTGATTCCCTTCAGCGGAAAGGTCCCAAAATACGTCCGCTCGTCCGAGGCATGAAGATCGAGGAGGTTCCTTTGCTCTCCATCGACAAGCCATACCGAGGGACGCAGGGTGAAGGGGAGATGGGAAGAAACCGTGACTACGACGAAATCCCTGATAAATTCCTTGGTGATCTTCAGAGACGTATTGCTCGATCGGGAATCCCGCGGAGCAAAAAATACGGGATACGATTGAGAGCCCCTGTCGTCACGGGCAAGAATCTTGAAGAGCCGCGGACTCTCGGGATCAACGGGGAGGACGTAACCATCGCCTGCAGATGCCAGGGTCGATGGATCGTAGGTGGTGGTTCTCCATCGGCCGCTACCCGGCGTCTTCGATGCAACGGAAATAGAGCGAAGGGGGGATGTGGATGGAGAGGTGAGGACGAACTTCTGCTCCACCATGGTGACATCAATGGCCGGCGGATCGTCAAAAAACACTCTGCCTGAGAGTTCTGATGTGTTGCCGGCGATATCGGTTGCAAGAATCCGGATCTCGTGCTCTCCGGGGGGAAAATCCGATGTCACGAGGACGCCGCTGCGCTCCGGCAGGCGTGAATAGAGGGGAAGCTGGTTTCCCGGTTCCAGAAACAGTTTCTGGTATCTGCCGTCGCCCGCTTTCAGCAAAGTCCAGTCATAATGCAGGGCGATCTGCTCCGTCTCTTTTGCCGAAAACCGGTCCA
Organism: uncultured Ignavibacteriaceae bacterium; assembly: GCA_964602055.1. Classification (GTDB taxonomy): domain Bacteria; phylum Bacteroidota; class Ignavibacteria; order UBA10030; family UBA10030; genus JACPLA01. The sequence continues at coordinate 209,849 of CAZRPU010000001.1, forward strand.
TGGTGGATGTAAAGAGCAACGTGCTGTCGAGAAAGAGTTCGTACCGATACACGTTGGTCCTCTGCCACGTTGCATTCGTCTGGTCCGACCCTTTGATGCTGATCCCGATTGCGCCCGTGAGGTGTATCATGCGCGGGAATGTAAAAACGTTGCGGCGCGGGTTTCGGACAGCAAGAACCGCCGTTTCTGCTTTTCCTTCGACACGGGCGGCATGGTCGAGAGGGGAGAAGCTCGCCTGCTGGAATTCCGGAAAGCGGTTGTCAGCGACAGCTTCGGCGAACTCCGGTGCAAGCAGAGGATTGACCGGGTTCATGTGTTCATCGCGGATCTCAAAATGAAAATGCGCGGGCCCGACGCCTGTATCTCCCGTGTACGCAATGGTTGCTCCTTGGGCAACAGGGAACGTCTCTTCTTCGAATGTGAGGTCGAGGCTGTACGTCTCCTTCCGGTATTGCTCTTCCCGAACGAATGAATCAATCTCTGCATTAAATCGCTGAAGGTGCGCGTACACGGTTGTAAACCCGTCAGGATGACGGACATGAAGCATTTTTCCATATCCGTACGGAGAAACGAAGATTCTCGAAACAAATCCGCCTCGTGACGCAAAGACCCGGTAACCGGTGCGGCCGTTCGTGGAAAGATCGATCCCCGCGTGAAAATGCATGGTGCGGAACGATGCGAATCCCGAACTCATTTTCCGGCCGGCATCGGTAGGCCACCGGTAATCGGAGAGATCGGTACGCAGCGAGTCGAACTGCAGATAGACATCATCAATCCATGTGGGGAGAGCGCCCCGGGGATCGAAGCTCGAAAGAGGAGAAAGGGATGGGGAGAGAGAGAAATACGAAAGGATCAGGAGACCGCCAATGATAAGAACGTGAGTGGTTCTTCTCATTACTCCCGCTTATCCTGTTTGACTCTGGGTAACAGGGATTTCCTGTGCCGCTGCCGCATTCTGTTCAATAATCTCCTTGGCGAGAGCAAGATATGCCAGCGTCCCTTTGGAATTCGCATTGAAGAGGATCGCCGGTTTTCCGTAGAATGAAGCTTCGACAAGCTGCGTGTTCTTGGGAATCACCGTTTTGAGCATATGCTTGCGGAAATGCAACTGGAGCTCGCGCTCGGTGATATCGGTGACCTTGGTATTCGGCTCATACATCGTTTGCACAATTCCCTCCAGCGCAAGGCCGCGGTTGGCTACTTCGCGGATCCAATCGATGTACTTAACGAGCTTGTCGATGGCATCAAGAGAGAAATGTCCCGATTTGAGCGGGATAAGGGTCGAATCGGCGCAGGTCAATGCGTTCGTCGTCAATCCTCGGAGGAACGGGGGGCAATCGAGGATAATGTAATCGTAATGAGGCACAATACTGCGGAGAGAATTCTTGAGGATCGTCCGGTTTTCCGCCAGTTTCATGTACCGCTCTTCCATTTGAGCGGTGTGGACGTTCGATGGAATGAAATCGAGAAAAGCGATTTCCGTCCTGTGAATGACCTGAGACATCGAATGGGTGAAATTGAAGACTTCAAAAAGGCCGCCGACGATTTTTTCCTTGGTAAATCCCAGAGAGAGGCTGCACGCGCCAAACGGATCAGTGTCGATCAGGAGAGTTCTCTTCTCGAAGACAGCCAGACAGGCAGCGAGGTTCACCGCGGTGGTCGTTTTGCCGACACCGCCTTTGGGAATTGCCACAGCGACGATCTTACCCATACAGACTCCGGGAGGAATACGACGATCAACACAGAATGGTGAATGAACAACAGGAAGATACCCATCACGCCAGAAAGATGCAAAGGAATCCGAACTAAATGAGCTTCCCGAGGATGTACCCGATGGTGACCCCGATTAGAAGAGTGATGGTAAGCACGCGATAATTGACGACGTCCTTTCCATAGCCTTTCTTGATGGCAATGATCGAAGCGAGATAGCCAATGCCATTGAGAAGCCAGAAGAACGGCAGGGCAAGGACCTTCACGACGAGCGGTCCTACAATGGGTACAAGGGCAATCCAGGCCCCCAGGGCTGCGAAGGCTTCACCCGCGAGGCCGACAATGAGCACGGCAAACCCGATAACCGTCTTGTCAACCCCAACCTCTATTCCAAGAAACAACAGTCCGGCGATCACAATCCAGGCAAAGATTGCGTTCCGGTAGTTGCTCAGGAAATGGGCAACCTTGTTCATGCCTCCTGCACGTGGGCCATCACGCTTGCCAGCGGTTTTCCCGAAGGATCCAACAGGCGCGCAAGAAGCGTGTCGCCCCCAACCGTCTGAGCGACACCCTCCGGAGTTCCCGTAAAGATGACATCGCCGGGCTCGAGCGTGAAGATGTGAGAAATGGTGGATATGAGTTGGTCAAGCGTAAAGATGAAATCACTCGTCGACCCCTTCTGTCGAACCGTGCCGTTGACGCTGAGTTCAACCTGAAGCCGATGGGGATCGGAAACGGATGCCGATGGAACAAACTCGGAAAGCGGCGCCGATGTGTCGAATCCTTTGGCGACGGTCCAGGGAAGACCCTTTTTCTTCGCTTCACTTTGGACATCCCGGAGCGTCATATCCAATCCAACACCATATCCTGCAATGTGTTCCATCGCTTTCTCTCGGCTGATAGATTTTCCTCCTGTCCCGATCAGAACGGTCATCTCCACCTCATGATGAAGGTCCCTGGAAATGGAAGGTATGGTGACATGGCCGTGATTGTGCACGACGGCGCTCGGCGGCTTAAGGAAGAGGACCGGTGATGCGGGAATTTCGGCCTTCATCTCCTTGGCGTGCTCGGCATAGTTGCGGCCGACACAAATGATTTTCGGAATGGTGATCGGTGCAGCCGATCCTTGAAGAGTAACGGTCGCCATGGGGTTAATGGGGGAATGATGAGAACATGGATAATATAAAGAAGGCATCAGAGAGTCGCAAGGAATCTGTTCGAGTGTTGGGCTCAGGAATGGCGCGCCGAGGAACGCGGAGGAAAACGCCCGGGCAAGTTTGGGTTGTTCCAAGGATGAAAAACGAGTATCTTTTGAGGAACACAACAAGAGAAGCAATGCCATCGTACAAGGAAGCAGGAGTGGATATTGATGCCGGAGAAGAACTGGTCCGCCGGATCAAACCGGGCGTCCGCTCCACGTTCACGAAAAACGTTCTGACCGACATCGGGATGTTCGGTTCGTTCTATCGGGCGCATTTTCCGGGGATCCGGAATCCGGTTCTCGTCAGCAGCATGGACGGCGTAGGAACGAAACTGAAGGTTGCCTTTGCCATGGGCCGCCATCACACCGTCGGTCAGGATCTCGTCAATCACTGTGTCAATGATATCCTCGTCTGCGGTGCAAAGCCCCTGTATTTCCTCGATTACTTTGCGACAGGCAAGCTTTCCACCGAGGTGGGGGAAAAGCTTATCTCGGGTTTTGTCAAGGCGTGCAAGGAAAACAACTGCTCCCTGGTGGGCGGGGAGACTGCCGAAATGCCGGGCATGTATGATGGAGAAGAATATGACCTCGCGGGGACGATTGTAGGGGTCGTGGATGCCAAGAAGATTGTCAACGGGAAGACAGTCAAGCAGGGAGATGTGTTGATCGGACTTCCCTCCACCGGTCTTCATACCAACGGCTATTCTCTCGCCCGAAGCGTGCTTCTCGAAAAATATTCGATCAATGAATACTTTGACGATCTCGGAACAACCCTAGGCGATGCACTGATGTGGATACACCGCTCGTACTATAAAAGCGTGTACCCCATCCTCTCGAAGTTCAAGATCAAAGGAATGGCCCACATTACGGGGGGTGGAATTCAGGGCAATACCATGCGCGTCATTCCCAAGGGGCTCTCGATCCGCATCGACTGGTCCGCTTGGGATCGCCCGGCGATTTTCCGGCTGATTCAATCGGCCGGCTCTGTCCCCGAAGAGGAGATGCGACGGACTTTCAACCTTGGCGTGGGATTGATTCTGATCGTCGCGAAAAGCGAAGCGGAAAGCGTTCTGGAAGCACTGAGGAAGAAAAAAGAATCGCCCCGCGTGATCGGCACAGTCGTCAAACCTTGAGGAAGAAAATGCCCCCAGCCATTTCTGTGATTGAGGCTATTCAATTGATGCTGGCCCCTGCGGTGATGATCAGCGGGTGCGGTCTCTTGATGCTGGGCGTCCATGCAAAGTTCTCAACCGTCTTGGGAAGAATCCGCGCCCTCAACGAAGAGAAGCGCAAACTGCGAGCAAAGGCGGCGGGGGAATCGTTGAACTTCGAGGAAACCCAGCGTGTGGAAAGTATCGCCCGCCAGCTGGCAAGGCTCTTGAATCGGGCGGAACAGGTCCGGAATTCCCTCATGTCCTATATCGTGGCGGCGGGGCTGTTTGTTGTCACGTCCATCCTGATCGGTATGGACTTTTTCTTCGACCGGATCACCCTGGACGTACCTGTGATTCTCATTTTTCTGGCCGGTATGATATCGGTTTTTCTGGGAATTGTTTTTGCAGCTCTGGACACTCGTGTGGCCTATGAAATCGTTCAATTCGATGTGAAGGTGGATGATTGAAAAAGAACGGATCGGACAAATCTCTGGACGATGCGTTGTCCGTCAAGGATGAAAAGGAGTTCGAGGAGAAGGCCGCCCTCGTTACCGAACAGCTTCCCCAAAAACTCGCGAAAATCAACAGCCGCCTCAGGCTTGTTGCCGATATCCTTGCCCTCTTTCGGTTCATGACCGACCCGGATGTCCATTGGGCAAAGAAAGCCCTTGCTGTCGGCGCTTTGCTCTACTTCATCATCCCCGTCGATTCCATTCCTGATGTGGCCCCGTTCGTGGGCTATCTTGACGACCTCGGCGTCATCACTCTGGTCGTGGCGTATCTGGGAAAACAGCTCAAGTCCTATTACGCCGAGGAAGCATAATCCCGCAAAAAAAAGGTGCACCCGCCGGAGCGAATGCACCTTGGAAGCTCTTCGTCAACCGTCTATTTCACGAGCTCCATGACGGATGATCCGCCGCCCATCTGCGCCGGAAGTTTGGTCTCCACCCGCACCGTTTGACGGTTATCCTTGTTGAACCACATGGTCACGCCTGTTCCGCTGCCGTCGACGGAACTTACCTCCACCTTGTATGCATCGAAGGTCCCTCCCGCCACAGTGACTTTCTCCACTCCGGCTACCTTCAAGGTCATCTCCTTGCTGCTTCCCTTCATAATATCAACGGCAAAGAGCGTTCCGCTGTAGCCTTCAGCAAGCGGAAGAGTGCTGATCGCCAGTTCGGAACCCGCCCCGTCGGTCAGGACGGGCTTATCGAGCTTGATATTGACCGGCATTTCCATTCCTCCTCCAGCGAGGGTTCCCTTGACGCTTTCCGCGGTAAACACAAGACTGAGCGTGCCCCCGCCCTGAGATGCAGATCGCCTCATGGGAAGCAGGGTCTTCGCGTCAAGATCCGTTGTGTCTGCGATGGAGCCCATGGGGCCTGAAGCCGATTCCACGATCCTCCAAACAGGCTGACCGTTCAAAAGAGACATGGCGACGGTGCGCGTGCTGGAGAGGTTGAATTCCTGTCCCATGACGGCCACCTTTGTGGAAAAGGCCGCAGAGAACGGTTGTATCCTGGATCCGTCAAACTTCGACATGACGGGGGAACTTGTCCCTGTCTTTTCTCTTTTCGGCAGAGAGACCGTGCCAACATCCACCATGATGGCATCCAGTTTTTTCTGGACATCGGGAGTAACCGATTCCTGAACGCGTCCCGCAAGGTGCTTGGCGAAAAAACGCTCCATCGCCGTATACATGGCAAGTCGATTCTCCTTCCCTGCGAATCCATGTCCTTCGTCAGGAGCAACCATGTATTCTATCTTGCGACCGAGATCGCGGAGCGCGACCACGATCTGGTCGGATTCCGCCTTGTTGACGCGCGGGTCGTTCGCTCCCTGTACAACGAAGAGTGGAGCGGTGATGCTGGTTGCTGCATTGAGAGGCGATTGTTGTTCAAGCATTGCAACGTCTTTGGGGTCTTCGAGGTCGCCGACCCTGACGGCAAACATTTTCTTAATGGGCGCCCAGTAAGGGGGAATGGATTTGAGAAGAGTGATGATGTTCGAAGGCCCAACGATATCAAACCCGGCAGCGTACAGGTCCGGTGTGAAGGCGAGGCCGGCCAGCGTGGCATATCCTCCGTAGGACCCTCCGCAAATGGCCACGCGCTTCTCATCAGCAATGCCTTCCTTGACAAGATAGCGCACCGCGTCTGTGATGTCGTGCTGCATCGATCCTGTTCCCCATTGCTTGTTGCCTGAGTTCAGAAATTTCTTTCCGAACCCGGCTGATCCGCGGAAGTTCGGCTGGAAGACGGCGTATCCGCGGTTGGCAAGGAATTGCGCCAGCCCGTTGTAACCCCACATGTCGCGGCCCCACGGACCGCCGTGAATGAGCATGACGGTCGGAAGGTTTTTCGAAGGCACGCCCCGGGGAAGAGTGAGATACCCGGGAATGGTCATGCCGTCGCGGGCCTTATAGCGCACGGGCTTCATCGGTGCAAGATGCTCGCTCGGCAGATTTGGTCTGGAACGGTACAGGAGCTCCGCAGTTCCTGTGGTGCGATCGAAAATGTAGACGGAACCGGGATCGACATCGCGGGAGACCGCAACAAGCCAAGTATTCTCATCCTTGGTGAAAGAGATGAGACTGACTTCTCCTTCGGGAATGGACTTTTTCAAAGCATCATAGTCGCGGGAGAATTTCTTTTCCCGGGGATAAAACCTCACCCTGTCCCCGGCATAGTAGGTCGCGAGCAATTCGTCGGTGATATCAGAAAATATCGCTCCGCCGAAATCCACTTCATTCTTCGGATCCTTTTCAATCGTTGAGGTTTTCTTGGTCTTCAGGTCGAAGAGCTGCATCTCGGTCTTGTCAAGGCCCTTCCCCTTGTTGGTGACCAGATAGAACCTGTTGCCGTCGGGAAGGAAACGAAGGGGATAGGCCGACTCGACGGAAGAGACGGAGTAGACTGCGGCCGGTGTTGTGCCGTCAAGGGTGAGGATTTCGGTACCACCGTCGGGAGTTACCCTCGTCCCGAGCCTGAGATTCCCTTGAAGATCCGTGGCCCATCCCGCGATATTGTCATCGTTCTTTCGGATGAGGGTCCTCTCACCTGTGGTAACATTCACCCGATACACGTCGTGGAACTGCGGATTCCTGTCATTTAAACCAACGATGATTTCGCCCGGACTTTTTTCCGGGACATCGATGATGATGGCTCTGACCTTTTCCAGCGGTGTGAGGTCGCGGGCAGGAGGGACAGGTGATCCGGGGATGGAGGGATCGATTGCATACACCCGGTAGTTCTCATCGCCTCCTTTGTCCTGGGCGAAGAGGACATAGCGGGAGTCGTTGGACCAGAAATACTGAGTGACCGGCCTGGTGGAATCGGCGGTCAGGGGGCGGGCCTGGTCAAAGCCTGTGGAGCGTTCCTTGATCCAGATATTTCGGACATTGTTGTACGGTTTGACAAAGGTAATGTACTTCCCGTCCGGCGAAATCTTCGCTCCGGAGATTTCCGGATCGCCAAAGAAAATCTCGCGATCGATCAGCGGCGGCTGCTGGGCCAGTGCCTGAAGTACAAAGACCAGCGAAAGAAAGAACAGGCGGAAGGAAATAGATCGCATCATGGGGAATTCTCCTGAATGGGAAAACATGGGGTGGGTGACTGGAAAGCCAAGATAAGACTATAGGCTGCAAGGTTCAAGCAGCCGGTGCACAAATCTTCTGTAGCCGCAAGAGACAGAATCAACCGGCTGGACGGGCCAGAGTGCTCACGGAATCGACGGTGATCGCAGCTGGATCGGAGATCCGGATTTCCTGCGCAGCCGAAGATTCAGCATTTCGACGAAAACCGAAAAACCCATGGCAAAATAGATATACCCCTTGGAAATATGCTGGTCAAATCCTTCGGCAATAAGAGACACACCGATTAACAAGAGAAAGCTCAGTGCAAGCATTTTCACCGTCGGATGCTGTTGCACAAAAGCGCTGACAGGTTGAACGAAAATCAGCATCACCAGCACGGCAATGACAACAGCGGCGATCATGACTCCAAGCAAGTTGGTCATACCGACCGCGGTAATAACGGAGTCAAGGGAAAACACGATGTCGAGGAGAAGGATCTGCACAATCGCCCCCGCAAAGGAAGGAACTTTCTTGACGGTTGTTTCGTGAGCCTCTCCTTCGAGGCTGCCGTGGATTTCCACGGTTGCTTTCGCCAGGAGGAACAGGCCGCCGGAGATCAGGATGACGTCCCTGCCGGAGATTTCCTGACCAAAGAGGGTAAACCAGGGCTCAATGAGCCGCATGATCAGGGTGATGGAGAACAATAGTCCTATGCGCATGAACATGGCGAGGGCAAGACCTACGCGCCGTGCACGCTCCTGCTGGGCGGCCGGAAGTTTTCCCGCCAGAATGGAAATGAAGATGATGTTGTCGATCCCCAGGACCACTTCGAGGGTTGTCAGGGTGAGGAGGGCTATCCAAATTTGCGGATCAGTAATCCATTCCATCTCTTTGTCTTTCGTGGTGTCGGTGGCGGCAGCAGGGAAGCAAACTCAACGCTTTCGTAACGCTTGTTGAATTTCTGAAGAAAGCTCCTGAAAGAGGGGTTGAAAGCGCTCGGGTGAATTCAAGAGCTGCTCAAATTCTCTCCGAAATTCCTCCTGGGAAAGGTTATATGAATCGAGAATGGAGTCCACAACGGATTGGTAAAGGGCGATGCTGTCCCTGTTTGTCGTTGGAGGAAACGAGTCGTGGAAAACCGCCAGAGAAGAGTATGCGCGCAGGAGCTGTTTTTCTTCTTCCGTCGGAGGAGCCTGGTCTGCAATGCTGTTACAGCCGCTCTGGAGAAGAAGTCCGATAGTCAGAAGAAGGGTTTTCACGAACGGGAACGTACGAAAGGAATGGATTGAATGCAACGATGAGAACCGATCCATGGAAACAACTCACTTTTTTAAATTGCTCCTGAATTCCGAAACGAGAGAAGAAACTCGTACAGGGGCTCCGACGATTTCTCGCCGCTCTTGTCCTTGAATCCATTCTCGGCATCTTGTATATTGGTTTCATCAATGGCCGGAGGTGTTATGAACGAAGCTTCGAAAACACTGCTCATGAATGCTGTCAAAGAGTGGAGCAAGTTCGTGAATGAAAGGGAGAGGATGAGGGGAATTGCCACGGAGGTCGCAGCCATCACCCAGAGAGTGGTCCTGGAGACCCTCAACTTCATGAAGACGCAGAACGTCGACGTGGAATGCCAGGATGCAGGATCGATGAAAATCATGAAGACTCCTGTCGTGGTCGAGCCGGTGATCGACGCGTTGTTTCCGAACGTCAAAGCGAAGGTCAACATGACATGTTCCGGTGCGACGCGGTCCATCGTCATTAATCCGAATTCGAGCATTTCTGCCGGCGGAAACCCGTTCATGTTTGATCAGTTTAAGAAAGGAATTCCCGATTCGTTCATGACGAATGCCGCGGAATTTGTTTCCGACGCCTTCTTGTTTATCGCCCGCAGTGAAATACCGGCGGATCAGCCGCCTGCCCCCGCACAGGCTCAGCCCCCTTCTCCTCCAGCACCCCAGCCGGCTCCCGCGGTCCCACAGCACGCGGCAGCCCCGGCACCACCGGTTCAGAAGCCGCCCCAGGCACAGCCTCCGCCGGCGAAACCCGCGGCAGCCCCTCAGCCGCCTCGGCCCCAACAGCCTCAACCGCCGCGTCCGGGCATGCCCGTCCCGCCGGCAAAGCCACCCGGCACCAAACCCTGAACCCGAAACCCCTAACCTGAACCCTGAAACTTGAAGCCTGAAGCCTGAACTCTGAAACTTGAAGCCTGAAGCCTGAACCCTGAAACTTGAAGCCTGAAACCTGAAACCCGTAACTCGTAACCCGTAACCCGTAACCATCAACCCTCTTGCCCTACCATCTCATCTCAGGATATAAGCCCAGCGGCGATCAGCCGGAGGCAATTCGTGAACTCTCCGAGGGACTGAAACGGGGCGACCGCTTTCAAACGCTCCTGGGAGTGACCGGGAGCGGAAAGACCTTCAGCGTCTCGAACGTCATTGCCGGTTTGAACACACCTGTGCTGGTAATGTCGCATAACAAGACTCTGGCCGCGCAACTCTATGCTGAATTCAAAGGATTTTTTCCGAAAAACCGCGTTGAGTTTTTTATCAGCTACTACGATTATTACCAGCCCGAAGCCTATGTCCCTACGTCGGATACCTATATTGCAAAGGATGCGTCGATCAACGATGAGATTGACCGGCTCAGGCTGCGCGCGACGAGTGCTCTTCTCAGCGGAGATCCGAACGTCATTGTCGTAGCCTCCGTCAGCTGCATTTATGGGATCGGGGCTCCCGAAGAGTGGATTGGGCAAACCCTTGTGATCAAGAAGGGCGAGACGGTCTCCCGCAATTCCATGCTGAAGCGCCTTCTCGATCTTCTCTATGTGAGGAATGATTATGAATTTACGCGTGGCTCGTTTCGCGTCCGCGGAGATGTTGTGGAAATCATTCCGGGATCGGAAAATGAAGAGGCTGTCCGCGTAGAATTCCTCGGAGATGAAATCGAAAAAATTTCTTTTATCAACAAGACCGACGGGGCTGTTCTTTCTGAAACGGAATACGAAGTCATCTATCCGGCAAAACAGTTTGTTACGTCGAGGGAAACGATCGAACGGTCCATGGGATCAATCGAGGCGGAACTGAAAGAACGGCTTACGGAACTTCGGTCCCTCGGCAAGCTTCTTGAAGCCCAGCGGCTCGAACAGCGGACCCGTTTTGATCTCGAAATGCTCCGGGAAGTCGGCTATTGCCAGGGGATCGAGAACTACGCACGGCATCTCTCCGGCCGGCCTCCGGGCTCCCGTGCCTATTGCCTTCTCGATTATTTTCCTGAGGATTTTCTCACCATCATCGATGAGTCCCATGTGACGGTTCCTCAGATTGGAGGGATGTATCACGGAGACCGTTCGCGGAAGGAAACGCTTGTCGAGTATGGGTTCCGGCTTCCGTCCGCTCTTGACAACAGGCCTTTGAAGTTTGAGGAATGGGAGTCGATGATGAAACAAATCATCTTCGTGAGCGCCACGCCGGGAGATTATGAACTGAAGAAGAGCAAGGGAGTCTTTGTGGAGCAGGTGATCCGCCCCACCGGACTTGTAGACCCGGGAGTTGAAATCCGCAAGAGCAAGAATCAGATCGACGATCTCATCAACGAGATCCGTGAAAGGGCGAAACGCAAGGAAAGAGTGCTGGTGACGACGCTGACAAAACGGATGGCAGAAGACCTCACGGAGTACTTGCTCGACATCGGCATCAAGGTGCGCTATATTCACTCGGAGGTCGATGCGTTGGAACGGGTTGAAACGCTCAGGGATCTGCGCCTTGGGGAGTTCGACGTGCTCGTCGGCGTGAATCTCCTGCGCGAAGGCCTCGACCTGCCCGAGGTCTCTCTTGTGGCAATCATTGATGCCGATAAGGAGGGGTTTCTCCGTTCGGAGCGTTCGCTCATCCAAACAGCGGGGCGGACGGCGCGGAATGTCAACGGAAAGGTTATTCTCTATGCCGACACCATGACCGGGTCGATGCAGAGGATGATTGAAGAGACGAATCGGCGCAGGGAGAAACAAATGCAATTCAACGTGGACCATGGCATTACCCCGGAAACAATCTATAAGAGTGTCCAAGAAGTCCTTGCGGCCACGGCTGTCGCCGATGTCCGGGCACAACGCGATGCGCGCAAAGAAAAGAAGCCATCGATACTTTCCGACACTGTCGCAAAATATCTGACCAAGGATCAAAAACAGGACTTGCTCGAGGAACTCCGGATCGAGATGAAACGCGCCGCCAAGGATCTCGAATTCGAACGGGCAGCAGAACTGAGGGATGAAATTGAGAAACTGGAGGGGAGAAAGGAAGAGGGGAAAAGGAAGAAGTAAGACGTAAATTCGTCAGTCACTGTTCAGGTGGTTCTATGAAATGGGGGGGTGTTCCCGGGGGACTTGCGAAGTCCATCCTCGATTTTGTTTACCCGCCGACGTGCGTTTCGTGCAGGACTCTCCTTCAGGAGAACGATCGCCATCTTTGCAGCAAGTGCTGGGCGTCCATCCCAAGACTCACTGCCGGACATCCCCTGTTCTGTGAAACTCTTGACCGGCTGGTTGAATCGAATGTCCTTTCCGGGCTCGTATCTTCGTTTTTGTTTGAAAAAGAGGGAGCATTTCAGGCTCTGGTGCACGCATTGAAGTATGACGGCTATGTCTCCGTGGGACTTCTCCTGGGACGCGAATTGGGAAAGGCCGTTATGAATTCTTCCATCAAGCCGGATTGTCTGATTCCTGTTCCGCTCCACCTCATGAAGCTGAGAGAACGCGGATTCAACCAGGCCGAGGCGATCGCTCGCGGTATTTCAGAGGTAACAGGGACACCGGTTCGAACGGACATCCTTCGTCGCTCCCGAAATACGCAGACTCAGACGAAGCTCGACAAGGAGCAAAGGAAGCAGAACATGCATGATGCGTTTGTGATCGTTGCAGGATCGACTCTTCATGGAGGAAGAACATGCCTTTTGGTCGACGACGTCATCACAACCGGTGCGACCATTGTGGCGGGCGGCGTTGCATTGCAAGAGGCGGGGTTCGAAAAAATTTATGCTGCGTCCTCGGCGCTGGCTGAATGACTCA
>CAZRPU010000002.1:0-135993 GCA_964602055.1 uncultured Ignavibacteriaceae bacterium
AGATTCAGCGCCATCGCGAACGTGTTCCCCGGAAATTCGATCAGTTCTCCGGCCATGACCTTCGACAGGCCATAGAGGCGTGCGATGCCGTCTCCAACCTGGAGCACGGTGCCGACATCATAGACATCGACTTCTTTTTCGAAGCCGGAGAGTTGTTTCCGCAGTATGGCGGATACTTCGTCTGGTCTCACTTCTGCCATGGTGGTTCCTTCATATCTACAAGTTCATTGATCAGTTGACGCCCACGCCTTCGCCAAACCGTTTGCGAAGAAGTTCCAGCTGCCGTTTCACGCTGCCGTCGAAAACCGTATCGCCCACCTGGGCGAGGAATCCGCCTTTCAGGTCCCGTGCGACGGAAATCTCCAGACGAACGTTCTTCTTCGTGATTTCCTCAAACCTCTGCTGAATGCTCTTTTGCTGTTCCTTCGTCAGGTCCGTTGCGGCATTGATATGCACGTTCACGATCCCCGCACGATCGTCGCGGAGGGCAAAGAAGCGCGTGCAGATTTCCTCAAGAATCCACTCGCGTCCTTTTTCCGCGAGGAGTTCAAGGAATCCCAGGGTCAGCGGGTGGAACGCCTTCGTGAAAATCTCCTGCAGCACCGCTTTTTTCTTCTCGCGGTTGATGACCGGATTCCTGAGAAAAAGCAGAAACTCGCGCGACTCCCGCACCAGCCGGTCGAGCGTTTCCATGTTTTCGACCACGCGGTCCACCAATTTCTGCTCTTCCGCGGCGCTCATCAGGGCAAGAGCGTATCGGGTAGCAATTCGGATATTGGCCATCTAGTCCTTCGGCAATTGATTCAGGGCGCTGTCCACGAGTTTCTTGTGCTTGGACGCGTCCAGCGTTTCATCGAGAATGATGCCTGCGGCCTTGACCGCGAGATCCGCAACCTCGGCGCGCAGCTGCTGCTTGGCAGCATCGATGTCCCGCTGGATTTCCTCTTTGGCAGACTTGAGTTCGTGCTGAGCCTGTTCCCGGGCCTTATTCACGATATCGTCTTTCATCTTTTCGCCAAGAGTCTTGGCCTCGCGAATCACCTTCTGGTATTCTTCGTCCGCCCGCGCCATGTTGCGTTCGTTCTGCTTCAGAAGTTCTGCCGCTTCGGCTCGTGCCCGCTCGGCCTGCTGGAGCGAATCACGAATACCCTGTTCACGCTCCTTGAGCGTTGTCAGGAGGGGCTTCCAGGCAAACTTGCCGAGCACAACCACGAGCACGGCAAACACCACCGTCGTCCAGATGCTGAGTCCCGGATTGATATCGAACATGATCAGTCCTCGTTCCTGTGATTACTTCAGGGCAAGCAAGATACAGATTGCCAGAGCGAAAAATGTCGCTCCTTCAATCAGCGCAGCAGCGATGATCATCGATGTCCGGACGGCTCCTGCAACTTCAGGCTGACGGCCGCTGGCCTCCATGGCCGCGGATGCGAGCTTTCCAATGCCAAAGGCCGCGCCGAGTATGACGATGCCCGAGCCGATACCGGCTGCGAGATATGCGAATGAGTTTGCATCCATGAGTGTTCTTCCTCCTAAAAAGAAACGGTTCGAGATTTAATCAGTGGTATGTTTCACAATCAGTGGCTGTGCTCCCCATGCTCTTCCGCGGGCATTCCCAAACCCATGAACAACGCCGTCAACATGGCAAAGACGTAAGCCTGAATAAACGCCACCAGCAGCTCCAACAGATTGATGGCAACGACAAAGATGACCGGAATCGGCGCGAAGAGAAAAGACTTCGCAAGGAAAATGAAGCCCAGAAGGGCAAGAATCACAATGTGCCCTCCGCTCATGTTGGCAAAGAGCCTCATGCAAAGAGCAAACGCCTTGGTAAAGATGCCGAGAACCTCGATCGGGATCATGATGGGCCAGAGCCACCATGCAACCCCTCCGGTGAAATGGGCCAGATAATGCTTGAGTCCCTGGGCCCGGAGCGCCGCGACCTGAATCATGATGAATGCAACAAAGGCCAGGCCGGCTGTGACCGAAATATTCCCCGTCGCCGATGCACCGAAAGGCATCAGACCGAGGAGATTCATGATCAGGATGTACAGGAAGGTCGTCAGAATGAAAGGGACGTATTTTTCCCCTGCCGCACCCATCGTGGGAAGGACCACTTCGTCACGGATGAACACGACAAAGACCTCGATCAGGTTGGCGAATCCGGAAGGTACGGGGCTGCGACGAATGCTCCGGGAAGCATACACCGCGCCGATCATCAGAAGAAGAGCCGCAAGCAGAAGGAAAAAAACATGCTTCGTGATGGAGAGGTCGATGGTCAAGCCGCCAATGTGCACGGGCGGAAGATGAGGAAGTTCCACATGACCGAAGGGAATCTCCAGCTCCCGCGAATCATATAAGTGCTCCAGCAGGTGGTTGAAGTCGAATTTTTCGCCGTGTTCCGCGGCCTGGACAGCTTTCAGGGAATCGGAAAGCGCTGGAGTGGTCTGACGCAGGGTATCGGCTACGGCGCTCTCGATCATCATGAGGGTTTTTTCAGTGATACTTTCTTCTGCAGGAAAATAATTTCAGCAATCAGGTTGAACGCGTAATAACCCAGGAGGGTCAGCATGAGCACCAGGGCGTCGATTTCGTACACTTTGACCAAAACAACAACTGCTGCCGTCATGGCCAGCAGGCGGATCAGCATTCCCCCCAAAACAACCTTCAGGAACGTCGTATGCGATTTTTCATACGAATATTCTATCGCAAAGAACCCGAGAAGGAAATTCATGAGGCTCATCACTGCCGCCGCTTCGGCGCTCTCGACCTCGTGCGGCGTCGCCAGCCGGGACATCACGACAATCATCAGAGTCGTGATTCCCGCATATCCTCCCGCCACGATGAGCACATACTTCCAGTCCGCTTTCACGACGGGGGCGTTTCCTTTGTGCGGTTGTTTTTGCGTTCGAGATCGGCAACGGTACGGAAGAATTTGACAAACCCGCCTATCGAACCCAGGAACAAGCCGAGGAGTTTCAACCAGGGCGACGTGTCCCACCGGTTATCGGCCCAGACGCCGATCAGAAAAAACACCACCACGGCTGCTGCAAGCTGGAATCCAAGCGTCAGGTAGGGTGTATACTCCCGCAGCGATTCAAATTGCGAATGCTGCTTCTTCCCATGGTCATCCTGTCCGGCTGGCGTTTGTTCGGAGGACATGAAGATCCCCGGCCGGACGTCAGTGCCGCTGCTCGTACGACGAACCTTTCTCGGCCATGGTCACGCGCCCGTCAAAGATGCATCCCTCATCGATCACCAGCCGGGTTGCGCGAATATCACCGCGAATGCTGGACTTTCCTTCAAAGACTACTTTTTCGACAGCGTTGATGGACCCGCGGATCTTTCCGCCCACAGTAACGTTCTTTGCGGATACGTTGCCTTCGATTTCACCGGCAACACCGACGGCCAGCGACTCGCTGGCGGCCACTTCGCCGATCACTTTGCCGTCCACGCGCACGCTCCCCTGGCTTCGGATCTTTCCTTCGATCACCGTTCCGGCGCCGATCAGGTTCAATTCCTTGACTGCGTCATTTTTTGCCACTGGACTCTCTCAGAAATTGAGGTTCAATAAATAGGATGAAGGATTCACCGGCGCCCCGTCTTTCCAGATTTCAAAATGCAGATGAGGCCCGGAACTCGTCCTTCCCGAATTTCCCAGCAATGCGATCGGTTCGCCGCGTTTCACAAAGGTATTGGTACTCTTCAAGAGCGCCTGGTTGTGCTTATAAAACGTCAAAAACCCGTTCGTATGCGACAAGATGACGACGTAGCCTTCGTCCGTCGTCCAACCTGCAAAAACCACGTATCCTTCCGCCGCGGAGTTCACCGGCGTTCCGATTTTCCCCGCAATATCCAGTCCAAAGTGCCGCTGTTCGGGGGCAAATCCCCTCGTCACGTACCCTTCCGTGGGAAGAATCGCAGGAAAAG
This sequence comes from uncultured Ignavibacteriaceae bacterium, assembly GCA_964602055.1. Lineage (GTDB taxonomy): Bacteria > Bacteroidota > Ignavibacteria > UBA10030 > UBA10030 > JACPLA01. Next base: position 3,931 of record CAZRPU010000002.1, read on the forward strand.
CGATTTTCTGATTCCCTTCCCTCGCGGACTCAACCGGCAGCGGATAGAAAGCCGCGCTTGCCACGGAGGCGGGATACTGCGAGGGCCTTCTCGCCTCGGCCGAGGAAGAAGCTCCTTCCTTTCTGCTGCTTCCGGTAATCACAATGCCCGAGTCGGTGGCAACAGCTTCTTCGCCAAGGGCGTTCCGGACTTTAACATTGTACGATCGGAGCTCGATAAGCTGCTCCATGAGCGAGGCCATCTTCTGGTTGAGGGAAACCAGTTCCTGCGTGTAGTGGATCTCCAGCTGAGGATTCGGAATATTGACCCACGCTGCCAGGGGCGTATAGAAGAGCAGTGCGAAGACCACGCCGACGATCAGTACGACCGACCCCAGAAGTACAGCCACTAATTGCCAGAGAGCCAACCGGACATTCCTTGGCTGAGCGACGTCGTCGTTGGCAACCAGGAGAACATTGTACCGGCGTTTCTTGCTTGAATGATGTGCAGTTTCGCCTGCCATGACCGACCCCTCAAACCTCCCAAAACGGCTCAGATGCTCAAAATTTCCAAAACAGGTCAGAAAATATAGAGAAAAGAAGGCCGAAAGTCAAAGAAAAAACAGGCAGTTACGGCCGATGGAGTTGACGTTTGGAGGAAATATATGCGGAAATTTTCTGTCGAAAAATGACCCGATCGAATTTCATGGCATGAGCACGAATCCCGGCGGGATCGAATTCCGTTTTTTCGGCGGCACGCAGAGCGTTCTCCAGGTCTTCCGCTGTTTGACGGGAGAAGAGAACGCCTGTCTCTCCGTCAACAACCGTTTCCAACGCACCGCCAGCAGCGTATGCGATGACCGGCTTTCCGGAAGACATTGCTTCGAGTGGAACGATGCCGAAGTCTTCGACGCCCGGGAAGACGAGGGCCCTGCAGCCCGCGTAGAGGGCGACGAGCTCTTGCGGCGACTGCCATCCGAGGAACTCAATCGTCGGGCCGGCAATCGCCTGGAGCCTTGCGCTCTCCGGACCTTTCCCGACGATGACAAGCCTCTTCTTCAACCGGTTGAAAAGCCCGATGGCCAGGTCTATTCGCTTGTACGGCACGAGAGCGCTGACGATCAAATAGTACTCTCCCTGCCCCGGGGATAACGGAAATTGTGCGGTGTCGACAGGAGCATGAATGACATCAGCGTTCCGCCCATACGTTTGCCGGATGCGCCCGGCAACATTTTCTGAATTCGCAATAAAGTGATGGACACGGTCGCTCGTGTTGACATCCCACGCACGGAGCCCGGGCGCGAAACGCTTCATGGCAAACCTCGTGAGCGGTCCGGCTCTCCCGGGCCCGAAGTACTCGTTATAAAGTTCCCAGACATAGCGCATAGGTGTATGGCAGTAGCAGATGTGCAGGGCGCGATCGTCCGGCTTGGCCCCTTTGGCGACTGCGTGGCTCGAGGAGACGATGAGGTCGTAGCCGGAAAAATCGAACGATTCGATGGCGCGGGGGAAGAGAGGAAGGTAGTTGCGGTAATGATCGCGTTTAAGCGGAGCCCGCTGAAGAAAGGAGGTGCGGATCTTCATTCCTTCAATGAGGGGCGATACCGATCCCTCATTGTGGATGAGGGTGTGCAGCGTCGCTTGCGGAAAGAGCTCGCAGAGTACCTCGAGCACCTTCTCTCCGCCCCTCATGCCGGTCAGCCAATCGTGGACAAGCGCAACGCGATCCGTCGGTTGATTGTTCATGGAGCTGCGTCATTGTACAAAGAAGATGGTGGAGAATCAATGAAAGGGCGAGACTTGTTCCCGCACGAGCGGGTTTCGGGTCAACGGGACTGCGCAGCTTGCATTCCCCGACCCTCATGGGTATATTCCTTTCACACGAACTTCGTGAACCATGTCCCTGCTGCTGGCACTTCTTCTCCTTGCAGTCGTTTTTCTGATCTCCACGGCCTTGGTCGTCCTGGTGATCGGCCCGCTGATCCTCTTGCAGCCGATCCGGCGGACGAAGGACTGGTACAGGCCGCGGACGAATCTCCTTGAGCCCCGCGATGCCGGCCTCCCTCAGGAAGACGTTGAACTGATTTCGGGCGACGGCGTTCGTCTTTCGGGCTGGTTTGTTCCGTCGAAGAAAAAACCGCGGGGAACGGTGATCTACCTTCACGGTGTCGGCGACAACAAGACTGCGGGCGTTCCTTTGGCCGCGATGCTGCACAAGCACGGGTATAACGTTTTGTTGTACGACTCACGTGAACACGGGGAAAGCGAAGGATTGTATTGCACCTACGGTTATTATGAGAAACTCGACGTTTCGACGGCAATCGATTTTCTGAAAAAGAAAAGAATCCGGACCGGATCGATCGGGATTTTTGGCACCTCCATGGGTGCTGCGGTGGCCATTCAGGCCGCCGCGGTCGATACCCGCGTGAAAGCCGTTGTTGCTGAGGCCAGTTTTACGGACCTGAGAACCATTTCGGTGGACTATCAGCGGCGGATCGTCAAGCTCCCCTGGCATTTTCTCAGGAATGTCGCCATGAGCCGGTCGCAGAAGATCGCACGCTTCAAGGCAAGGGAGGTTTCACCGGTGGATGATGTACGCCGCCTTTCCATACCTATCCTTTTCATTCACGGGATGGAAGACTCACTGATCAAGTATGAATATTCCAAAACACTCTATCACCATGCCCATGAACCAAAAGAGCTCTTTCTTGTTCCCGGCGCGAGCCATACAGACATCTGGGAGGTTGCTGGATTATCCTATGAGAAAAAAATCACTTCGTTCTTCCGCCGCTGGCTTGATTAGTCGGATTGCCTTTGTTCTCCTCGTTCCTTTTCTCCTTGCTGCGCAACCTCCATCCGAGAAGACCCCCTTTTCCCAGGACAGCGCCTGGGCTTATCTGAATGTTCTCGCAGGTGAGATCGGTCCGCGGCCAATGGGCTCTCCGGGCGAACGGGCGGCAATGGAATTTGCCGTTGGAAAATTCCGCTCCTTCGGGCTGCAGGAAGCCTTCATCCTTCCCATGAGGCAGACCGTATCGGAAGAATTGAAGGGAGGCGTGAATACGAACAGCGGGACGGCGGTGGGCGTCCTCAAGGGAAAGACGAACAGGATCATCCTCATCGGGGGACATATTGATTCTGCCGGGCCCGATATTCCCGGCGCGAATGACGACGGTTCCGGTTCCGCCACGGTTCTTGAGCTTGCCCGCGTCCTTGCGCTCAGGTCCAACGAATCAACCATCGTCTTTGCACTGTTCGGCGGCGAGGAGCAGGGGCTGCGGGGATCGCGCTACTTCGTCAAGAACTTCGACCGGATGGAAGACATCGCACTGATGCTGCAAATCGACATGACGAACGGATCGGATTGGCTCCTTCCCCTGGTCGATACGCCCAAGCATTCTTCCCCCGAGTGGCTGGTCAAAGCCTCGTATGAGGAGTTTTCCTCCCTTGGCTACACGGGGCTCTCCTTTCCCACTCATTTTTATGCATTCCTCTCCAGCATGCCCGGGGGCGGGATCGGGTCAGACCATGAGCCGTTTCTCGAACGGGGAATTCCGGCGATCGATTTCACTTCCGACGTCAGCGACCCGATTCATTCGCCACAGGATAATCTCGAGAACTTCATTCCCTCCGGCCTGAAACGGTCGGGCGATCTCGCGTACCGATTGGTTGAACGGTTCGACGGCGGAGTTCCTCCCGAAACGTCCGGATCGTATTATGTCTATCAGGTCGGCTCGATGCCGTTGTTCTTCCCCCTGTGGAGTCTGTATGCCTTCATCTTCACAGCCATCGGCCTGGGAGTCTTTGCCTCCGTCCGCATGCGCGGCGTCCGCGTCGCCGAAGAACCCAAAGCGAAAATACCGGCATTAAAGCTCTTCCTCATCATGATGGTTATTCAGACGTGTGTCTGGCTTTCGGAGAACATCGTCGGACTCATCAAAGGGAACCGATTTCCCTGGCTCAGCAATTTCGACGGCTATTTCGTCCTTGGATTCCTCGCCGGCGTGTTGGGCATCTGGATAAGCCTTCATCTTGTGCCGCGCCTTGCTCTTTCCAGGGATCCGTACCGCTACGCTCTGAAGAGCCTCCTGTTCCTCGGGATCCTCACGGTGCTCATGATGCTCGCTTCACCCAAGCTCGCCCTCGCCTCTGCCATGGGCCTCTTCTTCCTCTCCATCGCGTTTCTCGTCGATTCCTGGTACCTGAAGTTCATCTTTTGGCTCGTTTCACCGCACTTCATGTATAGGCTAATTTTTTCCGAGGGATTCGGGCTGATCGCCCGGTCGACCGCCATGATCCCCGGAGACGGGATTCTTGCGAGCATCCTTATCCATGCGTTTTACATCCTCTTCTTTTCCTTCTGGGCGTTTCCTTTTCTTCTGGGGTTTGCAGCAATCCGGCTTCAAAAGCCCGAGTCGTTCATGGTGCTTGCATGGTTGAAAAAGCGCAACGGTGGGGTTCTCGCGCTGCTCCTGTTTGCTTCCTGTGTTGTCTACCTCGCGTTGCAGCCGACCTATACCTCCAAATGGCGACAGCACATTACCGTGCAGCAGACCGTCGACCACGACCGCGGAAGGGCTTTCGTTGACGTGGCAAGCCCCGATTACCTTGGCGGCGCAACTCTGCACTTCTCGGGAAAGGACTCTGCTGTCACTGGCTTTGCGCGCAAGATACGCGTGATGGAAACAATTCCCACAGAGCAATGGATTCGTGTGGAGCGAACCGTGGAAACAATCAAGGGAACCAATACGACGTTTACGATGCTCCTGCAATTTCACTTCAAGTACCGTCCCTATACCTTTGAAGTAGCGTACCGCGGCGGAACGTCCCCTCTCGAGTCTGTCGATTCCCCGTTTGCGTGGTCCCCCGAGGGGAAAAGCATAAGGCTGCGATGGTATTCATTTCCCGACACGCTGCTGGTTGTTCCATTGAAATTGACGGTGGTCGGGGCCGACACGCTCTCCGAGACCGTCAGTGCAACGTTTGTGGAACAGCCTGTGCCCGTGGAAGTCAGAAAGGAAGACGCAAAAGTCGTCTACCGGACGAGCGTTTCCGGTTCGGCTCTCATCAGAACCCGATGAACCTGCGGGATCGGAAAGGGGGGAACTTCAGCTCAATTCGAAAAGAGCGACGTTTTCGATGTGGAATGTATGCGGGAACATGTCGACAGGCTGGAGCTTCCTGAGGGCATAGCGTGATTCGCAGAGCATTTTTGCGTCCCTTGCCTGGGTCGACGGATTACAACTGACGTAGACAATCCGGGGAACTTCGAGTTTCAGGATTTCCTCCACAACGTCGGGATGCATGCCGCTGCGGGGGGGATCGATGATGAGGACGTCCGCCTTTGGGAGTGATTTCATCCATTCGGCCTGGTTCAAGAGCTTTTCCCTCAAATCTCCGAGGACAAAAACGCAGTTCTGCACGCCGTTGAGGTTCGCATTTCTCTCGGCATCACGAAGGGCGCTTTCGACCGATTCGATTCCCACCACGCGCGCAACGTCATCAGCAATGAACAGGGCGATGCTTCCGGTCCCGCAATACAGATCGTAGACCGTATCGCTCTTGCGGAGCCCGGCAAAATCGCGTGCGACGCCATACAGCTGCTCGGCCTGGACGGTGTTTGTCTGGAAGAAGGAACCGGCTGAGATGGTAAAGGTTCTCCCGCCCAGCCGCTCGTGAATCACTCCCTCCCCTGCCGCAAGAATTTCCTTCTCGCCCGCGGCGATCTGTGCTTTTCGGCTGTTGATGGTATTGACCACCGTTGTGACTTCGGGAATGGCCGACTGCAGCGAGGCTGCATACTCCCGGAGCACATCTGTGCGCTCTTCAAATGTGACAAGATTCACCAGTACTTCGTTGGTTCTCGTACTTTGGCGGATGACAAGAAACCGGAGGTACCCCGAATCGTCCTTGCTCGAAAAGACGGGCAGATTCTTTCTTCTCGCAAAATCACGCGTGAAATGAAGGATTTTTGTGGAGAGTTCGGATTGGAGGAAACACTCTTCCAGATCGAGGACTTTATCGTAGCGTTGAGGAACATGGAGCCCGAGAAAAATTCCTCGCTCAGTGCCTTCATGTCCGGGGAGGAGGGGTTCCGTCAACCACTGACGGTCGGAGAACGAAAACTCCATCTTGTTGCGGTAGAAGAAGGTGTCCTTCGCTCCGATGATGGGAAGGACCACGGGATCGGTGAACCCGCCGATATGCCGAAAGGCATCGAGAACCTGCTGTTGTTTCGCCTGAAGCTGCGCAGGGTAATCAACGTGCTGCCATTTGCAGCCTCCGCATGTCCCGAAGTGTTTGCAGCGCGGCGCTCTGCGCTGAGGGGAGGGCTTCAGTACTTCCACCACACGCGCCTCGGCGAATTGCTTTTTCCTGCGGATAATTCTCGCGTTGACGGTGTCGCCGGGAACGCCTCCCTCCACAAAAACAACAAAGCCGCTGACGCGTGCAACGGCTTTCCCTTCGAAGGCTGATCCGGTGATTTCCAGCTGAACGGTTTCTCCCCGTTCGAGGCGTGGTTCGTCTGTCAATAGGTTAGCCAGTAACTGATCTTGAGGAGGAACGCGTTCGTCATCGGCAGAGAGAGCAGATTGTTCAGTTCGTCGCCCAAAGGCGTTTTGTAGAGTCCGCCGTTTCCCGAACGCGATTGCGACCAAACGAGATAGAGAGTGCTCCCCGGGAGGTATTCCCAGCGAAGGACAAGATTGGAATTGAGCGATAGATCGCTGAAATCGGGGGCAGGATGCGCATACGGCACAAACTGGTCGGAAGAAGCCATTCGCACGGTATTCTCGAACCTTCCCCTTGCAACGAACAGTTGCAAGTACAGTTGTATGGTAAGGTCGCGGGTAAAAACAAATGACCCTCGCGTCGTGAAGTCCCACGCGCTCGTCGTCCGGTCCGCCAGAATGGTAATCCGATTCGGTGAAATCATCAGGTCGGTGATATTCTCGACGAACGACAGTCGGTTATTGATTCTGCTGTGGCCGATATTGAAGTCCAGCGAAATGTTCGACGCAGCTTTGACCTCGACCTCGGCTTCAACCTCGAACGATCGCATTTTCCTGCTGTCTGCTCCAAGAGAAACTCCCAAATCGGCAACAACAATCCGGCGGGGGTCGGATTCAACGGACAAACGGAGGTTTTGCGACTTTGCCTTCCGGAGGAGCCCGTTCCTCCTGGTCTCGAAGGGATCGAATCGTCCGTCATCAAATCCAAGGCCCAGGTCTATTTCCCAATAGCCCGGAAGCATGATGTATCCGGCTACTTCATAGGAATTGAAAATCTCGATGCCGTCGAAATTGCGTCTGAGATGATATTGCGCGCGGAGATTGTAGATACGCTTCCAGTCAGTGACTTCATCATCCCGATAAAGGACTCCCACGACATAGCCATAATCATTGGGACTCCGGAAGAACCCGATATCGTTGATGTTGTATTGTTTCGACGTATAGTCGAAGGAAAGGAACCCGCGCCAATGCGTTCCACCGTCTTTGTTCAACGAGATCTTCCCTGCGGATCCGTCAAACTCCCTCCCTTGCTGGTGTGTATGTGATCCCGCCAGGAACCCCTCGATGCGGTATTCACTGTCGGACGTCAGCAGTCTCCAATCGAGACCCGCGGTAAATGCAGGAAGGCCCTGTTTTCGATTGACGGATGTGAGAATCAGGCCGGCGTTCGAATTTCCGAAGAGGTCTTTTCGCAGGCGAATAAGACTATAGTTCGTCAGCGGATCAACGATCGGGTTCGATTTGTTTCCTGCCGAATCCACGAGGGTCGCACGTTCTTCAGCGGTGACCGCTTCGAGCACCCCGATGGAAAATCCGTCGGCCGTTTTTCCGGAGATTTTTGCGGCGCCAAGAATCGTGGCAAACCGGGGACGTTGTTCGATGTAGCCTCCGGCGGGCGGTTCAATGTTAATAGCGTGTCCGATTCGCCGCGAATAGAACAAGCCGGGACCGAATTCGCCTCCAAACGTGGTGAATCGGATAATCTGCGATCCCTCGACAAAGAAGGGCCTCTTCTCGGGATAGAATGTCTCGAAGGTCGTGAGATTGAGGACTGCCGGATCGGCTTCCACCTGTCCGAAATCGGGATTAAGCGTCGCGTCAATAGTCAGACCCGACGAGGGCTTGATTTTTGCGTCGAGGCCCAGATTGGCGGACAGGTCCATGCCGTCGGGGAATTCGCGGGATTTCGGAAGGAACCGGTTGCCTCCGGCGACATAGGGGAGAAGCTCGATGTGACCCGGCCGTGAGAGGTTTTCAAGTCCTTCCAGGTGACCGAACTTGGAGACCCAACCGCTTTCACTTTTTCCCACAAGGACCCATTGGTCCACTTCCCTGTTCCTCGAGATGTACCGTATCAGCTGCACACCCCAATCCTGTTTTTCTGCATCTGAAAAACGGAGAACTTTGAACGGAATCTTCATTTCGGCGCTCCAGCCGTCGCCGATCATCTCCGTTTCGGCGTCCCAGACAACATCCCACGAGGCATCCTCTGCCTGGCCGTCGTTATACTGCAGAATGTCCGTTTTGGCCCCTGCGGCATTCAGCGTAAATTCAAATGCTGTTTGATGGTCGTGGTAGCTGTCCAGACGAATCGATATCCAGTCTGATTCGACTTCATCGTCTCTTCGGGCAAGCCGCGCGACAATCTTCGTTGGTTCCGTGTCGTACATTCTCCATCCGACGTACAGGGCTTCGTCGTCGTAGAGAATCCGAACCTCTGTTTTTTGCGTCGCCGGTTCCCCTTCGAGGGGGTCCTTCTGGGTGAAGCTCGTAATCACCGAAGCCAGCTGCCACTCGGCTTCGTTGAGCACACCGTCGATGCGGGGCGGCTGCTGCACACGCACAGCGGTCGCCTTTTTCGGATTGTTGCCCCCCCACACCAGTGATGGGAGAAGAAAAAAAGGAAGCAGATAAATGTTTTTCAGGGCCATGATTCCTGAAAATAGCGGAACGTCTTGGCAGAAACAACACTTTTTCCGGCACGGCGGGCAAAAAACAAAACCTCCGGCCTGAACGACGACCGGAGGTTTGAAGAGCGTCTCTTGCCGGATGCTTATCGGCGAAGTTTTCTGATTTCGATATTCGAATTCACCGTGGAGAGATAGATCTTCTCCCCGCCGCCGTTCAGGTTATAGATGGCACGGATTTCCTCCATGTCGTTATCCTGCTCGTACGTGTCGGCCTTGAAATCGGAGCGTACTTCATACTTCGTTCTCCGCGAACCCCAGCGACCTTCGATGCGAATGAGGGCTTCGATCGTCACTTTCGCATTTTCCGGCACGGAGAGCTTGATGTCCCCGCCTGCCGTTTTCAGCTCGCTTCCCCCCTTGCCGCTCGGTATGAGTTCCGCTTTGATGTCGCCTCCTGCCGTTTTGGCTTCGATGGAGCCCGTAATATTCTCCAGCTCGATGTCTCCGCCCGACGTGGATGCTTCGACGGTACCGCTTGCACCAAAGAGGTTGATATCGCCGCCGGACGAGCGAAGCTTTGCATCGCCCGAGACTTTCCGGACCTTCACATTGCCTCCGGACGTGGAAACATTAGCCGCGCCCCCAACGTCGCCGATTTCGATATCGCCGCCCGAGGTGCGGGCTTCAAGCCGCTTGCCGACGCTCTCCACGCGGATGTTGCCGCCGGAGGTTTTTACCTCGGCTTCACCATCCACTTTCTTCAGTTCGATGTCTCCGCCGGAGGTATGCAGCTTCACATTCCCCTTGATATCCCCCACTTTGATATCGCCCCCCGATGTCGACATATCGACCGCACCAACGGCGTCGCTGAGGCGGATATTGCCTCCGGATGTCGATCCATCAATGCGACCGTTCAGGACTCCCCTGATTTCGAGATCGCCGCCGGAGGTTTTCATATCAACGCTGAAATCCGCGGGAACGCTGATGTCAAAGCGGATGCTGTATCCGTTCCATCCACCCCAGCCTCCTTTCGGCCGGAAGTCCACGCGAACGGTATTTCCCGATTGAGTCATTTTGAGGCGGTCAAGATCCTCGTCGTCGATCCCTTCCGCGGTGATGGATACTTCGCTCTTGCTCCAGGGCGTGATGTGTATGTCGCCTGATCGAACCGAAACCTCGAGCTTTCCGCCCTTGCTGACTGTGAAGGATCTCGACCGGACTCCGGTTTCCTGAGCGGAAACCGAGAGAATGGCGAGCATCGTGAAAGCGAGGAGTACTGCGATATGCCGTTTCATGTTATTGAACCTCCTGTAAGACCGCCCGCGCTTTTTGCCGGACGTATCGGTTGTTATCGGATTCAACTCTCTTGCGCAAAATTTCCTGCAAATACTGGTCCGAAGCATAAGTCCCATCCTTGGCATTCGCAAGGCTGTTGATCGCCTCAACGCGCATGCCGTCGTTCTGATCTTTGTTCAAGACATACAATAATCCCTTTCTGATTTCATCATCGGTCCAGAATTTTCTGAGCGCCAGAAGAGCTTCCCTGCGGACTCCGGGATTGGGATCGTATTTCATCGCTTCGACCAGTGCGTGTTTCACTTCGTTATCGGACTCCGGCGGCGGCGCCGAGGTTTGGATCTGAATCTGCGATGTGATGGCACTGACGGCTCTCAGACGGACGCCCGGATTTTCTTCAGACATGATGGCTTTTGTCAGCACGCTTTGGATGCCGGGGTCGTTCGGACTTCCCTTGACCTTCATGGGAGAGACTGCATCGAACGCAAAGCTGATTTCATCGTCGCTCGGATCGGCATCTTCGAACTTCACATTCGCAATTTGAGGCTGGCCCCGGAGAATTTCCGTATTGTCGGAAATCTGCTGGATCATCAGGCCATCCGCCGTGACCGGCGTTTGAAACACCAGATATCCTCCTACGAAGCCCACAGCCAACAAAGCGGCTGCCGCGAGGCTTGCTTTCGCCCACGGAGCGAGAAGTTCATCGATCCATTCCATTGCCGAATCCCAGAACGAAACGCGGGATTGTGCAACCCGAAGGGCTGCCCGCAATTCCTGACGCGCTTCCAAGAGCATGGCGTCGGTCACCTCAAGGCGCTTTGCCTCGCCGATCTTCGCCTGCAGGAGCTTCAAATCTTCGAGATCTGCCCGGCATTCCGCACACGAGACGAGATGATCCTCGAGCGCCTTCCGCTCGCGCGGTGCAATGTCTCCGTGAAGGGAACGTTCGAGCCATTCTTTCCATTGACGGTGTTCCATTATTCCTCTCCTTGCCGATAAAAACTCTTCAACTGGTCCCTCATTCTCTGCGTTGCCGTGAACAGGTACTTCTTCACCGTACCCTCCGCACAGTGCATCATCCCGGCGATTTCCTTCAGTTTGTATCCCTGATAGTGCCGCAGGGTGAAGACCATGCGCTGTTTCGGAGAGAGGGCCTCCAAAGCCCGCTCAACGTGTTCCGAAATCTCAGACCCGACCGCGCGATGGTCCGACTCCCCGGGGTCCGCAACCCCGTGCGCCTCCTCTTCACCCTCCCCTGCGCTTAGGGAAGTATGAAGATGACGCTTTCGCCGCGAACGATGGGTGAGACACACATTCGTCGTGATTCTGTAGAGCCATGTCGAAAATTCACTCCTCAACTGAAATTTCTTGATCCCGCGAAAGACCCTGAGGAAGACTTCCTGGTAGATGTCTTTTGCATCCTCAGAGCTGTTCACATAGGAGGCTGCAATCGAAAGAACCTGCTTGTCGTACCGATAGACCAGCTGTTCAAACGCCGTCATGTCTCCCTGCTGGGATTTCAGAATGAGGTCGAGATCGTTCGGCATGGAATTTTGTGATTTCGCTTCGGACATAGGATTAGACCTCGCGACCCCCGAAAGGTTGGTGGGTGAATTATCGGAAAATGACCGAATTTTGGCAAGGATTCGGCTGAAATCTTAGAAAAGGAAATGCCTCAGCGGAATTAGTCGGAAAGGAACCGCGGACCAGTCTAGATACCCGTCGCTGCCGCCAGGAGTTCTTTTACTTTTTCCTGTGAATCTGCTTCGGCATAGAATCGGATAAGAGGCTCGGTTCCCGAGGCCCGAACAAGTACCCAGCCGTTGTTCACAAACAGCTTGGTGCCGTCCTTCCGTTCGACCTTTGTCACCGGAGCGCCGCCCAGAGAATCGATACCTTTGGCGTAGGCAGCCAGGATCCTCTTCTTTTCTTTTTCAGTCATGTGCTTGTCAATGCGATCAAAGAAGTGCCATCCGAACTCCGCCATGAGCTCCTCCACCAGCTCGCTCAGCTTCTTTTTCCGCACCGCCATGATTTCACAAAGTAGGAGACCAATATAGATTCCATCCCTCTCCGGCAGGTGTCCTTTGACGCCCAGTCCTCCGCTTTCTTCGGCCGCCACGAGAATGTCGCGATCCGTCATCAGACGGCAAAGATATTTGAATCCGATCGGGGTCTCGTGGAGTTTCAATCCATAGCGTTCGCACATCCGATCGATCAGCCGGCTGACAGAGAACGATTTTGCCACTTCACCGGTCATGTGTTTTTCTTTGACCAAATACCTGAGCAGGAGAGCGAAGATGCGGTGAGAATCGACGAATTTCCCCTGTTCGTCAAACGCCCCCACCCGGTCCGCGTCCCCATCGGTAGCAATGCCGATGGCGCACTTGTTGGAAACGACGGATGAGGCAAGGTCACGGAGATGCTGAGGGAGAGGCTCCGGATGCGAGCCGCCAAAGGAAGGATTGTAGCTGTTGCGCAGCAGAACGGCGGCGGGCACCAGCTGCTCCAGAACACCCTGACCGGCTCCATGCATGGCATCGTAGGCGATCCGTATTCCGGCGGAACGGATGAGAGCGAGATTCAATTTACCCTTCAGGTCATCGACGTAGATCTGCGTGAAGTCCCGGAGTTCGATCTTCCCCTTCTCCTTCAACTCCTGGAATGTATGCCGGGAGGGTTTCGGATTCGCTTTTTTCTTCAGTTCCTTTTCCAGTTGTTCGATCATTTCCGGATGTGCAGGTCCTCCGAAATCTCCCTTCAGCTTGAATCCGTTATATTTCGCGGGATTGTGGCTCGCGGTGATCACGACACCGGCGGCGGCGTTCAGCTTTTTTGTCAGGAGAGAAACCATGGGCGTGGAGGAAATTTTGTCAGAGAGAATGACCTTGATGCCATGGTGTGCCAGAACGACGGCGGTCCTTTCAGCAAACTCTTTTGACAGAAAGCGTGAATCATACCCGACCACGATTCCGTTCTTGATTTTCTTGTGACGCTTTTCGAACCGTGCGGTCGCTGCGGCCACTCGTGCAACGTTCTCAAACGTGAAATCGTCTGCAATAACGCCTCGCCAGCCGTCGGTGCCGAATTTGATCTTTTCGTTCATGTTCTTTCTGAGGTCAGGGATCTGTTGTTCAGTGGAGGAATTTCAGCTTTTCTTCTCCATTCTACATGTAACATTCGAATCTTCTGCGTTCTCCATTCAACATTCGATATTGGAAATTGATGTTTGCTCTTAAGCGAAATGTCCAATATCCAATGCTGAATGTCCAATGTCGAAGGAGCCCACCCTTTACATTCTACATTCAACATTCGACATTGGAAATTGATCTTGCTCTCAAGGCAATGTCCAATATCCAACGCTGAATGTCCAATGTCCAACGCTGAATATCCAATGTCGAGGTCTAGACCTTCACATTCAGTGCTCCGTACCCGGCATAGTACCCGTTCGTATCGAGGTCCTCTTCAATACGGAGGAGCTGGTTATACTTGGCAATCCGGTCGGTCCGACTCGCTGAGCCCGTTTTGATTTGAGCGGCATTTGTCGCAACGGCGATATCGGCGATGGTGGTGTCTTCCGTTTCTCCCGATCGGTGGCTCATCACCGTGGTGTAGTGAGCACGTTTTGCCATTTCGATCGCGTCCAGTGTCTCCGTCAGCGTGCCGATCTGATTGACTTTGATCAGGATGGAATTCGCGACGCCCATGTCGATTCCCTTGGAGAGATAATCCACATTCGTCACGAACAGGTCATCTCCCACCAGCTGTATCTTCTTCCCCATGGCATCCGTCATCATCTTCCATCCGTCCCAATCGTTTTCCGCCATCCCATCTTCAATCGAAACGATGGGGTATTGCTTCACCCATCCATCCCAGTACTTGACCATTTGCTCGGGCGTCTTTTCCGACTTGTCGGATTTACTGAAGACGTACTTGTTTTTTTCTTTTTCGAAGAACTCGCTTGAAGCGGGGTCCAGGGCGAGGTAAACATCCTCGCCTGCTTTGTACTGCGCCTTGGCGATCGCCTCGAGTATGACTTCGACAGCTTCTTCGTTCGATTTCAGGTTCGGCGCGAATCCCCCTTCGTCCCCCACCGCGGTGTTGTATCCCTTCTTATGAAGTACGCCTTTGAGAGCATGAAACACTTCGACCCCCATGCGCAGCCCCTCTGCGAAACTGGGAGCATCGATGGGCATGATCATGAATTCCTGAAAATCGACATTGTTATCGGCGTGTTTTCCTCCGTTGATGATATTCATCATTGGCACGGGGAGGATCCGTGCATTCGTACCGCCGACATAGCGATAGAGAGGCAAACCGAGAGAAGCGGCAGCTGCTTTTGCGACGGCGAGGGAAACGCCGAGAATGGCGTTTGCTCCAAGTTTGCTTTTTGTCGGCGTGCCATCGAGCTGCAGCATCATTTTGTCGATCCCCACCTGATCGAGCGCATCGAAGCCAATGACTTCTTCGGCGAGCACTTCATTCACGTTCTCGACCGCTTTGAGGACTCCCTTTCCCATATAGCGGGCTTTGTCGCCGTCGCGAAGCTCGACCGCCTCATGCTCGCCTGTGGAAGCGCCGCTCGGCACTGCTGCCCGGCCGACGGTTCCATCTTCAAGGTTCAATTCCACTTCAATGGTTGGATTCCCGCGTGAGTCTAGGATTTCGCGGGCCCACACGTCGGTGATCGTCGTATTCATGGGTGACTCCAGGTATGATCAAGGGGAAGAACGGGATGTGCGACGGAAGAAATTACGTCAAAAAATGGGGGAAAAGCAAAAGAAGGAAGTTCACGCAATCAGCCGCGAACCGCCTCTTACCTGCAATGTTGGTTGATATCAGCGCCCTCTCATGACACCGAGATTTTGTTCTCTATGTCCAATACGCGAGGATCACCGCTACGACTCCTGTTGCAGCCAAATGGTATCCGCTATTAATAGAAAACAATTTCCACGAATGTTTCTCCCACACAACTCTGCTCAGATGAACCGGCACGAAGAACCCAATCCACACGGAGAGCGCAGAATTGACCGCAAAGGAGAGCGTTCCGACTTCGGCACTGCCCGGAATAAACCGCCAGCCTGCCAGATAGAACGCAAGTATCCATGCGAAGAGGAAATTTCCGACGACCATGAGGGCCATCCCTTTTGCCATGGCTTTCCGATCGGGCCTCATGTTGGGGTCATAGCCCATTTCCTTTGTCCAGGATTTCATGAACAGTTTGGCGTACCAGATGAATCCCAGCACGAAATTGGCGGCTACTGCGACGACAACGGCAAGAATGTTGATTTTGAGCTCCATACAAGTTCCTTTCGTGGTTGTTTGTGGTCACCGTCTCTCGTCACAGAACGAAGGAAGGGAGTGTCTCAAACTGTTCATGCTTTTTTCATCGGCTTTTGAGTCCCTTAAGGCTCAGGAGCTGCTTTCTTCGCGGCA
This sequence comes from uncultured Ignavibacteriaceae bacterium, assembly GCA_964602055.1. Taxonomy (GTDB): domain Bacteria; phylum Bacteroidota; class Ignavibacteria; order UBA10030; family UBA10030; genus JACPLA01. The sequence goes on from CAZRPU010000002.1 coordinate 19,564, forward strand.
AACTCCTGCAGCAAATTGTAAATGAATCCATTTATTGCGCCAGATGCGTCTCGAGTGAAACGAACCTGTGCCCAGTAAGTGCGATCCACAAAATAGTCACCACCAGTCGGATAAATGATATTCGTTGCACCATTACTCCAGTTTGCCTCGAGAAATTGGCCTCGATCTTTCAGCACGAGAGTAGCACCAGGCACATAGTAATTCTCCGGCATCCGGTATCGTCCCACAAAGGAAGCAAGTTCACCTTCGCGTGGCGGGACAAATGCCACTCGCGGAGATATGACCGGCTGATCAAAGACGATGGCACCGATGTCAGGAGCAATGACCTGTCCAACAGACGAATAACTGTTCGTAAGAATGGCGATGCAAACACTATCTTCAATGAAGTACTCCAGGTGAGCGATGAAGCCGGGGCTTCGCCCGCCAACACTCATTGTCGTGCGGCCAAAACGTTCACCCTTTGACCATCCGTAGGGAAACGAGAGTCCGGGTTTCATCACTTTCGCGAGTGACGCGGGTTTCAGAAGTTTCCCGGTGAAGAGTAAGGCCGCAAAGCGACACAAATCCTCTGCCGCAATTACCAGAGAACCATTTCCGACCTTGATAGACCAATCAAGGGGGGGAGCCAATTTGACATCGCGAAGCCCATCAGGTTCGGTACCTGAAGCAGCTTTGGCAATGATTCTTGTTGCATCGCCGTCATGCACTATTGATGTGAGACCATGGGGATCAGCGATGCTTGCTCGCAAGAAATCCCCAAAAGGCTGTCCTGACACCTTCTCGATGACAAGAGCCAGAACATTGTAATTCGAGTTGCTGTATTGAGAACGTGATCCGGGGTCAAAATCCAACGGCCTCTCTTTGAATATCGCAACTACTTGCTCAACGGTGTGTGGAAAGCGCGATTCCCGATTGTACTCCGGAAAGTTGTTGACATTGGGAATGCCTGAGGTGTGCGTCAATAAATGCTCCAGTTGTATCTTCTCCCCGTTGGGATAGTCCGGAATGAACCTGGAGAGATGGTCGGAAGTCTTCAGTTTTCCCTCTTCTTCAAGGAGAAGAATCGCGGCCGCTGTGAACGACTTGGAGACCGAGGCGATATGGAATCGGGTCTCCGGCGTGTTCGGTACGCCAAACTCGTAATTGGCTTTTCCAAAACCCTTCTGAAAGAGGATTCTGCCACCGCGCGTCATACATGTCACACCAGAAAAGTTGTTCCCGTCGATAAAAGGTTGCAGATAGGCTTCAATCCTAGTTTCGAGCTCAGTTGGGGTCAGAACTCGAAGTGACGACTGTTTCGTTTGGGCTAGAGAAATTGGTGCCAGAAGTAGTCCGCAAGCGACAACGGCTAAGAATTTCTTCGGCATTATGATTCCTTTGATTACTTTAACGCTCATGCGTACCCGGTTCGCGATCTGCAGTTTGCGAGACAGGTTTCCCATACTTTTACCGCTCTCCGGCACTCACAATCCTTGCGATCGCAGTGATAGTATTCCAATTGCGCGTCGTTACCGGTACGCCAAAATGGCGATCGAGCGTGCCAAGATAACCGATCGACTTCATGCGGCGCCGATACAGACCGAAGACGAACCGATCCTTTCTGGCAAGAATTCGAACAAGCCACGTGCCGTTGGAAGGAATGCTCAAAGGCATCGAGGGCTCTGCCCGTGGGCGCCGCGAGAGAACGCTCACAAAGCGAACGATATCGTGGCTCACCGGCAGCCGAGCATAGGGATTCCGGGACATCAGCCCGGTAATTTCCCTGCCCCGGCAGATAATGATTTCTGTATCGAACGGAAGCCTGCGCGCCAATTCCGCCCGAAGCCTCGTCTGAGTGACCGGCTTTCGGACAACGAAATTTCCTGCGGCGCCGATATTGACCACGTCGAGGTGCTTCAGTTGTTTGGCGAGAATGCTGGGCCGGACTGTCTTGTGACCGCCGACGTTGACCCCTCTCAGAAGAACCACGAGTGCCATGAATGCCCCTATGGTGTTTGATTACGAACTAATGGTCTCGGGAAGTCATGAGCTCATCAGCGATTGCGCGCCTGACGTTTCCTGCAAGGCTCGAGTTGAAGAGGCGTGAAGGATCGTCCAACAATTCGCCTCACACTCCTTCAGCCTTCTTCCCCGTCCGCTTCCTCGGAAACAAGCGTTTCCGCCGAGAAGCGATGTGTTTTCGGTTCCCGACTTCGTATGCAAGCCTCATGAACTTTCTCACATCGGAAGTCACGTCAGACTTGTTATACATCCTCAAATGATGGACAAAGAATCGGTTGGATATGTTATCGATGTGAGTGAAGCACGAATTGTCCCTGTACGGGCTTGTAAGGACAAAGTGGACATCGACAAAATCTTCGCCGATCCTGTTGATCGAACAGAATCGGATCTTTGCCAACAGAGCCACCCTTGTTTTCACAGGATGCAAATCAAACTTGCCGATCTTGCGATACTCTGAGAGAAAGTAGTGGAACAAGGATATCGCTTTGGAACTCCTGCCCTCCAGGAAGTCATCCACCGTGTACCGACCGCAGGAATGTGATTGATTCCTGTTGACGAACTGATATCCGCACTTCGGGCAAGTCCACATGAATTGTTCTTCGAGCCTGCCAAATCAATGACACTTTGGAAACATTGTACCGTTTCAACAATGCATGGTCTACTCTTCTGCAAAAAGGCTTTCCTCTTTTTCGCTTCCCCTCTTCCGAAGAAGAGAATTCTCAATGAGATGGACGCGTACACACATGATCGTTCCCTACTTCAGCCGGATCAGCCGACCCTTACGGCGAACGATGTTCTTGTAGTCCCATTGAATTTTTCGACCCTTTGCCAGCCAGCGCTTCAGGTTTGCCGTGTTGACCTGGTCGGCGGCTGTGTACCGGATTTCGGCCGCCTTGAAGCTCCCCTCTTTCTTCAGATCTTCTTCTTGAAATGACTGGCCGCTCCAGAAAAGCAAACGGATGCCACCCTTGAGCTTGCTGTAACCAACGATAGGGTTGCCATCCAGAAACCAGACAGGATGGGCATGCCAGATTTTGCTCTCAGCACCCTTCAGGTTGCGGTCGATTTCCTTTGCCAGAAGATCACAGATTTCCCGATCGTTCGTCGAGAGGGCCTTATGATATTTCCTGATGTCCGCGTGCATTCTCCTTCTTCCTCGCTTTTAGCCGTTTGGGCGTGCTCCCAAGTCGTGGTGTATCAGAGGATCCCTCCTAACCAGCGCATAATGTTGAGAGCAAGTTGCCGATTGTCAATTCCGGGAACATTCATTCCAAAAGGTTGCTTTGTCTTGCCGTCTAATTGAGCTGTCAGCATCGCAGCTTCACCCAGTATTACAACCCGACCCTTGCCAAATTGGAGAGCAAGGCCTTGTGCATAGCCCGTTGCCGGTGTTGGGTCGCCGTACGCAATGATCACTCGCGTGTCGCCGCCTGACTTCTCCACTCCGATTGATGCTGGACGATTGACGGCTGTGGCTCCCAGCCGCAGAAAAGGGAGTGCCTGTTCCGAGCCCCGAAGTGATTGACCGGTGAAGGACATAACTCGGTTCACTCGTTCTGTTTCATCACGGCCGCCTGTAATAGGATGCACGGCTAGCAGTCCGTTTTCCCGAGTGAAGACCAATTGGCTGAAATCCCCTGAAAGTCTGTCGTGGTTCAATGAATCTTCTACAAATCCCTTGCTCATTTCCACTCCAAAGCGTTGGGCAAGATTCTGAGCTGCCGAACCAGTCGGGGCGTGATCGGTGATCAACAGAAGTGAGCCGCCGGCTTCAACCCAACTCCGAACAGCATCGCACTCATCATCGGTGAAAGCAGAGCTGTCGTTTGAATCGTTCGGGCCAAGTGCATTCGCAATGACCAGAATACGATTGCCGCTGAGCGAGGTCATTGAAAATCGGTCGCGGTTGGGAAGAACTTCAAAGCCGTCATTGCGCATGAGATCGGCGAACGGCTGGTACAGTCCGTCGGCGGTGTGAATGTTCTTATGTGCTTCATCAAAGAGCACTTTCGGATGTTCGTCGATGAACGCCGGACGAACGACTTTGGTATCGAAGTTCTTGTCGGCAACTTGCTTTTTCGGATCGCACGATGTGCAAGCGGCGAACACGAAAACATACAGAAGTAACAAGACTTGTTTCTGGAATTTCTGATGCATCAAAAATTGACCTTTCAATTCTTTATTGTTCAATTGATCCTCTCTAGAAATATGCGCCGAAAGAGGATGCACTTATCAGTACGATATGAGTAAGAATATGGGCAAGCATTGCTGACTCAAGGCCCTTCTTCCAATAGAGATAGCCTGCAATGAGCCCGAAGGCGGCGTTTGCTGCTATGACATACGATGTGAGGGCAATCGTGAGCTTCGGAACAAGCAGAGACGCAATGGGAAGATGGCCTATGGCAAAAATCAATGATGAAATCAGAATCGCGCTGACAACAAACAGCTGCCTTGGGACCTCATCCTGCTTTTGAAATACGCGCCAGGGGATCCAAACCAAAAGCGTCATCAATCCCCATCGAAGCAACAACTCTTCTGTAATGCCACCATACAAGATTCGAGTGGGGAGAGGCAGCAGATTTCCCAATTCAGCGACTCGTGTGACGACATCTGGCGGCAAAAAGGGGTTCCAGATCGAGGCAATTGCGACAATGGCAATGCCGCCTGCGATGCCACCAACGACACCGGGAACCAACTGTGGGCGAAATGCCTGCATTGTGTTGCCGCCGCTTGCAAGCGCTTCTGCCACGGGTGATGAAAAACTCACTTTTCGGGCAAAGGCTGTACCAATGAGAACTGCAATCGCGAGGAGAATAGCCGGTTGAAGAAGACTCCCAAACTTCAAGAGAGTTGTGACCGTTGGTTTCTCCACTTCCGGAGGAAGGGGAAAGAGGTCGATCAACTTTGATAGATCAACCAACAGGAAGGAGAGGACCCCTGTCATTCCTGCAAGCCACAAAATGAAAAACATTTTTTTCTGAAGGCTCATCGGTATTCCTTTAATCTAGCGACAGCAATTGCATATAACGCCCGGCACAAAAACGACATTGCTGAGCGGCCTATGATACCGCTTTCGCTTGACCGAGAAACCAATTTGGAGCGAAACAATGTTCTTTTCTTGTTTGCAGCCGCCGCCGTTAGTCCTGTCGAAAGCCGATTTGTCGCTTTGGTGGATCCGGTGGTTTCAGGAGTTCTCGAATTGCATCATATATCTCCTTGAACTGTGCATCGTATTTTCTTTCCAACGCAGCCAGTTTTCGAGCCAGATTCTCGTGAGTGGCGAGTATCCGCCGAAGTCGGACAAAAGCCCGCATGATTTCGATGTTAACCCTCACGGCCCGTTTACTCCTGACTCGACAGTAGTTACTTTACGGCAATGCCCTGCATTTCAAATCGCCCCCCAAATAGGAGCGGACCCGAACCGATGAAGGCACGTGCCGGAAAATCTTGTTTGAAGTAACTGCGGTAGACTTCATTGAAAGTACTAAATAGGGATAAGTCCGGACAGTATACCGTGACCGAAACCAAGTTATCCATGGTCATCCCTGCTTCCTTCAATACTGCTTGGTATCTGTCGAGTAAGTTTTTCGCTTCCTCTTTCGGTTCATCCGGTACTTTTGTAGTCCCCGGCATAAACCCGATCCATCCTGACATATACAGGGTATTTCCAACGAGAACAGCATCGCTGAAGGGCAAGTTCGCAGTTGCTCCTCTTGGAAGATTGACTGCCCGACGTGCCGTACTCTTCTCTTGACCAACCATCGAACAGGAGAATACCGCCATGGTGAGAATGAGCAAGGACGCTCGACCTAGTTTCATTGTCTAATTCCTCTCCTATTTGTATAATTGAATGTGCGTAATTTGTCTATGTCGTTGCTTCCAACTCAGAATAGGTGTTTCCTTTTGTAAATAGAGTGTTAGCAAAACGGTATACGAAGTTCAGGTTCAGGCTTCAGGCTTCAGGCTTCAGGTTTCAGGCCTCAGGTTTTACCTCTCCCCCCTTGGCCGGATTCCCGACTAACACTTCGGGAATGACAGGAGCGTTGGGTTTCCGACGTCCAGTTTCCTTCTGATAGTCCCGTTTACGTCATTACTTCTCCCTTTCCGCTTCCTTCCTCTCCTCCATCCAATCGCACCACGCAAGCCATTCAGTGGTCTGTATCTGATGCGCAGGCTTCGATGTGAAGTTCAGGGATTCCCAGAAAAAGGACTTTGCCTTCTGGTAATTTCCACTTTCAAAAAACGCACGGCCGAGCATTCTATAACGCGAAAACTCAAGGATTCCTGATTTCATCTCCGGAAGCTTTTCCAGGGAAGCGATCGATTCTGCAAATTTTCCCAGCCGGAACAGCTCCCGCCCAAGAAGATACTGAAGAAGCGGCTCATGTGTACCCGACGCGGCAGCTCCCCGAAGCCAAGCCAACCGAAGAGAATCCTCCATCGGGGAAACAACATAGTCCCTGAGTTTCCGCGCCGTTCGCTCGTTTTCGACGGCTGCCATGCGTATGCCGGCCGTTTCATCCCATGCGAGACTGATATGCACGGAGTACAGAATCTCGTACATCTGTCTCGCTTCGGCATGAAGACCGAGCGCCCAGTACGCATCCCCCAATGTCATGTACAGAGGAAGCAGCACGTGCGCCACCGTCGAATCTCTCATCTTGTCGAAGGAAAACTCAATCGCTTCTTCATATTTCCCGAGCCGAAACAACGCGTTCGCATGCTGGAAAATGGCTTCGGGACTTATGGTCAGGTCGAGCGATTGCCCGGATGTCTGTGCGGCTTCTGCAAACCGGCCCTCAGAAAGAAGGACTCTGGTCCTCCCGTTCAGATTCGCAATGACCCGCGCACATTCCTTGCCGAAAATGGAAGGGCGCCGAAAAAGGTACGCCGCCTTCACCTGTTCCTGCCTCGAGGGATCCTGCCTTTCGATGTGCCTCCGCCACTCGGCCACAAGGACATCGAGGCTCTTATTATAGAAGGACTCGAAGCTCCCTGTGCGATACAGCCATTTGAACCTCCGAACGCCGTACTGATCGATGAGGTAACTGCAAAACGAACCCGCGATCACATAGCTGGTTCCCCCGTGCGCCCTCAGAAAACCGGTTGTGGAAAAGAGGCCTGTGACGTCGGGATGCAGGCCGGTGGAGTATATCTGAGCCGCAAGCCGGTGAAGGGTTTCGTCGTACTCCACTCGTTCCATTGCGGTCGCAAGGCCTTCGATCAGTCCGGAATTCAGGCTGATCCGCAGAAGCGGGAACCCGAACTCGGCAGCCATGACATGTACCATTTCATGCTTCAGCGCGCCGTCGACGTCGCGCAGGTTGAGATGAAATTGCCACAGCCACGGCTTTGAGATATTGGTGGCGGCCGCGCCGATCAGCCTTCCTTTCTGCTCGGGCGTTGCATAGAGGAATGAATGGATTTTCCTCGTCGGGGCAATCCTCAACTCTCTCGCAATGGTGCTGTAGTAGAATTCATGACGCAGCGCCAGGTTCTTTACCTCACCTTCCGAAAGAACTCCCGCAGGATAGGTGATAATGAAGTGCTCCGTCTCATATTCTCCTCCAAGTTCTGCTTTAATCGAGGATTCAGAAGAAGAAAGACCCAGGCTGTTGCTGAAGAAGTAGATCCCTGCAAGCGCCGCAACAGCCGACGTACCGGCAGCAATCTCCCACCGGCTGAAGAGTTTCGGCCATCGGAGCTTTTTCGCAGCAGACCGATGAACAATGTTTGCGGAAAGAACAGCTACTCCTGCCGCCAGGAGGGTCGCAAGGCGATACACGAGAAGCCGGTCAAAAATCTCCAGAGATTCGTCGTAGGTCACTCCGGGGAAATAGCCGATGATCGGATTGAACACAAACACCTGGGGAAAACCAAACGTTGTCCATGCAAGATGGGCGTGAAGGACAAGAACAAAGAGTGTGAACCAAGTTTTCCGCCAGCGCCGGAAAAGAACGGCAGTGAGCAGGGCGAGGCTTCCTGCAAAGAACACCGCAGGCACAGGGAGCAGGAGAACGAACAGGAGGCCCTGACTCAGAGAACAGTTCTTGACGAAGAACATATTGAGAAGCATGATCACAACGGGAGGGACAAGCAGAAGAAGCGCTGCCGAGGACACACGGGGGAAAAATCTCATGGGCGTCTCTTCCTCGTTCTTCCGTTCCCATGTGTTGAGAACAAGAAGCCCTGCGAGGTAACTCGAGCTTACGGCGAGAAGAGCGGAAAACTCAAAGCCGAGATAATTCAAGAGAGGAAGCTGGGTACACACAAGCGTAAAAGCGGTGAGCAGGAGGAATGAGACGCGAAAGGATCGGGTGCGGAGGAACGCTTTCATGAAAGTGCGAGGGAGGTTGAACGACTGCTTGTCCGGAGATCGACCGCGGCGTGTCTCATCCGGAATCAGTACTCCTCCCCGCTCACGCGGGTAATGTCTGCCCCCAACCCCTTCAGCTTCTCCTCGATGTGCTCATATCCCCGGTCGATGTGGTACACGCGGAGAACTTCCGTCGTCCCCTTCGCCGCAAGGCCGGCCAAAATGAGCGACGCGCTTGCACGTAAATCCGTGGACATGACCTTCGCCCCCGTGAGGTGGTCCTTGCCGAGGATGGTGGCAACGTTGTCTTTCACGGTAATGTCCGCTCCCAGCCTCATCAGCTCCGGAACATGGGTAAAGCGGTCGGAATAGATCGTCTCCTTGATGATACTCGTGCCGCCGGCCAGGCTCATGAGAGCGATCCATTGTGCCTGCATGTCCGTGGGGAATCCGGAGTAAATTCCTGTTGTAATATTGACGGGCTTGATGCGCGGCGGCGGCTGCAATTCCACGAAATCGCTTCCCAAGGTGACGACCGCGCCCGCGTCTTCGAGCTTCGCCGTAATGGCCCCCATGTGGCGCGGGTTGCATTTTTCCACTCTCACCTTCCCCCCTTTTCTCCCGGCCAGCGCAGCTGCCACAAGAAACGTCCCGGCCTCAATGCGATCGGGAATGGTGGTAACATTGGCCGGTGAAAGTTCATCGACCCCCTCGATTTCCAGAGTGCTGGTTCCGCTTCCGCCGATTTTTGCACCCATACTGATGAGAAACTCCGTGAGGCAGGCTATTTCCGGCTCCATGGCGGCATTCTCGATAATCGTCGCCCCTTTGGCCAAAACCGCCGCCATGAGGACATTTCCCGTCGCCCCAACACTGGAAACGTCAAAAAGAATTCTCGTGCCCCTCAGCCGTTTTGCCTTTGCGACAATATACCCCTCCTGAAGGTCGACTTCTGCTCCGAGCTTCTTCATCCCTTCAATATGCAGGTTGATGGGCCTCGGACCCCAGGCACATCCGCCCGGCAGTGACACCTTTGCCTCCCCGTACCTCCCCAACAATGGGCCGAGGACGTAGACCGAGGCGCGCATCTTCTTTACATGCTCGTACGGCGCCTCGAATTTCGAAATGTGAGCCGAATCCAACCTCATGGTATGGTCTTCATGTCTGATGGACGATCCCATGGACGTCAGCAGACTGCTCATCGTCGTCACATCGCGGAGCTTTGGCGTATTCGAGAGAGTATAGGATCCCGGCGCAAGAATGGTTGCGGGCATGAGGGCAAGGGAAGCGTTTTTCGCACCGCTGATGCGAACGCTTCCCTCCAACGGTTTCCCCCCGGTGATGATAAACTTATCCAAGAAATTCTCCTTTGACTGCAGGCCAAATATAGTCGTAAATCCACCGAAAGGCAAAGAAAGCAACGCGCAGAGAAGAGTGAAGGACTTGAAGCGTCAACCTCCAAAAAGAAAACGCAGAGACAATGGCAACTCCCCGGAGGTTCTGTCCTTCGCTCCTCTGACATTGACCATCCGGATCCATCGCCTTGTTTCTCGCTGAAATTTTGCCTACCATTTTCAGGTTTTGCAGCGGGATTTTTTTTGATTCCCCATCTGCTTCATTTCTTGATGTTCCCATTTTCTGCCGAAGCGATCTCCCAAAGAGATCCCTTTGGGGCCTTCGGTACATCTTTCAGCATTTCAATTTCTCAATGCCCATTCAGGTCATCGTCGGCGCGCAGTGGGGAGATGAGGGGAAAGGAAAAATCGTCGACCACCTTAGCGAGAAGGTCGACATCGTCGCGCGTTATCAGGGGGGCGCGAATGCCGGGCATACCGTTGTCTTGCCTCCTTCCCGCGGCTCACGCGGCGAAGAGCGCGAATACGTCCTCCACCTGATTCCTTCCGGAATTTTTCATCCTCACGTTACTTGTGTCATAGGGAACGGCGTCGTGATTGATCCGAAAGCCCTCATGGAAGAAATCGGCCAGCTCAAAGCAGCCGGCATCAATATCCGCGGACGCCTCCTCATCAGCCACAACGCCCATCTCATCATGCCGTATCATAAACGGCTGGATGCAATTCGGGAACAGGGTGAGCAGAAGATCGGTACCACCGGGCGCGGCATAGGTCCGGCATATATCGATAAGTACATGAGGACGGGCATCAGAGTCGTTGACCTGCTCGACAGGGACGTTCTCTGCAAAAAGTTGAAGCAGAATATCGAGGAGAAGAATACTCTTCTCAGCAAAGTCTACAACGCCGAAGAATTGAACCTTGATGCCATCATCCACGAGTATCAGGAGTTCGACAAGCAGATTGACGAGTACGTCACCGACACTTCATACTACCTCACGAATGCCCTGCACAAAAAGAAGAATATTCTCGCTGAGGGCGCTCAGGGTGCCTTGTTGGACGTCGACCACGGTACTTATCCCTTCGTCACCTCTTCGAGCCCCACAAGCGGAGGAGCCTGCACGGGGCTCGGCATTCCTCCCACGGCCATACGCGACGTCTTGGGCGTTGTCAAGGCATATTCGACAAGGGTCGGCAACGGGCCCTTTCCAACCGAGCTCAAGGACGGCACGGGGGAACGGCTGAGGAAGACCGGGGGAGAATACGGCGCCACAACCGGACGCCCCCGAAGATGCGGCTGGCTGGACCTGGTGAGCCTCCGCTATTCCATTCGCGTCAATGGGATCGCCTCGATCGCCATCACCAAACTCGATGTCCTCGATGAATTCGATGAAATCAAGGTTTGTACCGCCTATCAGGCAGGCGACAGGACAATTGAACATTTCCCGACGGACGTTCAGACACTCGACAACATACAACCTGTGTACCGCTCTTTTCAGGGATGGAACGGGCCCACTTCTGGCATCCGTTCGTATGCAAAACTTCCCGTAAGGGCACGACGATATATTGAAACTCTTCAGCGCCTGCTCAAGACCAGGATTGTCATGGTCTCCGTCGGCGCACGGCGCGATCAGACCCTCATCGTCCGCTAGACTCATGCGATGACTTGCTCCCGGCATTGAGATGAAATCACCCCTTCGCAGAGGAAGCCCCCAGTCCGGCAAGTTCAAGATTGCCTTGCTGATGTTTGCCTTTATCATCGTGGCAGGCACGCTGTGGTATACACACGCCATCGTCCAACAGCTCGAAGCAAAGCAAAAGCAGGTGGCCGATCTGTATGCACGCTCGCTCGAATACCTTGCCAATGCACCCTCGACGGGAGGCGATTACAGCTTTGTGTTCGATGAAATCATTCGTGCGATCGACTTCCCCATTATCCTCACCGATGGAAACAATAATCCGATTTCCTTCGGGCATGAAGGGGACGAAACAGGTCCATCGCTGAGGAGTGCCTACAAGAATCTCGATCTCGATACGACCCTGTCGTTTGACGTCCAGATGGCCGAACTTCGGCGTCAGATCATGGTCATGGATGCTTCCAATCCGCCGATCAAGGTCGCCTACCAGGATACAATCATCCTCAACTATCTGCACTACGGGGAATCGCCCCTCGTCACCCGGCTCCGCTGGCTCCCGTATGTGGAGATTTCCATTGTCGGGCTCTTTATTCTCATCGGGTACATCAGCTTCAGCTATATCAAAAAGAGCGAGCAGAGCAACATCTGGGTAGGAATGGCGCGCGAAACGGCTCATCAGCTGGGAACTCCCCTTTCGAGCCTGCTCGGCTGGGCGGAATTGATCAAACAAAGCAGCAAAGAACAGAAAATCGCGGAGATTGTCCGCGATATGGAAAACGACCTCCAGCGGCTTCAGAAAATTGCCGACCGCTTTTCAAAAATCGGATCAAAGCCGGATCTGAAGCTTGAGAATCTCGGAGAGATCGTCGGCCGCGCTGTGGCATACTTCAACAGACGGATTCCGCAGAGCGGAAAGGAAATCCGCTTGCTTTTTGAGCCGTCCACATCCGTCTCGGCTCCCATCAACGCAGAATTGTTCGAGTGGGTCCTGGAGAATCTCATTAAGAATGCTCTCGACGCCATCGAAGGAAACTCGGGAACTATTCGGATCACCGTTTTCGAAGAGCACGGATTCGCCAACGTGGATGTTTCGGATACCGGTAAGGGTATCGATGCAATCCACAAGCAGGATATTTTCCGCCCGGGGTTTTCCACCAAGACCCGCGGCTGGGGATTGGGATTAAGTCTCTCCCAGCGCATCATCGAGACCTATCACAGCGGAAAGCTGATTCTCAAAGAGACTTCTGCGGGTTCGGGGACGACATTCCGGGTCCGGCTCAACAAACAACGGTAGAAGGGAAATCTCCATGCAACGTTTTCTGATCGCTCTTATGCTGCTCACATCGACCCAAGCGGGCCTTGGACAAGGAGTCACAGGTCAGGCCCTCCTCCAATGGGTCAAGGGCATAGAAGGAAAAAATCCCGAAGGACGAAGGCAGTTTGTGAGGGATGAACTGAAGAAGATGGGAGTCCGGTTCACCGGCGCGCCCTTCGCCCGTGAGCGCCATACGGGAGGGACAACCTCGAAAATCGAAGGAGAAAATATTCTTGTGACCATCGGCGAGGGGACGCGGAGCGTGATCGTCGGAGCACACATGGATGCCGTGGCGGGATCTCCCGGGGCAAATGACAACGGCGGCGGCGTTGCGGTTCTTCTTGGACTTCTTCAATCGACAAAAGACGTTGCGTGGAAGTACAGGCTGACATTCTGTTTCTACGACCAGGAGGAAGCAGGGCTCATAGGCTCGGCAGAGTTCGTGAAGTCCTATAAGGACACGCTGGAGCATCTTGCCATGATTAATCTCGATGTCGAAGGGATCGGCGAAGAAGCGTATGTGGGACCGGTCGGGGGCGGCGATGACGATCTGATCATGCCGTATGTTCGGCGGGCAGCGGCGACAGCCGGCGTTGTCCTGCGCGAAAGTCCTCACTACCCGCCTTCAGACCACCTCTCGTTTGCCAACAGGAGGCTGGAGAACATTTCCATTTCCATCGTGCCTAAAGGCGATGTGGCTCTTCTGAACCAGGCTATTCAGAACAATTGGCAGATCGACGAAAAGAAGACCCCGCATGTGATGAAGACGATGCACACTCCACGCGATCGATCCTCCACTATGTCGGGTGAGGCATTGAAAAAATCCTACACGATTGTACAGAACTTGCTTCTGCTTCTCAACGAAAGGGAAGAATAGGTGGCATGAATTTTCAAAAGAGCTGGCCGAAGTTGAAAGAGAAGCCGGTTCCCTCCCTGCTGAAACCCAGGTCTGCTCGCACGATGAACGTCTCCATCATGAGGCGCAGGCCCAAACCTGAATTCCACTTCCAACGGCCGCCATGAAGGGAGAAGCGGCCGGCCTGGGGCGCAAGGCTCCCAGCATCGAAAAAAACAACCCCGCCGAAGCGCCAAAGTATCAATGTCCGTATCTCGATATTCGCCAGGAGTGCCGCCCGGTCAAGAAACCGATCCAGAGGGTAGCCTCGGAGTGTTTTGGTTCCCCCCAGGGAAACGTACGAATGCAGCGGCAGATCAACGCCGCCGGTAGTCTGACCGACAACACGAAAAGCAAGAATCGTTTTTGGAAAAAACACGACGTGGTACGTTTGGAATGAGAGTGAGCACGAGTAGAGGTTATAGTCCCCCGCAAGACGCACCCATCCTTTTTCCAAGTCCAGTTGAAACACATTGCCTTCCGACGGATGAAGGAAGCTGTTTCTTGAATCGTACCGGACAGAAGCCGTCACTGTGAGCCCCCGGCTTCTCCCCTGATTGATCGGAGCGGTCCCGGCAAAGTTTCCCGCCTGGTCGTAGTTGAAATTCCGCACAAGTTTGATTTTCACTCCAAGCTGGCCAACCAATGATGCACTGAAGCCCCTCCCCACAACAACATGGATTTCCAGCGGCTCTTTTGTGTACGTTTCTCGATCCGCAGCGCTGCTTGAGGCACCCACGCCGAAGAAACTGTTATTGAGATACTTGTCATAATCCACGATGACATCAAGCGACGCTTCGTAGGGTTTTCCCTGCCTGAGTTCGAAATCAGGAAGTGAAAACACCAGTCGATACCATCGTTCCCCCTTTGTACTGTTGAAGATGGTCACATCGAATGACTCGGAAGATTCAAGGAAATCGAGAAAAAATCCCTTGATGCCGTAACCAAATCCGACGTCCGTATCATAACTGAACAATGGCAGGAACTCGAATGTACCTCGCCCGGCATGGAGGGAGTCTGATGATGAGGATTGACTGTGAAGAGAGCCGGCGTGCAGTGGTCTTTCATCCGACTGTGCCATCGCCGTCATGACGGAAAGAACAGAGAATGCGGCGATGCGCGCGGCTCGTCGAAGTGAAGTCATCGTCGTGGATGTTCCAACGGGATTGTTCAAGATACTATTTTTCGGGAACAACAGCGTCCAGTGCTTCGTGCTCATCAAGAAATCGCTTTAGCACTTCGCCGCGTTGTTCCACGGACAGAGACGAGACATCGATGATGTCTCCCGCATCGGGAACCGATGAAACAACGGTGCCGACGAGTCCCCCCATCATCCCGAGCGTCAGCGACGCGGATTTGACATTCCACGGCCGGTCATCCATAGATCTTCCGAGAAACCCGATGATGCTTCCGGCCACAATTCCCGCCCCCACTCCTACAAGAGCACCCTCGAGTATGGACTTTTCCCGAATCAGGCGCAGCTGCTCAATTTCGCGCAGCGCAAGCCGACGCGGCCGACCTTCCAGGTTGAGCACCGCTGTATCTCCGCTCACTGCGACAAGAACCGCATCGAGCATGACCCTGTTTCCCGTCAGTTTGAGCCAGAGGCGCAATTCCTTGCATTGTGCTGCGGGGAGATTCAATCCAGCGGTCAAAAGTATGATGGCGATCGTTTTCATGGCGTTCCTCTCCGGATACAAAGACACGAGGCCGACGATTCGGCCGGCCTCGCGAATGATCATGGAAGCTACCACTGTGTTTTTGCCCCGCCCCTGATGGCATAACCGAAAATAAGGGAAATGCGCTGCCCGTCAGGATTGGTGGTGACGGCAATGTTGATGGGAATGCTGACCCCGCCGTAGTTAAAGCTCTTTCCGAGAGCGACGGTAAGGGCAGAGCGGGGATTTTTTGAAATCATCAGATTGGGCCCCATGCCGAACTCGATGCCGTTCGGGAGGCGCACACCGATGGCAAGCGTCGCTGTGGGGAAAATCTTGCTGTACTCGACCCCTGAAACCAGCGGAACGAACTGAATCACGAACTGCGGGCCGCCTCCGTCCGGAATGACCTGATATTCAAAATGCCAGCCAAACTGGCTGAGCATCCGGCCAAATCCGTGGCGTCTGAGCTCGTTCATGAGTTTTCCCTCGCCGGCAACATAAGTAATCCCCAGGCGGGGACCGCCGAGATTACGCTCGGCAAAACTGACCCTCTCTTCAACAATCGTTGCCTGAGCAAATGCCGAAGAAGAAAGGAAATGAATGAGAACGGCTCCAAACAGGAACCTGAGAGAAGAAGGAAGAATTCGCATGGCTACCTCCGAGATGTGGGTGAATGTAAATGGAGCGATTGGGACTTCCTGCTCCAATTACGCTTTATCAGAGGCCGGTGTTGTCATGGAATTGTCAAAGAACCGTCAAGAATGTGACACGTTTGCGGAAGTTTGAGAGGTGAGCCGGAAGAAACCGTGAAATGTGATTCCCACATTTGCGGGAATTGCGATGTGAAAGGGAAAAAAGGTTGGATAGCAGAAGGGGTTAGCGGACGAACTTATACCCTACCGTATGGACCGTGAGAAAATGTTTCGGTTTTGAAGAATCCGGCTCGATTTTCTTCCTCAGGGCCAGGACATAATTATCCACTGTGCGCGTCGAAGGCAGTGATTCGTATCCCCACACATCTTTGAGCAGCTGATCCCGCGAAATGACCGCCCCCTCGTGCTCAAGGAAATACCTCAACAGTTCGAATTCTTTTGCGCTCATGGTGATCGCTTTCTTTCCGCGGTTCGCTTCTTGTTTCCTGAAATCCACATGAACATCCCCGATATCTGCTTCGTCGATCGCAGACGAAACGGTGGCCCGTCTTCGGAGCAGCGCTTTGATCCTTGCAAGCAGTTCGCGAACGGAAAACGGCTTGGTCACGTAGTCATCCGCACCGAACTCGAGGCCGAGGACAGTGTCCGCTTCCCCTGCTTTTCCCGTGAGCATGAGAATCGGAGCCTGGAATCCTCCCGAGCGCAATTGCCTGCAGATTTCAAATCCGTCCATGCCCGGGAGCATCACGTCAAGCACCAGAATATCCCAAGAGGCATTCCGTGCCTTTTCGAGGCCTTTGTTCCCGTTCGATTCCGTTTCAACGTGGTAATGTTCGGCGCGCAAGTTGTCAGCGAGGCCGCGGGCAATGGCTGGGTCATCTTCGATAACGAGAATGCGTTTCACCGGTTCCCCCTTTCACGGGAAAACTCTACGGCGACAACCGTAATGTCGTCGGCCTGAGGCTCTGCTTCTGAAAACTTCTGCAGCACGCGGCAGCAACCCTCGACGGTTTTTTTGCCGCCGCCTTGCGCCGATGCGAGGAATTCCCGGAGTCTCTCCTCGCCGAATTCTTCCTGCTGCGCATTCATGCACTCGGTCACTCCGTCGGAATAGAACAGCAAGAGGTCTCCTTTCTTCCATTCAACCGTTGCCGTCTGCATCTGCTGCTCGAAGAGATGATCGAACACCGGACCGACAAACATGCCCGATGCATCTATGCGTTCAATGTTTTTTTTCCGCTTGAGCAAGACGGGCGGATGTCCGGCGC
Source organism: uncultured Ignavibacteriaceae bacterium (assembly GCA_964602055.1). Lineage (GTDB taxonomy): Bacteria > Bacteroidota > Ignavibacteria > UBA10030 > UBA10030 > JACPLA01. The sequence continues at coordinate 36,662 of CAZRPU010000002.1, forward strand.
TGGCAATCTCCACATGATTCTTCTCAAGGTCAACCACCGCCGCCGTTGCCGTAATGAATGAGGCATCATCCATCGTCGAACCGATATGGCGCTGGAGGTGCAGGAGGACATCCGCAGCGCCCGCAATCGAGGAGCGGGACGCATGGAGAACGCCCTGCATTTTCTGGACATAGAGGGCAGCGGGCATTCCCTTTCCCGAGACATCAGCAACAATCACACAGAGCCTGCCGGAATCGAGCTGAAGGTAATCGAAATAATCTCCTCCGACATGGGTGGCGGGAATCATGACACCGCCGATATCGAGATGCGGGATGCGCGGGGGCTTCGAGGGAAGCGAGTTCCGTTGAATCACCCGGGCCTTTTCGAGTTCTTCCTTGTACGCCTTCGCACTCCCCAGGGTGCGTTCCGTCCTCTCGAACAGGTTCTTGACGCGCAGAAGCAGTTCACGAATGCTGAAGGGCTTTGCCAGATAATCATCGGCGCCAAGCCCGAGACCTTCGAGTTTCGAATGCTCGTCGGCGAGCCCCGTCAACATGAAGATAGGCGAGGCAAATCCTTCTCCCTTCAACCTCGAGCAGATCTCGAAACCCGTCATCGAAGGAAGCATCACGTCGAGGATGACCAGATCGGGATGTTCGCGGCGTGCGCACAGAAGGCCTTTTTTGCCGTCGCGCTCCACGAGCACCTTGAAATGTTCCCGTTCAAGGTTTTCCCTGATTCCGCGTTGAACAGCCGGATCGTCTTCAACCAGAAGAATGGTCTTCATATCCTGTCGGAAGAATGACGGTGAATGTAGAGCCCTTTCCCGGCGAGCTCTTCACGGCAACGGATCCTCCGTGCGACTCGACAATATGCTTGACCAGCGGAAGGCCCAATCCCGTTCCGCCCACTTGTTGGGAGCGCTGATCGCGCACGCGGTAAAATTTCTCGAAGATGTACGGAATTTCCGATGAAGGAATTCCAATGCCCCGGTCTTCCACCTCGAACAAAACCGCTTTCCTGCGCGCACGCACGGCAAACCGGACCATTCCCTTCCCGGTGGAATATTTCAGGGCATTCGAGAGAAGGTTCATCAGCACCTCTTCAAGCGCGTCGGCATCGGCCCGGAGCAAAGGCAATTTTTTCGCAATCGATACGCGCAGCCGGACTTCTGCGGATTGAAATTCGTACTTCAGACTTGAAACCGAGTCTGCCGCGATCTTGCGTGGGGACACGGGACCGAACCGGTACTCCCTCACCCCGCGCTCAATCCGCGCAAAATTCAGGACGTTCCGAATCAGCCGGTCAAGCCTGGCGCTTTCCCCCTCGATGATTCTGAGATACTCCCTCTCCATCCGCCGGTTCGACACACGGCCAAGCCTCAGGGTCTCTGCGTACATCCTTATCGAAGTCAACGGCATGCGCAGTTCGTGTGACACACTTGAAACAAAATACGACTTGAGGTCGCTCAGCTCCTGCAGCCGCCTCTTTTCCTCCTGATCGAGGAACATCCGCTCTTGTACCTTCAATCGCCGAAGGACCTCTGCAGCCTGGTCGACAACCGCAGAAAGAAGATCAACCTCTTCCTCGCGAAAATTGTCCCCTTTTACTTTTGGCGAGAGAATTACCAGCCCTTCCAGCCTCCCCCGCTCATCCTTCAGGGAAAGGGATGTCGTGCATCCTGTTTCGCGCAGCCACAAGGCCTCGGGCGAAGGGGGACCGGTTTCCGACACCGACAGGAGTTTGGAGGACCGTTCCATCGCTTTCACAACATCGCCGGCGATCCCGATCCACTCGGGGAGCGGCTCGCCATGGAGACCCCGCCGTCTCAGGGTATCCCCCTCGAGGGCAAACGCAGCAACGGTTCGTGCCGGCACAACCTCCCCCAGCCGATGCGCAAGGGCTGCATAGAGATCATCAGGCGTCAGACAGCGTTGAAGGTCCTCTGAAATCCATCGGAGCGCCGACCGGAAATGGACCCTGGCAGTGAAGAGTGTTTCATCAATAATTCTTTGAAGGCGGTCCTTCACCGGAGCGAAGAGGAACGCTATGATGAGCGCAACGCCGCCCACCACCAGATACTCATTCAACGCCGAGTGCGTGTCGAATGCCGTTGTTGCCAGAAAGAAGATCAGCGCATAGACCACAACCATAAAGATGGTCAAAAGAGTATAGACGATGCTTCGGTTGATCAGAACTTCGATGTCGAGGAAATGATACTTGAGAAACGACATGGTCCACGCGAAGGGAATTGCCAGGAAGAAGATGGTTGCGTACTCTTCGGCAATGACATACTGGGAAAACAGGAGTTGGGGAAGAACAAACAGGAACAGGAAGGGAGCGGTACCGATGGCAATACCCCAAAGAATCCACTGAAGTCTTTTTCGCTCCTCCCCCGAGTCGGCCGAATGCAGAGAACGGAAAAGGAAAAAGGCGGCGCCTCCAAGATAGAGGAACAGCGAGATCTGGAACATATCGAACAAGAATTGAAAGGAGCGGAAATTTTCCGGCAAGCCTGTCCAAAGATCGGAGAGTTGGAGGTAGCTCATGCCCCCCACGAGAACCAATGCCGGAAGAAACGAAAAGAATCCGGCGCGCAAAGGATGTGAATACCGGAAGCGGGGATAGACCAGGGAGAATAAGAAAAAGAGCGCCGCAACGCTTCCGTAGGAAAGGAAGAACAGGAAACGCTCGATAAGGCTCAGGAGATCTGCCGGAGCAATCGACCCGGGAGTGATGAGGATCGTCACGCCAAAAGCGATCATCGTCCAGTGCAGCACACCTGCACTCACGCCCGGCGGGGCACTCCACAGGATAAGGACCCCCGTACCCCAGATCATGAGTCCCACTATGAAGGAAATAACGAGGAAACGGGGGGAAGGATAATACGAAATCAGTGTGACGGGAGTGATGAATCGGTTGCCTCCCCGGCGATATTCTACGGCAATCTTTGATCCGATTGAGCCCATGTCGCCCAGGAATTCGATCGCCTCGGGCAGAGCAACTTCTTTCCCCTCCCACGACAGTACGACGTCGCCTGTCTTGAGGGTGCCGGCAGACTGTTCATCGGCAACACGGACGACGACGGGATTCCCGTTGTGTTCCTCAAGATGAAACGGAGCCATGGGACGACGGAACACCGCAGGAAGATGGAGAAGACAAATGCCAAGGAGGAAGACGTCAACGGCGAGGATGACTGCGAAACGTGGGGTCACGCGCTTCATTACCGGGTCCCGATCGTCATGAAGAGTAGACCCATGGTAAGTACTTACGCGGCGAGAGTCAACGAACCCTACGGAGATGCAGAGGACGTGTGATCGTAGACGATGCGCCAGCCCTCGGTTTTCCTTTCAACGATGAGCGTAAATCGCCCCCATGGAGCGTCGCTTGACCGCTTGAGCCGCCATACGCCCGTTACGACGGCAGCACGTTCGGAAAAAAGTCGGATCCGGAATTCTTCGAACGCCAACGTCCCCATGTCCTCTCTCGTCGCGTACCGCTTCTTGTAGCGTTCGAGCACCTGCCGATATCCCCTGAGCACGGTCCCTTCGCTGACAAAGGCGGTTTCATCGGAATTCCAATACCCCTTCATATATTCCTCGATGTTCCCTTCATTCCACGCTTCCACCTGCCGATTCAGGACCGAACGGATCAATTCTTCCGGCGATTGAGCCGATGCCACGGACAGGACCAGCAACAGGGGAAAAAGGGCCGTTTTCATGTTCATGCCTGGATTTGAGGAGTGTTGTCCATTCTCTTCTTCGGCCTGAAGACCGAATACCCGATAAGCGCTCCAGCCATGGCAAAGAGAGGATTGATAATGAGATTCACGACGAGGTCCGCCATGATGCCCGTGAACGTTCTTGATTGGCTCACGGACCGTTCAAACTCGTTCTTCATCTCATCGATCGCTTCGGGCGGAAAGCTGCCGCTCTCCTCGAGCCGTTCAATGAGGCTTGCAAGGATCGAGCGCGCAAGCTCGGCGCCGACGTCGCCAAAAAGTGCAAGGATGATCAAGTTCAGAACCATCGCAGCAAAAGCCGCAACAACGCCTGACATGATCCCCAGGACGACCGCGTCGGATGATTCCATGGGGGGCATTTCCTCGGTGAACTCCTGGCGATACAAGTAGACCGCGAGGTAACCGCCGAGGATCACGCCTGCACAGCAGCAGCAATTGATCAGATTCAGTCCCGGGATGGCCCAAACAACTCCAATAACCGCTCCACTGATGAGTGAAACGCGAATCTTGCCGGGTTTATCCTGCATGGAGAGAACCTCCTTGGAAAGGCCTGAGTTGAACGAAAGCCTCGAACAGCGGGGGAAGAATATAGAACGGCAACGTCGCGCCTGCCAGGAGGCCGGTCATGAGCCGCGTGACGGCTGTGCTTGGATGAATACCGAAAAACGAAAGCAGGACATCGACCGCCATAGGGGCAAGCGCAAGAGCAAGGAAGCACCGTGACGGTACTGCGGGCCGGTCAAATCCTTTCGCAAAAGGAAAGAACAGCATCGAAATCAGAAATCCATAATAGACCGCCGTGCAGCGAATGCAGACGCCCAGCGGTTCTGCTCCCAGAAAAAATGACCGATCTCCGAATTGGTGACAAACGTGGGAAAAAGACCCATAGAGGAGTGAAGCAATCGTCGGGAGGCCGGCAAGCCTCATGAGGGGAGCCAGGAGAATGAGCAAGCACCACAGTGCAACTCCGGCAAGAGCAAAGGCGTAAACTCTGCGAGAAGTGATCATGTCCTCACAAAGTATCGCAACAAATACCTGCTTTGTCAAGGGAAACAGCTTCATACACTGAGAGATGATCGAGTGCGAGGGTGCTTCCATTTTGCGAATCATTCCTTTACAATAGAGATCATGATATCTTGAATTGCGACAGAATGCAGGGTTCATATCCCGGGCTCGTTTCCGCTCACGTGTGGAAACGGAATGAAAACGGTTTTTGGAAGCTCGTTGCTGAGATACTGAGTCCCGGTTCCCCTCCCTCTCTCTAGAAAGGAGCAATCATGACCAGTTTCATGTTCATTGTGCCCATCCTCCTCGCGGTGACATCCGCCCGCGTGCAGCACACCATCGGAGAGAGGGCAGAATCGATTCTTGCCGACAGCGTGCAGGCGGAGAATGACAAGCATCTCCAAGCCCTCAAAACCCTCATTGCCGGCAAGGAAGAACTTCCGGCGTCGGAAGTTTTCAAAAACATTTCCATCATGAAAAATTCCACGGCGGGCCGCCTGCTGAATGTTATGAATTTCGGCTTCAGCCGGTCCCTCGGCGTATCATGCGCTCATTGCCACACCCCGGGAAAATGGGAAAGCGATGACAAGCCAGCGAAGCGGACCGCGCGCGCAATGTCAGGGATGGTTTCCACCATCAACCGATCGTATCTCCGTTCCATCGGAGACATCAAGAGTGAGAATCCCATCGTGAATTGCACCACCTGCCATCGGGGAAAGAGGGAGCCGGGGCTTGAAGGATTTGTTGCCGCCGATTCGGCAGTTCAGAAGGAAAAAGTGGAATTGGTTGCCGAGGCCAAACGCCTCATCGAAGGACGCGAAAGTGAACCCGCAGGAACGGTGTTCAAGAATGTGATGATTTTCAAGGAAATGAACGCACAGAGGCTTATCACGATCATGGAAAGGGGTTACAGCCGTGCGCTCGGGGTCAGTTGCACACATTGCCATGTGCGCGGAAAATGGGAAAGCGACGAAAAGCCGGCAAAGCGGATAGCGCGGAGCATGGCAGGAATGGCTTCCACCATAATAGAGAAAGAACTGAAAACCATCGAGAGCCTGGATGAGAAATCTCCTGTGGTCAATTGCTCGACCTGCCATCGGGGACAAATGAAGCCCGCCCTCGAGCTCCGCGCAAACTGAGACAGCCGGCGTCTCATTTGGAGAATCAGGATCACCAACGCAGGAAATTCCAGTTGTTTATGAGTTTCTTCCTCGATAGCTTAGGGCACGCACTTAAGGCCTGCCCCCTATGGAAGAAAAAAGAAAAGTCGTTCTCATCGTGGACGACGAAGAAACCGTACTTCTCGTGTTCAAGAACCACCTCACTGCAGCGGGTTATGATGTTCAGACGGCTTCATCGGGCAAGGGGGCGCTCGCCCTCATGGAACAACACCCGCCTGATCTGGTCTTGCTTGACGTCATGATGCCCGACATGAACGGATTCGCCGTGTGCAGGGCGATTCGTGAAAAACCTGATTGGAAAAAGCTGCCCGTTATCATGGTGACCGGTTTACACGGCAAGGCCGACTCCGACGAAGCCCGACAAAGCGGTGCCAGCGACTTCCTCTCCAAACCGGTCGACTACGATGAACTTGTGAAGAGAATCAGGAAGTTTATCGGCTCCCCGTTCAAATAGAAAAGAATCTGTTTCTTCGTCCTTCTCTCCTTTTCGTTCTTCGTCTTCATTTCACGCTTTCTTCCCTCTTACGTCGCACGCCTTTTCCCTGCAATCAGCAAAATGCCTCCCACCACCAACAGGGCTGCGGTCAAAACGATGGCCCACCAGTTAACAGCTCGTGAAGTCACCCTCATCTCAAAATCGGTGAAATAGGCTATTTGTATGAAATCGGAGAACTTCGCTGTATTTCCTTCGATCGATCGCGCGTTGGTCTCGGTGATGATCCCGGGCATTGCAACATTTGAGGAATACGTGTTGGCCGTGATCGAACCGCGGAATTCCAGTTGCTGGGTCAGCTCACCAAAACCACTGCTGTTCACCGAACGTATTGCCGGCACGAGGCGCGTTCTGAGAATTTTTGCGAAAAGAACATCGAGTGTATCGAACGAGCTTTGTTGAATGGGCGCCAGGGAGGCTTTCAGGAGATCACCCTTGCGTGACAGAATGGATTGCACCGGCAGGGACGGGTTGGAGAGTTCTTTGGCGCCCGCGACAAAAGCCGCAAAATACGCCTCGAAGATATTCCGGGCATCCCATTCTTCGAACCGCTCAGCGAAATCATGAAGAGCCAAGCTGTCCCCGGTCGAACTGAATTTCTTTTCATTTAGCTCGTGTTTGATGGCGGCTTCGAGTTCTGCCAGGGAGACATAATCGGTCAGAGGCACATTGTCAAAGGGACACCAGCGCCTGTACGTTTCGGTGTAGCGATAGTCTGTTACAAACCACCAGAAAGTCCTTTCGAACTCGACTGACAGGGGGAGAGTCTTAAGAGGAAGCGCCGCAATCCCTTCGTTGAGCGATCGGGCGTCTGAAAAGGTCTTCGACGCAGAAAACTCGTACTTCTTTTCCTCCGCCTTGCGGATGGATGATTTCCAGGACGAGTCGACGGTGAGCGGATAATCTCCCCGGTACACCCTTGCCGAATCCCCTTTCATCGAAATGGTCCTGGTCAACGAACCGTCGGGGTGTACCTGTGTCGTCGTTTCAACATCCAGACATCCCGAAGCCCCGAGCCCAAAAACAATGAGAATCACGATGCCGGCGAGTTGTTTCATGATCGCTCCTTGGAAGAGATGGTTACATTCACCTGAGTCGAGTTCTGAAGAGTCTCGACAATTTTTTCGATTCCCCTCCGGCTGAAATCGTGGGGGGGGAAATTCAACGAACGAAACATTGTTTTTTCCAGGATTTCCAACACGGGTTGGATGGCGTTGCGATCAATCTCAATAAGGCCGTTCCTCTCTTCAGCTCCTTTCTCCTGTAAGAGAGCGCTGAGTTGTGGAGAAGGAGCCAAAGTATGAACGAGCTTCGAAGGGACCGAATACTTCACTTGAACGCCCCCCCGACTGCTTCTTCGCCCGTCCATTGCTGCTTCAAGCGACCGGAGAGCAGCGGCTGTCGAAAGCTGCTGCGATACAAAGAGTCCAACGGCAGCAAAAACAAGCGCCACGTAGCCGAGTTTGACCCATCGGGAAGAAACGAAATCCAGTATTCTCTGCGATACACGCGGCCTTCCGGCTCGTTGCACCTGCAAGCCAATCGCGTTCAGAATACCCGTCGTGAGAGCTTCCGGATCAGACAGGACCGGCTTGTGCGACCGGAGTGCCGTCAGGTTCGCGCCTATCATTGCCGCCTCTTGTGCGAAAGCGGCGCACGCCATGCAGTCCTTCAGATGCTGCCGCAGCCTTCGCCCCTCCTCCGCCGTGCGCTCCCCCCGGCCGAGCTGCAGAATCAATTCACGCGATTCTTCGCACGTCATGGCGTTACTCCTCCACGTACCGATGGTTGACAAGAATCTTGACCATGCGTTTGCGCGCATGATGCAGGTTGGTTTTCACACTGCCGGCCGATAATCTGGTTATTTCGACAACTTCCTCGATTGAACAATCCTGGAGATCTCTCAAGACGAATACGAGCCTTTGGGTGGGAGGAAGTCCGTCTGTCAGTCCCCGTATTGCTTCCGCGAGCTCGCTGTTCGAGTGTACCGATTCGATGTCGATTGGATCTGCCGGATCGTCCAGACCGCTGTCCTTCACCGGGATCAGGAAGGCCAGCCTGCGTTTCCTTGACCGGAGAATATCAAGGCTGACATGAGACACAATGGTGTAAAGCCATGTCGTGAATTTCCTCTTTGGATCGAAGTCGACAAGGTGCCGCCACACCCTCACAAAAGCTTCCTGCACCGCATCCAGCGCATCCTGTTCATCGGTGAGCAGTCGAAAAGCCAAAGCATAGGCGTATGCTTGTGTTGCCCTGACGAGGGCTGCAAAAGCAGACATATCGCCTCTGCGGGCAGCTTCGGACAAGCTTGCAAGATCACTTTCAGAAAGTGCTTTCGTTCGAGGAGACTTCATGCCTTTCATCATGATACGTTTGAAATGAAGGTAGGTTAAAAAAGGTCAGCGTAGCAACTCCATGCATCCGCCTTTTTGGCGGGAGGCGGCGATATTCCTGCATGCCTGTTGAATACCATCGATTGAGGATGGCGGCCGAAATGACAGATTGGCCGATCTTGACATTCCCGAGAGCATTCTCTACCTTCGGTGCACCAACTTTCCAACCATCCCCAGGAGGCGCTATGAAACTTTTTGCACGAGGTATGATGCTTCTTATTCCCCTGTTTTTGGTGTCATGCATGCAGCCGCAGGCAGACACCGCCGGTTTGAAGAAAACGATCGACGAATTCAACGCCGCGTCGATAGAAGCAATGACAACCAACAACTCGGCGAAGGTAGCTCCGTTTTACGCCGAGGATGCCGTCTCCATGCCTCCCAATGAAGGCCCGGTCAAAGGGAGAGAGAACATCATGGCCTGGATGAAAAAGATGGGCGACATGGGAGTCAAAATCAAGACCGCGAAGTTCTCAACCGTCGAGAGTGACGCCGCGGGAAATGTTGGCTACGAAGTCGGAGAATATGAGATGACCATGGAAATGGCTCCGATGGGCGAAATGGCCGACAACGGAAAGTACCTGGCAATCTTTAAAAAGCAGCAGGATGGCTCCTGGAAGGTGCACGCAGAAATGTGGAACAGCAGCAAACCGATGCCCTCCATGGAAATGCCGATGGACAACAAGAAACCAAGCAAGAAGAAGTAAAGAGACTGTATGGTTCAACATCCCCATCTGAATTGAAAGCAGATGGGGATTTTTATTGCGGTACTATCCGATTTCGCCTCAGGAACATATGAGACCCTTGCAGATCTTTCTCATCTCAACGCTGATGGCCGGTTCTCCAACCATTGCTCAGGAACGGCCGGTCACCGCCGCGGCGGTGAAGAAAGAATTCCTTCACGCGTGGAACGCGTACAAGTTGTACGCATGGGGCCATGACGCTCTGAAGCCGCTCAGCAAGAAGCCTCACAACTGGCATGCGGTTTCGCTCCTCATGACTCCCGTGGACGCATTCGATACCATGGTTCTCATGGGGCTCCGCGACGAGGCAGCGGAAGCAAAACGACTTATCCTTGACAGCCTTTCATTCGACCGCGACATCGAGGTTCAGGCATTTGAGATCACGATTCGACTCCTCGCCGGACTGCTGTCTGCGTATCAGTTGGATGGCGACCCTCGATTTCTCGCATTGGCCGAAGATCTCGGGAAGCGCCTGCTGCCCATCTACAACTCGGCGAGCGGCATCCCCTTCCGCTACGTCAACCTCCGGTCAGGCGTAACCCGCGACTCGATCAATAACCCTGCCGAGATTGGCACAGCATTGCTGGAATTCGGGACGCTGAGCAAACTCACGGGCAATTCCATCTATTACGAAAAAGCTAAACGTGCTGTCGTACAGCTCTTCAACAGAAGGTCACCCCTGGGCCTTGTTGGAACGTGGATCAACGGCAATACGGGAGAATGGACGAATCGGTCCAGCCATATCAGCGGAGCCATCGATTCATACTACGAATACCTGATAAAATCGTGGCTCCTCTTTGGGGACGAGGAGTGCAAAGCGATGTGGGACAGCAGTATCGTGCCAGTCCACACATATCTTGCCGATACCTCCACCGGTTCGTTGTGGTATGGCCATGTGGATATGAACACGGGCAAAAGGACCGCGACGCTTTTCGGTTCTCTCGATGCGTTCTTCCCCGCCGTGCTTTGCCTGGCAGGAGATCTTGGACGCGCACAACAGCTGCAGGAATCCTCTTATCGCATGTGGAACCTGCACGGCATCGAACCGGAGACAATCGATTACAGCACCATGACAGCCGTTTCGAAGGAATATTATCTGAGGCCCGAGATCATCGAGTCTGCGTACTATCTTTACTTTTTCACGGGCGATGAGCGCTACCGGGAAATGGGTGAAACGTTTTTCCGCAATCTGGTCAGATATTGCCGCACGGAGGCCGGGTATGCTCATTTGAAGGATGTCACCACAAAGGAACAAGCGGATGCCATGGAGAGCTTTTTCTTTGCAGAGACATTGAAATACCTGTATTTGTTGTTTGCCCCGCGTGAGACGCTTGATCTCCGCGCCTCCGTTCTCACGACCGAAGCACACCCCATCCGAAAAACCTGGTAGTCCCCTTCCCCTTTTTCGGTTTTCTTCCTACATTTTCCATGTGATGACCTCCCTCAGAGATGTGCCCGCGAAGGTCAATATGAATCCAGGGAACAAGAACGGGAAATTACCCGCTTGTTTCCCGATCGGAACAGGATTGTGACAGCTCGATCGAACCTCCGATCATCGCTCCGTCTCCTCCCTGAGACTCCGGGCGTGTACCTGTTCTACGGGGCAGGGGAACAGCTGCTCTACGTGGGAAAAAGCAAAACACTTCGCAGCCGCATCCGTGCTCATTTCTCATCCTCAACCGAACGATGGCTTTGCAGAAGAATCAAGCGGATCGAAATACAACAAACGCCGGGCGAGCTCGGAGCTCTCCTCCTCGAATCCAAGCTCATCAAGGAAATGCGGCCGCTCCATAATGTTGCCTCCAGGCGGCGGCGCAGAATCGTTCTTGCGCGCCGAATAACGGTTCGAGGCGGCTACACGGGCGTGGCGCTCGAATCGGTCGACCGAATTTCACCGGCGGATGCCGGAATGATCCTGGGAATCTTCAAACACACAACGCAGGCAAAGGAATATCTCGCGTCCATTGCCCGGTCACACCGCCTGTGTCCGAAGCTTCTGCGCATCGAGCAGTCACGCGGACATTGTTTTTCCTACCACCTTGGCCGATGCGACGGCGCCTGCGCAGGCGAGGTGAATCCCGAAGAGTACAACCGGCGCCTTGAGTCGGCATTCGATGAACGGAGGATCAAGGCCTGGCCTTTCGAGGGAAGCGTCATTGTGGAAGAACAATCGGCCTCCGACGGCGAGCGGGAATTGTTCCTGATCGACAACTGGTGTCTGCTCGCAAGTTCCCGGATTCGCGAAAACCGGAAAACGACGAGCGTGTACGATGCACATCGCTTCGATTATGACAGCTACAAGATCCTCTACGCATTCCTCTCGGATCGGGAAAGTGGCCCCGGAATAAAAATCGTTGCCGGCGATCCGAACGCGCTGAGCCTCTTTCTGGCGGGATCAACGTAAGTTGACCAGTTCTCGCATTCGCCACAGGTTGCATTTCCCCGACGATTCTTCTATATTGCCCGCGATTTTTTTCAGGGAACCCCCCTTCATGACACGCACACTCGACACGAAATCAAATTTCCTTGGGATAGAGAAAGAATTCTCCACCTTCGAAAAATCCCGGATTGTCGTTCTCCCCGTCCCGTATGAATCGACCGTGAGCTACGGGGGCGGGACGAAGAACGGGCCTGCGGCGATTCTCCGGGCGTCGCATTACGTGGAGTTTTTTGATGAAGAGACGAAAAGAGAGATCCACCGGGAGCATGGAATCGCCACCCTTCCCCCCTTCAATATCGCAAAGAAAAAGGATGCTGCCGCTGTTCAGGCGATCTTCGATGAGGTGACAAACTTACTCGAGAAGGGAAAATTCGTCGTCACGCTTGGAGGCGAACACACGATCAGTGCGGCACCCATTGCGGCCCACGCGAAGAAATATCCCGATCTCTCCGTCCTGCAATTCGATGCCCATTCCGACCTTCGTTCGGAGTATTTGGGCAATAAATACAGCCATGCCAGCGTCATGGCGCGGGTATGCGAATTTCTGGATCCCAAGCGGCTGGTTCAGGTCGGTATTCGGGCGCAGGCAAAGGAAGAAGCGGAGTTCATTCGCGACAATGCCATCAATACTTTTTACGCACATGAGATTCGAAGCGGCGCACACACAAGAGTGCTCCGGTATTGGGATGACGCTGTTATCGAGAAGCTCACACAGCATGTCTACATCACCTTCGATGTTGACGGCCTCGATCCATCCATCATGCCTTCAACGGGCACTCCCGAGCCTAACGGCCTCTTCTGGGCCGAAGTGATGCAATGTCTCCGCAAAGTTTCTCAAAAGAGAAAGATCGTCGGTTTCGATGTTGTCGAGCTGGCCCCGATCAAGGGACTGCACCACCCCGACCTCACCGCGGCCAAGCTGGTGATGAAAATTCTGAATTACGCCCTTTGAACCATTCTCTGGTCCCCACGGCCGGGCGCCCCATCAATCTCTCCCGGCGAATTTTTCTCAAGCGATCGCTGTTCGGGTCATGCGTTCTTGCAGCGGGAGGATTCGCCCGTCCTTTGCTTGCTGCAGCTTCCGCGGGGCAGACCTTCCTCTTTTTTTCCGATCATGAATATCAGGTCATGAAAAGTGTTGCCGAACGCATGATCGGTTTGAGCGCCGATGCGCCGCTCTCATCGGACGAAATCGCTCTTCGAGCCGACCAATTTCTCTCTTCAGAGCCTCCTGAAATCCAGGAACAACTCCACACGCTTTTCACCGTTTTCAACGCTCCGCTGTTCACATTCCTCTTCGACTGGCGCTTCTCGAGCTTCCTCAACATGTCTCCAGAGGACAAGGATTCTTACATCGAGGATTGGATGACAAGCCCGCTGCCATTCAGGAGAACGGCTTTTCAGGCGTTGAAGCGGCTCTCGTTGAGCATGTACTACACCGATTCCCGCTCCTGGCCGGGCATTCAGTACGATGGAATGTTTCTTCCGTGGGAAAGGGGATAAGAGAGGGATTGTTTCGGGTTCAGGGTTTCGGGTTTCAAGTTTCAGGTTTTATGGTTTCAAGTTTCAGGTTTCAGGTTTCAGGTTTCAAGGTTCAGGTTTCATTGTTTCAAGTTTCAGATTTCGGGTTTTTCCATCTTGATCCTCCAGTCCTCTGATATTACCTCTCCCCTGCGCGAATCCGCCGATGTGTGCATTATCGGGTCGGGTTGCGGGGGCGGCGCGTCGGCAAAAGTTCTGGCAGAAGCCGGCAAGAAAGTCATTGTCCTCGAGGAAGGCGGCTCTTATTCATCGAAGGATTTCGATTCAACCGAGGCAACGGCGTATCAGAACCTCTATCAGAGGCGCGCGGGACAGGCAACGGATAATCTCGCCGTCACTATTCTCCAGGGACGATGCGTGGGGGGAAGCTCCACCGTCAACTGGACGACGTCGCTGCGAACGCCGGAGTTTGTCCTGGATGCCTGGAAGCGCAGAGGCGTCCGGGGCCTTGCGGCGGAAGATTTGGAGCCTTATTTCGAACGCGTCGAACGCTACCTGAATGTTCACACGGAGCCGGAGGAACATCACAACCCCAACAACAGAATCATTCTCGAGGGCGCACGGGCGCTTGGGTTTCGAGTGCAGTCGAATGGCAGAAACACCCGGGATTGCGTGAAGGCGGGCGCCTGCGGCCTGGGATGTCCCTTTGATGCAAAGCTCTCGGTGAACATCACCTATATCCCCGATGCCGAAAAAAAGGGGGCAACGGTCTTTTCAGACTGCAGGGCCGAAAAAATCACTCTCCATGGGGCGCAGAAAAGGGTGACGGGTGTGGTGCTCGATCGCCTGACCGGTGCAGCGCGGACAACCTTCATGATCGAAGCCCCCATCGTTATTGTTGCCGGAAGCGCCATTCACTCTCCCGTTCTTCTGCTGAAATCCGGACTTGCAAATTCGAGCGGTCATCTGGGCAAGCATCTTACGCTTCATCCTACTTCCGCCGTGGCGGGACTCTTTGACCGGGTCATCTATGCCTCCGGGGGAATCCCTCAATCGGCGATGTGCGACGAATTCCTCAACAAAAACGGGGACGGCGGCGGGTTTTGGGTTGAAGGTGTTCCGATCTACCCGGTCCTCGCGGCCCTGGCTTTTCCGGGGTTTGGGGCTCCCCATAGAAGCATCATGGAAATGTTCCCGCATATGGGGGCTTCCATTGCACTCGTCAAAGACACGGACTCGGAAGGAAGAGTCACGGTCAACGATCACGGCCGGCCTTCCATCTCGTACCATCTTGGCGATACCGACCGGCAATCACTGCAAGAGGCCCTTGCCATTGCAGCCGAAATCCATTTTGCAGCCGGGGCGAAGAAAGTCATGACCCTGCATTCCCGAAGAGTGGAGATGGAGCATCCCGGGGAAATCCGCAAAGCGCTCGGGAATGCTGATTGGTCCCCCAATGAGTTCAACCTCTACAGTGCCCATCCCCTCGGCAGCTGCCGCATGGGAGAGGATCCCGGAACCTCCGTTGTCGACTCCCGTTGTCAAACCCATGATGTGAAGGGGCTCTTTGTTGTAGACGGGAGCGTCATGCCGACATCCCTCGGCGTGAATCCTCAGATTACCATTCTCTCGATCGCGGAAAAAAGCGCCGAGTGGATTGCCGACAACTTCGCAACTCTCGCGCGGTAGGCTTGCATCTCCTCCTCGATTCTCGTACCTTCGTTCAGGCTATCACCCGCCGATTCACCTTTTTTGAAAACAGGATGTCTTTTCATGAAAACAAGCCTTTCCCTCGTTCTCTTCACGCTTCTTCTGGCCGGTTGTCAACAAAAGGATTCCATGGATCGATTGTATTCCCTTGAACGGGTCGGACCAGCGCGCGTAGTCCAGCTGTATGTCGATGGTTTCGATCAACTCTCCACGCGGGAGAAGATCTTCGCATACTACCTTTCGCAGGCGGCTCTGGCCGCGCGCGACATTGCCATCGATCAGCATCATCGTTTTGCTCTCGAGATACGCGCCCTCCTTGAGGAAACCATCACACACAAGGAAGGGATCGATCCGAAAGTGTACGATGCGATTCTCCAATACACGAAGCTCTTTTGGATCAATAACGGACCGTACGACAATATCACCTCCCGAAAACACGTTGTCGGCTGCTCACCGGAAGAATTCAGAGCCGCGGCGGAACAGGCTCACAAAAACGGTGCAGCATTCGGCAGCGAGGCCATCGGGGCGAAGCTCGCACGTCTCGGCCCTTTTCTGTTCGATCCCGCCGTTGAACCCATGATGACAAATAAAACACCCGGAGAGGATTGGATTCGGGGAAGCGGTGTGAATTTCTACGCAAAGGGCTTGACGCAAAAGGAAGTCGAGAAATTCATCCAGTCGGGGCAGCAGAAGAACGACCTCAACTCGATGCTGGTGAAGAACGGAGGAAGAACTGCTGAGACGATCTGGCGCGCCGGAGGAAACGGCATTCCGCCGGGAATGTATGCAGAGGACCTGGAAGCAAGCATTGGCTTTCTCGAAAAAGCGATTCCGTTTGCGGCGGGTCCGGTCCAGCAGGAGACCATCCGAAGACTCATCCGGCATTTCCGAACAGGAAGCCTCGAGGATTTCCGTCAATTCAACATTCAGTGGGTTAAGGATTCTTCATCGGTCGATTTTATCCATGGTTTCATCGAGGTCTACCTGGATCCCATGGGCCTCAAAGCGGAATTCGAGTCGAGCATCTACTGGTCGGATCGTCAGCTTTCGAAGAGCATTACGGATATCGGGGCGAACGCCCAGTATTTCGAAAATCAGATGCCGTGGGACGACAAATACAAGAAGCAGAACATTAAGCCCCTTGCGGCAAGCTTTGTAAACGTGGTTCTTTCTTCCGGCGGTACAGGCCCAGTGAGCCCCATCGGGATCAACCTGCCGAATGAGCAGCTCGTGAGGGAGCAGTACGGAAGCAAGAGTGTTGTCCTGAACAATGTTATCGACGCGGGGAACAAGTCCGGCGGCCAGGTGTTGCTGGATGAATTTGCCTATGACGAGGAAGAAAAAGCCCTGCAGGCCCGGTATGGAACGTTGGCCGAAAACATGATGACGGCCCTCCATGAGGTTCTGGGCCACGCTTCAGGGAAAACCATGGTAGCAGGGGATCCCTCCTCCTATCTTCCCGGCTATTATTCCACACTCGAAGAGGGGCGGGCCGACCTGGTCGCTCTTTGGCACATCTGGGATGACAAGCTCGTCGAGCTCGGCGCGATCCCCGGGAAGGATGTTGCCCGTGAAATGTACGATGCCTACATGCGCAACGCCCTCCTCCTGCAGCTCCGGCGAATCACCCACGGTGATCAAATCGAAGAAGACCATATGAAGAACCGCCAAATGGTCGCCATGTACATCCTGAAGAATTCCGACGCTGTTCGGATGGAACAGCGGGATGGAAAGACATACGTGAAGGTCGCAGATTACCAGGCCATGAGGACGATGGTTGGAAAGCTTCTGGCGGAGGTCATGAGAATCAAGGCCGAAGGAGATTTGCAGGCAGCGAAGAAACTCATCAATACTTATGGGCTGAAAATCGACACCGCGGTACGCGACGAAGTGCTCGAGCGCATCGAACACCTCGATGTTGCGTCGTACAACGGCTACGTCATGCCCGAATATCTCCCTGTGACGGACGCATCGGGCTCTCTGACGGATGTGAAGGTACAGTACCCCATGGATCTGATGAGACAGATGCTCTCCTACTCCAGGTTCACGAAGGAAGCGAAGGAACAGGCGAGGCAAAGGATGGCAGCGACTCGGTAGGGCGCGTTCATAATTCACATTTCTTTTCACATTTTACGCCACCCCCATGAGAGAATACCTTGATCTCGTTCAGCGGGTCCTCGACAAAGGAACCCTCAAGCACAATCGGACCGGAGTCGATACCTTATCGACCTTCTCCGAGCATTTCAAAATTGACCTGAGCGAGGGCTTCCCGCTTCTGACCACGAAGAAAATGAATTTCCGCTCCCTGCTTCATGAAGTCCTGTGGTATCTCTCGGGGGAAGACCATATCAGAAACCTGCGCAAGGTGACGAAAATCTGGGACGCGTGGGCGGACGAAAACGGCAACCTGGAAACAGCGTACGGAAGATACTGGCGCAGATTCCCCAGTGCACAGATCAACAAGACAACCGGCCAGTACGAGGTAAAGGAAATTGATCAGGTCGGGCAGGTCATCAGCCTGCTCAGAAGCAATCCCAATTCCCGCCGTATGGTCATATCCGCATGGGAACCGGGGAACGCCCTCTCGAGCAAACTTCCTCCGTGTCATTTCACGTTTGTGTTTAATGTCCAGGGCAACAAGCTCAATTGTCACCTGACCCAGCGCTCCGGCGACATTGCGTTGGGGATACCGTTCAACATCGCAGCGTATTCGCTTCTCACCCAGGCGATCGCGCAGGATGTCGGACTCGGGCTCGGTTATTTCAGCCATACGATCGTCGACGCGCACATTTACGTCAACCACATTGATGGACTCCGGGAACAGCTTAAGCGGCGCCCGAAGCGGCTCCCCACTCTCGAGATCGCGCCGAAACCGATCGATGATCTGAAGTTCGAAGACTTTCAACTGGTCGGTTACGAATGCGACGAACCGATCAAGTTTGAGGTGGCCGTGTGAAGCTCATTATTCTTGCTGCGCTCAACCGAAAGCGCGTCATCGGCAAGGATGGTCGGCTCCCCTGGCATATTGCAGAAGATTTGAAGCGCGTCAAGCGTCTCACGACAGGGCATGCTCTCCTCATGGGCCGCAGGACGTTTGAGTCCCTGGGCAAACCCCTCCCCAACCTCCGCAACGTCGTCCTCACTTCACAAAAACTCGCGGACATCGAAACCTACGGCTCCCTTCCCGACGCACTCGAGGCGCTCCGGAGCGAGGAAAAAGTCTTCGTCTTTGGAGGCGGGAAACTCTTCGGGCAATTGCTGGAAAAGGCGGACGAGTGGTACCTTACCATGGTGGATCAGGATGTCGAGGGGGATACGTTCTTTCCCCCCTATGAACATCTGATCGGCAACATGTTTCTCCTCGTCCGCAAAGAAGAGCACGAGGGATTCACGTTCCTCGATTACCGGAAGGTGACCTAAGAAGCGAAATGTGAGAGGTGAGGTGTGAGGTTTGGGAAGTTTTGTTCTGCGTTCACATCGCCGCCATCATTCCTGCCAATCCAACCCGAATCATCATCACGGCAATGGCCGCCATAAACAGCGACGCGACCTTAGCGAACGCTTTCGAGCCCGCCTCCCCCATCAGCCGAATCACCGCATCTGAATAGCGAAACACGAGCCAGACGATCCCAAGGTTCACAAAGAGAGCAGCCATCGTGATCCATTGGCCATGTGTGTCAACCAGGATAATGATTGTCGTGAGCGCCGCCGGCCCCATAATGAGAGGAATGCCGATAGGGACGACCCCGACGGATGTTTCAGGATTTCTTCGTCGTTCGGAGGAGAACAAAAGGTCGCTGACCGCCAGCACCAGAAGAACGATGCCTCCTCCCACGCGAAAATCATTCTCGGTAATTCCGAGGAAGGAGAAAACGACACGGCCGAAAAAGAGGAACAGGACAGAGATTGCGAGGGCTGTCAGTGTCGCCTCGGCCAGCAGGATGCGTTTTCTTCGCTTGTCGAGGCCGGACGTTAATGAAACGTAAATGGGAACGACACCAAGGACATCGATTGCAACAAACAGGGGGATGAAAGAAAGCAGGAGTGCATTGAAATCGAACGTCATGGAGGGCTCAGGAGACCTTGATTCCCCGATCCTCGAGCCGTTTCCTGACTGTCGCGACTATTTCCTTTTCGTCGAGAGCCATTCGGGAACCCGCAGCCCGCACGGCCTGATCAAGCGAGCCTTTGCGGTCTTTGAGCCACGCCCAGATATTGTATCCCAGGCGGTTGCGATCGTTCGGTTCCCGCGCTTCGAGGTCTGCCACGACGGAATAGGCAATCTTTTCAAGTGATTCCGGCGTGAATTCTTCCACTGCCGGCGGGGGTTTGGTAGCCATAATGAAGCCCTCATGCGGTCAAAAGAATATAGAGAGAATTCGGCAACAAAGCCACCGGGCCGATCAGGAGATCTTCACCACGACCATTGTCAAATCATCGTGCCTCTCGGCTCCCCGCGTAAACTCCTCAACCGCTGTGGTAATGGACCGCTGCATTTCGAAGGCGGAGAGATGCTTTTTTGCTTCAACGAGCGATTGCACCGCTTCTTCGCCAAGTTGAAGCTGTTGTTCGTTCATCGCTTCTGTCAGCCCGTCCGTATAAAAGAAGAACAACGAGCCGGGTTCCAGGGGCTTCCTCACCGCCTTCAAAGTACTCTCAAAAACGGGCCCTCGTTCAAGTCCAAGCCCGATACCTTCTGCGTTGAGATATTCCAGCTTGCCATTCGTTCCGATGAGCGCCTTGTTGTGGCCGGCGCGGCAAATCGTCACTTCCTTCCGTTCCATATCGAAGAGAGCCAGGATCATTGTTATGAACGATTTCCGCTCAATGCCATCATAGATCCGCCTGTTGACATGGGTCAGCATTTCCGTGGGGGAAGGATACATATGAGCTGCCAGCTGGACCATTCCCTGGATCTTTGACATATAGAGCGCCGCCGACATTCCTTTTCCGGATACATCCGCCACAACAACGAGCAGTTTCTTTTTTCCGAGCTCGATGAAATCGTAGTAGTCTCCCCCTACCACCTGCGCAGGAATGGCAACACCGGCAACATCCAGCCCTTCGATGGAAGGGTTTTCCTTCGGGAGCAATCCCTCCTGGATTTTCCTTGCCAGCGCCAGTTCTTCCAGAATCTTTTGCTGGTCAATTTCTGCCCGGTGCAGACGGGCATTTTCAATGGCGATCGCTGCCTGGCTTCCGACCGTGCTCAGGAGGTCCATGTCTTCCTGTGAAAAAACGTTCCCCGAGAGTTTCTTCCCCACCATGATTGCGCCAATAAGCCTCTCCTGAAGAAACATCGGAACGGCAAGTACCACACCGGCTTCGATAATTCTTGCCCGGTCGCTTGCATGAATTTTCATGGAATCGGGCTCTTCCGCCACCAGGCCGAAATATTGCGGAGAACGCGTTTTCCGCAGGAGGTTGAGAAACCCGTCCGGCTCATTATCAAACATGCAGCATCGTGCGGGAACGTTCCTTCCGACGCTCGAACAGCCTTCGACCTCGTCGCAGAGGACAACGGCAATCCGGTCCACGTGCATCGTGGCGGAAATCCGATTGATCATGGAGTGGAGGATCTGATCGAGATTCATCTGCCGCGGAAGCTCCTGGCTGAATTCGAGCAATGCGCGCTGATAGTTGAGCCGCTCCTGATAGAAGAGCCGATCGATGCCATCCTGCACCTTACGCTTGATGGGATCAAACGCAAAGGCGATTACAAGAAACGCAAGCACGTTCATGATCTCGTTTTCCGTCTTCCCCAGAAGGGCACCGAGCATGCTTCCCACCCCCAGAACGAAGCCGAGATAAATTGCCGCCATCGTTGCCGTAATAATGCCGTAGAGCAGACTTCTCTTCACAATCAGGTCGATGTCCATCAGCCGGTATTTGAAAATCGAATAACCAAAGGCAAGCGGAACGCCAGCCAGAAAGATACCGGGCACGAAATAGATCGGATCCGTGAAGATCAGAAACTGATTGGTGCTTTGGATGATAATCAGATAGAAATACGTGCCAATGCCCAGGAAGACGCTGTTCAGAATAGGCCTGAGTTCTTTTCGCCGTTCCTTTCCAAGTTTGCGGAAGTAGGTCACCGCAAAGATGATCAGGCCTGCGATGTAGAATACAAAAGGCGAATTCACGAAGATGAGCGCGAGAGGAGTCGGCAGAAGTTGGATCCAACCGGTGAGGAACGGAGTCACAAACACTGCACCCAGGACAAACATGCCAATTTTGAACCACAGGCGGTCGAGGATGGGGCGCCGGACAGGAAACTCCAGGAAGAACATGACAAATAACGGTACGGAGAGAAAACGGGCAAGGACAAATGCGCCGGCAAGGCCGAAGAATTTCCATGGCGGATCGACCGCGGGGTTGAGATTCAGGCTCGACAAGCTGAAAAGCAGCATCGTCACAAGAGTATAGTATGCAAAGTGACGCTGAATTTTCCCCTGAGGCCGAGTGAGTACCACAACATAACCGACAAGGAGAAAACTGACGCCAAGGATGCAATAGGCAAGATACGTGATGTTCACAAGCTTGAGAATCTCAACGTGCACTTCGAACTGACGGCCGTCTCGTTCCAGGAGATAGGTCGCGAATTCTCCTGCTTTCTTGGGATTGATGATATTCATGGCCTGCTGGGGAGTCTGGAAATCTTTGCCGTCAATCTTCAGGAGGATATCTCCCTCCTTCACGCCGGCGCGATCCGTTACTCCCCCGGGAACGATTTGCGTAATGACGGCTCCCGGCTGGCCGTCGGGGCGCGCAAGCCATCCGCACTGGTCATTGCTCGTTGCCTTATAAAAGAGCACATCGAGAAAATTGACCGCGCCCGCCAGCAGTACAAGAAGTGCTGCACCCGAGAAAATGATTCGAATGAAACGTGGAGAGAGTTTTGCGATGGGACTTTTCATTGGTTCGATCGTCTACTCATGTGCTACGGAAACGCCCTTCATTCGTTGCATTTCTCAGAAAGCATACCCCATAGTGAAATACGCAACAAGAGGCCCATAGCTGAGGGGGCTGTCAAACAAGTCTTTTCGAATGAAAAAGGCCCGGCCCACCGAAATCTCGGTTGCCCCAATGGGTGTATCGAGTCCAAGTGCGATGCCGACGCCGTGCCTCATGTCTTTGAGCCTGATTTGTTCGGCTTCCTGCCAGATATGGCCAAGGTCATACCGCAGCTTGAAATACGTGTCGAAAAGAATGCGAATGGGGAGATGATACCGGTATTCAAGGCTCAGAGCGAGAAGCTGCCTCCCCCGGGCATCATCTTCCCTGAATCCATAAAAACTCTCCTGCCCTCCCAGCGTGAACATCTCCGTGATGGGAACCGTTTCATCACCAAAACCGAAACGGACCCTGGGACTGATCGTCTGGGTGCCGAAAAAAGTCCTGTAGGACGCGTAGTCAAAAGAGAGCTTCGTAAAGCCAAGACGATCGGTGGTTTTCACCAGACCGGACTCATACGAGAATTCCATCATGACGCCTTCCCGAGGATAGGGGAAGCGGTCTCTGGAATCCACCCTGGTGCCGATCTTTACCGAGCTGACATGAAAGGATTGTGAACTGAGCGGCTGATTGAAGATACTCCAGACACGCTGGTGTTCGGTACGCCCTTCGATCGTCACCTGGCCCAGGCGTTCCAGCTGCGTCCCAAACGTGAGCGATACACCCTCGCGCACCTCGCGGAACTCGCCGTCGCGAACGCGATTCCATCGCGTCGGCCGATTGTTCGGATCATCCTTGAAAACATTAATGTCCTTCAGCTGGTAGAAAGCCTTGAAGTCAAACGTGAGGTAGGAATTGAAGATCCGATTGGCCTTGAATTCCCAGAAGTATGAGCGGTTTCGTAATCCGCCAAAAAAATGGATTCCGGTCTCGGAAGCTATTCCCAGAAAATTTTCATCACGCATATCGACTGAAGGCTGCACGTTCCTTTCGTTGTTAACCATCAATCCCAGCCGGATAAGATCCGTGGAACGCTCCCGCGCATTTATCATGACAACCTGACGATCAAGCCCTTCACCCTCCCGGCGGACATTGAGAGAGACCTGTTCAAACAGATTCGTCCCATAAAGATTGTTGAGGCCTGCGGTCACGAGGTGGATGTCGAATGCATCACCCTGGCTCCATGGAAGCTCCCTCCAAATCACATAGTCTTTGGTCTTCTTTGTGCCGAAGATCGTGCGCCGATGGACAATGCCCTCATCCAATGCGATCGTTGCAATGCCTGTCGAGGAATCAAAATCCGCGGAAACAATTCTCGCCAGGGAATACCCCTCCCTGCGGTACATCCTGAGAATATCTTCAAACAACCCGCAGCAGTTATGAACATTGATGCGCTTGTTCAGCAAAGGCCGGGCAATCGCCTGAAGAGTGTCGCTCGGAACAAGCTTGTTCCCTTGAAAGATGACATCCGTCAGAACAGGGTTGGGACGAACGGCCGGCAGTAGCAGTGTTTTTTCAGGAGTGGACTCGACGATCACCTTGGCTTCTGCAATCTCGCCGGTGTCGTACATGATCCTCAACGCCTGCCGCACGTCCTCTGCTGATACTGATTTTCCTTCCAGCTCGCGGAGCGCGGCATAGACCGGATCGCTCCGCTGGGCACCGTCAAGGACGATCGTCGGATTCACAAGCTCTGTCGGGATCGAATCGGGCCTCCCTCCCGGGTTCCAAACCTTCAGGAGGTCTCGCCTGAGAGAGCCGATCAGTCCTTCGGTTGCTTCTTCCCCAAGCCTGATGAGCGAATCGAGACCAACGAAATCGGTCGAAAGATGTTCGCCCAGACGCGGCCGAACGACATAATCGGCGATCTTGAGCTGCTGTTGATTTGCCTGCTGCATGGCGATGCCGATAATCTGATCTGCAACGCCCCAGGGGGTATTGAGCTCGGCGGCTCCCCGCAGGGGGCTGGTGACGTCGACCACCACAACAATGTCGGCTCCCCAATTTCGGGCAATGTCAGCAGGAATATTCGAGACCAATCCGCCATCCAGGAGCTCTGTCGAGTCGCGGACAACAGGGCTGAACAAGAGCGGAACGCTCACGCTTGCCCGGAGCGCCTCGGACAAATCGCCCCTGTCGAGCACAATGCGTTTCCCCGATATCAGGTCCGTCGCCACGGCCCGGAAGGGAATGCGGAGATCGTCAAAACTGGGCGAAGGATGATAGATGCCCTGTAACGCAAGGATATTCAGATAGAGTGTCAGGCGCTGTCCGGAAGAAAATGCTTCGGGAAGTACCGGCTCGAATCCGTCGAATCGAAGCACCAGGAGACTCTTGTCCCTCGCAAGTTTCTGGTCATAGAAGAGGTCGCTGCGGCGCGTTTCTTCCGTCAGGCTCAGGATTTCCTGCCAATTGGTAGAATCAGAAAGTGCGACGAGGTCGTCGACCGAGTACCCGGCGGCATAGAGTCCGCCGATAATGCTGCCCACACTCGTGCCGACGATGAAATCGACAGGAATGTTCGCTTTTTCAAATGCCCGGAGAACGCCGATGGACGCAATACCCCGGGCTCCGCCGCCGCTCAACACAAGCCCGATACGAGGACGCTTGGGCGAGGCATGACGAAGAAGCAAAGGAAAAGGATGTGGGCGGTATTCGAGGGCAGGCTCGATCTTCCAGCGCTGTGACGGATCAGTGCTGTTTTGAGAAACTGCCGGCGGAACAAGAAGAACCAGCAAAAGAAGAGGTATGAAGAGAATGCGCGTTATCATGAGCATGGCGTGTCAAGGCAAAGTACCGAATTAAGTTCCGAATTTCAACGCATTGTTCCGCGTAAGTTGCTCATGAGATCATCAGTCAACAGCCGCGTAGTCAGATCGATTCCGTCTCACTTGCTTTTCGTGGCTCTTCCCTTTAAGTTGTCTCACACTGAATCCGGGAGATCTGCAGGGACCGATGACGTTTCTCAATCCTCTTGTTCTCTTTGCACTCGCTGCGGCGGCAATCCCCATCATCCTTCATCTCTTTCACCTCCGCAAGCTCCGCACCATCGATTTCAGCACTCTGGAATTCCTGAAGGAACTTCAGCAGACCAAGATCCGGCGGCTGAAGATACGGCAGCTCCTTCTTCTCATTCTCCGTACGCTTCTCATCCTCCTGATCGTGCTGGCGTTTGCACGTCCGACCATCAAAGGAAACCTGATCGGGACGAAGGCTCAGGCCCTCACCACCGCTGTCCTCCTGGTGGACGACTCATACAGCATGGCCGCTTCGGACGCAGACGGGGAATACTTCAAGCAGGCGAAGGAAGCAGCCATTGGAATAGTGAACCTTATGGGCGAAGGGGATGAAGTATTTCTTCTGCCTCTTTCGGGGGTTTCGAATGATGCGCCGGAGCCGGCGGCATACCGGGATATGGCCGTCGTTCGATCGATCGTCAGAGACCTGGGAGTCACGTTCATCCACCGGCGTCTGGAAGACGGTCTCCTCCTCGCGGGCCGGATTCTCTCCAGGTCAAGAAACTATAATAAAGAAGTCTATGTCCTCTCCGATTTCCAGGAAGGCGTCGTCGGCCAAAGGATGAAACCGACCGAGGAAAACGGCCAGGTATTCCCTCCAGACGTGAGAATCTATCTGCTTCCCATCGGAAAGCGCGACCTGCAGAATTTAGGAATCACGTCAGCGTCCATACCCAACGGCATCATCGAAACCGGGAAAGCATTTCAGTTGAAGCTCTCGGTCGGCAACTTCTCCTCTTCCGATGCAAGGAATCACCTTCTCAGTGTCTTTCTCAACGGCACACGCGTGGCCCAAAAGGGGCTCGACATTGCTGGGGGTCAAATTGTTCAGAGCGAATTCTCCCTGACGCCGAAAAAGGCAGGTTTCCTTGACGGCATGATCGAGCTCGAAGATGATGACCTCATTCAGGACAATCGTTTCTACTTTTCCCTCCGCCTTCCTGAGAGGATCAGCGTCCTCCTGGTCGGATCCGAACAGGATACTCGTTATCTCGCGCTTGCGCTTGGGACACGGGTTGAAGCGTCGTCGCCCTTGAAAATCGAACGAGTTGCGCATGAGCTGGTTACAGCACGAGCCCTTGAAAACCGTGATGTGGTTATTCTCGCCAACCCGGGACAGCAATCATCCGCAATTGTTGAGCGGCTGGCGGCGTTCGTTGCGAAAGGAGGAGGCTTGCTCGTTTTTCCCGGTCCTCAATCGACTCCGGCAGTGTTCAACCGGATGTACGCGCCCATGAACCTCCCTGTGCTTCAAAGCGTCGAAACGATTGGAGAGGTCTCCGAGACGACAGGGTTTGTGCAGATCGAAAAGACGGAGCTGCAGCATCCGCTTTTTGAAGGGATGTTCGAGAATGCGCGGGAGCGGATCAGCGGGCAGGAAAGGCGCTCTCTCGAGTCGCCGAACATCAGAACACTCGCGCGATTCCTGCCCAGCGCGACGGCAACATCGATCATCGCTCTTTCCAACGGTGTACCGTTTCTACTCGAACAGAAAAACGGAGAAGGAAGGATTCTCACCGCGTGTCTTCCGGCAACTCTGGAATGGTCTGACTTTCCCCTGAAGGGCTTGTTTGTTCCATTGATGCACCGATCGATTTCGTACCTCACCCAGGAAGCCGTGCGGCAGGCGCAGGTCGTGGCCGGAGACCCCGTCCGTGTGAATCTCCCAAAGGACCCGGGATCAACCCCCGTCGTTCAGACTCCGCAAGGCATCGATGCCGCCATCGCACCGGTAACACAGGCAGGAGCGAGAACGGCTCTTTTCTCGGAAACCGGCCAGCCCGGGACATATGTCGTACGAGAACAGCAAGTGCCCATCACAAAATTTTCCGTCAATCTCGATCCCGACGAATCGAAAACCGGCCGCGCCGGCAAGGAGTCCATCGAGGCCTTGACGGGACGCTTTGGCCTGGCTTCACGCTCGGTGATAACCATCGAACAGCCGGTAGGAGTGGAACGCATCGTGAGTCAATCACGTTTAGGTGAAGAGCTGTGGAAATACTTTCTGATCGCCGCATTAGTCATCGCACTTGCTGAAATGGCAGTTTCACGTGATTCTGTTCCCGACACCGGAGTGGCCGCCGCATGATCGAGTTTTTGAAATCAGAAAAGGAAGGATGCATCCTCGTCGGAGTTTCAACCCGCTCAACGGGAAGAAAGGAGACCGAGGAGCTCATGGACGAACTCGCCTTGCTTGCGGACACCGCAGGGGCGGAGGTACGCTCCCGCATGGTGCAGGACCGCGATCGCATCGACGCGGCGTTTTTTATCGGCAAGGGGAAGGTCGAGGAACTCCGCTCTCTTGTTGAGAGCAAATCCGTACCGCTGGTGATCTTCGACGATGATCTCTCTGCCGTCCAGGTGAGAAACCTTGAGCGTGAGCTTGCATGTAAAGTCCTCGATCGCAGCGCTCTCATTCTCGAAATCTTTGCTTCGCGGGCAAAGTCCATGGAGGCAAAGACGCAGGTTGAGCTGGCCCAGCTCCAGTATCTCCTCCCCCGCCTCACGCGGCAATGGACCCATCTTTCCAAGCAGTATGGAGGCATCGGAACAAAAGGACCGGGAGAAACGCAGATCGAGACTGACCGCCGGATGATTCGGACACGCATCAGCCATCTGAAGGAAAAACTGGAACGCATCGGCCGCCAGCGAACAACGCAGAGGAGGGGAAGAGATAAACACACACGGGCTGCCCTGGTCGGATACACAAACGTGGGAAAATCAACCCTCCTCAATACCCTCTCCGGATCTGAAGTTTTTGTCGAAAACCGCCTCTTTGCAACGCTCGATCCCACTACACGGCTGGTTCCCCTCACGCAGGGTGTCGAGATTCTCATCACTGATACGGTCGGGTTTATCCGAAAACTTCCCCATCACCTTGTCGCATCCTTCAAAAGCACTCTCGAAGAAATAACGGAAGCTGACCTGATTCTGCATGTTGCCGATGTTACAAGCACGGTCTTCGAGCATCAAGTGAAAATCGTTCAGGATACGCTCCACGATCTCGGATGCAGCACAAAACCGACGTTGATGGTCTTCAACAAGATCGACCGCCTGGCGGAACGGGGCATTCTCCACGACATTGCGAAAGAATTTCCCCATTCGGTGTTTATTTCGGCCATGCGAGGGATCAATCTCCTTGGCTTGAAGAATGAAGTCCTTGGGCTCCTCGAAAAGGAATTTGTCGAAGAAGAGTTTTCAGTATCACAGGAACACCAAAAGCTTATCGCCTATCTGCACACAGTGGGTGAGATACGGGAGAAGAGCTATACCGACAATCTGGTCGTTCTTCGAGTGAGGATTCCGAAAAAGGACAAGGAGCGGGTCGTACAAATGGTGGCAATGCAGGGAAAATAGCAGCTGCGTCAAATGTTTCAATCAACGCCCGGTGAAGATCCGGGCGTTGTGCTTTTCTTGCGGTGAGGCCCGCCTCAAGGTGCGGAGTTTCTCCTGAGCACAATCAACGTTGCATCATCGTCGAGGTCGCGGCGCCCGGAAAACGCGTAAAGCTGTGTCCGGACCTCCTGCGTGATTTCCTGAACGGGCCTCAGGAAAAATTGCTGAAGGATGCCGAGGAACCGCTCTTCGCCAAACTCCTCTCCTGCGGGGGATCGGGTTTCAAGGATTCCATCGGTGTACAAGACGAGAAGATCACCCTGACCGATCACCGCTTCTCCAACCGAAAATACGGGCTCCTCAACAAGCCCGATGGCCGGTCCGGTCGGTCGAAGCATCGAAGACCCTACGCCGCCGTCCGGTGCTGCCCGAAGGAGGATCGGAGAATGGTGTCCTGCGTTGACGTATTCCAACTTGCCGCTTTGGGGATCGAGATGGCCAATGAACAGTGAGACGAACTTCGTCAACGCAATATTGTGATGGAACAAGCGATTCAGGCGCGTCACCACTTGTTCGGGCGATCGGCTTTCCGGCACGATGATGCGTAGGGATGCCTGCATGTTCGCCATCAGCATGCTTGCAGGCATTCCTTTTCCCATGACATCTGCAATCATCAAACCCCGGGCGTTGTCGCCAAAACCGAGGAAATCAAAGTAATCACCGCCGACCACAAAGGCTGGCTGGCTGAAGGCGGCGATTTCCCATCCTTGGAGGGAAGGGGGCGACTGCGGCAAGAGCGCCCGCTGCACCTTCTGAGAGAGCTCCAACTCGCTTTCAAGCCGGCTGCGCTGTTGCGCATCAAGATGATCAAGACACACTCTCGCGGCATAATCCATCGCAAAGAGATGATCTTCGACCTCCTCGTGGCAAACAACACATTGTCCCAATTCGGAGCGTTCCCCCTTTTCGATGGCCGTTGCGAGCTCCTGAACCTTCCTTTCGACGGCCTTGACGCCATCACGACCGCCGAGACGCATCGAGATTTCGCGTTCCTTCGATTGAGCAAGCCACCGTACAAGGTCGGCGTGCCTGTTGCGAAGCGTCATTAAAACTTTTTCCAACACTTGTCCGGCCATAGTTCTTCCCTCTGAACCTGTATACGATGCTCCTGGGGAAAAGTTTTCCGACGATGATCATTGATCCGGAAAGATTACTGGGAAACCGGAAAATTCATCCAAAAGTTCGCTTGGATGATTTCGGGATTATCGGTATTATCGTTTCGAACCGCTCCCCCAAAAAGATCCTTTCGGAGACCCCATGACTTCCCGAGTACTTTCCACCGTAGTTGTTCTCGTCTGTTCCTTTCATCTTTCCGGCGCTCAGACGCCAGCCAAAAAAACGCTCGATCACGGCGTTTATGACGGCTGGAAGAGGGTTGCCGGACAATCCATTTCACGCGACGGTAAGTGGGTGGTCTACACTGTCGAACCTCAGGAAGGAGACCCGCAACTCGTTCTCTATAATACTGCCGCACGCTCGTACGACACCATCCCGCGGGGCACTGGCGCCAGGATTTCTGAGTCTTCCGACTTTGTGCTCTTCGCCATCAAGCCCCCCTTTGCCGAAGTGAAGAAGATGAAGATTGCGAAGAAGAAAGAGGCTGATTTGCCGAAAGATTCCCTTGGCCTGTATGAGCTTGCTTCGGGAAGCCTTACAAAAATCGCACGCGTGAAATCGTTCAAGCTCCCGGAAAAGGGAACGGGGTGGGTGGCTTACCAGCTAGAACAAGAACCCGCCGATACGTCAAAGAAAGCCAGAAAGAAACCGTCCGACGACACTGAAGACCAGGACGAAGACACGCCGAAAAAAGAGGAGCCGGGGACTTCCGTCATTCTCCGCAACCTCGTGATGAAAAAGGAGTATGCCTTCCCATTTGCCTCGGAGTACGTGTTTTCCAAGAATGGAAAGAGATTTCTCGTCGCGACAACAGGGAACGACAGCACCGTCTTGCCCGGTGTTTTCACCATGAACACGGGAAAAGCGCTTTCAGACACATCACGTTCCTTTATCGACACACTCGCAAAGGGAAAAGGGAAATACAAGAATATCGCATGCGACGATGACGGCTTGCAGGCAGCTTTTGCCGCCGATCGGGATACATCCAAAGGCAAACAGCGATATTATTCTCTGCTGTATTGGTCGGAAACCGGTAAGAAAACGGAAACAATCGCGGATACCCTCACGCCAGGGTTGCCGAAGGGTTGGCTTATCAGCGAACACGCGGGGGTTTCTTTTTCCAGAGATGGAAAGAAAATCATGTTCGGAACTGCCCCGGTTCCCTCGCCTGAGGACACGACCATGAACGATCAGGAAACGGCGAAACTTGATGTCTGGAACTGGCAGGATCCGCATCTCCAGCCTATGCAGCTCAAAAACCTCAGCGAAGAAAAGAAACGGTCGTACCTCGCCGTGATCCATCTCAAGAACAGAAGGTTCACACAGCTCGCCGCGCTCGATCGTCCGTCCATTGTCACAGGCATGGGGGGCAATACCGAAACGGCTCTGGGCTTGTCGGACTTGCCCTATAGAAAGCTCGTCTCGTGGGATGGATTGTATCGCGATGTTTTTGTGGTCGACATGCTGACTGGATCTGCGAAGAAAATCATGACGAAGGTACGAGGAAACCCTGCTCTCTCTCCGAGCGGGCGTTATGTTGTTTGGTACGCAGAAGAGGATTCAAACTGGTATTCGTATTCCATCGCCGGAGGGAGAACTGTCAGACTTACAGGATCGGTTCCTTTTCCCTTGTACTATGAATTGAACGATGTTCCTGACAAACCACGCTCGTACGGACTCATGGCATGGACCCAGGATGACAAGGACGTGATGATCTACGATCGGTATGACATCTGGCGTCTCGATCCCGACGGAAAGCGCCCGCCGGCGAGTGTCACCCAGGGATCGGGGAGAAAAGAGAACATCGTCTTCCGGTATGTCAAGCTCGATCCTGACGAGGAATATCTGCGGTCCGATGCCGAGATTCTCCTGGAGGCTTTTTCCAATACCGACAAATCCTCGGGGTTCTCTCGCGTGAAGCTTTCGGGCGGCAAGGCTCCCGAGAAACTCTTCATGGGACCATTTGATTTTTCAACTCCCGTGAAGTCGCGGGACACAGAAATGATGATTCTCACCCGGAGCAACTTCCGCGAATGTCCCGACCTGTTTACCACCGACAGGTCAATGTCAAAGCTGGATCGGATAAGCAATGTCAACCCTCAGCAAAGCGAGTATTCCTGGGGTTCCGTTGAGCTCATCACATGGATTGCTGCCGACGGGCTGCCTATCGAAGGATTGCTGTATAAGCCCGAAGACTTTGATCCCAAAAAGAAATATCCTCTCCTTTCCTATTTCTACGAAAGAAACTCAGATAACCTGAACCGCTACTATCCCCCCTCTCCCCCTTCGTCAAGCATCAATATCTCATTGTACGTCAGCAACGGCTATGTCGTTTTCGTTCCTGACATCCGGTACCAGGTGGGGTATCCCGGAAAGAGCGCCTACGATTGCGTCGTCCCGGGTATCCTCAGCCTCATCCGGGCGGGATTTATCGACAGTTCCAAGATAGGGATTCAGGGACATAGCTGGGGTGGCTACCAGGTGACCTATCTGGTTTCGCGCTCGAAGATGTTTGCTGCAGCAGAGGCAGGCGCCCCGGTTTCGAATATGACGAGCGCCTACGGAGGGATACGCTGGGAGTCAGGAATGAGCCGCATGTTTCAATACGAAAAGACGCAAAGCAGAATCGGCGCGACCCTGTGGGAGAATCCGACACTCTATCTTGAGAATTCGGCGCTGTTCAAAGCGCCCGATATTACCACACCGCTTCTCATGCTCCATAACGATGCTGACGGCGCGGTTCCCTGGTATCAGGGTATCGAATTGTTCGTTGCGCTGCGGAGACTGAACAAGCCGGTTTGGATGGTGAATTACAACGGGGAACCGCATGGCATACGACAGCGAAAGAATCAGAAGGACTGGGCGATCCGCATGATGCAATTCTTCGATCACTATTTGAAAGGGAAGCCGGCGCCCGCGTGGATGGCGGAAGGGATTCCTGCGGTGGAAAAGGGAAAGACTCTGGGCTATTGATTGAGCACCGGGCAGGCCTCCGCGTTTTCATCCCCCCGCGGCGCGTTCATCGCCGAACTTTTGCGTAACCCGGTTTGATGACGTTATAGATCAGCGCGATGCGTTTCTTGTACGGGAGGAACGCGCTTTTCATAGCGTTGATGGTGAGCTTCTCCAGGTCGTCCAGATTCAAATGAAACGCTTCGGCGGCCGATTTGAATTCGTCGGTGAGCGTTATCCGGCTCATTAATCGGTCGTCCGTATTGAGCATCACTCGGAACTTGTAGCGGAAGAGAATGCCGAACGGGTGCTCTGCCAGCTTCTTCACGGCTCCTGTGTGGACATTGCTCGTCAGGCAGATTTCCAGGGGAATTCTCTTGTCGAGAACATACTGCGCAAGTGTTCCCATGCTCTGAACAGCACCATCCTTGATCTTCATATCCTCGATCAACCGTGTTGCATGTCCAATCCGATGAGCGCCGCACCATTGAATGGCCTGCCAGATTGATTCTTTTCCAAACGCTTCACCGGCATGAATGGTGATGTTGAAGTTCTCTCTTTGGATGAAATGGAACGCGTCGACATGTTTCTTCGGGGGATACCCGCCTTCTTCCCCCGCAAGATCAAAGCCAACGACTCCCTGCTGACGGAAATCTACCGCAAGTTCTGCGATCTCCATGGAAATGGCGGGCTTCATATTTCTCATTGCACACAGGATAAGGCCGTATTCGACTCCAAATTCCTTCTTCCCGCGTTCCAACCCCCGAAGAACGGATCGGACAACCGTCTCGAGGTGGAGCCCTCGCTGCTGATGGAAGATGGGGGCGAACCTCGTCTCGACATAAATCACGCCATCGCGGCGCATGTCCTCCATCATTTCGTAAGCAACTCTTTCAAGGGACTCTTCCGTCTGCATGACGCCGCAGGTGTGCTCGAATCCTTCGAGAAACAACGGCAGGCTTCCGCGGGTTGCTCCGCGATGAAACCATGTCTCAAGTTCGCGGGCATTGGTCGTGGGCAGTTTCTTGTATCCGTTTTGCTTTGCCAGGTCGATCACCGTCGAGGGTCGGACGCCTCCGTCGAGGTGATCGTGAAGGAGCACTTTCGGAAGGGTACGTATCTGATCGGTCTTGAGTCTCATGATATTCCGTTTCAATCTAATGGGCCTACAGCCTTCTCCACCGGCGTGAGAATTGAATTCGACTGTACAACTTCAAGCGCGGCACGCACGTCGGGATAGAGAAATCTGTCAGTCTCAAGGTGGCGGATATGGGTTCGAACATGTTTGAGGGCGGCTTCCACTCCTTTTCCTGCCTTCAGCGACGGGACGCCTTCCCGTTTCCTGACGAAATCGAGTCCCTGTGCGCTGCACAGCAGCTCAAGGGCTATGACCGTCTGGGAATTTTTCAGGACTCGCCAGGCTTTTTGGGCGCTGATCGATCCCATGCTGTTGTGATCTTCCTGGTTGGCGGATGTCGGGATGGAATCAACGCTGCCGGGATGGCAGAGAACTTTGTTTTCCGAAACGATCGAGGCGGCCGTGTACTGAGCAATCATAAGTCCGGAATTCAACCCCCCCTTGGTTGTCAGGAATTTCGGCAATCCGCTTAGAGACCCGTTGACAAGCCGTTCGATGCGGCGTTCGGAGATGTTGGCCAGCTCCGCCAGAGCGATCGAAAGAAAATCCATGGCAAGGGCGATCGGCTGGCCGTGGAAATTTCCACCCTCCAGATGGTCCCCTTCCTTCGGAAAAATCAGCGGATTGTCGTTCGCGGAGTTGATTTCTGTCTCGACGGTCCTCGCCACGTACTCCAGTGCATCCCGCGAAGCCCCGTGTACTTGAGGCATGCACCGCAGAGAATAGGCATCCTGAACCCTCGGGTCATTATGTCTGTGAGATTCGCGGATTTCACTTCCTTTCATCAAACGGCGAATATTCGCTGCAACTTTGATCTGACCCTGGTATGGGCGAAGTTCATGAATACGCTTGTCAAAAGGGGTATCGCTTCCCCGGAGCGCCTCGAGGCTCATGGCACCGGCCACATCGGCAACGCGCGCGAGGTCAAGCCCCTGCTTGACGGCCAGACCGGCATATGCCGTCATCATTTGCGTGCCGTTGATCAGGGCAAGGCCTTCCTTCGCTTTGAGCTTCACAGGCTTGAGCCGATGCCTGCGCAACGCCGAGGCAGAAGAGCGATGGCCGGTCATCCGGTCATTCCAGACCGTGCCTTTTCCTATCATGGAAAGCACCAGATGGGAAAGCTGAACCAAATCGCCGCTCGACCCCACTGAGCCCTGGGAGGGGATAACCGGAATAATATTCTTGTTCAGCATTGCGGCGAGCAGGTCGACGATGCTTGCCCGTACACCGGAATGTCCCTTGGCGAGCGCATTGATTCTGAGCACCATCATGGCGCGCACAATTTCCGGAGGGAGAGGATCCCCTGCTCCCGCTGCATGGCTCAGGATGAGGTTTTCCTGAAGTTGTTCGATATCATTCCGGCCGATCCGGACTGTGCTGAATTCACCGAACCCCGTGGTCACGCCGTAGACTTTTTCGTTCGCCTCTACCCATTTCTCCACGAGTGCACGCGCGGCATTGATGTTCGACCGCGCTTGCGCAGTAAGGCCGACCTGCCTCCCGTGCAGTGAGATGTGCGTGAGAGCTTCGAGAGTAAGAGAATTGCCGTCGAGAAAGACAGGCTTCATAGGCAAGCAATCAAAGGATGTGAAGACAATGTAGCAGTGACTCTTGTGAAATTCAACATTCTGCGGTGATGGTTAATGAATGATTG
Organism: uncultured Ignavibacteriaceae bacterium; assembly: GCA_964602055.1. Lineage (GTDB taxonomy): Bacteria > Bacteroidota > Ignavibacteria > UBA10030 > UBA10030 > JACPLA01. The sequence continues at coordinate 72,060 of CAZRPU010000002.1, forward strand.
ACTTTTCTTTCGAAACTCGTTATCATCTTTTGAAGGCCTACCGCGGTTCAATCATCCGTTGAACCTGGACGAAATTCTGACTTATGGACAAAATCAACGTAATCATTGCCGACGACGAAGACGGACTGCGTGCGACCATCGCCGCATGGTTGACCGACGAAGGATTCCACGTCGACGAAGCCCCCGACGGCAAAGAAGCTATTCGGAAAGTTCAGGAAAAGGATTTTGACATTGCTCTTCTTGACATCAAGATGCCGGGCGCGAACGGGCTCGAGGTACTGAGATATATCAAAAAGAATTCCGGGACGACCGAAGTTGTTATGATGACTGGCATGAGCGACGTCACCATGGCTGTTGAGGCCATGAAGCTCGGTGCGAGGGAGTATCTCACGAAGCCGCTGGATATGGACCAGCTTGTCCCGCAGCTTCGAAATCTGCTGAAAAAGCGCGACGCCGAGGATCGGATTCGGCGGCTCCAGTCTGAACACACGGCGCGGCTGCTGTATGACCTTCATAATCCCATCGCCGGATTGAAGCAGAGCATCGGGTATTTGCTCAAGGGAATGGCCGGACCGGTGGGCGATCACCAGAAGGAACTGCTGGGCTACATGACGAACTCCATTGACAAGGTCATTCTTCTGTTGAATGACATGATGGATCTGACGAAGCTCGAAGGGGGCAGGGTGCGTCTGAATAAGGGAATCGGGAGCCTCGGAGACAGCGTGAACAAGATCTTGCAGGAATTCCAGATTCCGCTGAAATCGAGTAAAATCACTCTCGACCAGCTTGTTGAGCCGGGTCTTCCCCCGCTCGAATACGATTCCGAGAAAATCGAGCAAGTGCTGCAGAATTTCCTCAGCAACGCGGTCAAATATACACCTGAGCAGGGGGCCATTGTTGTTCAAGTCCGGAAAGTGCAGCTTGTCCTCGAAGAGGGGCAGCAACCTTCCGAGTTCATTCTCGCTTCCGTCTTCAACAGCGGACAAGGCATACCCAAAGAAGAATTGCCTTTGATTTTCGACCGGTATCGCGATGCTGTTTCCAAAAAGGAAAACAAGCAGCGGACCACAGGATTGGGCCTCATCATTTGTCAACGCATCGTGGAGGCTCACAACGGAAAAATCTGGGTCGAATCGGAAGCCGGTAAAGGCGCAACATTCTTCTTTGCTCTCCCCATTCGCTAACATTATCCCGGTGTCCTATCATGGGGACCCAACCCATCTCCGTCCTTGCGGTCGATGATGAAGAAACCTTCCTGACCGTCCTCCAGACCATTCTCGAGCCGGAGGGATTTCTGCTCGAGACGGCGACAGACGGCGTTCAGGCCATCAACCTTCTTCAAGCCAAGAATTACGATCTCGGTCTCATTGATGTGCGAATGCCCCGCGTCGATGGCGTGGAAGTTCTCAAATACATCAAGGAGCACTTCCTCGACATTCCGGTGATCATGCTGACCGGCGTGAATGACATCCGCGTTGCCGTCGAATGCATGCGTCTGGGTGCTTTCAACTACATCAGCAAGCCGTATTCTACGGATGAACTCCTCACGGTCATCCATCACGCTCTCGAGCGGCGCAAGCTGGTTCTGGAGAACAAGGCGCTGAAGACGGAACTTGCGCGTCACGCACTCTCGGGACAAATGGTCGGCCAGAGTCCGCGTTTCCTGGAGGTCATGTCCGTCGCTCACAAAGTCGCTCCCACAGAATCATCGGTTCTCATTCAGGGCGCCAGCGGAACAGGGAAAGAACTTGTCGCGAGTTTTATTCACCGCAACAGTCTGAGGAGCGAAAAACCTTTCATTGCGCTGAACTGCGCATCCATTCCTGAGACTCTCCTCGAGAGCGAGCTCTTCGGACATGAACGAGGTGCCTTCACGGACGCCCATGCGGCGAAGCAAGGTCTGGTGGAGATCGCAAATGGCGGAACCCTCTTCCTTGATGAAATCGGCGAGATCAGTCTTACGATTCAGCCGAAACTTCTCCGCTTTCTTCAAACAGGCGAATATCGCCGGGTCGGCGGCAACAAAGTCCTCAAGTCCGAAGTGCGCGTTATTTCTGCAACGAACAAAGATCTCCGCCACGAGATTGGTACGGGGCGCTTTCGGGAAGACCTCCTCTATCGGATCAATGTCATTACACTGCAGATACCGAATCTTCGCGACCGGCGTGAAGATATTCCTCTGCTGGTGGAATATTTCCTGAAATCCAGGACCCGCAACAGGGAGCTGAAGACCCTCGATCCGAAGGCTCTCGAGGTCCTTTCGAACTATCATTGGCCCGGCAATGTTCGTGAACTGGAAAATGTTATTGAGCGCGCCGCAATCCTCTCCCAGGGAGAGATCATCAAGACAGACGACCTGGCGCTTCCCCTGGGCAGCCGTCATCTTCCCGACAGCAGCAAGGATGGAACGGACAGTACTCCGAAACTCGGTTCCGCAATCTCCATGCGCGAGATCGAAAAGTCCCACATCGCCGGTGTTCTTCTCGGAGTGAACTGGAACAAGAACATTGCCGCCAAGATTCTCGGCATCAGCCTCAAGACTCTGTACACGAAGATTCAGCAGTACAACCTTTCACGAAAAGAGTAGCCCTGCTTTATGCAATTGTTTCTTCTCCGTCACGGCGATGCCGTTGAATCCGCCATGTATCAGGACCGGGACCGGCCCCTGAGCGATTTAGGCAATCAGCAGGTTCGGGCTGTTGCACATTTCTTCCGGACATCCCGATTGAAACCGGAGCTCATTCTCACCAGCCCGCTCGTCCGCGCACAACAAACCTCCTCTATTATCAAAGAGTCTCTTGGTATTACCCACGCGCTCAGGTCCGAATCCCTCATCTCAGGCAATAACCTCCGTGATCTGATGAAAGAAATCGACGCTCACAAAGTGGAATCAATGCTCCTCGTGGGCCATGAGCCGCAACTGAGCGCCTTGATTTCCCTGCTCACCGGAGGCGATGAACAATTTCGCGTTGAAATGAAAAAAGCTTCCCTTGCGTGTCTTGAGCTGCGTCAGCCCGTCAGGAAAGGGCAAGGTGTTTTGACGTGGCTCCTTGCTCCGAGCCTCCTGGCTGCAATCCGCTAATTTCCTCCCGCTCCGGGCCTCGGAGTGTTTTTTCTGCAAACTAGTTCTTACTTTTTTCCTGTGTCCGATACAACAACGACTCTGCCGGAGGGTTTATGGAATTTTCCCTGGTGACAATCGAAAAACCGGAAACCGTGAACGTTATCCTGGGCCAAAGCCATTTTATCAAGACTGTGGAAGATATTTATGAAGCGGTGGTGCAGACAAGCCCCCACATGAGGTTCGGCCTCGGATTTTGCGAATCTTCGGGTCCTGCTCTCCTGCGCTTTGTCGGAAATGACGCACCCATGATCGAGCTGGCCCGTAAGAACGGGATGGCTCTTTCCTGCGGCCACTGCTTTGTCCTGTTCCTGGAGAATGGCTTCCCCGTGAGTATCCTGAATGCCATCAAGAACCTTCCGGAAGTGTGTCACATCTATTGTGCAACGGCAAATCCGATCGAAGTCGTCATTGCTGAAACAAAGCAAGGACGCGGCATCATGGGAGTCATCGACGGAGTCAAAACCAAAGGAATAGAAACCGATCAGGATATTGTCAAACGCAAAGAGTTTCTCCGGGCAATCGGCTATAAACTCTGAAACTTACCTTTCGAAACGGAGTTTTTATGAAAATCATCATCACAGCATTCTTTTGCCTGGTGTTGGCCGGCTGCGGTCCATCGGAAGATGACCTGCGCTCGATTGTCCGCGATGAATTGGGCAGGGCCGGCGCGCGGAGTGCCATGACGAATGCCCAGGTCATTGGGCCCTACAGCCCGGCCGTGCGTGTGGGGAATCTCTTGTTTGTCTCGGGGCAGGTTGGCCTTGACCATCAGACCGGAAAGCTGACAGGAAACAGCATCGAGGAGCAGACGCATCAGGCGCTGACCAATCTCAAAACAATTCTCGGGCACGCCGGGCTCGACTCAAGCCACGTCGTTCAATGTTCCGTGTTTCTGAAAGACATGAATGATTTTCAGCGCATGAATCTTGTGTATGGGGGCCATTTCTCCGAAGGGCAGTATCCTTCCCGTACGACGGTCGAAGTGTCCAACTTGCCGCGTCAAGCAATCATCGAAATTTCCGCCATTGCCTACAAGAGTACTCAACCATGAAAAAGACTCTGCCGCGTATCATACATGCAGCGCGCGGGACACAACGTTCCTGCAAAGGATGGATTCAGGAAGCTGCGCTCCGTATGCTCATGAATAACCTCGACCCTGAAGTCGCCGAACGGCCCGAAGAGCTGATTGTCTACGGCGGAACAGGGAAGGCCGCCCGGAACTGGGAATGCTACGATGCCATCGTACGATCCCTGCGGGAACTTGAGAATGACGAAACGCTTCTTATTCAATCGGGGAAACCCGTCGGGACTTTCAAAACGCATGAGAACGCACCGCGTGTTCTCATCAGCAATGCCATGCTGGTGCCGCAGTGGGCAACCTGGGATGAATTCCGCCGGCTCGAAGGGCTCGGCCTCACGATGTACGGCCAAATGACGGCGGGCAGCTGGATCTATATCGGCACACAGGGAATTCTCCAGGGGACGTACGAAACGTTTGCCGCATGTGCTCAGAAGCATTTTCACGGTTCCCTCGCAGGAAAATTTCTTTTGACCGCCGGCCTGGGGGGCATGGGCGGAGCTCAGCCGCTTGCCGCAACCATGAACGGCGCCGCTTGCCTGGTGATCGAAGTGGACCGTGAACGCATCAAACGTCGCCTGCAAACAAGCTATCTCGACACCATGACCGAAGATCTGGACGACGCCTTGATGCAAATCCGCGCTGCGAAAGAAAAGAAGGTTCCCCTTTCCGTGGGGCTCCTGGGAAATGCGGCCGACATCGTACCCAAAATCGCCTCCGGCGCCATGAGACCCGATATCGTTACCGATCAGACTTCGGCACATGATACGCTCCAGGGCTACGTCCCTGGCGGAATGTCATTCCAACAGGCGTTGAAACTTCGGAAGAGTAATCCGCAGCGCTACGTTGCCCTCGCCAAAAAATCCATTGCAGACCACATGAGAGCATTGTTGAAACTTCAGAAAAAAGGAGCTGTGGTCTTTGACTACGGCAATAACATACGAGGCGAGGCAAAAGCGAACGGCGTAAAGAACGCGTTCAACGTTCCCGGTTTCGTCCCCGAATACATACGGCCCTTGTTCTGCGATGGCAAAGGTCCGTTCCGATGGGCAGCCCTTTCGGGTGATCCGGAAGACATCCTGCGCACCGATCGAGCCGTCTTGGAGACCTTTCCCGAGAACAAACAGCTGTGTACCTGGATCGAGAAAGCACAGTCCCAAGTTGCGTTTCAGGGCCTTCCCGCGCGCATTTGCTGGCTCGGGTATGGCGAACGGGAGAAAATGGGAGTTCTCTTCAACGATCTTGTCGCACAAGGTGAAGTCCAAGCCCCGCTGGTGATCGGACGGGATCATCTGGACTGCGGCAGCGTCGCTTCTCCCAACAGGGAAACAGAAAAGATGCAGGATGGCAGCGACGCCATTGCCGACTGGCCTATTCTCAACGCGCTCCTCAATGCCACGGGCGGCGCGAGCTGGGTCAGCGTCCATCATGGGGGAGGCGTCGGCATTGGGCTCTCGATCCATGCAGGAATGGTCGTCGTCTGTGACGGCACGAAGGAAGCCGAAGCAAGATTGAGGCGCGTTCTTACCTATGACCCCGGTATGGGGGTCATCCGTCATGCGGACGCGGGCTATAGCCGCGCCATTGAAAATGCTTCAAAATGGGGAATCGCCATTCCTCTGAAACGACAGGCGACAAAGAAACGATCATGAAAGCTCCCTTCCCCAAGGATGAGGCACAGCGCCTCTCTGTCCTCCGAGCGTACAATATTCTCGACTCTCCTCCCGAGGAAGCATTCGATGACCTCACTTCCCTTGCTTCCATGATTTGCGGAACGCCTATCGCTCTCATTTCGCTCGTGGATGAACACCGCCAATGGTTCAAATCCAGCATCGGCCTCGACTTACGCGAAACGAGCCGGGACCTCGCCTTTTGCGCGCACGCGATTCTTCAGCCGCATGATCTTTTGATCGTTCCGGATGCAACCGCTGATGAGAGGTTTTCCGACAATGCGCTCGTCCAGGCGGATCCACAAATCCGCTTCTATGCCGGGGCGCCTCTTCTCACAAAAGAGGGACAACCCCTGGGCACCTTGTGCGTTCTGGACAGGGTTCCAAGGAACCTCACACCCGAACAAACATCGGCTCTTCAGATTCTGAGCAGGACCGTCGTTGCTCAACTCGAACTCCGGCGCACCATGGCTGAAATGAAGGAGAATGAAGTTCAACATGCCGCAATGGAACGTGCGCTGCGCGATGGCGAAAATAAGTACCGCCAACTCGTCGAGTCCGCAAACGATATCATCTACCGCACAGACGACCGGGGATGTTTTGCCTACGTCAATCCCGTCGGACTCCGAATGACGGGTTACGAAGAAAAGGATGTCCTGGGAAAGCCGTACCTCAGCATCATCAGCCCCGCAGTCAGAAAAGAAGCGGAGGCCTTCTACAAGAAACAGGTGCTGTCCAGAATGAACAATACGTATCGTGAACTCCCCATCCTGAAGAAAGATGGGTCAGAGTTGTGGATTGGACAGAACGTGCAGCTCCTTTTTGACCAGGGGAAGATCGTTGGATTTCAGGCTCTCGCCCGTGATATCACCGACCGCCGGAAAATTGAAGCAGAGCGCGACCAATTCTTCACATTGTCGCTCGACATGTTATGCATAACGGGCTATGACGGTATCTTCAAGAGGCTCAATCCCGTGTGGGAAGAAACTCTCGGCTTTACCCTCGACGAGCTCCAATCAAAACCGTTCGTTGATTTCGTTCATCCGGACGACCGCGAGGCAACCCATCAGCAATTCATGAATGTCGTGAAGGGAAATATTCTTCGGTCCTTCGCCATCAAATTCGTCCAGAAGGACGGCAGCAGCAAATGGATTGAATGGACGGCCATTCCCGTGCCCGATCGAAAAGTGATTTTTGCCGTTGGGAGGGATATATCTGAAAGAAAGAAGGCGGCCGAGGAACTCGCTGAGAGCGAACACCAGCTCAAACAAGTCATCCATACCGTTGAAGAGGGGATCACCTTGAGTGATGAGGATGGCAAGTTCGAGGTTTTCAACCCTGCGATGACTGAAATCACCGGTTATACCCGGGAAGAAGCAAATAAGGCGAACTTCATCTCGCTGCTCTATCCCGACCCGGCCGAACGCCGAAAAGCGTTGGATGGCTTACAGGACCTCTTGGACCGCGGCGTTTCTCCTGAAATCGAAACAACGGTTCGGTCGAAATCCGGCATTTCGAAAACTCTTCTTGTATCGACGGCGCTCGTTCAGGTGAAGGGACGCAGAATGTTCCTCAGCGCGTACAGGGATATCACCGAGCGGAAGCAGGTCATGCTCGAGCTGCAGCGCGCAAAGGAAGCAGCCGAAGCAGCAACGAAAGCCAAATCGGAGTTCCTCGCGATCATGAGCCATGAAATCAGAACACCGATGAACGGCGTCATTGGCATGACCGATCTGCTTCTCCAAACGGACCTCCTGTGGGAGCAAAAGGAATATGTCGAGACCATCAGGACCAGCGGTGACGCGCTTCTGACCGTCATCAATGATATCCTCGATTTTTCCAAGATTGAATCCGGAAAGATCGATCTCGAAGAACGCCCCTTTGAACTGAAAACTCCCATTGAAGAGGCCTTCGACATTCTCGCCCCCAAAGCTCTGGAAAAGAAAATAGACCTCCTCTACCTTCTTGAGCCCGGGGTCCCACCCTTCATCGTGGGCGACATTGTGCGGCTCCGTCAGATTCTCGTCAACCTTGTCAACAACGCCGTCAAATTCACAGAGCGCGGAGAAGTGTTTGTATCGGTGAAAAGAACAGGCCAGGATGATGGGCGCTTGACGCTTGAATTCGCCGTCAAAGATACGGGGATCGGCATCCCCCAGGATAAGCTCGGCCGCTTGTTCAAGGCCTTTTCGCAGGTAGATTCTTCAACTACGCGGAAATACGGTGGTACGGGTCTTGGGCTCGCTATCGCCTCTCGTTTGGTCAACCTCATGAACGGTACCATCCGTGTTGAAAGTGTGGAGAACAAGGGATCGACCTTCTTCTTCACCATCGAGACAAGCGCCGCGGCTGACCAGATAGGGGCTCCGGTTCGTTATCTCAGCGGAAATATTCCCGAGCTCGTGAACAAGAGAGTTCTCATTGTCGACGATAACGAAACAAACACGCACATCCTCACCGTGCAATGTCAAAGGTGGGGAATGATTCCTCGTGCGACCAATACACCGGAGGAAGCACTGCAATGGATCGGTCGCAACGACCCGTTTGACCTGGCAATTCTGGACTATCACATGCCCGGAATGACGGGGATGTCACTGGCGAGGCAGATTCGTTCGCTCCGTCCGAATCGTTTTCCCCTGATACTCCTGAGTTCCTCGCCTCGAGGATCTGATGATTCTGAATTCGACAAATCGGCTTGGGCAGCGATCGCCGTGAAGCCCGTCAAGCACAAACAGCTTTTTGACATTATCTTGCAGCTCTTTGATGCATCACGCGGTCCTGTTCGCGAATCAGAAAAAACCACCAGCGACCATGACACCGGACAACACATTCCTCTCCGAATTCTGGTGGCAGAAGATAACCTTGTCAATCAAAGGCTCATGGCAAGAATCCTGCGGCAAATCGGCTATTCTGCGGACATCGTGCGGACCGGAAAAGAAGTACTCGCCGTCATGGAGAAGAACAAGTATGATATCATCTTTATGGATGTCCATATGCCCGATATGGATGGGTTCGAGGCGACCCGCCGCATTGTCAACAGATGGAAGCCCCATGAACGGCCGAAGATTATAGCCGTCACTGCTGACGCACTCGAAGGAGACCGTGAAAAAAGCCTCGAAGCAGGAATGGATGATTATCTCAGTAAGCCCGTTCGCCTCGATCAGGTGAAGCGGGTTCTTCAGCTTTGGGGAAAGATGATCAAGAACACCGGCGGCCCATCAAAAGAAAAACCTGAGAAACATTCTTCCTCCGTCGAGAAGCGCCTTGCCGAGATGACCAAGGAAACAGATGAGGCGTTTGTACGCGACGTGATTCAATCCTACCTCGACCACTCGGCGAAGTTGATGGACAACCTTCTTAAAGCTGCTGCCGAGCCCGATCCACAACAGATTGTCTATTGTGCTCATTCGCTCCGAGGATCGAGCCTCACGGTCGGTGCTGCTGCGCTGGCCGGCATTTGCCAGCAGATCGAAGAGGGAATCGAGCTAATTCCGGACAACGATATCAGTGATTTGCTTCGCCGTGCACAAGAGGAATACCGCAGGATTGTCCAACAGCTGGAGAACATTCTCAAGCCTCCGGCCTCCACGGTTTGACGCGGTCGCAATCCTTCGCTTTTCAAAAGGAACATTGTGTGAAAATTCTCATCCTCGGCAGCGGAGGCGTTGGAGGTTTTCTGGGGGGTCTCCTCGCACGCGCCGGCGAGACGGTGTGGTTTGTCGCCCGCGGTGATCATCTTCGGGCAATGAAAACTTCGGGGCTTCGCCTCCAAACAACCGCGGGCGACCGGTCGGTCCCTCCCGGGAAGATGATCGAAAACCCGGAGAATGCCGGTGTTGTGGATGCCGTCCTTGTCTGCGTCAAATCATATGACACGAAAGAGGCAATAAGGCGGGCAGCTCCGGCCATTACGCCTCAAACGGCAATCCTCACGCTGCAAAACGGCATGGACAACGGGGACGTGATCCGTGCCAGCATCACGTCAGGGTTGGTTTTCGAAGGGGCCATCTATGTTTCCGCCCGAATCGCATCGCCCGGGGTAATCCTGGAGACGGGCGGTTTTTCAAGATTGGTCTTCGGCCATCCGGACGGACCGGCAACGGGAACAGCCGAAATGCTTGCATCGAGCTTGATGAGGTCTGGAATAAAAACGGAACTTCGCCCGAAGATACGGCCCGAACTCTGGCGAAAGATGGCATTCATCACCTCCGTGGGATCCATGACCGCATTGACGCGGCTCAGTCAGGGTGAAATGCTGACATCACCGGAAACCATGGACATCGTGTTTGCAGCAATGAAGGAAACCGAAGCGGTGGCTGCCGCTCAAGGGAATGCGTTTGAGCCTCTTGTGCGGGAGAAGGTGATCGAAGGACTTGCACGGTTCGATCCGGGGACGCGGTCGTCGATGTATTATGACCTGATCAACCAGAAGCCTCTCGAGATAGAATCACTGAACGGAATGATCGTACGCCTGGGCAGGAAGCTCAACATTCCCACGCCGATTCATCAGATGATCTATGCCAGCCTCATTCCCTATCACCGGCGCCATCTCGCCATGCGTGACGCATGAAGGGAGATTTCCAGAAGCCGCCGGGCGGCCTTTGCAACCAATGCGGGAATGCGCGGGAAATTCGCAACGAGCGAGGAAGTGTCTTCATCTATTGCCGGCAATCCGAAATCGACTCTGATTACGAGAAATATCCCCGCCTCCCGGTTCTTGTCTGTGCTGCATTTCGACAGGAATCTCTGAGTTCTTGATTCTTTACCATCTTCTTTGTTCCTTGAGTCGACACACCACTTCCATCATCCACGGATTTTGCCTCTTTGGTTGTGAATCATCTCCCGGCGTACGAACATCTCATCCGCAAGGAAGCGGACCATTGGAGTGCCGTCCATACAGATCCGTCCAACCCCCAGATCTGGCACGACGAAGAGATGTTCAGAATTTTCTTCGGCAGCCATTTTTCCAACTTCCTCGAAACAATTCTCCGGCACGGCCCGCGCATTCTTGAGCTCGGATGCGGCGAGGGATCTCTCGCCATTGCCCTGGCGCAGCACGGTTGTTCGGTTACGGCCATCGACATCAGCGAGGCCCGCATTGCCCGTGCGCAACAACGGGCGACGGAAGCAGGAGTGGCACAATCCGTCGAATTCCGTGTGGCAGACCTGAACCGGATCGAGCTGCCGGCGGGCCGGTACACATGCGCCGTGGCACACGATTCTCTCCACCATGTGTTCGATCTCGACCATCTCCTCCAACAGGTTTCTGTGTCCCTTCTCGGCGAGGGCGCCCTCGTCGTTATGGATTATCAGGGGATGGGCCGGATACGAAAACTGCTCGCGGCCGGCCTGTACGGCGCTCTCCCGACGCACCAGTCGTACCGGCACAAATGGGGCCTTCGAACGCGTTTGAGAGGATTCTTGACGACGGAACATGCACGACGGAATGCGGCAGCGCACGGGGACCTGGGCCCCCTTCATCCCGATTCCCCGTTCGAAGAAATCTCCCAGACATCCATCATTCCTGTCATTGGCAGGCATTTCACGGTTCATCGGCAACTGTCCTTTCTCCCCTTTTGGTTTTATCTTGCACCGAAGATTCGGTTGCCCCGACAGATACGCTATCCGTGCGCGAGGGTAATGAAGCGCATGGATGATATTCTCAGAAGCGTGGGCATTCCCGGAGCCTATTTTTTCCTCGAAGCACGTCAACAAGACCATGCGCCAGCTCCTCATTAGAAATCTTCGACAAATCGTCACGGTTTCCTCGGGCGGAAATCCGTGGAAAACCGGCGTGGAGATGAGAAATCTTGGCATGCTGACGGACCGCTCGATTCTTATAGAAGACGACCGCATCCGGGCCGTAGGGCTCGAAAATGATTTTTCCTCCATGGTCCGACCGGATGCAGAAATAGTGGACGGTACCGACCGGATTGCCCTGCCGGGATTTGTCGATGCACATACGCATTTGGTTTTTGCGGGAACAAGGGAGAACGAGTTCGCGCTGCGCGCTTCGGGAAGTTCTTATCAGGAAATCGCGGACCAGGGGGGAGGCATTCTCAGCACCGTACGGGCAACGCGGGAGGCAAGCAAGCGGGATCTGAAGAAACTTGCACGAAAACGGCTCGACGACCTGTTGCAGTATGGCACGACGACGGTGGAAATCAAATCAGGATACGGTTTGGACCCGGAAAACGAGATCAAGATGCTGGAAGTTATCGGGGAGCTGGCGCAGGAACACTTCTCGACGATTGTTCCCACATTTCTGGGGGCGCATGCCATTCCACCGGAATATGCAATGAAACCGGACGCATATGTCGAACTCTTGTGCACGCACATGCTCCCTTATATCGCCAAAAGGGAATTGGCCGCATTCTGCGATGTCTTCTGCGAAAAGGGATATTTTTCTCCCTCACAATCGCGGAAAATTCTTGCCGAAGCGGTTCGCCTGGGACTGAAGGCAAAGGTCCACGCCGAAGAACTCGGCCCCTCCGGCGGGTCCTCCGTCGCAGCCGACCTTCGTGCCGTCTCCGCCGACCATCTTGAACACATCGATCAGAACGGGATCAACGCTCTCAAGAAATCCGGCGTCGTCGCCGTTCTTCTGCCGGGTGTTTCCTTTTTTCTCAACCACCGCTATGCGCCGGCGAGGCAGCTCATCGACAGCGATGTACCGGTCGCTCTGGCGAGCGATTTCAATCCGGGATCCTGCATGTCCTTCAGCATGCCACTGATGATGACGATCGCCTGCACGCACATGAACATGTCCCCCGAAGAAGCCATCACCGCAACAACGCTGAACGCCGCCGCGGCGCTGGGGCTCTCGGCCCGTGTCGGAAGCATCGAAGTCGGCAAGCAAGCCGACATTATCTTGTATGCCGTTCCCGATTATCGGTACCTTGCCTACCATTTCGGCGTAAACCATGTATCAACCATCATCAAGAACGGAACGATCCTGGAATTTTCATGAAGCCCCTCGTCGAGTGTGTGCCCAATTTCAGCGAAGGAAGAAACCAGAACATCATTGACGCGATTGCAGAATCCGTCAAGGCCGTGAGCGGTGTAAAGCTCCTCGGCGTCGAGCCCGACAAGGATTATCATCGTACGGTTGTGACGTTCGTCGGATCTCCCGACGCGGTCGTCGAGGCTGCTTTTCAGGCGACAAAAACCGCAACAGGCCTCATCGACATGCGCCTGCATACGGGAGAGCACCCGAGACTTGGGGCGACAGACGTGGTTCCCTTCGTCCCGGTTTCCGGCATCAGCATGGATGATTGCGTCAAGCTGGCGCGCCGGTACGGAGAACGGGTTGCGAAAGAGCTTTCGGTCCCGATCTTTCTGTACGAGTATGCTGCAACTTCTCCGGAACGGAGAAACCTCGCCGATATCAGGAAGGGAGAATATGAAGGATTGCCGGAAAAGCTCCGGGATCCGGCATGGAAGCCTGACTTCGGAGCGCCGGCGTTCAATTCTCTCTCGGGCGCAACCGTTACCGGTGCGCGCAAGTTCCTCATCGCCTATAACGTCAACCTGAAGACTGCCGATTCCAAGCTGGCCCATGAGATTGCCCTCCGAATCCGTGAAGCAGGCAGGCCCAAGAAGGACGCTCAAGGGAATACGGTCAAGAACGAACGCGGTACAGCGGTGAAGATCCCCGGTTCTTTGAAGTCTGTCAAGGCCATGGGGGTTTTTCTCGACAGGTTCAATATTGCGCAGGTTTCGATCAACCTGGTCGACTATGAAATCACACCCCCTCATGTTGCATTTGAAGAAGTACGGAAAGAGGCTCATGCGCTGGGAAGTGAAGTGACCGGCAGCGAAATCGTCGGCCTCACGCCTCTGGAGGCGCTTCTGATGGCAGGACGGTATTATGCAGAGCGGGACAAGATGGGACAGGTGGAAGAAAAGGCACTCGTCGATCTCGCCGTCCGGTGTCTGGGACTGAGCCAGCTGGAGCCGTTCGATCCGTCCAGAAAGATCATCGAATATACCCTTTAGCACACAAGGAGTCGCCCATGCTCGTATCGAAAACTGTGACCGACTTTATTGATGAAGTTGCATCGAATTCTCCGGCGCCGGGTGGAGGAAGCATAGCCGCCCTTTGCGGAGCCCTCGGCTCTGCTCTGACGGCGATGGTCTGCCGTCTGACCATAGGCAAGAAGAATTATGAGGGGGTGCAGGATGATATGCTGACGGTTCTCGGGCGGGCCGACGAACTGCGTGCGCGATTGACCTCGCTGATCGACCAGGATACCGAAGCGTTCAACAGCGTCATGCAGGCTTTTACGCTTCCCAAAGCTACAGAGGAGCAAAAGCGAGAGCGGAGTGCGGCGATCCAGGCAGCGACGCAGCAGGCCACCCTGGTTCCTCTCGAAGTCATGAAATTATGCGAGCAATCCCTCGGGCTTGCTGCGGAGGTCGCGGATCAGGGGAATGTGAATTCTGTAAGCGATGCGGGAGTTGCCGGTCTGATTCTGAAAGCCGGCTGCGACGGCGCGGCGTTGAATGTACGTATCAACCTCGCGACACTGCAGGACAAAACGTTTGTCGATCAAACAATGGCTCTTGTGAGTTCGCTTACGGAGAAATCATCGATGAAGGCAGATCGTATCAGAAACCGGCTGGCCGCCGTCCTCAGTTAGAAACCCTCCTTCAACAAAAAGTGCACTCAGCTGCGCCAGAACGCTTTGCTGAAGAGCACGAAGACCGTGTAGATCTCAAGCCTCCCGAGAACCATGGACATCCCCAGGACCCATTTTGCAATGTCGGAGAAGTGCGCATAGTTGGCCATCGGCCCCACGGTGCCAAAACCCGGCCCAACATTCGACATGGCAGAGGCAACAGCGCTGAACGACGTTACAAGATCAATGCCGGTAGCAGTCAGGACCATGGCTCCAACCGAAAACGTCACCAGGAAAAGAATGATGAAACCTGCAATCGTAAAGAGGATTTCCTGTTCAACGACCTTTCCGTTGTAGCGAACCGGGACAATGGCTTTGGGATGAATGAGCTTCTGAAACTCATTGACGGCGGTTTTGAGGAGAAGGAGCACTCTGAGGTTTTTCATCCCGCCTCCCGTTGAGCCCGCGCAGGCGCCCGGAAACATCAGGAACAACAGAACGATCTGGCCCAGCGGCGCCCACAAGACAAAATCTGCCGTCGCGAATCCGGTGCTCGACATGATGGAAATGACGTTGAATGAAGCATAGCGGAGTGATTGGAGCAATTCCATGTCGAATTGCTGAATGAGGACTGCGCCAACGATAGCGACGCCGGCGGCAAAACTGATGGTATAGAAGATGAACTCGTCATCCTGGCGATAGACGGAGAACTTTCCCCGGAGAGCCGCATAATGGAGCGGGAAGCGGACCGCAGCCGCAAACATGAAGAAGGTAATCACGCCGTCAATGTAGGCTGAATCGTAGTGAGCGATGCTGGCGTTTTTCGTCGAGAAGCCGCCGGTGGCAATCGTTGTGAAGGAATGACAAACGGCATCGAACAGCGACATGCCTCCGGCCATGAGAAGTACTGTTTCCGCGGCAGTCATGAGAACGTAGACACCCCAGAGCAACCGTGCGGTCTCAGCCATGCGGGGAGTCAGCTTGTCCTTCGTTGGCCCGGCGAATTCCGCTTTGAACAGCTGCATTCCCCCGACTCCTAACAGGGGGAGAATCGCCAACGAAAGCACTATGATCCCCATCCCTCCCAGCCATTGAGTCAATGCCCTCCAGTACAGGAGTCCATGAGGAAGTCCTTCGACATTTCGGAGAATCGAGGCGCCCGTCGTTGTGAACCCCGATACGGTCTCAAAATACGCGTCCGTAAAATTCGGAATATATCCCGAGAGGAGAAACGGCAGTGACCCGAAAACAGGGGCAATAATCCAGCCAAACGAGACGATGGCGAAACCTTCCCGTGCACGAAGCTCCTCATCCCGCAGACTCCTGATGAACTGCATGAGGAAGAGCCCAGCTCCGATCGTTATCAGCGAAGAGACGAGGAGGGCCTGCGTGTCCGAACCCCGAAACGACAGAGAGACCGGAACCGCCGTAAGCATTGCAATACCCACAGACACGAGAAGAACGCCGAGAATGCCGAGGAGAGGACGGATGCGCATGCTCAGCTGAAGAATTGTTCGACGGCTTTGAGCGCGGAAGGAAGGGTGAACACGACGATGCGGTCCTGAGAACTGATGCGCGTTGTACCTGTAGGAATCGTCACGCTTCCATTGTGAATGACGCAGCCGATAATGGCCCCATCCGGAAACTTCAGATCCCGGAGAGCCTTCTTGGTAACGCTTGACCCTTTTTGCGCGACCATTTCGATCACTTCAGCATCCACGCCGTGCAAGGTGGCCACCGACACGATTTGCCCCTTGCGCACGAACTTGAGGATTTCATTGGCTGCCGAGAGTTTCTTATTGACCAGGGCGTCGATGCCGATGGTATTTGCCAAAGGGATGTAATCCAGTTTTTCCACATGCGCGATGGTTTTCTTCACACCCAGGTGCTTCGCCATCAAACAGGAAAGGATGTTGTCCTCTTCGTCGCGCGTGACGGCAATATACGCATCCATGTCCATGATGCCTTCGGTGGCAAGAAGGTCCAGGTCCTTTCCCTCGCCCCGGATGACCATCGTCTTTTCCAATTTGTCCGCCAGTTGGAGCGATACTTCTTTGTTGGACTCGATGAGTTTGACCGACATGTCGTGCTGCAATTCCTCCGCCACGTTCCTTCCAATACCGCTCCCGCCCAGGATCATGATATTTTCGAACTTCACGGATTCTTTCCCTGACAGCTTGAGCATTTCCGCGACATATTCGGTTTTCGAGACAACGAAGATTTGATCCCCCTTTTTGAATTCGTCATCGCCGGAGGGAATGATCGTGCGAATGCCTCTGCTGATGGCGACCGTTCTGAAGGGAAGCTCGGTGTAATCGGCGGTCAGTTCTTTGAGCTTGCGGTTGATCATGGGGCTTTCACGATCGAGCTTGAGACCGAGGATCTGAATCCTCCCATCGGCGAACTCCAGAACGTCCGTTGCCGAGGAACGCCGGATCAGACGGGTGATCTCTGCCGCTGCCAGCCCGTCAGGTGAAATCACGAGATTGATGCCGATATCCTCAGGCTTCATCAAACCCTCGCCGAAGAACTTGTCCGGCTCATCTACCCGCAGAATGGTTTTTTTCGTGCCAAGCTTGTGTGCGAGAAAACATGCGGTGAAGTTGACTTCATCGATGGACGTCACCGCGATCAACATGTCAGCATCCGCCGCTCCCGCATCCTGCAGATCCTGGACATGGCTCCCTGAGCCGTGGATCGTCATGACATCGAGACCTTCGCGCACGCGGGCAAGCCTCTCATCGCTTCGATCGACGACTATAATATCGTGCCGTTCCTGCGAAAGAAGTTTCGCAAGATGGATGCCTACTTCGCCGACGCCAACAATGATAATTTTCACAAAAGCCTTTCCATCAGTTCTTTTTACCAGCCCCCGACAACCCAGCTCACGGCCGAAAGTGCAGCTGTTTCGGAGCGAAGTCTTCGCGGGCCCAGGGAAATGGCGATGAAACCGTTTTCCGCCGCCAGTTGGATTTCCTCTTCAGAGAAACCTCCCTCCGGTCCAATGAGAATCAAGGCCGATTTCGCGTCCGCATGATGCTTCATCACCGATCCGATGAATTGTGATTGCTCGGTTCGCTCATGGGGAATCAGTTTCAGGGCGTACTGCCCTGCATTCTTCACCAGGGTCTCAAACCGCGTAAGTACGAAGACCGTCGGAAGAACACTGCGGCCGGATTGTTTCATCGCCGCGGCGGAAATCTTCTGGAGGCGAACGTGTTTCTCATGCTTTCGCACCGTCCTTTCACACAGGAGAGGGATAATAGTGGAGACTCCCAGCTCCGTCGCCTTCTCGACCACAAAATCGATGCGCGCAGGATTCTTCAGCGGAGAGATCGCAAGCGTCAGCTGAACCCGCGGCTCGTTCAAACGATCAAACGTGTGAAGAATCCCGCACTCCGCTTGCGTCCTCCCGAAGGACCGAATGATCGCCTCATACATTTTTCCCCTTCCGTCTGTCACCATGACGTGGTCGCCGATCTTCTTCCTGAGAACACGGCTCACATGGCGGTATTCATCGCCCTTGAGAATCAGGACATCACCCAGAATATCCGACGGATCTGCAAAGAAGTAGTCCATGGTCAGAACGACGAGCCAAAATCAATCACGAATTGCCCCTTCCCGCTCTGGTTCACCGCAAATTCGGTTCGAATAATAATGCTGTACGGAAGGAGAAAATGCAACCCTGCACCGAACCCCGAATACCAGCGCCTCCCGCCGGGCCCTTCGCTGCGAAACCAGGTTTTCCCCGCATCGGCAAAAATACCGGCGTACAGTCCGTACCGCCAAACGCTGAATTCCGGAAGGGGCGAATAGGGAAATTCGTAGTAGCGTGGTGAAAGGATCGGAATCCGAACCTCCACATTCCCGCCGATGATGTTCTCCCCCTCGATGATGGTACTAAAATACCCTCGGATGCGCTCACCATGGCCAAAGTAGGTGTAGCGGTACGGGGGAACAGGGCCGCCGCTCACAAACTGTCCATGGGTTCTCGCCGCCGTCGATATCCCACCGCCCACGGGGATATACGAGCTCACATCGTAGCCATATCTCAGCGTGTTGACCGATGTCCCGCCGAATCCATCCTTGGTCGCTTGGACATTGATCAGGATTCCTTCGGTTGCATATTCCCTGATATCCCTCGTGTCATAGGTATAGCCCAGGCCGACCGAAGGAAATGCGTCCCGTCCATCGGAGGAAATCGTTCTCCCCACGGCGACATCGGAGACTTCCCATGTTTCGTATCCCACGCGCGCGACGAAAAGGCTGTACAGTCCGAACCTCTTCCCCAGCGAAACCGATCCGCCGTACGAGCGCTGCTGATATGTTCCCCGGTCGGGATTGAGATTCTGGACCCGGGACCATGAGCCGGAAAGTCGAAAAAAGATATCGTCGCCATCAGTGATTTTGGGATTCTGATAGATGATCTGAGCCCATCGGTCATATCCCAAAGCAAACTGGCCGATGAGCTTCTCATTACGGCCACGAAAATTCGTGTGTGCGACGCCCGCACCGTAGTACACCTTTTTGGGATCCCTGTATTTGAATCCAAGAACGGGAAACGGATAGATGTACCATCGCTCATGCACCTTGATGGTGAGATCGGTCTCCGATCCCTCCGGAGCATGTGCAATTTCCACCCGATTGAACAGGCCGAGGCTATAGATCCTGTTCTTGTCGAATTCGAGTTTTTCGAGGTCGAGCGTGTCACCGATCGCCGTCGAGAGTTCGCGAAGGATAATATAGTCCTTTGTCGATTCGTTGCCGTAGACATTGATGCTCCGTACCCGCAGCTTCGCGGGGTCATCTTCCTGGCGGAGCTGTGCCGCAGGGGCAGCGGCCAGCATCGCGGAAAGGAGGAAAATGACCGTTTTCGTCATGAGCGTTTCTACTCTCATTGGACGCAAAACCCCTGCCTCGGTGAAAAGGCAGGGGTCCTTGCGCACGTTGTGTTGTTCACTGAAGAAGTCGTCGATGGTCGACGGCGATGCACCGATCCATAATGACTTTCAGACCATTTTTTTCTGCTTCCTGCGCAGCCGGGTCATGGATGACTCCCAACTGAAGCCAGAGGGTTTTTGCATGCACTGCAATAGCATCCTCAACAATGGCAGGAACGGCATCGGGCCTGCGGAATACATCGACGATATCGATGGGTTCCGGGACGTCTTTCAGCGTTGCGTAACATTGCTGATCCAGGACTGTCCGGAGATGCGGATTGACGGGAAAAACACGGTACCCTTTCCGCTGCAGAAAACGCATGATATCGTTGCTGTCCCTCCACGGCTTGTCCGAAGCCCCCACGACTGCAATGGTTCTCGCATCGGAAAGTATGCGCTTGATTTCCTTGTCGTTGTCAATGGGCATCAGGACGGGACAGCCTCTTCCGCATACGCCTCGAGCGGCGGACACGTACACATGATATGACGATCACCGTAGGTATTGTTAATCCGTCCTACAGGGATCCAGAATTTGTTTTCTCTGAGACCCGGGGCAGGGTACATCGCTTTTTCCCGGGAGTACGGATGACTCCAGTCATCCCGCAAGGCCTCCCGCACCGTGTGAGGTGAATTCTTCAAAACGTTATCCGCTTTGTCGGCTTTCCCGTCAAGAACTTCCTGTATTTCTTCCCTTATCAAAACCATGGCTTCGACAAAACGGTCGAGCTCCGTCTTTGGTTCGCTTTCGGTGGGCTCAACCATCAGCGCTCCGGCGACCGGAAAGGAAACAGTCGGTGCGTGAAAACTGTAATCCATGAGTCTCTTCGCAACATCCTCAACTTCAATGTTCGCGTCTTTGAACTGTTTCATGGTCAGGATAAACTCGTGACCCACCCTGCCGTTTTTTCCCTGATAGAGAGCCGGATAGTGCTTTTCCAGTTTCACCTTCAAATAGTTGGCATTGAGGATTGCATACTCCGTTGCTGCGGTCATGCCTTGCCCGCCCAGCATGCGGATGTAAGCATAGGAAATCAGGAGAATGCTCGCGCTCCCCCATGGAGTGGCGGCGACAGCGTGAATTCCCTTCTCTCCCCCCGTTTGAACGAGTGCATGGCCGGGCAGATACGGAGCGAGTGCTTTTGAAACGCAGATCGGTCCCATGCCGGGTCCTCCTCCTCCGTGGGGAATGGCAAAAGTCTTGTGCAAATTGATGTGGCACACGTCGGCACCGATGAGTGCGGGGCTTGTCAGCCCCACCTGTGCGTTGAGGTTGGCCCCGTCCAGGTAGACCAATCCGCCGTTGGCATGGACCACGTCACAAATTTCACGGATACGTTCTTCAAAAATCCCGTAGGTCGATGGGTACGTCACCATGAGCCCGGCAAGCACAGACTTCTGCGCCTCTGCCTTCACACGCAAATCATCGACGTCGATATTGCCCATGCTGTCACACTGCACGACCACGACCTTCATGCCCGCCATGACGGCGCTTGCAGGATTCGTTCCGTGCGCAGATGCGGGGATGAGGATGACATTCCGGTCTTTTGCTCCATGGTCGGCATGAAACGCCCTGATGACCATGAGCCCGGTGAACTCACCCTGGGCACCTGAATTCGGCTGAAGGGAACAGGCAGAAAGACCGGTAATCTCGCACAGAGCGTTTTCGAGCTCACGAAAAATCTGCTGATATCCCTCTGTTTGGTTCAAGGGTGCAAAGGGGTGCAGGGAGGAAAACTCGGGCCAGCTGACCGGAAATAATTCCGTCGCCGCATTCAGTTTCATGGTGCAGGACCCCAGAGGAATCATGGAGTGCATCAGGGAAAGGTCCTTGTTCTCCAGGCTCTTGATATACCTCATCATTTTTGTCTCGGAATGATGGATATTGAACACCGGATGCTGGAGATACGAACTTGTTCTGCCCAGAGGGGCAGGATAAGGAGACGTCTTCCCATCATGGGGAGGTGCTTCTCCGTTCTGCGGCGGCGCTTTCTTTCCCGCAGCTTCTGCGAAGACTCTCAGGAGATTCCCCACATCTTCGGCAGAGGTAGTCTCGTCAAGGGCAATGCCGACATGTCGGCCATCGATCATCCGCAGATTGTACCCCGCCTGGACGGCCAGAGCCAGCACGCGGGCGCTGTCGGCAACGGCGACCTTGAGGGTGTCGAAATAGTGATCGTGGATCTGCTGATACCCAAGCCCGGCAAGTCCTTTGTCGAGTGCCTTGGCGAGCCCCAGAATCCTCGCCGCGATTCTGCGAATGCCCTCCGGGCCATGATAGACAGCGTAGAGCCCGGCCATGACGGCGAGAAGAGCCTGAGCCGTACAAATATTCGAAGTTGCTTTCTCCCTCCTGATATGTTGCTCCCGCGTTTGAAGCGTCATCCGATAAGCACGGTTTCCATGGGAGTCAATGGAAACGCCGATGATCCGTCCGGGAAGATTGCGGATGAATTCCGACCGCGTGGCAAAATATGCAGCGTGCGGACCCCCGTATCCCATTGGAACGCCGAAGCGTTGCGAATTCCCGACAACAACGTCTGCACCAAATTCGCCCGGAGGGCGCAGCAGGGCAAGGCTCAAGAGGTCGGCAGCCACGGCAACGAGGCCGCCTGCAGCATGGATCGAAGCAACGGTAGAAGAATAGTCGAGAACGGCTCCATCCTCAGCGGGATATTGAAGCAATGCTCCAAACACAGTGGCATCGAATTTTGCCGATGCATGATCGCCCGCGACAATTTCGATTCCCTGGGGGGCAGCTCTGAGTTTCAGGACATCCAGGGTTTGCGCAGAGACGCGGTTGGAAACGAAAAATCGGTTCCTGCGCGTCCCATCTGTCTGCTTCGCTGCGAGCCCGTGGATCATCGACATGGCTTCCGCCGCTGCGGTTGCTTCGTCGAGAAGGGAAGCATTGGCAACTTCCATGCCCGTCAGGTCGCAAACCATGGTCTGAAAATTCAGAAGCGCTTCGAGCCGGCCCTGCGATATTTCGGCCTGATACGGAGTGTATTGGGTATACCATCCCGGGTTTTCGAAAACGTTCCGGCGGATGACCGATGGCGTCACGGTTCCGGAAAATCCCTGCCCCAGGTACGACTTGAGTACCTTGTTCTTTCCGGCAATCGCTTTCATGGATTCCAGAAATGAGTGCTCGCTGACAGGGCCCGGAAGATTCATGGGCTTCTTGCGCCGGATAGTGTCAGGGACCGTTTGGCGAATCAGGTCTTCCAGTGAATCGGCGCCGATGGCCTCCAGCATCATTCGGAGATCGTCGTGATGAGGGCCGAGGTGGCGTGAAAGAAAATCGTTGTGAACTTCTCGAGAATCGTGCATTTTTTCAGTTCTTCTTTTGAATGCGTTCAAGGGCTTCGGCGGCTGCAGCCTGCTCCGCCTCTTTCTTACTTTTACCTGCACCGCTCCCATACCGCTCCGATCCCACAGTCACTTCGACGGTGAAGCGCCGGTCGTGATCAGGCCCGGCTTCATTGACGATTGAATATCTCGGAGTTCCCAGGGAATGGGCCTGCGCATACTCGAGCAGAGCACTCTTGTAGTTGTCATCCATAAGCGCACCCTCGAGGATTTCGTCCCGTGAGAGAAGGGTACGGGTAACGAATGTGCGTGCGGCCTCGATGCCACCGTCGAGATACAATGCGCCGATCAGGGCCTCAAAGGCGTCCGAAAGAATCGACTCAGAACCCGATTGGGCGGCACTCGCACTCAGGAACAGGAACTCGTTGATATGCAGTTCTTTGGCCCTCTGGGCGAGAATGCGCCTGTTCACGAGACGCGATCGGACTTTCGTCAGGTCCCCTTCTTCCATGGCAGGATGATGGCGGTGCAGATAGTCCGCCACGAGGAAACTGAGGATCGCGTCGCCCAGGAATTCGAGCCGCTCGTTCGGCTGCCACTTTTCCCCTGCATGCTGAGCATAGGACCGGTGCAGCAGCGCCTCGACAAAAAGATCCCAGCGGGTGGGCTGATAACCAATAGTGCGGACGAAGCGGGGAAAGTCAAACTGCTCTTGGATGAATTTCGGAAGATGACGAGTTCCGGAAGTTCGCCCGTTCCACCGAAATCCGTCAAAGAAACGCAGAAAAGCTGTAAAGACGTTTTGCACTTCCGGTCGCGGCCTCGCTGAGGTTTCCGCTCTACTGGCGGAATTTCTTGAGGAGGATCGACGCATTGTGGCCGCCGAAACCGAACGTGTTGCTGATGGCGGCGGGGACTTCCATTGTCCTCGCCTTGTTCGGAACATAATCCAAGTCGCAGTCCGGATCGGGCGTAACCTGATTGATGGTCGGGTGAACTTTGTCATGAACAACGGACAGCGTTGTTGCCACTACTTCGACAGCTCCAGCGGCGCCCAGCAAATGGCCTATCATGGATTTTGTGGAATTCACCGCGAGGGATTTCGCGTGCTTTCCAAAGACGGTCTTAATGGCCGCTGATTCGTTCTTATCGCCCACCGGCGTCGAGGTGCCGTGTGTATTGACATAGGCCACATCTTCCGGCGCGATGCCGGCATCCTTGAGTGCTGCTTTCATCGAGCGCACAGCCCCCTCACCTCCGGGAGCCGGTTCGGTGATATGGTGTGCGTCGGCCGTAAAACCGATTCCTGCGACTTCCGCATAAATTCTCGCCCCCCTCTTTACTGCATGTCCTAGCTCCTCCAAAACGAGAACCGCCGATCCCTCTCCCATGACAAAGCCGTCGCGGTCCTTGTCGAAAGGCCTGCTGGCTTTCTTTGGCTCGTCGTTTCTTGTTGAAAGCGCCTTCATGGCGTTGAACCCCCCGATACCCATGGGGCAAACAGCTGCCTCGGCGCCGCCGGTAAGGATGATATCGGCGTCGCCGCGTTCGATAAGGATCAGTGCGTCACCGATCGCGTGGGACGACGTGGCACAGGCCGAGGTCGTCGCGTAATTGGGACCTTTGAGTCCATACCTCATGGAGATTCTGCCCGGAGCAATATCGGAGATCATCATGGGAATGAAGAAGGGGCTGATGCGGTGCGGCCCCTTGTTTTCCCAGAGGGTTTCCTGCTGTCGGTGAAATGTCCACATCCCCCCGATCCCGGAGCCCACGATGACGCCGATTCTCGTACAGTCTTCTCTTTGAAAATCGAGCCCGGAATCCTTCACCGCCATTTCCGATGCCGCCAAGGCATACTGTGTGAAAGGATCGCACCGTTGTGCCAGTTTCCGATCCATGAACTTGAGGGGGTCGAACCCCTTGAGTTCGCATGCAAATTTCGTGTCGTAATCCGAGGCATCGAAGTACGTAATGGGTCCCGCTCCGCTCGTACCCTGAAGCAGGTTGTTCCAAAACTCCTCAACGGTAAGACCGATGGGCGTTAAGGCTCCCATCCCCGTAATCACCACACGACGTCGCTCTCCGTTAAACGGCATAAAGGCATCCTTTGAAAAAAATCCGGTTTGGCCGGATACAGCAGAGGAACGTTTAGGAAACTTTCCCCTTCAGATACTTGATCACATCACCCACGGTTGAAATCTTTTCAGCATCTTCGTCCGGAATCTGAATGTTGAACGCCTTTTCAAATTCCATGACGAGTTCAACGGTATCGAGAGAATCGGCACCGAGATCGTTTGTGAAAGACGCTTCGGGAGTGATCTGTCCCTCGTCTACCCCGAGTTTCGAAACGATGATTTCCTTCACTTTTGCGTCGATGTCAGCCATGGGTACTCCTTTGATGGATAGTGAGAAATAATGAACTCATTTACATGACCAAACCGCCATCCACGCACAGGACCTGGCCGGTCATGTAGCTGGATGCCGGAGATGCAAGAAAAAGAACGACATTGGCAATTTCTTCGGGTTTTGCAGTACGCTTCAACGGAATCATGCCCATCAGGGCCTCTTTTTGCTGAGGCGTGAGTTTTTCAGTCATGTCCGTGTCGACAAAGCCCGGTGCCACCGCATTCACCCGGATGTTCCTGGACGAGAGCTCTTTCGCCAGCGTTTTCGTCATGCCAATCATGCCGGCCTTGGCAGCTGCATAATTGGTCTGGCCCGGATTGCCAATAACTCCGGCGATGGAGCTGATGTTGATGATAGCTCCTTCCCTTTGGCTCATCATCTGTTTACAGACAGCTTTGGAAAAATTGAAGGCGCTCTTCAGATTCGTGTCGATGACGTCGTCCCAGTCCTGCTCGCTCATTCTCATCAACAGCGTGTCTTTTGTAATTCCCGCGTTATTGACCAGAATGTCCAGCCTCTTGAAGCGATTGAGGACATTCTCAATGACGTTATTTGCTTCTGCAAAATTCTTCGCGTCCGACTGAAGCGCAACGGCGCGTCTTCCCTTCGATTCGATCGCCTGCACCACCTCTGCTGCCGCCGCTCCTGCGCTGCGATAGGTAAACGCTACGTCGGCTCCCTGCCCTGCAAGAGCAAGGGCGATGGATCTGCCGATGCCCCGGGAGCCTCCGGTGACCAGTGCAACCTTATTCTCGAGACTGCTCATTCCGTTCCTCGCGTAACCGCTGTGAGATCGGCCTGCTTTTCAATGCCTCTTGTCTGTACGCTCCCGTCAATCCTCTTGATGAGACCCTGCAGCACTTTTCCGGGGCCAATCTCCACGAAAGTGTCTGCACCCGCCGCAACCATGTTGACAACGCTCTCTTCCCACCGCACCGGCTCCGTAAGCTGGAGGACGAGCATCTTGCGAATTTCACTCGCCTTTGTGACGGGTCCGGCTGTGACGTTGGTGTATACCGGAATCGCCGCGTCACGGATTGATGTGCCTTCAAGGGCAGCGCGCAACCCTTCGCCGGCGGATGCCATCAGCGGAGAATGGAATGCTCCGCTCACCTGCAGCTCCTTCACCAACTTCGCTCCGCGTGCCTTTGCCAGCTCCATTCCTTTTCGCACTCCCTCAACCGATCCTGAGATGACAATTTGTCCCGGCGAGTTGAAGTTGGCCGGCTGAACAATGCCCGCCACGGAGGCTTCCGAGCAGAGCGCCTTCACGTCGCCAGGCTGCAGGCCGATAACAGCGGCCATGGTGCCGGGCTGCTCCACGCCGGCTTTCTGCATCAGCTCACCGCGGAGACGGACCAGCTTGAGGCCGTCCTCAAAAGAGAGCGCTCCAGCATGCACCAGCGCTGAATACTCACCCAGCGAATGTCCGGCCGCCATTGCCGCCGCGTCTGTCGTCAAGAGTTGAGAAAGAACAATACTGTGCAGAAAAATTGCAGGCTGCGTATTCTTCGTCTGCCGAAGCTCATCCTCGGGGCCGGCAAAACAGAGCCGCGACAACGAAAACCCGAGAATGCGGTCTGCTTCCTCAAAGGTCTTTCTTGCAGCCTCATTCTGCTCAAAGAGATCCTTGCCCATCCCCACGTACTGCGAACCCTGTCCAGGAAAAACGAAAGCGAACGATGGCATGCGGCTACGGCTTTGCGGGATGAGCCAGCGACCAGTTCACCAACACCGCGCCCCAGGTGTAGCCAGCGCCAAAACTTGCCAAAACGATTTTCTGCCCCCGCTTCAGTTTTCCGCATTGCCACCATTCAGAGAGACAGAGGGGAATCGTCGCTGCCGTCGTATTGCCGTACTTGTCGATGTTGATCATCACTTTGGACCGGTCAAGGCCCATCCGGTTTGCCGTGGCATCGATAATCCGCAAGTTGGCCTGGTGCGGAACGAGCCATGCAACATCATTCCCGGTCAGATTATTCCTCTGCATGATTTCCGCGGAAACATCCGCCATGCCGATCACGGCAACCTTGAATACTGCCTTGCCGTCCTGGAAAATATAGTGGTACTTCTTCTCCACGGTCTCGTGGGTCGGGGGATGAAGACTTCCACCCCCCTTCATATACAGAAAATCTCCCCCTGAACCGTCGGAGTATAATTTGTGATCGAGGATTCCGAACTCTTCGCTCTCCCCGGGCTCAAGGAGCACTGCCGACCCGGCATCGCCAAACAGGATGCAGGTGTTTCGATCAGTGTAGTCCACGATGCTGCTCATTTTGTCGGCACCGATCACCAGAACCTTGGAGTAAGCTCCGCTCTCGATGAACTGCGAGCCGAGGACCAAGGCATAGAGAAACCCTGAGCACGCAGCGGAAACATCAAAGCCCCATGCTTTGCGCGCGCCGATTTTCTCCTGCACAATGCACGCCGTTGCCGGAAAGAACATGTCGGGAGTCACCGTCGCAACGATGATGACCTCAATGTCGGCCGGATTGACGGGGTTGGTGGTTCGCAGGTGTTCAAATGCACGGATGCATAATTCCGATGTGGCCCCGTTTTCCAGGATGCGGCGCTCCCTGATGCCTGTCCGGGATCGTATCCATTCGTCATTCGTATCGACCATTTTCTCGAGATCGAGGTTCGAAAGAACCTTTTCGGGAACGTAGTGTCCGATGCCGGTAATTGTCGCGGTGCGTTTTCTCATGAGATCACGGATGGGCCACAGAAAGCGATCCGCTTGCCTCCATACGCTGTTTCATCGTTTGCGCCAGGGTCTCCTCAATATGCTGATTGAGCTTTGCATTCGCCACCTCGGCCGCCTTCAGGATCATGTTTTTTATGGCTTTGGGAGTCGACTTCCCGTGCCCGATAATCGTGACACCATTGACCCCCAGTACCGGAACACCCCCATGCTCTTCATAATCCATATCCTTCAATGCCGCTTTCAGTGCTCCGCGGACTAGCCCCAAGACGCCTTTGCGAAGCACATTCCCCTCGGCATAGGAGAGGAGCTTCGATTTCAGGAACGAAGGGACGCTTTCGCCGAATTTCAGCAGGATGTTTCCCACAAACCCGTCACAGACCACCACCTGGACCGTCCCTTTCAGTACATCCCTCCCCTCGACATTCCCGATGAAATTCAACGGGCCGCCTTTGAGCATCTTGTACGTCTCTTTGGCAATTTCATTTCCTTTGGATTCTTCTTCGCCGACATTGAGAAGCCCCACTCCCGGATTCTCATAATGAATAACTCGTTTTGCATAGATGCTTCCCATGACGGCAAATTCAAACAAGTGCTGCGGACGGCAATCGACATTCGTTCCCGCGTCGAGGAGGAGACAAACACCTTTTTCCGATGGAAAGAATGCTCCAATTGTCGGCCGGCTGACCCCTTGAATTCTTCCGAGGATGAGCGTTGCCGCAGAAAGTACCGCTCCGGTGTTCCCGGCGCTGACAAACGCATCGGCCTTCCCTTCCTTGTGCAGGCTCATGCCGATCGCCAGAGATGAATTCTTTTTCTGTTTCAGAGCGGCCGTCGGCGAATCCGTCATGGTAATGACGTCGTCTGCATGGACAACAGAAAGAGCGAGCCCTTGCGCGGAATGTCCGCTCAAATGCTTCGACATCTCCTCTTTTTTCCCCACAAGGATGATTTCGAATGCATTGCCGGAGGCGCGCAGCGCTTCGATCGACCCCTCAATTTCATTGAGGGGGGCAAAGTCTCCGCCCATCGCATCGACAACAATTCTCAACTTCGGATTAGAATTCATTGTGCCAGGAATCGTACGATCCTGCCGCGCTCGTGATCAGCGTCAGGCTTCTTTGGGAATGATAACTGAGCGGCCGTCGTAGTAGCCGCAGTTCGGACACGCCCGGTGTGTCAGTTTTTGTTCATGGCAATTCGGACATTCCGAGGTACTGGGAGCAGTGGCCTTATAGTGCGTTCGGCGTTTGCGGCCTCTTGTCTTTGAATGTCGTCGTTTCGGATTCGGCATAACACATTCCTTTCAAAAACATAAAAACCCGAACCAGGTTCGGGCCGTCCCTTGGCATTTCGGGACCGGTTAGTTATTCATAAGTTTTTTTAATTCTGCCCAACGCGGATCACTCTCTTGCACGGTGCAGGAGCATGTGGCTTTGTTCTTGTTGATCCCGCATACGGGACACAAACCCGCGCAATCTTCCTTGCACAACATTTTCAACGGAAGAGACAAAATGAGGAATTGACGGACGTCCTCGCCCAGGTCAATGATGTTTGTGTCGACCGAGAGATACTGAACTTCTTCCTGAACCTCTTCGGCACGGTCGGGCTCCTGCTCGCCCTGAACATAGAGAATCGTATATCGGGCCTGAACATCCCTCTGAAACTCATCAAGACACCTGTCACAGAGGAACATGCCGCCGCTCTCCGATTCCACCTGAACCAGCAGCTGGCGGTTTGATTTCTCAATATCCACTTCCGTGGATACTTTCCTGACGAAACGCTTGTCCAGCCCAAGATCGGAGGGTTCTGTTGATAAAGAATGGTGGTGCTTACCCTCCGACAACTTCGATATGTTGATTCTCAGACTGCTCAATGAACGCCCCCTCCCGCGGGAATCTTTATCGAACTTCCCCTTCCCATGCCAAAAAAGGGGGGTTTTTCAAGAAAAGCGGTGAAAATATAGCGATAAGTGCCCAGAGAGTCAAGCTTGCAGTACAAAACGACATGCCACTTTTGAATCAAAAAGAAACAAAAGCGTGCATGGGGAAATGCAGGAATTCGCCGGGCGAACTCCTTCGGCAATGTCAATCTCTGCAGGATGCCTACGATTTTTCCAATTCTGCCGGAGACGGCGAGACTTGTTCTGTGCCGGGCAAAAGCTCTTTGTGAATATAGTCCACCGTTTCATCCAGCGCATCCGCAAATTTCTGGAAATCTTCCTTATACAGGAAAATCTTGTGCTTTTCGTATTCTTCCTCTCCCACCCTCTTGCTTTCAGTGATGGTGATATAGAAGTCTTTCTCTGATTTGGTCGACTTTACATCGAAGAAGTATGTGCGTTTTCCTGCACGCACCCTCTTCGTGAAGATTTCATCCTTGTAGTGATTTTCCAAGGTAACACCTCCCTGTTAAGTTTGAACAACGATGGGTTCCAAGGTCATGAACTTCGAGCCACAGCACCACGCCCTCCCATCGCGGACGAGTTGACCACAGCAACAACTATCGTTTTACCACCGCAACTTTTCCCGTTCCGATTTGTTCGCCGTTCTGCGCAAAGGCCACAACAAAATAGACACCGGTGCCGACGGTTGATCCTGTCTGATCCTTTCCGTCCCAGAATGCTCGACCGCCTCCCTGAGCCCTGAACTCTGTGATAAGCGAGCCGTCCACAGAGAGAATCTTGATGGAACTCTCAGCGACAAGATTGCGAATCACCAGCTGTCCTTCGGAAGGAACAAAAAACGGGTTCGGACCAATCTGAAGCGCGACGGATGACCGGAGCGGCATTACTGCTTCGATCGAGAGACTTGAAAGACCCTTCTCCGTGCCGATATAGACCATTCCCCTCTCCTGATCGATGGCGATCGCCCGAATATCGTCGTCGACAAGCCTTCCGCCCGTCGAAGCAACCGTATACTGATGCTGAAGTTGGGTCGCATCCTGGTTCATCACAAACACCCCCTCCTTCGTTCCGACCCATTTGTTGTTCAGCGCATCCACCGCAATTGCCTGAATGGATTGTTCGCGCAAAGGAAAGGAGGTGAAATGCCTTTGCTTCGGAAAGAGAGGATCGGTGATCATCATAAAACCAAGATCCGTTCCGACGCACACGTTCCCTTCTCTATCAACGGCAAGGGACAAGACCGTATTATTCGGCAAGCCGTCAGAAATTCCGAAAAGGCCCCATCCTCCCGTGCCGGAAGTTCCCGAAATTTCTCCGCTTTCATTGAAGTAGTACAGCCCGGTTGCCGGTTTGTTAAAGGGCTCTGCATTCGCAAGCCATTTCGAACCATTCTTGTCGATAACCATGGCGGTGAAGAGCCCTTGTCCCGGTGTTATCGCATTGGTCACATAGGAGAAAGCGCTGTCGGAAACAAGGCGTGCAAGGAAATTTCCCGTTGAGGCCGTTCGGTTGACAAACCAGTCTGTACCGTCAGGGGCGGTACTCACGCTTCCTACGACGACATACGGGGGGCCCGAAGGGACGGAACTGGCGAGAGCCGGTATTGAACCGGCGTGGAGGCGGCGCCTGACGGTATCATCGGCCACCTCAGCGACGCCAACCCCCCAGGAGCTGACCCAAATACGATTATTGGCTCCGATGGCGACCTTGTAATAGTCGTTCGACGCAAGAACCGGAAATCCGGCAACGGTAAAATTCTTCCATTGCGCGGACTCGGGAAGCAGAGGATTGTAACGGCTGAACCCATTCCCCTGGCCGCTGATGCCGGTGGCGCACCACAACACCCCGTTCGGGTCAACGGCGAGGCTGCTGAACAAATCGCCGAGAGGACCGTTCGGGATGATCGCTTTTTGAACGGGGCCCCATTGGTCGATTCCCCGGGACGTCGTTCCAACATACCACGTCGAAGTATTTCCGTCGTACATCAAATCCGTAGGGACATCGAGCGGATCCGAAGCAACGCCGACCGCGGCGGCATTGGCCCCGGCGAGGGACTTGATTTCATAACCGGTGGATTGCACGAGGGCATGCCATTCGCCCTGCCCCTGCGTCAGGGCAATGATGCGGCTGCCTGCAAGCGATGCGATCGACTGGAACCCTGTGCCTGTGAAAAATGCTGCCCCTGAGACCGTCCCAACAATGAGCGTGTCGCGGAAAACGATGGCAGAAGTAACATCATTCGCCGGCAAACCCTGGGCGGTTTGAAACTGGATCCAATTCGATGGAGAGGAGAGATTGGTCAGAAAGCGCGGAGCTGCGGCCATCCCCTGGTTTGTGGCGATCCAGAGAGA
Organism: uncultured Ignavibacteriaceae bacterium; assembly: GCA_964602055.1. GTDB lineage: Bacteria > Bacteroidota > Ignavibacteria > UBA10030 > UBA10030 > JACPLA01. The sequence continues at coordinate 104,169 of CAZRPU010000002.1, forward strand.
ATCGGGCTTCACGATGACCTTGTTGACTGAAGTGGGCGAGGAAAAACCGAGATTGGCGTAGGTATCCCCGAATTCCCATCGCGAAAGGCGAAAGACGCTGACACCGAAGTCGGTCCCGACGAACAACGAATCCCCGCTCATGGAAAACGTCCTTATTCTTTTTTGGACACGATTGGAATTCTTGATATCGTTGATAACGACCAGACGGTTCGTGGAAGGCTCAAGAACATTGATAGATCCATCGGCGGTACCAACCCAAATGCGGCCGACAGGATCAATGAAAACTGCCGTAAGGTTGTTGGACGTCAAGCCGTCGGAATTCGCAAGGCGATCGAAAGTTGCCTGTTGATCGTCCCAACGGAACAGACCGCCCGTCGTGGCGGCCCAGACGTCGGTCCCCGCCGAAGCCAGGGCTTGTACGTTTCGCATGTCGGTGAAGCTTCTCCAGGTCCCCGGCTTCACAAAACTCATCTGAGCCGAAACGACCTCAATCGCTGCCAGAAGGATGATCGCACAGGTTTTCACACAGTCTGATGCTTACGCTTCCGTTTGAGGTTCTGAAACAGCCTCGCCATCTCGATTGCTGCCAGTGCGGCTTCCCATCCCTTATTCCCGCGGCCCCCTCCCGACCGGTCCAAAGCTTGCCGGACATTTTCGGTTGTGAGGACTCCAAACAAGACAGGAATGCCCGCGCTCAAAGCAACCGATTCAATGCCTCGGGCCGCGGCGGCAGCAACAAAGTCAAAGTGAGGAGTCTCCCCCCGTATGACCGCCCCCAGGCAAATAATAGCGTCCCACCGTTGCCGCCTGGAAAGCGCGCCGGCAACCTGCGGCAATTCAAACGCTCCCGGACAGGAGTACACTGAAGTGTGCGATGACACTGCACCGTGCTTTTCCAGACAGTCCTGCGCTCCCCGCAGAAGACGATCGGTCACCGCTCTGTTGTAGTTGCTCACCACAATGGCGATTCTCAATCCGCGAGCGTTGAGTGTCGTTGTGGGATTGCCGCGGGTTTTAGTCGTCACGTGGCCTCGGGAAACAGTCGCTTGCGCATGGTTCCAACGACATGCAGGGGAATAGTGTAAGCGCCAAATACATGATCGTCATTCTTCTTACCACCGTGATAATCCGATCCTCCGCTTTCGAGAAGGAAATAGTTGTTGACGATTCCCCGATAGTATTCCTGCAAAGCAGGAGAGTGCGACGGATGAACAACTTCGATTCCATCCAGGCCGTATTTGATGAGTTCGAGGAGTTCTTGCTCGGAGAGATAATTGCCTGGATGTGCGAGAAACGACAATCCCCCTGCATCAGAAATGAGCCTGAATGCCTCGGATGGGTTAAGCTGGAATTTTGATTCGTACGCGGGCCCTCCGGTTCCGATATACCTCTGAAACGCCCCCTGGAATGAATCGACGAGTCCCTCGTCGACCAAAGCGTTGGCGATATGCGGGCGGCCCACGGCGGCGATTCCCGCCTTCGCAAGAACGGCATCAATGCGGAGAGGAATGTTAATGCCATTCAGCTTCCTCACCATTCGCTCAGCGCGCTTCAGGCGTTCTTCGCGAAAGAAGGCAAGGTAATCCAGCAGGCGTTGATGGGTGTGGTCAAAGAAATATGCCAGGACGTGGAGGTCTTTTTCGTGGAGCGTTATGCTGAGCTCCAGCCCGGAGATGACATTGACACCCACTTGCCGGCCACAGGCCGAAGCTTCCTCAAAAGCGCCGACATGGTCGTGATCGGTGATGGCAATGGTGGTGAGCCCGGCTTCGCGGGCTTTGTTGACAAGGTTGAATGGTGAGAGCACACCGTCGGAATAGGTGGTGTGCATATGCAGATCAGCTTTTCCCCCGTCTGGCAACGGGGGGGCGATGATTCCCTGCCCAGTAGCGTTGTTCCCTGACTCCTCAAGCCTCGCCATGTCTTTTCAGTCTCTTCAAAACCAACAGAATCACCCGCTCCTTGCCTTTTGCGGCATGGCCGGCGAGGATTCCCTCCGTCAGAGATATGCCTTGCGGAATTCCTCGTAGTTGTTGATTGTGAGCTTGTTCCCCTCGAGGGTAACGTGGCTCTTCTCGATGAACTGATGGATCATCCGCGAAACCGTCTCACGTGACGTCCCTGCCATGTTGGCCATGTCCTGCTGAAGCGGGAGGTCCTCAATAACGACTTTTCCTTTTTTGAAGACACCCACATCGTCCGCCAGCAGCAACAAAACGTTCGCTACGCGGCCGGCCGCGTCTTTCAGGGACAGGCTCTTGATCTGTGCATCTGCCTTCCGAAGCCTCATGGTCAATTCGGCCAGCAAAGAAATCGCCACGGCAGGGAACTCGTTGAGAAGGTCAAGAAATTCCCTTCGATGGATCATGAAGAGATCAGTCTTCGCCGTTGCAACGACCGTCGCAGATCGGGCGAGACCGTCGAGGAGTGACATTTCTCCAAAGAACTCGCCGGGGCCGAAAATCGACAGAATGACTTCTCGTCCGTCTTCGTCCGTCCGCACCACTTTCACCTTTCCCGTGATGATGACAAACAGGGCGGCACCCATTTCCTGCTCAAGGACAATGATGTTCCCCTTCTTGTATTTCTTTCGGGTCCCGAGCTTCGCGATCTTGTCGAGCTCGGTATCGTCCAGATCTGCAAAAATGGGGACGTTACGTAGAAATCCGAGTTCCTCGGCCATTGGTCAATTGAGGGGTGAACGTGACTTGCGATCGAGTGGGCCACAGGCAGGCATTTTCTTATTAAGCCACTCTCACAATGTTGAGGGAAATATATGCCCCGGTGTGACGAAAGTCAAGAAGAAACTCCCCCGCGAACTAGGAATGAATCCTCCGCCTTCTACAGCAAGCTAGTTCTCCATGAGAAGAGAATAGGTCAGGAGAGCAAATGTTATTTGCGTGACAATCAAAGAGATGAGAGAGAACCGATCATAACGCTGCGTCGCGGAAAGGTGCGCGGAGTTTCCGGTGGATGAGTATCGATCGAATTCTCTGTTTGCTTTGTCCTTAAAATATGCGGCGGCAACGCCCGAAGCCACCATGCCCACCGCAGAACCGATGGAGGTCCACCGGCGCGGAGTCTGGTCCGAAGGATATTCAACGAACAACTCCGATGAAAGCGGGCGGCCCTCCTCGGGGATCAAACGAATGACACGGGGAAGATTCTGCATGGCAATCGTTTCGGTTGTGAAGCCCTCATGCGAAACGGTGAATGTGCCGTGCAGGGCGGAGTTGCTCCTGTAGAAGAGAGGCGTTCTTCCAATTTCCGATCCCTGGAAGAACACGGATGCGCCGGACGGTACCGTATGGAGTGAAAGTACTGTTCCAAACTCGAATGTCGACTCCCACTCGCCGCCCGGTTCAAGGTGGAATGACTTGCTCTGAACAAATGCATTCCAGTCATACGGAGTGGGAAAAAAAACGAGGAGGTTGTGATCACCGGATCTCAACGTCAGACGATCGAGAGGCGTTCGGCCGGCATACACCGAATCAAGAAAAACGCCGGCACCCGGAGGTAACGACCGAATCGAAATCCGGCCTTCTTGAGTAGAATCCTGTTCCTGGGCCGAAGCGTTCAGGTGCACAAAAGCGATGCAGAGGATCAGAGTCGTTTTCATTGTTGCGGAGATCTGAGCGCAGTGATGTATTTATCTTCCGATGTGACCAACAAGAGATTCCCCCAAAGAACAGGTGGAACCTTAATTCTTCCCTCGGCCTCATAACGCCACGTTTCCTTGCCCGTTGCCGCCTCGAGACAATAGAGTGTCCTGTCCAGGGATCCAAAATACAGCAGACTGCCTGCGATCAGCGGTGCTGAATTAATAACGCTCCTCGCCGAAAAGCTCCACAAACGCTTTCCCGTGTGAACATCCAGCGCATGGAGAACACCATCTGCGGACCCGAGAAAGGTGACTGAGGAAGCAGCAGCGGCGGCTCCGTAGACCCTTGAGCCTGTTTCGAATGTCCATCGGATATCTCCTGATGCTGCATCGAACCCGTACACCGTTCCTTTCAGGTTTCCGACGACAACCATATTGGACACAATCACCGGCGTTGCAAAGACACTGGCACTTGTTTGAACGCTCCACTTCAGCGTTCCGTCCTTCCTGTCAAGAGCGAAGACAGTTCCGGCATCCGACCCGAAAGCCACAACGGATCCATCCGATGCAGGAGAAGACCGAATCGGCCGCTGATGATCTCCTTCTCCCGTCACATATTTCCACACTTCATCACCCGTTACTTTGTCAACACAAAACACGATCCCGTTCAGTGTCGTCACGATAAGATGGTTGTCCAGAAGGAGTGGGGAGGTTTCGATGGGCCCTGCAGAGAAAACCCAGGCCCGTTGCCCATCGATCATGTCATAGGCGAAGAACGATTCAGTTTTCGCGGCAATCGTCACAAACACGTATCTTCCATCGAGCACGGGGGTTCCCGCGACGGCGGATTCAAGAATCTTGTGGCCAAGTCGTTTCCCGTTCGCGAGGTTCACTGCCTGGAGTTCACCGTTCAGCGTTCCCAGAATCATGACGCTGTCCCGCACGAGTGGTGTGCCCAACAGGCCTCCCTGGGCGCTGTATTGCCAGACTTCCTCCAAGGGGGGTCGGAGAGTTCCTCTGGCATGATTCATTCGGCCGGGCACTCCTCCGTACATCGTCCAATCATCCGGTCCGGATTTGAGCACGCGATCGAGTCTCAGCCCCGCACATCCGGCGACGAGGGACCATGCTGCCACGACGACTGACAAACGGATCAGATGAAGACGCATATCAGAAATCCCATCCGAAGAAGAATTGATAGAAGAGGCCGTTCTGCAATTTCTTCAGGTTTTCCTCGATTCGTTTTCCGATGTCATACCGCAGGACCAGCACGCCGCCGAGGTTGAGCCGTATTCCAGCGCCAATGCTTCCCTTGGTGTCTTTATACTTCGAATCCCACGCTCCTCCAAAATCGGTGAAGATTGCGCCGCGAATCGCTCCGAACGCGATGCCTCCGAAGGGAAACCGGACACCGAGCTGGTCGACAAAAGGAAACCGTATTTCGTGGCTCATGATCCAGAGTTTTTGCCCGCGGATGGACCATCGCTGCCATCCCCGCAGATCCCAGCTCCCTCCCATGAAAAACCTGCGCGCTTCCTTCCCTTCGTTCCACCAGAGATTGAACCGCGAAGCAAAAGCCGCGCGCGTTCCCATTCTGAGGTACGTACGGTAGTCAGCAATGACCGTGTAATAGCTCACGTTTGAATATTGAACATCGGTGGTAAAGGCAAGTGTCAGCTTGAGCCGGTTTCCGTCGAGAGGGCCGGTAGGTCCCCAAAGGGAATTGTCCCACACAAACGAAAGTGCGTTGGACACAAGAAGTGCCCGCCGGGGGAGCTTTCCCGTAAGAATGTCCTTGTCGGAATTGCTCATGGTAACGTTCGCCTCGACGCGCCGGAATTTGGAAAGCGGGTAACTCAAGGCAAAGTACCCCCCGAAAGCTCTTTCCCAATAATACAAGTCGGGATCAGTCAGATCGTGGCGATACCCGGAGAAATGAAAAATGCCGTATGCGTAGTTCGCTCTCTGCCCCAGAGAGATACGCGACATGGCCACGTTGAAGCTTTCGAGAAGTTCCGATGTCGATTGAGCCGTATTGTAGACGAGGAAATAATAGAGGTCGTTTCCCAGCACGTCACTCATCGCCAGCGCGGCGCCGCCCGACGTGCCGAAAATCGGGTCGACGGAAATCTGGCTCTGTGCAATATCAAGTTGATAATCGCCCCGATAGCGAAACTCGCCCACCACAGACTCTCCGCCGAGCTTCTCTTCTGTCCATCGGCTTCCGACCTGATCAAACTGAAAAATCTTCACCGAAGTCGATTCCTGAAATTTCTGTTCTATCCCGCTGATGCTTTTGAGCTGGAAGCCGTAGTTCTCGAACGAAGAGAAGATCAGCGTGTCTTCTTCACCCCACGTCGGATCGAACGCCGCCGTCGAAAGGGCCGTCAGCCGCCGCATGGGACGGGAACCGGCGGCGGGAATTTCCTTCATGTTCATCAGCCAGATGTTCTGGGCGCCGTCGAGGTCCGACGTAAACGCGAGCCATGATCCGTCGGCAGACCATGCCGGCGCATGATAACTTTCTTCCCCAAGTGTGAGATATTCGATGCTGTGGGTTTCGAGATCATAGAGGAACAGATTGTAGATCCCCTCTTTTCCGTACGTCGTTCGATCGGACCCGAATGCGATTTTCTTTCCGTCGGGCGACCACGCGGCATCACGGTCATCGTAGAAATCGTTGGTAAGCTTAATGAGCGAGCGTGTTTCGAGCTCAAGAATGTACAGGTCGTTGTTCCCCGATTTGTCGATGGAGGAAAACGTAATCCGCTTGCCTTCCGGGGACCACGAAGGGGAGCCCAGGACAACGAGACTTTTGAAACGAATCGTCTCCTTCAGCTCGTTTTGAACGACATCGTACAAATGCAATGCGTCATTTTCCCCGCTCTTGGTCACAAAGGCCAGGATGCCGTCCTTGGAAATGTCCAGCTTGCTCTGAAACAGATGAAATGTTTCGAACTCGTTGTTCTTTTCTCCTTCGATGACAATTTCGGGACTTGGATCCTTTTCATCCAGGTTGACCCGATAGACATTCGTATAGCCGGTGTAGTTGGCGATGTAGTACACTTCCCGTTTGCCGTCATGCGCGAAATAGACGGGCTTGCTGTTGAATCCTTCATCGACAATATTCCGCGTCACGCCGCTGGGCAGGTCGTTTTCGGCCATGAGGGGGTAGTAGCGCTTCTTCAGCGCATAGATCCAATCTTCATCGAACTCTTTGTAGGTTTTGTCGATGGTCGCCTTCATCACCTCGCTGAAGCTGTTTCCTTTCCAGAAATTCTCGAGCAGGAGCAGGAGCTTCTCTTCGCCGTACCTCTGAGCAATGAATTCGCACACCTGCTGTCCTTCTTTATACATGAGAAACGATCCGAAGATCCTGTCCATGTCATTCACGGGAACGACATAGTTGTTGAGGACGGCGTCGCGCAAGACCATCTCCGCCTGGGTGTCCCACGGTGTAGACCAGTATTCGGCAAGGCCCTCGGTAAACCAGAGAGGAGGCAGGCGGTCCTGAGGTTGCCGGTGATCGAGGAGCACACGGCCGATCTTGCTCAAGGTAAACACATGGACAAGTTCGTGACGAATGACATGCTTGAACTGGAACGTGGAGCCGTTGGACGGGATGACGACTCTTCCTTTGAGGAACTCGAAGAATCCGCCCACACCCTCGGAGATGAACCCCGGCGTCACATTGGTCTGCTGAAAATGAAGGTGAGAGCTATAGAAGATAAGCGGAATGCGGTTCGTGACGGTGTGATTGAATTTTTGTTCAAGCTCTTTGAAGGCAGTCTCGGCAAATGCAGCTCCCCGCTCCGCGAGCTCGCGCATCTCGGGATAGAAATAGATGTCAAAATGTTCCGTCTTGAGGATCTGCCACTCGAATTGGGTGTATTGGACCTTGTTGCGGCCGAAATAGTAGAACTGGGAAACGGCCGTTGCCGAAGCGAGAATCAGGAAAAGGGCCGTGATTGGAAGAATGCGCCTCATGGTTCGCTCAGACCTTCGACAGTTCTCCTTTAAGATAATCGATGACGGCGACAGGCGTCGGGTCTTCGTCGTTGAGGATTGCAAGATAGAGGCTGACCCAATCACCGAACTGAATCAGAGAAAACATGCGCGCCAGCAGCGACGTGCCTTCACTCCAGACCTCGGTGACGTTCGATGCGTAGGCAGCGAGGACCTGCTTTGTGATTTCCTCGCGTACGGCAACGCGCTTGTGTGTCCCTTTGTCTTTGAGGAAGATGACTTCCATTTCCTTCATGAGCTGCGTCTGCACTTTCCAGCCGACCAGTTCGTTGTGGTTCATTTCCGGCAAAACATGACCGAAAGCGAGGGATTTGGAATTTTCTGCAATCTGACCGCGCCATCGGACGTTCACAGAATCAAGGTGTTCGTTCGGGCTGTAGACGATGACAAGCTTGCCTTTGATCTGTTGTGCCAAGCGATACGCTTTATTCTCCTGCGACGCGGGATCGGAAAGAACTGCTGCTTTCGACCTGAGCAGGCTCACCGTCTCCCGGATATCGTTCGATCGCTTTCTGATCAGGCCCAGTTTTCCGAGAACGACAAGCAGCGGAAAGAAGGAATAGCCAAGGGCCGCCCGAGGCGAGAGTCCGCCGGGAATCGTGATGATCGGATGCTTGTGTTTCCTGGCGAGCTTTTCGGTTTCGCCGTTGGTGCTGATGCACAGCACCATTGCTTTCCGTTTAACCGCGTCCTTATGCGCTGCGATCGTTTCTTCGGTATTTCCCGAATAGCTCGAAACAATAACGAGGCTCTTCGATGTAACACAAGCCGGCAGCAGATAGTGCCGGTTGACCATGAAGGGGACCTTCAGTTCCGAAGCGAGGTACGACCGGAGCAAGTCTCCTCCGATCGCCGAGCCTCCGAGGCCCGTCAAAACGATGCTCTGAATCTTCTTCACCGGCAGTTTGACTGCGGCCGCAGCTCCTATACGGACAGCATCTTCCACTTGAGCGGAAAAATCCCTCATCCAGTTATACATTCCGCTGGGATCTTTTCGTTTGATATCGTCGAGTGTCATGGTGTTTTTCCTTCCTGAGCCCTGTTGGAAGAGCTTCAGTCTCCCGTCAGCACGTCGGGCAGTTTTTCTTTCATCAAGGCTGTCAGATGTTTCTTGATTTCGTCTTCAGTCTGCATTTCCAGAACCTGCTTTGCGATTTTCCTGGCGTCGCGGTATTTCACAGATCGCAGGATCTTCTTGATTTCAGGGAGCACGTTCGGGACGACACTGAACTCTTCGAGTCCAAGGCCGAGCAGCAGGATGGTCGCCAGCGGGTCGCCCGCCATTTCTCCGCACATCCCAACCCGGACTTTGCTTCCCTTTCCCCGGTCGATAATCCTCCTCAGAAACCGTACAACGGCGGGATGAAACTCCTGGTACAGAGGCGAAACAATGTCGTTGCCGCGGTCCACTGCGAGCAGATATTGAATTAAGTCGTTGGTCCCGATGCTGACAAAGCTGACCTCCGCTGCCAGATCCTCCGCTATGACTGCGGCAGCGGGAACTTCGATCATGACTCCGACTTCAATATTCTCGTCGTAGGGGATCGCTTTGGAACGGAGCTGCCCCTTTGCATCTTCCAGCAGCTGTTTCGCCTTTCGAACTTCCTTGATGCTGCTGATCATGGGGAACATGATGCTTACATTCTTCCGTGCGCTTGCCCGGAGAATCGCCCGCAGCTGTTCGAGGAACAACTCCGGACGATCGAGCATGACGCGAATTCCCCGCCAGCCGAGAAAAGGATTGTTCTCGCGCACCATGTGAGCCATCATCTTGTCGCCGCCGATATCGAACGTGCGGATGATGACAGGCTTCGGATACATCGTATCGGACAGGAACTTGTATTGCGTGAACTGTTCTTCCTCGCTCGGGAAAATCTCACCTCCCAGCAGCAGCGATTCCGACCTGTACAACCCCACGCCGTCCGCTCCCTGGAGCTTGACAAACTCGAGCTCCTCCATAAGCTCCACGTTCGCCGAAAGGTTGACGCGATGTCCGTCCAGAGTTTCAGCGGGGAGATCCCGCAAACCGTGCAGTTTTTCTTCAAACGCGAGGTAACGATCCCGTTTTTCCTCGAACTTGCGGACTGTTTCGGGCGAGGGAGCAATAATGACGGCTCCGCCGTAGCCGTCGATAATCATTCTGTCTCCGTTTTGCACGAGCGAGGAGACATTTCTCAGACCGACCACAGCCGGGATTTTCAGCGCACGTGCAAGGAGCGCCGTGTGCGATGTAACGCCACCGATCTCCGTGAGATAGCCGAGCACAGCATTGCGGCTGAGAATCAGCGCATCGGCGGCGGCAAGGTTTTGCGTCACGATGATCGGAGATCCTTCCAGACGCGAGATCAGCTTTTCTTCCTGCAGATTCCGCAGAATGCGGTTCCGAAGATCCTCGACATCGTGCGCCCGTTCACGGGTATATTCGTCCTGCGAAGAAACCATGACACGGTGGTATTTTTCAATCTCATCATGGACGATGAACTCCACATTCTTGCATTCGTTGCGGATGCGGCCGTTGATGGAATCGAACAGCACGACGTCTTCGAGGATCATGAGCTGAGCTTCGAAAATCTTCGCCTGGTGGTCTCCGAGTTTTTGTTTCGCAAAGTCGAAAATCTTTGCAAGTTCTTTAGCAGACCGCTCAACTGCATGACGGAGGCGCTCAATTTCTTTCCCCACTTCTTCCGGCTTGACGGTTTTTTCCGTAATCACCGGCGTTCTCTTGTGAAAGAGCAATACGGGGCCGATGGCAATGCCCGGCGAGGCGGGAATTCCTTTCAGAACATGTTCTTGCTTGGGATGTGTGGTGGTCATACAGGTTCGTCAAATGCCTTGTCGAACAATGCCAGAATTGCCCCTGCTGCAGCTTCTTCGTCTTCTCCGGTAAATCTCAACAGAAGTGTTGCCCCCTGCTCAGCGGCCAGCGTCATGACGCCGATGATGCTTTTACCGTTGATTTCAAATCCATCCTTGCTGATGACAAAGTCCGACTTGAATTTTGCTGCCAGCTTCACGAGGGATGCAGCAGGGCGCGTGTGCAGACCGGCCCGATTCAACACTTTCACTTCACGTTCGATCATTCGTCCGCGCGCAACGCTCCCTTAGTAGGTACGGTTCAGCAGCATGTCGGTGAACCACGCAAGCATATCCCTCGCCTGCGATGGGCGAAACGCTTCCAGTTCCAGCTTTGCCTGCGCAATATCCCGGCTGACAAAATCCTTGGCTGATTCAATAGCCCCCGTCTCATGGAATATCCGTCGAAACTCCTTAAGCTTGCCCCTCGCAACACTGCGGTTCCTGATGAAGGACTTGAGCAATGCTTTGTCCTTGCCCCGGGCCCTCTGGAGGGCCTCAAGCAGGAGATACGTCTTCTTCCCTTCTTTCAAATCACCACCGATTGTTTTGCCGAATTTCTTTTCGTCTGCAACAACGTCCAGGAGATCATCCTGCACCTGAAACGCGCGGCCGACATGCTCACCGTATGACCGAAGAGCCGTGAGCTGGCTTGCCGACGCGTTGCCGATGAGGCCCCCCATCTCCGTCGAAACGGCAACCATTTTTCCGGTCTTCTTCCTGATCATGAGGAGGTAGTCATCCACGCGTACGCCTGATCGGGTCTCGAATTCCTTGTCATAAGCCTGACCCTCGCATACTTCGACCACGCCGTCCGTAAACACATCTGCGATCTCTTTGATTCTTGGGGATGAGGTGCGCAGAAGGATCCTGTACGCGAGCGCCAGGAGCTCGTCCCCGACAAGAATCGCCGTGTTCTGATCCCACCGTTGATGGACCGTGGTGCGCCCCCGGCGCGAAGCCGCGTTGTCCATGATATCGTCGTGCACGAGCGTAAAATTGTGAAGAATCTCGATGCCCGCCCCGGCATGCAGAGCCTCTTCCGGTATTCCCCCGACAACTTCGCAGCAAAGAAGCACGAGCACCGGACGAATCCTCTTACCGCCCCCGGCCAGCACATACTTGAGGGGCTGATACAGCGACCGCGGTTGTGTTTGCCCGATCGCCTCAATGAGGTAGCGATCGACCAGAGTTTTGTAGTGCAGGTACTTCTGTTCAAAATTCATGGGTGGACAGAATCTTTCAGGATGAGCTTCTGCCGCCGGAGTTCTGTCAACGTGCGGGAACCCGTCAAAAACAGGGCCCCCTTCAATTCCATTTCCCAGACCTTCAATTCTTCCAAAATTCCTTTTGGTCCTCCTCGCTCCAAAGCCTTGAGCAGAGGCCTGGCGACGCCGGTCATGGACGCGCCGAGAGCAATCGCTTTTGCAACGTCTAATCCGTTTGCCAGACCTCCCGAAGCGATGACCGACAAACTCCGCGATGCAAGCGCAGACGTTTGGCGAAGGGCCTCGGCCGTCGGTATTCCCCAATCCCAGAACACCGGAGCGTAGTCGCGCTGAGTGCGCTGAGGTTTTCCGCGGGGCTGTGCACCGTTGCGGCGAAGGATTTCGACGCCGGCCCAGCTCGTTCCGCCCGCCCCGGCCACGTCGACGTAGCGGACACCCGCGTCGGCCAGCCGCCGGGCGACCGAAGCGGAAATACCTGCGCCGATTTCCTTGACAATGATGGGAAGACCCAAATCTCTCACGAGCATTTCAATCCCCCGGAGAACGCCTCGGAACCGGGGATCCCCTTCCGGCTGAAGAAACTCCTGGAGAGGGTTCAGATGAACGGCAAAGCCGTCTGCCCGAATGAGATCCGCCAGACGCCGGATGGGGGAAACATCGCGCAGCCGGGCAACTTCCGACGCTCCGATGTTGCCAAAGAGGGGAATCTGCGGGGCAACTTCCCGAACAATGCTGTAGGTCCGGTGAAAGAGGGCATCTTCGATTGCCTGGCGCTGACTTCCAACGCCCATGGCAAGGTTCTTTTCTCCGCATGCTTCCGCCAGACCTCGATTGATCCGCAGGGCATCCTTGTAGCCTCCGGTCATGCTCGAAATGAGGATCGGTAATGCGACGGGTTTGCCGAGAAAGCTCGTTGATGGGTCTACTTCGGCAAAGTCAATCTCGGGAAGAGCATTATGGATGAAGTCGTACCGCTCGAATCCCGATGTTTTTCCACGGAAGGAAACGTCTTTCGAAAGGGTAATCTCGACGTGCTGTTGTTTGCGCGATGAGGTTTTGGATGATTTCATGCATGCTCCTCAGGCATGATAACGAAATGAGCTTCGAGAATCAAGAATAGCGGATCGCGGCCGAATTTCTTGTTTCACTTGGAAATCCTTCGTATATTTTTATTCACTTCAATTTTAACAATCTTCACTATGCTGTCTTCATGAGAGCCATTATTCCAGTAGCCGGAGTCGGGAGCCGACTTCGCCCACATACCTACACCGTTCCCAAAGTGCTGCTGAATGTCGCCGGCAAGCCCATCATCGGCCACATCATGGACAAAGTCATCGAGAACGGCGTTGATGAGGCAACGATCGTCCTTGGATATCTTGGTGAAATGATCAAAGAATATATCCTCAGTCATTATTCGATCAAAGTGGATTTTGTCGATCAGGAAGAACGGCTTGGTCTTGGGCACGCCATTTATCTTTCCCGGCACACCTTCTCGCGTTCTCCCATTCTGATCATCCTGGGCGACACGATTTTCGATGTTAACCTCCGCGAGATGATGAAGAGCGAGCACTCGGTGCTCGGTGTGAAAAAAGTTGACGATCCGCGACGTTTCGGTGTGGCAGAAACATCCGACGGATTCATTACGAAACTCGTCGAAAAGCCTGAACACCCCAAAAGCAATCTTGCAGTCGTGGGTTTGTACTATATGACCCAGCCGCAAACGCTCGTAGAATGCCTCAAGGAAATGATCAAGACGAATGTCCGGACGAAGGGCGAATATCAGCTGACGGATGCCTTACAGATGCTCATCGATCGCGGCGAGAAGATGCGGACGTTTGATGTGCAGGGTTGGTACGATTGTGGAAAGCCTGAAACGCTGCTGACAACCAATCAGAAACTGCTCGCCCATGCTCCCAGACCGAAAGAGCATGAGAGCGTCGTGATTCAACCCCCTGTATTCATTTCGCCCAAGGCGACGGTCAGGAATTCCGTGATTGGCCCGAACGCAACGATTGCCGAGGGGGCGGAGGTCCAAAACTCGGTCATTCGGAACTCTATTGTCAGTGAAGGGGCCAGGGTTTCGGAAGCGCTGCTGGAGGACTCGATCGTGGGCAACAACGCTCTGGTCAAAGGAAATTATAAACGAATCAACATCGGAGATTCCTCGGAATTGGAATTCTACTGACGCTGCGCTGCAGCCGGTCTTTCCCCTCAAAGATCTTCCCGCTGCACCACCCAAGAATCAATCACACTGACAGGATCATACTCATGAGGCATCTGTTTACGTCGGAGTCCGTTTCGGAAGGACACCCCGACAAAGTTGCTGATCAGATTTCTGACGCCGTGCTCGACGCTCTTCTTCAGCAGGATCCCCACTCGCGTGTCGCGTGTGAAACATTCGTCACCACCGGCCTTGCTCTCGTTGGAGGCGAAATCACCACGAAAGGCTATATCGAAGTTCAGGATATTGCCCGCGAAGTCATCCGGGACATTGGTTATACGGAAGCAGGTGTAGGGTTCGATGCAGAGTCCTGTTCCGTCATTTCGGCCATCCACTCACAGTCACCCGATATTGCCCGCGGTGTTGACACGGGCGGGGCAGGCGATCAAGGAATGATGTTTGGCTACGCAAACAGCGAGACTCCCGAGTTCATGCCCATGCCTATTGTTTTCGCCCATCGTCTTGTTCAACGGTTGGCCGCCATCCGCAAAAACCATTCGAAACTCATGCCGTATTTGAGGCCCGATGCGAAAAGCCAGGTCACGATTGAATATGACGGCAAGAAAGCTGTGCGCGTCGATACCGTTGTGATATCAACGCAGCATGCCGCAAATGTTTCTCAAAAAAGAATCAAGGAGGACATTGTTGATCATGTGGTCAGCCATGTCATTCCCCGTCACCTGTTGGATAAGAAGACTCGTTTCTTTGTCAATCCCACAGGACGGTTTGAAATAGGCGGCCCTCACGGGGACAGCGGATTGACGGGAAGAAAAATCATCGTCGACACCTACGGCGGACGCGCTCCGCACGGTGGAGGCGCTTTTTCGGGAAAGGATCCCACCAAGGTTGATCGCAGCGCAGCATATGCCGCCCGCCACCTCGCGAAAAACATCGTGGCGGCCGACATCGCCTCTGAATGTCAGATCCAGGTGGCATACGCCATTGGCGTGGCCGAGCCGGTCTCCATCCATGTCCAGACTTTTGGCACGGGAAGAATGCCCGATCAGGCCATCAGCAAGATTGTCATGAATGAAATCGACATGACCCCGCGCGGAATTATCAAAAGACTGAACCTCCGCAGGCCAATTTACCGGAAGACCGCTGCCTACGGGCACTTCGGAAGAAACGAGAAAGAGTTCACCTGGGAAAAACTCGATCTGGTGCGCACGTTAAAGAAGGCCGTGAAGTGGTAGAACCTGATCCATGCCAGGACGGGGTTTTCCGTTGCTCCCCACAGAAGACGTGTGCGGGCTGACGAACATCAGAAATTCAAAACACAACAAACAATAACAAATCACACGAACGAATCTCATGGACGAAAAGCAAGGAATCTATAAAGTAAAAGATCTCTCGATGGCAAGAGAGGGGCGGCTCCGAATCGAGTGGGCCGAATCGCGCATGCCGGTGCTGATGGCCCTGCGTGAAAAATACCGGAAGACCAAGCCGCTCAAGGGATACAAGATTGCCGGGTGTCTCCACGTTACGAAGGAAACCGCCGTTCTTGTCAAGACCTTCGTGGAAGCGGGTGCCCAGGTGAGCTGGAGCGGATGCAACCCCCTTTCCACGCAGGACGATATTGCCGCCGCGCTGGCTGCCGACGGCATTTCCATCTTCGCATGGCACGGGATGAACGTGAAAGATTTCTACTGGTGTATCGAGGAAACCCTGAAAATGGAACCGAACCTGACACTGGACGACGGCGCGGATCTTATTTTTACGATTCATAACAAGTTTCCAGGGATGGCAACAAAGAGTGTCATCGGAGGAACGGAAGAGACCACGACCGGCGTGCATCGCCTGCGTGCGATGGCAAACGACGGCGCGTTGAAATATCCCGTCATAGCCGTCAACGATGCCGAGACAAAATGGGACTTCGACAACGTGTATGGAACCGGTCAATCAACCTTGGATGGCATTCTCCGTGCAACCAGCGTACTCATCGCTGGTAAGAATCTTGTCGTCGCAGGCTTTGGCCATTGCGGACGGGGTGTAGCTCTGCGGGCAAAAGGGCTGGGCGCCAACGTGATCATCACAGAAGTGAAGGCGACCGCGGCGCTGAAGGCCACGCTGGAGGGGTTCCAGGTGATGACCATGGACGAGGCAGCCCGTATCGGCGATATTTTTGTCACAGCGACGGGAATCAAGGACATCATTGTCGATCGTCATTTCAAAATGATGCGCGAGGGAGCCATCATTTGCAATACGGGTCACTATGACTGCGAAATCAATATTGCTCATCTCAAGAAGAGCTCAAAGTCGGCGCGTACCGTGAGGTCGGACAACGAGGAATACTTGATGCGGGGAGGCAAACGGATCTATCTTCTTGCTCAGGGGCGGCTTGTGAACCTGGCGGCAGCCGAAGGACATCCCTCTGAGGTCATGGATATGTCGTTTGCAAACCAATTCATGTCGCAGCTTCGGCTGGCGGAATTGCACAAGAAAGGGACGCGCCTGGAGAACCGGGTCTATGACATTCCAGCAGAACAGGATCAGGAGATCGCGGGCGTGAAGCTTCGCACCATGGGAATCAAGATTGACAAGCTGACTCCCGAACAGATCAAATACGCTTCCGATTATTCGGCCGGAACCTAGTACTCCAGTCGACAGTAAACGTTGAGGCGGCCATCAAGGCCGCCTTTTTTTTGGCTCGAACAATCGCTACGTGCCAAAATTGACAAAGTCCCAAAAAAAAGATAAGATGACAAATCAAAAAAGGTCTCTCATGAATCGAAAAGCAATCGTTGCCGAATTCATTACTACGTTCGCCCTTGTTTTTGTCGGCGTTGGAGCGATCGCAGTTGATAGCATGACCGGAGGCAAATCCGGGTTGCTGGGCATTGCCCTGGCTCACGGGCTGGTTATTGCGGTCATGGCGAGCGCAACAATGGCCATCAGCGGAGGGCATATCAATCCGGCAGTGACCCTTGCCGCCTTGGCGGCCGGTAAGATCGATGCGACGAACGCAATTGGTTATGTTCTGGCCCAATGTCTCGGGGCAGTCGTCGCGGCCTTTGTCATCAAGTTTGCGGTACCCCTTGATGCGCTCAGCGCGGTCGCGTTGGGTACGCCGGCCCTCGGAAACGGCATTACACTTGGTCAGGGATTGGTTACCGAGATCATTCTTACGTTCTTCCTGATGTTTGTGATTTATGGGACGGCAATTGACCGGCGCGCACCCAAAACAGCGGGGTTGTTCATCGGGTTGACGGTCACCGCCAACATTCTTATTGGTGGACCCATCAGCGGTGCTGCTATGAATCCGGCTCGCCACCTCGGTCCCGCCCTTATGGGAGGCCCGACGGAACTCATCTGGCTTTATTGGGTCGGCCCGGTTCTCGGTGCCGTGAGCGCTGCCCTTGTGTACAAGTGGACCTTCGAGGATTAAGGTCCGCGTCCAACATCAGATTTCCCAAAGGAGAATTTCATGGCTCCGCTTTCTCTCGCTCCGATGACTCTCGGCGACATCTTCGACCGGTTTTTCAAGCTGATTGGCCGAACCTGGATTCGGAATCTCACGATTGCCGCAATCATCCTTGGTCCCGCTGCCCTCATCATGGCCGTCGCAGCAGACACAGGCCTCTCCGAACTCGCAGCGCTCATGCAGGAGAGGGACTACACGGATCCCTGGTCATCCGCCGAATGGTCGTCGCTGCTGGGATTCGCTCTTTGGTTTGCTCTGGGCCTCACGCTCATGATTGTCGGAACGGTAATCGCGACCGTGGCAATAACGATCATCGGCTGCGGCGAGATCAGCGGCGAATCGCTTTCCTGGCAGGAGGCTTTGAGCAGGACCTTCCACGCCCGGGTGATGAAAGTCTTCGGTCAGTACATCATCGAAGGTTTTGCGCTGGGCTGTATTGTCATTCTGCCGTATGTCCTCCTCATTATCGGGATTGCGACTGATTCAGTTGCACTCGGTTTTCTTGGGGGCTTTCTCATTCTTGTAGCGATCCTGGCGGTGGTCTATCTCGGTATCAGTTTTGCTTTTACGGTGCCGGCCATCAGCTGGGAAGATGCCGACATTATCGAATCATTCAAGAGAAGCTGGAACCTTGTGCGGCACAACTGGTGGAGAACCTTCGGCATTCTCCTCCTCATGAGCATCATGGTGAGTTTTGCCCTCTCCATCATCATGACCCCGCTCTACATGATTGTTCTTTGGGATTTCTTCAAGGCATATTTTGAAGCAATTTCAACGATGAGCGAAGGAGAAAACGATCCAACGATTTTCGTTGCCATGATCCAATCTCTCGGATTCGGCATTGGAATCGTAAGCGGGATTTCTTCGATTTTGCAGCTGATCGTCTCCCCGCTCTATACCGTGACCATCTATTTCGATCTTCGAGCCCGCAAGGGTGAATTTTCCCAGCCTTCCCCCGCGTGATCGGGATGCCGAACGCCATTCCACAAGCCGTCCCCGCTGACGAAGCTCTCCGGCTCGACGGAACGTGGGAAGGAAGCGGCAGGAGCCTCAACAGCTCCGCGCTTCTCGGCCTTCTGGGCATCGGCATCGTCTATTTCAACGGTCAGTCGATTCTTGCGATGGCGGCAGTGGCCCTTGTTGCAGCTTTTGGGGGGTCACCCGGACCTTCCGGAATCTCGTTCGACGGATTTCTCCAGTCGTTTCGCATGTATGTCGAGCCTTTGCGTATCGTCATTTTCGCGACGCAGGTCGGCCTCATGCTTCTCCCGACGCTCTGGATTGTCAAGCGCTGGCACTCCTCGGATATCCGAGGCTATGTCCGGCTTACGCGGAGTTCGATCGTTGACATCATTCTCGCTGTCCTCATCACGCTCTGTCTGTTGCCTGCCGGTAATTTCATAGCCGACGAATTCACGCGCCAACTTCACATTCCCGAAAAGCTGTTGGAAATCAACGCCGAGCTTTTCACGGCTCGTTCACCGGTCGAGTTTCTCTGGCTTATTGTTGTCGTGTGCGTTACTCCGGCATTATGCGAAGAGTTGTTTTTCCGGGGATACATCCAGCGAACATTCGAGCGGACTATCGCGTGGCGAAGCTTTGTTCTCGTGGGAGTTCTCTTCGGCCTGTTTCATTTCAACCCTCTCGGACTCATTACGCTCTCCGTCCTCGGGATCCTCTTCGGGTACTTCTATTATAGAAGCCGAAGTCTGGCACCGTCAATGGCGGCGCATTTCACCAACAATTTCGTAGCCATTTCCGTCCTCTACGGTCTTTCGGACAGCAATGGTGTCTCCGGGGGAGGGAGCATTCCACTGTGGCTGGTCGGGGTCACGCTCCCCATAGGCGCGGGCCTGCTCTATGCGTATCAACGGCTTACGGCATTTCGATTTTCTTCCTCGCGCTCCCATGAAATCAGAGCCTAAAACCTGGAAGCAATGGCTTCTTTCCATTTTCATCGCGATTGCAACGGCACTTATCTTTTGGACGGTGGTCATCGTGGTCTTTGAAGAAAAATTCATTTTTTTCCCCTCTGTCTATCCCGATGGGGTGTACGAAGCGGAACAGCGGGCGCTGAATCCGGAAGATCATTTTTTTAGCACCGCCGACGGTGTCCGACTCCATGCATGGTTTCTTCGCTCTCCCAGTCCGATCGGGACCATGGTTCATTTTCATGGCAATGCGGGCAACCTCTCGCACCGCGGAGAAATTCTCCGAAGGCTTCGCGCTGTGGGGTTTCACGTCTTCATTTTTGACTATCGGGGATACGGAAAAAGCCAAGGTTCACCCGACGAAGCCGGCGTCTACGCCGATGGCCTCGCTGCCGTACAATACGTGACAACTCTTGAAGGCGTCGACTCCACGAGACTCTTCTATTTTGGCTCGAGCCTCGGCGGAGCGATTGCTGTTGATGCTGCAACCCATGTTCCGCCCGCTGCGATGATCCTTGAATCAACATTCTCTTCGGCGTTTGATGTCGCCGCACACGCGTACCCGTTTCTCCCTGCCCGCTTCTTCCTGCGGTCGCAATTCGATTCCGAGACGAAGATCCGCACGCTCAGAATGCCGCTCCTGTTCCTTCACGGAACGCAGGATTCGATCATCCCGATCGAACTCGGCCGCAAGCTCTTTGAAGCCGCTCATACCCCCAAGCGGTTCGAAGAGGTCCAGGGTGCCGGCCACAACGACATGTTTTTTGTTGGAGGAGCGGAATACACGGAACGATTCCGATCCTTCTGCCTCGAGTCCCGGTCAACACCCGCCAACTGAACCGCAACCTTTTTCTCTTTCTCCAAGTCTAATGTGAATGCCGCCGCGGTGCAGGATCTCCTTCCTGCGCCTCTGAACAGCCTCATCGGAATTCGGGCGCTGTAACCTTCGCTGAGGCGTTTCGTAAGAACAGTATCTCCATCCGCCGAATCTTCGCAACGATATGACTATTCTCTCACTTCGAGGTTCTGTTATGAAAAGAGTAATGAGAAAGAAAGTGCTTATTCCCACAACCCTCGTTCTTGCCCTGGTGGTAGGAGGCCTGTTCATTTTCGGGGGTTCAAATGACTCCGCAGAAAATGCCCTGCCGCGCATCAAGGTCGCCAAAGGGACGATCGTCGACAAAGCACTTGCTGTCGGGACCATCGAGCCCGAAAACGAGATATCCGTCAAATCGAAAGTGACCGGCGTGGTGAAGAGAATCTATGCCGATGTCGGAATTTTTGTCAAGGCCGGAGATCCGTTACTGGAAGTCAAACCCGATCCCACGCCCCTGGAGCTCGCGGATGCAAAGAGGCAGGTTGAACTGAAGGAAGTCGATATCGCCAACCTCAACAAAGAAAAAGTCCGGCAGGAATCCCTGTTCAAGAGCCAATTGATTTCCAACAAGGATTACGAAGACTTCGAGAAGCGCTACGACGAATCGGTGCTGCAACTCAAGATTGCCAGAGAAAAACTTGCTCTGCTCGAGAGCGGACGGGTGACGATCGGTGACACGGAAATCGAGTCGATCATCAAAGCGCCGATTGACGGATATGTCCTTAGCCGCACGGTGGAAGTCGGCGATCCTGTCACGCCTCTCACAACCTTTCAGGAAGGAACGGTTCTTATGAAGATGGCCAACATGGAGCGCCTCATCTTCAAGGGGACGGTGGATGAGATTGATGTCGGAAGATTGAAGGAAGGGATGGAAACGGATCTGAAGGTCGGTGCCCTCCCCGGCGATACGGTCAGGGGTGTGCTGCGGAAGATCTGGCTGAAGGCGGAAAAAAAGGACAATGCGACGGTTTTCCCCATTGAAATTCTCATTCCCAGAACGCATACGTCCGTGTTGCGGGCGGGGTATTCCGCCAATGCGAGTATCATCATCAACAAGAAAACCGACGTGCTCATGATTCCCGAACGTACTGTCACATTCAGAAATGATTCGGCCTTCGTAAAAATCTCCCTCGGGCCGCAAAAGGATGAGGAGCGGCTGATCAAGACGGGCCTCAGCGACGCGATCAACATTGAGGTGCGCGAAGGTCTGAAAGAGGGGGATGAAGTTGTCGAGAAGCCGGTCAAGAAAATAGAATAGGGTCCTCGTACTTCCGAGGGCTCTCGTCCATGGATCAACTCACAACTGTCA
This sequence comes from uncultured Ignavibacteriaceae bacterium, assembly GCA_964602055.1. Lineage (GTDB taxonomy): Bacteria > Bacteroidota > Ignavibacteria > UBA10030 > UBA10030 > JACPLA01. The sequence continues at coordinate 125,637 of CAZRPU010000002.1, forward strand.
TAACGGAATTCTTTCTCGATCTCCGAGCGCAGAAGCTTCGGGCGTTTCTCACGATGTTCGGCATTATTTGGGGGACCGTCGCTATCATCGTGCTGATTGCATTCGGGGTCGGGTTCAAAAAGCAAATGTCGGTCAACATGCACGGCATTGGCGAAAGCATTGCCATCATGTTTCCCGGCAAAACCACGAAACCATGGGAGGGGTTTGGCACGGGCAGACGGGTCAGCTTCATGGAAGATGACGTACGCCTCCTCGCTTCCCAGGTCCGGGAGCTCGAGGCAATCAGTCCCGAATACTCGCGGCGCGTCCCCACGCGGGTCGGGGAAAACATTCTGAACCCGCTCGTCTCGGGCGTTATTCCCGTCTACGCGGACATGAGAAATATCATTCCCGAACCAGGGGGCCGGTTTCTGAACGATCTCGACCTCCAACACCGGCGGCGCGTCGCCCTGATCGGGAACAAGGTCAAGGACTTTCTCTTTGGGCAGACTGATCCTGTGGGGCGCGTAATCTACATCGGCGAGGTTCCATTCACAGTCATTGGCGTCATGCAGGTCAAGACGCAGAACTCATCGTATAACGCACGTGACCGCGACCGCGTCTTCATTCCTGCCAGCACCTACGGAAGCGTTTTCGGCGCGATCTATCTGAACAATATCATTTATAAGGTGAGCGATCCTACCATTGCAGAAGAGGTGAATGCAAAAGTTCGCGGCGTTCTGGGAAAGAGGTACCGCTTCGATCCCGAAGACGAAGACGCCGTTTGGATCTGGGATACATCCCGTTTCGACAAGTTTATTTTTTACTTCTTTCTGGGATTCAACATCTTCATGGGCCTGATCGGCAGCTTCACCCTTGGTGTCGCGGGCCTTGGGGTTGCCAATATCATGTTTATCGTCGTCCAGGAACGTATCAAGGAAATCGGAGTGAAACGCGCGGTCGGGGCAAAACGATCGAATATCCTCTTCCAATTTTTCATGGAAACGTTTTTCATTGTCTTCCTTGGATCGTTTGTCGGCTTTCTCATAGCGTATGGAATTATCGAGCTCATGCAGCTCATCCCGATCAAGGAATTTGTCGGTACGCCCGTGCTTTCCATGGATGTTGTCCTTGTCACGGTAACCATCCTCACGCTTGTCGGGCTTGCCGCGGGACTGATGCCTGCACGCCGGGCGGCTAATCTGGACGTCGTCGAGTGCCTGAGGTCATGAATTCCATTGCTGCAGTCTTGATACGGTTGATCACCGGGCGCCGATGTTCCATTTCAACATTGTCCCTCATCTATGTGGCTTGAACTTCTTAAAGATTTTCTTTCCGACCTTCGGGCGCACCGTACACGTGCGATCCTGACTCTCGCGGCGATAACCTGGGGAACTGTTGCCGTGGTTCTCCTCCTTTCCTTTGGTGAGGGGCTTGGGACCCAAATGATGAACGGTCTCCTCAACGCGGGTGATCGGATCATTATTGTGTACGGCGGAGAAACGGGGCTTACGTACGAGGGACTGCCCAAAGGGCGGCGCATCCGGCTTGTCGAAGATGATGTTGATCTCCTCGAACGGATCATCCCGGCAATCGATATGATAACGCCTCAATACCGGAAGAACGTCACGTTAACATACGGAAAGTATTCTGTGACGACCGAATGCGAAGGCGTGAATCCGTTTTTCGAAGAGATGCGGCGAATGTACCCTGTCGAGGGCGGCAGGTTTCTCAATGAGATCGATGTGACCCAGCAGCGACGCGTGCTCTTTCTCGGAGAGATTATTGCAAAAGAGATATTCAAAGATGAGAATCCTGTCGGAAAGACCATACTCGTCGACGATGTCCCTTTCACCATGGTCGGAGTAATGCAGAAAAAACTCCAGACTTCCAGCAACAACGGCCCCGACACACGGCGGGCCATCATGCCCTACTCCACGTTCAGAACCTCCTACGGCAACGTTTTTGTCAACAGCATCGTGGTCCGTCCGACCGATCCCAGCAAGCAACTCGAGGTGAAGGCGGATCTCTATAAAATCCTGGGAAGGAAATACAGGTTCGATCCCGATGACGAAAGGGCATTGGGAATCTGGGACTTCATCGAGAACGAGAAAACGAGCAGAAAGATCGCGCTCGGAGTTTCGATTTTTCTCTTTTCTGTCGGTTTCCTCACTCTTCTGATTGCCGGAGTCGGCGTGGCAAATGTGATGTATGTGGTCGTGAAGGAACGAACGCGCGAAATCGGCATTAAAATGGCTCTGGGCGCACGGCGGAGGTATATCCTTGCGCAATTTATTTTTGAAGCGCTGTTTCTCGCTTTCATCGGCGGCTCCCTGGGCCTCCTCTTTTCCTATGGCGTCGTTTCGGGGATTCGGCTGATTCCTTCGGACGACGGCGCCATGCAATTTCTCGGCAAGCCTATCCTCTCCGCAAGCACAACACTCCTGACAACGGGCATTCTCTCTCTCATCGGTTTGATGGCAGGTTTCTTTCCCGCAAGAAAAGCCGCAAGTGTCGATCCCGTGGAATCACTGCGCTACGAATAACGGCGGCGGCGTTCTTGTACCGAAAATGCTGCGGAATCAAACCTTTTGCTCAATTGTTGTATCTTACCCGACGGATACGCCGTCCCACCTTCACCGGAGGCCTTCATGAAGCCCATTCTCGTTGCATTGCTTGCTGTTGCGCTGACATCCGATGCACAGACGCATTCGGGCCGTACAAACCGGATTGTCACTGCTGCATGGGTTGCAGAGCATTTGAATGACCGGGACCTTGTGCTCCTTCACTCGGGATGGACCAGGGGAGGCTATAAGAATGAACATATCCCCGGTGCCCGCTTCCTCTGGCTGAACGGGTTCGCCCAGGGAACCCCGGACCTCAGTACGGAACTTCCCGAGCCGGGGAGAGCCGAATCGATGCTGAAGGAGCTCGGCATTACAAACGAATCAAGGATTGTGGTGTACTTCGAGAACCAGAGCGTGACAATGACCGCGCGCATGATTCTGACGTTCGACTACCTCGGGCTCGGGGACCGCGTTTCATTTATGGACGGCGGTATCGAGGCCTGGAAACGCGAGGGGCGGCCGGTAACGAAGGATATTCCCCGCGTTGCCAACGGTTCGTTCAAGCCGGTGCTGCATCCCGAATTCATTGCAGACGCTGAGTGGATCAAGGCCAATCTCGGAAAAACCGGTGTGACCGTCATTGACGCCCGCTCGGCCCGCTTCTATTCGGGGACCGATGTGGGATCTTCCCGCCCCGGCCACATTCCGGGAGCGGTGAATATCCCCTTTACCACTGTCATGGATTCAACGAGTTCTTTCCTTCCGGTGGATTCGTTGCGGCAATTGTTTGTCAAGGCGGGCGTACAGCCGGGGAACAAGGTCGTGACCTACTGCCATGTGGGACAACAGGCGTCACTGATCTACTTCGTAGCGCGACTTCTGGGTTACGAGGCGCGTCTGTATGACGGGTCGTTCGAAGATTGGAGCAGCAGACTGGAACTTCCTGTCGACAATCCGGCAGAAAAGAAATAAAATGTCGGCTCAATTCCTCGCTGCCATCCTCCTGCTCATAGCATCGCAGGAGAATGATCTTCCGCAAACCAGGGAGAAGGCGACGAAATCCGCGCATCCGGCGCAGGTAACATTCACCGAAACCATCGGACCTCTTCTCAAAGAGCATTGTTCACCCTGTCACTTTGAAGGAGGAAAGATTTATGATGAATATCCCTTCGATCGTTATGAGACCGCCCGTGAACTGGGGAAAAAGCTGAATACGAGGCTGAAGGGAGAGAATGCTGCTCTCGTGATTCGTTGGGTCGAGCAGGGTTCTCCGGACAAGTCGGGCGAACACAGGAGTCAACCGCGATGAAGGCCGGCAGGATTCAGAACTTCTTCGGCGGATCCCTGATACGCATCCCCTCCTCTCCTGCACCCTATGGAAGTCCTTATCTGGCCGGGATCGGCCTTGGCCTCGTTCTTCTCGCTGCGTTTGTCATCATGGGGCGAGGACTTGGCGCCACAGGAGCGTTCACTTCGATCGTTGTTGCCGGCGTCAGCCAGGTGGCGCCTGATCATGCCCGGGCGAGCGAGTACTATTCTCCTTTTCTCGGCGATGGAACAACCAGTCCGCTCAAAGATTGGCTTGTTTTTGAAATCATGGGCGTCGTTGTCGGCGGTTTTCTTTCCGGATTCCTTGCAGGTCGCGTCAGAAAGAGCGTCGAAAAGGGGCCTCGCATTTCAGTCAACGGAAGGATGGCATACGCTTTTTTCGGGGGACTCACCATGGGGTTCGGCGCGAGGCTCGCAAGGGGATGCACGAGCGGACAAGCATTGACCGGCGGCGCCCTTATGAGCCTTGGAAGCTGGGTGTTTATCCTCGCCGTTTTCGCCAGCGCTTACGCTGTGGCGTATCTTGTGCGGAAGGAATGGACATGAATGCTCCCTTTCACCAAACGCTCGCGTTGGGTGTCGATACCGGCCTTCTGATCGGATTTCTCCTCGGCATCGGGTTCGGATTTTTCCTCGAGCGCGCGGGGTTCGGAAGCGCCAGGAAACTCGCCGCTCAGTTCTATCTTACAGATTTGACAGTCTTCAAAGTGATGTTTACTGCGGTTGTCACGGCACTGCTGGGAATGTTCTGGCTGTCCTGGATTGGCTTCCTCGATCTGTCGCAGGTCCACCTTCTTCCCAGCTATCCCCTTCCCCAGGCCGTTGGCGGGGTCATTTTCGGCATCGGCTTTGTCACCGGCGGGTATTGCCCCGGAACAGCTTGTGTTGCAACATCTACAGGAAAACTGGATGGCATGGTTCACCTTCTGGGCATGATCACGGGCATCGTTCTGTTCGGCGAGGCCTTTCCCCTTTTCAGAGACTTCTATCAATCAACCTCTCTCGGCGAGGTGACATTGGGAAATTTTTTTGGAATTCCGGAAAATGTCATGGTCTTTATCATTGTTGTTCTTGCCGTTGCAGGATTCCTTGCGGCGGAACACATTGAAAAACGATTTGCCCACAAACATCCGGCCGAGTCATGAAGAAGAACCGGAATCTGGCGCTTGCAGCACTCGCTCTTGCATCGCTTGCTCTTATAGCCGGCGAGTCTTCCCGTCGGGTCAGCATTGATCCGACCGAGATTGCGCGGAGAATTCAGAGCGAGGCCGATCATGTCGAAACGTTCGAGCTTTCCCAATGGATTGCCTCAGGAAAAGAAAATCTTCGGATTATTGACCTTCGGTCCCCCGTTGAATTTGCAGCCTACCATATTCCAGGCGCCGAAAACCTCAGCTTGACGGAGCTGATGGAACAGAATTTTCCCAGAAACGAGACCATTGTCGTCTACTCGGATGGGGGTGTCCACTCGGCTCAGGCAGTCTTTCTTCTTTGGACCCTAGGACACAAGAACGCTTTCACGCTGAAAGGGGGGCTTATTGCGTGGGAAGCGGAAATTTTGAAGAAGAAAACCCCTGTGAACCCCTCTCCGCCCGATTCATCCTTGTCAAACAAACCCCCTCTCAACAAGCCTCATTTGCGCGATGAAGAGAAATTCAGAAGGGAATGCTGACTCCTCTTCTCTCTTCTTCCCCTCTCTTTTTCTGCACCGCATTGCGTTGAACCAGCCATTCTGACCCGACACTCCTTTTTTGATGAATTTTTTCTACATTCGTTCCTTCAATGTCCCTTCCACATTCTGCGAGAGGTACTCTCATGCGATTTCTCATACTTTCCCTGTTCCTTCTCCCTGTCCTTGCTTTTTCACAAGCGACGGTGAAAGAACCGTCCACTGAAAAGAGTTTTCCCGCTTCCGTCACATTCAAATCCGGTACGACAGACTACACTGCTCAACTCACAGGCCTCTCGGTACGAAAGAAATATTTCTTCAAAGTCTACGGTATCGCCCATTATCTTCAGGATGCAGGAACGATGAGCAAAGCGGACGCATTCAAGGCGTGCCTGGACGAGGGAAAAGCAAAACAGATTACCATGGACTTTGCGCGGGACGTTGATCACAAGAGTATTATTGACTCGTACAACGATGCTTTCAAGGAGAATGCTACAAAAGAAGAACTTGCCGCCATACAGCCTTTCCTGACGCAATATCTTTCTTATTTTGACAAAGAGGTGAAAGAGAATCAGCAATATATCCTGCGGTGGATTCCCGGAGGAACGATTGTTGCCGTTATTCAGGGTGAAGAAAAGCCGCCCATTGCGAACGGAACCTTCGCACGCGTTCTCTGGTCCATTTGGCTGGGACCCGAATCGGTCGTTGACCGCGATGATCTGATTTCACGAATGACGAAATAGAAGTTGCGCATCACTCTATCGCACGGAACCCAAGGAGACTTCACCGTGTTGAAGGAATGAATACTGAAGAAGAGAGGATTGTCTATGTCGCTGCGACCGGTCAAACGTATTGTGCAGGCGAAACCCACCATTGAAGGCGCCGGGGTGAAGCTTCACCGGGCCTTCGGATTCGGTGAAACGGGTGAATTCGATCCGTTCCTCCTGTTCGACGATTTTCGGAACGAAAATCCCGCCGACTACATGGCCGGATTCCCCTGGCATCCACATCGAGGGATTGAAACAATCACGTATGTCCTTGCAGGCACGGTGGACCACAAAGACAGCCTTGGCAATCAGGGAGCCCTGGGATCGGGAGACGTACAATGGATGACTGCCGGCAGCGGCATCCTGCATCAGGAAATGCCGAAGGGATCGGCGGATGGCAAGATGCACGGGTTTCAATTGTGGGCGAACCTCCCATCGTCGCTCAAGATGACGAATCCCCGGTATCAGGATATTCCATCCGCGGAAATTCCGCAGGTGACGGATGATGACGGGACCTCGGTAAGGATCATCTGCGGTGACTTTTGGGGGAAGAAAGGGCCCGTGGAGGGAATCGCTGCGGACCCGCGCTATCTCGATGTTTGGGTCCCGCCGGGGAAGAGCAAAACCCTGCCGGTCGAATCGACCAGGCATGCATTCGCCTATATCTTTGACGGATCGGGGACATTTCGCAATGCATCGAAGCCATTCGGCGTTCTCACGGAAAAAGAAGGGCCCGTCGAAACCACTGTCCGCGAACGGACCGGGAACCGGTCGTTGGTCATGTTCGACACGGGAGACGAAGTTTCCGTGCAGGCGGGCGACGAAGGCATCCGATTCCTTCTTGTATCCGGCAAACCGATCGAAGAGCCCGTTGCGTGGTACGGACCTATTGTGATGAACACCCAGGCCGAATTGCGCCAGGCCCTGCAGGATCTCAACGACGGAACATTCATCAAGAGCCGCTAAGAGTACGAATCATCGTCGCACAGCGTAACTCCCTTCTCATCAACCAATGAACAAGACCGGCGCTCCTGAGTCCGGCCTTCATTGCTCGAAATGTCTCCACGAGACTTTTCCCTTCATGGTCTGCAACTCTCCACCACAAAACGCCTGAGCTATGAATACCACAACCGATGAAGTATTTCAGAATTTTTATCCCGAGAACCAGAGCTATTGCTACGGATGCGGGAGACTGAACACCGATGGCCTTCATATTCAGACCAGATGGGATGGAGAGGAATCGCTCTCCGTTTTCACGCCCCGCCCGTACCACATTGCGCTTCCGGGGTATGTCTACGGCGGACTTATTGCTTCCCTCATTGATTGCCACGGAACAGGGACGGCGGCTGCGGCGTCGTATCGTGCCGAGGGCCGCGCCATGAATACGCTTCCACCCTTCCGCTTCGTCACCGCATCCCTGAAGGTCGATTTTCTGAAACCAACGCCGCTCGGTATTCCTCTCGTTATTCGAGGCAGGGTTATGGAGATCAAGGGCCGTAAAGTGACAATGGCCATGACTGTGACAGCCGACGAAGTTCTCTGCGCACGCGGAGAGGTGATAGCTGTTCGCATCCCCGAAGACCCTTCGGGTTCGTAGGTTCTCTCTAAGAGTGTTTCCCCTCTTTCATTATTTCAGAGACACATGAAGATTTTTGTCAGCGGCGCCACAGGATTGCTCGGTAAGCGGGTTACACAGGAACTCCGCGAAAAAAATCATCGGGTGGTCAGCCTCGCCCGCTCCGAGAACAACCTCATGACGCTCCAAGCAATGGGTGTCGAGACCCTTCAAGGAAGCCTTTTTGACCTCCAACGAGTGAGGGATGCAACGAAGGAGTGTGACGCCATACTCCACCTTGCCACGCACATCCCGAAGAAACCGAATCCCACCTTGGAAGACTGGAAAGAAAACGACAGAATTCGGATCGAGGGTACCCGGGTGCTGCTTGAGGCTGCAGAGCAGAACGGCATACGACTGTTTCTCCAGCAAAGCATTACGATGCTCCACGGCGATCTCCGGGGAGGGACGGCTACCGCCGAGACCCCGCTGCCGGAGAATCAGCTGCCGGTTCTCCGATCGGCATGGGAGATGGAACGCATGATTGCGGCGAAGGTGCGCAGGGATCTCTCGTTCATCATTGTTCGCTTTGCAACCTTCTATTCAGCTGATTCGTATCACACGCGCATGCTGATCGAGGGAATCAAAAATCGAAGGATCCCCATACTTGGTGACGGAAGCTATTTCTGGAATTTCATCCATGTGGATGACGCCGCCCAAGCCGTGGTCTTTGCCCTCCAAAACCATGAGCGAATGAAGAACAGGACCGTTGATATATCCGATTTCCATCCGATACTTTTCCGGGAGTTTGTTGATACGATTGTGCGGGAAACGGGGAGTAGACCGCCAAAGAGAATACCCCGCCTGTTGGGGAGGTTCATTCTTGGAGCTGATACGTACAAAGCCTTCACGAACTCGCATCGCATCGTCAAGGATCGGCTTATCGTCGATTGGAACCCGCGCTATGAAACCTTTCAGAAGGGCCTGAAGACCGTTCTTCATGCTCTGGAAGAGACTTGATTCGTTTGCCGACCACCTTCCGGCAGTTTTCTTTTGAGAATCTCGAAAATTTCCTACATTGCACCATTACACGTATCTCTTTGATACTCACACACTGACTGAACAGGAGATCCTCATGAAACGTATACTATGGCTTTTCGTGTTCCTGCTGATCCCCGTCTTGACGCTGGCGCAGCGCCCTCCCTGGAATCAATCTGAACTGGACGCCTATGTGTCTGCCGTCATGAAGGAATTTCGCGTTCCCGGGGTGAGCCTTGCCGTTGTGAAGGACGGCAAAGTAGTTCTTGCGAAGGGCTATGGCGTCAGAGAACTTGGAAAACCGGCTCTTGTCGATTCTAAAACACTGTTTGGCATCGCTTCCAACACGAAGGCATTTACCGCAACAGCCCTCGGCATTCTCGTCGAGGAAGGGAAACTCACATGGGACGGAAAAGTCATTGATGTCCTCCCTTGGTTCCGGCTTTCCGATCCGTATGTCACCAACGAATTGACCATTCGTGACCTCCTTGTGCACCGCAGCGGGCTGGGCCTCGGCGCCGGAGACCTGTTGTGGTGGCCTCCCTCGACGTATGATCGGCGCGAGATTGCGCGCCGGCTGCGGTACATTCCCCTCGCGACAAGTTTTCGCAGCGCGTACGCTTACGACAACGTGCTGTACACAGTTGCGGGCGAAGTGATAGAGACGCTTTCGGGGAAATCGTGGGAGGACTTTATTCAGGAAAGAATTCTCAATCAGGTCGGGATGACCACAAGCAATCCCCGTCATTCGGATGCAGTCAACGGTGGGAATGTTGCGACCACCCATGCAGAAATCGAGGGAAAGCTGCAGGTTGTGAAACCTTTCTCCAGCGACAATACCAACCCTGCAGGTGGCATCAATTCCAATGCCGATGATATGGCACGATGGATGATTGTACAAATGGATTCCGGCCGAATCGCTGCGGGAAAGAATCTCTTTAGCCCTCGGACGGCCCGGGAGCTTTGGACTGCGGTGACGCCCATTCCCTCGGGAAATCCCCCTCCCGAACTCGCCCCTCTCCGCACGAATTTCAACGGGTACGCTCTCGGTTTCGGCATCCGCGATTTCCGCGGATACAAAGTCGTGACGCACACCGGCGGCCTGCCCGGCTTTGTTTCCCTCGTGATGATGATCCCTGAACTCAAGGTGGGCGTGTGTGTCTTGACCAATCAGGAGTCCGGAGCCGCGTTCAACGCCATCGGCCTGCACGTCCTCGATCGCTACCTGAATGCACCCACAATGGACTGGCTTGCGGCTTTCAAGGCGGTCGTTGCACGTTCTGAGGCAAGGGCGAAAGAGTTTGAACAATCTGCCGTCAAAGCGCGCAATGCCGAATCGCGACCCTCCCTGCCGTTGGAGAAGTATGCAGGTACATACCGGGATGCATGGTATGGCGATGTTGTTCTTACCTTGGAAAACGGCAAGCTCGCGATCCGGTTTGCGAACACACCT
>CAZRPU010000003.1:0-19695 GCA_964602055.1 uncultured Ignavibacteriaceae bacterium
CAGAAATACTCAACGCTGAACTTCGCAATTGAGAAGTAAGCCCATAATCCTCTTTCTTTGGAAATCCTGCGCTCAATCGGAATATTTCCACGGCTACTTCCATTGCATCCTGCCAAAGAGGCATTTCTTTGAAGGACTTGTACATTGCTTTCCCCCCTTTACCTATACCTATACCTTTACCTTAATCTCCTCCCTTACCTCTGTTTCCTCACCTCCCATCCCCCAAAACCACAACCTTCTCCCTTCCTTCCGTCACATTCTTCGTTGCATTTCTGGTGTCGATGACTCTTTTGGAGTTCTTTACGATAAATTCATAATCGTAGGAAGAATGATCGGTCGTGATGATGACGCAATCCGTTTTCCCGAGCAGATCCTTCGTCAGCTTTACGGATTCAAGAACACCGCCATTGATCCTGAGCGTCGGGACAAAGGGATCATTGTAGCTGATACTCCGTGCACCATCCGCACCAAGAAGCTCCATCACTTTCAGGGCGGGAGAGTGCCGTATGTCGTCGACATCCTTCTTGAAAGCCACCCCGAGCACAAGGATCTTTGCATCCCGAAAACTCACTGGCATCATGCTGATTTCACGAATGACCATGTTCCTGACGTAGAACGGCATGTTCTCGTTGGTCTCTGCAGCAAGAGTGATAAAGTTGGTTTGAAAGTCGTGCTCTCGCGCCAGCCAGGACAAATAATAAGGATCGATGAGAATACAGTGCCCGCCAATGCCGGGTCCGGGATAGAACGGCAGAAACCCGAACGGCTTTGTCGACGCGGCATCCACAACCTCCCATATGTTGATCCCGCCCATCCGGTCGCACAATTGTGCCAGCTCGTTGACTAATGCGATATTCACGCTCCGAAAGATATTCTCAAGGAGTTTCTCCATCTCGGCCACCTTCGGACTGGAAACAGGAATAACCTTGGCGACGATTTGTTCGGTGACCAAACAAGCAAGCCGTGTACACTCAGGCGTAACTCCCCCGACCACAATGGGGGTATTCGAGGTTGTCCATTTCTTGTTTCCTGGATCGATACGCTCCGGAGAGAACGCCAGATGAAAATCGGTGCCGGCTTTCAATCCGGCCTTCTCCAGAACGGGCTGCACATATCCCTCGGTTGTATTGGGAAATGTGGTGCTTTTGAGAATGATGAGCTGTCCTTTGCGAAGACCTTTCGCGATTTCCCGGGAAGCCGACAAGATGTACGAGATATCAGGCTCTTTGTTGGGCGTAAAAGGGGTTGGGACGCAGATGAAGATCACGTCCAGGGAGCCAACCGAGCTGAAATCACTCGTCGCACTGAGGTTCTTCTTCTCTACGGCGGAACGGAATTTCTCTTCCTCCACATCCTGTATATAGTTCCGACGCTCGTTGATCAAGTCGACCTTTCGTTGGTCAACTTCAATTCCGACTGTCTTGAATCCCTTGTAGGCAAATTCGACGGCCAACGGAAGCCCCACATAACCAAGGCCGACAATGCCAATGGTTGCTTTCTTTGACTTGATTTTCTTATCGAGAGTCATGTTTGCGTTATCAAGAATTATAGTTATTGCCGCTAGAAGAGAATGCCAGGGAGCATTTCAGATACCTTTAGCCCTTTACGATCTTTCTCCGACACAACGGGTTCTGTAATTGGCCATTTGATCCCGATTTCCGGGTCATTCCAAAGAAGGGTGACCTCAGAAGGCGGATCATATATTTGCGTGCATTTGTATGAGAAGACCGTTTCGGTCAGGGCCAAAAATCCATGAGCGAATCCCGGTGGGATATACAATTGCCGAGCATTTGAGGACGATAAGTTCGTCCCCCACCATCGTTTGAACGTTTGAGATGTTCTTCTCAAATCCACAACAACATCAAAGACTTCTCCTGCCAGAACGGAAACGAGCTTACCCTGAGGATTGGGGTTCTGGAAGTGTAATCCTCGCAGGACTCCTTTGGATGAGCTGGAAAGGTTGTCCTGCACAAATCTCAAATCGATACCCGCTTCCCCATACCGACGCTCGTTCCAAGTTTCGAGGAAGAAACCCCTGCTGTCCGAGAATATCTTTGGCTCGATAATGAGGATTCCATCCAGCTCCCCTTTCGTAACTTTCATCGAGTTACCTCATCAGCCAAGGCAAGAAGATACGCCCCATAACCATTATTTCTCATCAATTCTGCAAGCTGGAGCAGTTCGTTTCGAGAAATCCATCCTTCACGGAAAGCAATTTCCTCCGGGCACGCAATTTTTAGCCCCTGACGCAACTCAATGGTTTCGATGAAAGATGAAGCCTGCAGGAGAGTCTCGTGGGTACCCGTGTCCAACCACGCAATGCCGCGGCTCATGACATGAGTCCGAAGCTTGCCCCGGTTCAGATACTCATTGTTCACATCGGTAATTTCGTATTCCCCGCGGGCGGATGGTTTCAAGGATGAGGCAATACCCAGAACATCATTATCGTAGAAATAGAGCCCCGTGACCGCAAAGTGGGATTTCGGCTTCTTGGGTTTCTCCGCGATACTGAGAACCCTTCCTTTGCTATCGAATTCCACAACACCATATCGCTCCGGATCCTTTACGTAATACGCAAAAACTGTTGCCCCATCTTTCTCTGCGGCAACTTTCCGCAAAGACTCCCTAAAACGATCGCCATAAAATATGTTGTCTCCCAAGACCAAACACACATTGTCTTTCCCCACAAAATCTCTGCCTATCACAAACGCCTGAGCAAGACCTTCCGGCTTAGGCTGTTCGGCGTATTCGAATCGGATTCCCCACTGAGACCCGCTCCCGAGGAGAGTCCGGAAACGGGGCAGATCCTCGGGCGTTGAAATAACCAGAATTTCCTGAATCCCCGCAAGCATTAGGGTGGAGAGGGGATAGTAAATCATAGGCTTGTCATAGACCGGCAGAAGCTGTTTGGAGATAGCCTTGGTGGCAGGATAAAGACGACTGCCGGAGCCACCTGCGAGAATAATGCCTTTGGTTGACATCAAGAAGACAGTGAAGTGTGAAGCGTAAAGTGTGAAAGAGTAAAAAGTGAAGAATTCCGTTGAGAACCTTTTATTTATTAATCGACCGAATTAACCCACCCAGAAGGCGCTGTACGTCAATCAGGACTGCAACAACGATCTCATACACTGATTCAGAGAGGAAGCCAAGCCGTCTTGAGATTTCCAATTGAGTATCAACTTCGCTCAAAGATGATTGCGACATATTGAGAAAGTGGAGTTCGTCGGTTTTGGTTTTTCGAGTAAGCCCCTCCGCAATATTTGATGGGATTGAAACGGTTGCCCGCTTCAGCTGTGAGGTCAATTACTATATTCTTGTCGTTCTAACTCATTGCAAATGTTGATTATACGAAGAAAAGTACCGCGACACAAGGAAATTGGCCGGTTTGGAGCAATTTGGTGGTAGCGAAACGACTCGACAATCTCACTGGAAGATGTTTCCTTGGCATTTTGGCGCTGAGAGCAGCCGCTGTCACATGTAGAAACCAAAGAACCGTAAGCGAGGTGTGAGGCGTAGAGCTGGTGAGGGGAAGTGAAGGTGGGAAAGCGTTCTGCGCAACACAACCCAGAATGCTCCTTCCTCAGGAAGAAAGTAATTGACGTCGATATCGACAGAAAGGTAGAGCTGGAATTCCTTGAACTGGCTGTCCTTCCGAATGACCTCAACCACATCGCCCGCCCGGGCTCCTACGGCGAGAGCAAGCCACGGCGGAACAGACTCCTCCCAGTCTTGAGGCACGATCGACCGCATATTTACCGTCATCCAATGAGTCTGATTGGCATAATTGTCGATGAAGGCCCGGCTTGGGTTTTGCTCAATGAGCTGGGCGCTTTTGGTGAAGTACTTGGGCGCATGGTTCCAGTAGCTCCATTTGAAGTTCACTGAGCGCAAGGAGGGATTCGTATATTGCAGGTATTGATACCACGCTCCGGAAACACTCGAAAAGTAATCTTTCAAACTAAACCCGTGTTCGACTGCATAGGCGTCGGTCATTTCCACGCTGAGGGAAACGATGTTGCTCATGATCGCGCCGTAGAGTCTCGCGTCTTTTTCATGAAAACCCGACCATTGAAAGCCCCCCGCAAAGAAATCCCCTTCTGAGATGCCTCCGAGAAAATGCGACAGCTTGTCGAGATGCAGGGCGTAACGTTCGGCCGTTCGCTCGAAGCGAAAACTCGACTGCTGTTTGGCCCACCAGACGTCTTTCACGTAGAAGTAGCTTCCGACAGCCGCACCGGCTGTGATGCCACCCATGATGCCAAGACGGGTGTAGTTGATGGAATCGCGAGACTGAGACAACAGTGAGGAGGAAGGAATAAAGACAGCGAGGAAAGAGACGAGGATGAATCTCTGTTTATTGTTCAAGGTTCAAGGTTCAAGGTTCAAGGTTCAAGGTTCAAGGTTCAAGGTTCAAAGTTAGCGGTACTTTTCGCCTCTATAGCCCGAACTCTTGAGGTAAGCCATAAGCCTTGAGATCCTTCTGCTGAGGCGCGTTGTTCTTTCAAGCAAATCATCCAGTTCGACCTGAGTGACATAGTGATGATCGAATGCTCGGTAGCTTTGCGACCTTGTCTCTCCACAGGAACCCTTGGCGATGCTGAGAAATTGACAAAACTCCCGATTACCACCTCTTTCAAATCCCTCCGCTATGCAATCCATAACCGAACCGGACGAATCTCGAATCTGGTCTCGAGATTTGAAATCTCTCGAGAACTCTCCCGTTGAAGTCAATTGGTGAATCCTCTTGCACAATTCTCTCGCTTCCTGCCAGATCGCAAGATCTTCAAAGTGCTCTACCTTCATAGGCCCCCCGACCTTAAACCTTGAACTACGAACTTTGAACGGCAGAGCAGCCCCCGTGGCTAGTCCGCCTCCACCTTCGCCTTCTCCGAAGCGGCGACGACCTTCTCTGCAAGTTCCCGCGGAAGTTCATCATAGTGAGAAAACCTGGAGCGGTAAATCCCGCGCCCCTGCGTCATCGACCTGAGAATCGTGGAGTACTTGTGAAGCTCCGACATAGGTACGAGGGCCTTGATTTTCTGGAACGGCCCTTCCGTTTCCATCCCGAGGATTTTTCCGCGGCGCCCCGAAATATCTCCCATCACATCCCCCATGTATTCCTCCGGCACCATCACTTCGACCTCTGTGACAGGCTCAAGCAGCACCGGCTTCCCTTCCATGAAGCCCTTCTTGAAAGCCATCGATCCGGCAATCTTGAACGACAACTCGTCCGAATCGACCGAATGGTGCGAACCATCGAAGATTGTCACCTTGACATCCACCACTTCGTATCCCGCCAGAATGCCCCGCTGCATGGTTTCCACCACGCCCTTTTCCACAGCGGGAATGAAACGTCCGGGAACAACGCCCCCAACGACGGCGTCCTCGAACTCGAAACCGGACCCATGAGTTTTGGGCTCCAGCTTTAGATACACATGCCCAAACTGCCCTCTCCCGCCGGATTGTTTCTTGTGTTTGTATTCCGAAGATGGTACCGTGGCCCGGATGGTTTCCTTATAGGGGATTTTCGGCTCCACCAGATCAACCTCGACGCCGTACTTTTCCTTGAGCCGCTTCGTGACAATCAGGAGATGCAGTTCTCCCTGCCCCGAAATGACAGTCTGGCTCAGCTTGCCTTCGACTTGTACGAGGAATGTGGGGTCTTCTTCATGCAAGGCATGCAGGCCCGTCGCTATTTTGTCTTCATCTCCTTTTGACTTCGACGAAATCGCCATTCGTATGACCGGATCCGGAAATTTGATGGGAGGAAAGATAACGGGGAGATTCTTGCTGCTCAGGGTGTTGTTGGTGTGGGTATCTTTGAGTTTGACGACTGATCCAATATCCCCTGCTTCGAGCCTGCTGACGTCCTTCCTGTCTTTTCCATTCATGACAAAGACTTGTCCCAACCGCTCTTGCTTTCCATTGGACTCATTGGTGAGATCCATTCCCGGAGTGATCGTGCCGGAGTAAACGCGGAAGAATGAGAGCTCGCCGACATGTTGTTCGGAAACTGTTTTAAAGACAAACAGAGAAGGCAAGGCCTTTGCATCCGGGAGAACCATGGTTTCCTTCGTGTTGCCGAGGTCGCGTGCCGCTACGGGTCCCCGCTCCGCCGGCGACGGGGCGTATGTTGTGATGAAATCCAGAAAAACCCCAGATCCAATGTTCAACGACGCTGAAGAGCAAAAAACGGGAAAGATCTTCCGCGTGTTGAGGGCTTTCTTCAGCCCTTGATGGAGCTCCGATTCATGAAGGGTTCCTTCCTCAAAGAACTTGTTCATGAGCCCTTCGTCGGTCTCCGCAATCTTCTCGATCAATTCTTCGTGCAGTGCATCTGCCCGCTCCTTGAGGTCCGCGGGGATATCACTTTCCACAAACTTCCCCGACCCGTCGCGTTGATACTTGTACATCTTCATGCGGAGGACGTCCACAAAGGAATCGAAAGCAATGCCTTCATTGACCGGAAATTGCACAACGGTCACGTCGTGACCGAAGCGATCCTTCGCAGAGGCGAGAGCCTTTTCGAATTCCGCGTTTTCATTGTCCAGTTTGTTGATCAGGATTACTACCGGCAGATTCCCCTCTTTCGTGTAGTTCCACACGATCTCTGTCCCAACTTCTGTCCCCTCCACCGCCTTCACAAAGACCACTGCGAGATCTGCCACCTTCAGTGCGCCGAGCACCTCCCCCGTAAAATCAGAATATCCCGGAGTATCCAGGATATTCACTTTTGTTCCCTGCCAGTCGCAGTGCAGCAAAGAAGCGTTGATCGATATTTTTCTTTCTACTTCGTCAGGATGGTAATCCGAGATCGTTGATCCTTCATCGACCCGCCCCATCCGATTCGTCGCTCCGGCCGTAAACATCAGCGCTTCGGTGAACGCCGTCTTGCCGGAGCCGCCGTGTCCGATAAGAGCAATGTTGCGGATTTTCTCCGACGGGTATTCTTTATGGTTTGAGTGTGCCACGGGAATTCTCCTCAGAAAGACGCCTGCGCAGAACGCGGGGCGCTATGTTTTCGGAAGGGAAAAAATAAACCTGCTACGCGCGGCTGCCGCCGAAATACGCGGCCAAGCGGTTGACAAACGCTCCGACCATGGACGACAGTCGAAGCACCGGCTCCTCAAGGCTCTCCTGGATGCGCTGTTCAAAAGCAACAATGTTGTCGGCGGCGGATTTTACCGATTCCAGGGAACCCTTGACGAGCCCAACCTGATCGTCGATTTTCCCCGAAACCGATTTCAACTTTTCGGTAATCACCTGGAGGTTCTCAAACACCGGCTTTGCTTTCGCTCCGATTTCCGAGAGATCCTTTTGCAGAAGGGTAAGCAGATCCTTGAGGCGCGAAAGCACCACGATAAGGTACAGACAAAGAGCCGATGCACTCAGAAGCGCTACCGTCTCGACAACAGTGCGTATGCTTTCCACGAGAGTAGTCCTTTTCGGGAATAAGTGGTCCGGCAGGGAAGCGAATAATCAGCTGCGTCAGGAACGGGGCTCGGTCCCGGACTTGCCGCGCGCTTCGGAAATGATCCTCTGCGCATCACCCATAAGGGATTCTGCCCGTTTCCGCGCGTCGTTCACCAGCGTATCTGAGCGCTGCTTTCCCTCATTGATGATATCAACCGCCTTCTTGCGCGCCCGGGCAAGATACTCTTCCGCGTCCTCGGCAATCTCGCCGCCCTTTTGCTTGATATCCGCGCGAAGCTCTTTACCCGACTTTGGGGCATACAGCAATGCGACCACTGCCCCAACGATACTTCCTGCGAGAAAACCAACAATTAGTCCGCGTGCCATCCCGTCATTATCGGCTGCCATAGGTTCCTCCATGAATAGATCTTCGTCAATAATCATTAGTAAAAAAGTAGAAAAAAGGTGGGAAAAAAACAAGGAAAAGCGGACCAATGAAGACGTTTTAACCGATGGTGGTTCAATAATAAGGTGGAATAGTTCGTTGGCAGATTGGTACGGCAAAAGAATCCGCCAGGACGTGCTCAGGCCTATTTCATTTCCGGCTTCCCTGCGTTCACCCAGGCTGTATGCCAGAAACTTGCCACCCGGTGTACGGCATCATTCATTCTCCGCTCAACCATTCCGCCGAGCAATTTATTAAAACGGTCGTAATACTCATCCGTGTATTCGTACTGTGTCCTGTTTCCGCTGCGACGAACGGTGAATCTCTCATTTTCCGGCAGAGAATCCTGTGCACGCCTGTCTGCCGCAAGCACGGAATCAACCGCTTCGTAACTCTCCATGACGGCCTGAAACGCCTCCTCGAGGGGATCCTTGAGATAGACAGCCTCCCGATGAGCGAGCCTGTAGCTTGCACCGAATTTCTCAGGAATTCTGCTCTCCCATCGGGCATGGAGCCCCTTTTGCCCGCTGAGCTGACCATCGTAGTTCTCCGTTGCATGGAGAGGTACATGCGCATCGGCAACGTAGTGGCCAAGATTCGATGCATAGAAAACGATTGCCGCGACGTCCTTCTTTCGAAAAGCATCGGTCAGTTTTTCTGTGAATTCTGCGATTCTCCAGGGTACCGTTCCAGTGGAATCAACCCGCGCCTTGCCGAATTTCTTCGTCGCCTCCGTGTAGCTATGGGGCAAGGCGAGAAAAGGATATTCGCCGTACCGATCAATGTTGACATAATGGGTAAATTGTTCCTGTGGATCCCCAAACCGCCGCTTGTCCGCGTCAACGGATTTCTCGATCAATGAATCGGCATAAGCGCGGAAGAACAAGCGAAGGTCGTCAGGAAGCGATTCAATCGCCGCTTTGTTGATCTCCTTATGCGCCCAGAAACCCCAGCTGAAAATGGTGCGGGGAGTGATGAGCAGAGAAAGAAAGAAAAGGAGAAGCGGAACTATGGCGTTCTTCAATAGTCGCATGTTTATTGGAAATCATCTGCCCGTTCAGTCCGGTCCCCGACCGGACGCCTCAAAGGTCCCAGGCCGGACGAACTTCAAAGGTCCCAGACCGGACGCCTCAAAGGTCCCAGACCGGACGAACCTCGAAGGTCCCCGACCGGACGATTTCTCCCCGCTTTTGGTCACCCCGAAAAAAAACCTGCCTCGTCGATATCAGAAGAGAGGCAGGCATACGCATTGCAGTGAACAGTCTAACGATTCTTCTTCTTATGTCTCATCTTCCGCAAGCGTTTTTTCCGCTTGTGGGTTGCCATTTTATGGCGCTTACGCTTCTTCCCACTGGGCATGGAATCCTCCGCAGGATAGTGAATTGATTGGCCGGGATCACTGTCCGGCGTTCAGGTGATCATTCAAGAGTTGTTGGGCGCGCTGACCGATTTCACTGTTCGGAGACAACGCAACGGTCTTTTTGAACCAATCGTTGGCCGCTTTCATATCTCCTGAGCGAAGACTCACGATGCCCAGGTTGAAATGAGCCAGCAAGTGCTTGGGAGCTCCCTTGAGGGCTTGTTCCATATACTTCCTTGCCTCATCCAGGTTGCCCAGGTCGTTAAAACAAATCCCCAGGTCTACCAGCGCATCGGGATCATCGGGCTTCTTCTCCAGATAAAGCTTGTAGTGTTGAATGGCCTTCTCGTAGAAGCGGCTGTCATGGGCAAAGTTGGCAACAGTGAGTCTTGCTTTCAGATCGCCGGGATTCGCATTCGCCGCCTGCTCAAGTTCATTGAGTTTGTTCATTGCCTCCATGTTCGCACCTGTACCGGCCTGTGCGGGGGGAGTTGATCCCGTCGGAACATTTCTCGTTCCGCCTGTCAGCAACTCCAGAATAATGACACCAGCGACAATAAAGACCGCCACAGCAAGCATGGCTTTCCACGAAGCAGCGGCGGGAGACTTCTCGATCTTCCTTCCACCTTTCTTTTCTCTGGGGGGTTTCCCTGCCTGTGCACGGGTTTCCTCAGGCCACTCAACCTGCTTCCCGCAATTTCCGCAGTATTGATCGCCCCAGGATAATTCCTGCTGGCATTCTGAACAATGGATCGTCGGTTTCATTCTTGCGTCTGTGGAATCGCCTTTTTGAGATTTTCATCAACAACGTGTTTAAGGTCCTTCGATACCTTGAAAATAGGAACAAAGTGTTCGTCCACCATCACCTGTTCTCCCGTTCTTGGATTCCGGGCCATTCTCCCCTTTCTCTTCTTCACTTTGAAACTACCAAATCCGCGAATCTCGATATTTTTTCCCGACTTCAGGGCATCAATTACGGTCGAAATAAAACCGTCAACGACGGCTTCCGTCTCGACTTTTGTCAAACCGGTCGCGGATGCAATGACATCAACGATATCTGCCTTTGTCAAGTTGCCTCCCAGGAATTGTTAGAAAGGTGATGAATATCTGTATTGCACTATCGGTTGTTGGAATATTTCTTCACGGATCCCCGCCAGCCCGGACGCGGCTTCTCCGAGTACGTTTTCCCAAAATGAACGACGCTTGCGCTCTTTGACAACCGAGGGTTTGCCGCTGATGCCCCCCATTTTCGCTGCAATCGCAATTGCATCCTCGAACGTCCCAAGAGTATCCACAAACCCCCACTCGAGCGCCTGCCTTCCGGTGAACACCCTGCCATCGGCATAGCGCAGAACAAAACCTCTTTTCAGCTTTCGCTCGCGGGCGACAACATCCACAAATTGATCGTAGACGTCGGCAAGCAATTGGTCAAAATAGATCTTGTCGTCGGCAGAAGGCCGCCGGAAAGGAGATCCGGAGTCCTTGAATTTTCCGGTCTTGTAGGTTGATGCATCAATTCCCACTTTATCGAGCAGTGCGTTGACATGCAGAAATTGGAAGATCACGCCGATGCTGCCGGTGAGAGTCCCGGGATTCGCTACGATCCTGTCTGCCCCGCACGAAACATAATATCCGCCGCTCGCTGCAACAGCTCCCATGGAGACAACAACGGGCTTACCGGAATCGCGGGTTTTCTTCACCTCCTCATAGATTTCCTGACTTGCGGCAACACCCCCTCCCGGGGATTCAACGCGAAACACGACGGCATGGACGGAGCTGTTCGATCGGTATTTTTTGAACTGCCGGACGATATCTTCAGAACTGACAATAGGTTCCTTCAATTCGATAACTGCGATCTTTTCCCCGCTGGTCGAACTCGAATCGTCGTACTCGGTGCCGGAAATGAATGTGAAGAGGATGAGGAACACAAAGAGGGCACCCAAAGCAAGGAATCCGGCTACGATTCCCAATACCCACTTTGCAGAAGTTGACATGAAATGGAAGGCTTGTAAGTGATTGAATTTGTGTGAATTATAAGAAATGGACTCCCGAAAGTCAACTGGTTTTCGGGGTGAAATCCGGCCCCATCCCGTGAAGTGAGAACTTGTTGCCGGGAAACATGAAGAAATAGGATGAAAAGAGGAAGGAAAACGAAGAGACGGCAACACCCTGAAATTCCGAAAAACCCCGAGGCCGCATTTCAAAAGCGGGCCCCGTAAGCCGTCAAAGCAACCACGGCGCCTGTCCTGGCAGCTAACCCTTACGAATGATGCGTCAGGAACCGCTCTGCATCAATGGCAGCCATGCATCCTGTACCGGCCGCGGTGACCGCCTGCCGATAAACAGGATCTGCGACATCCCCCGCGGCAAACACTCCCTCAACATTGGTTTTTGTTGAACCGCTTTGAACTTTCAGATACCCAACGTCGTTCATGTCCAGCTTGCCCTGAAAGATTTTTGTGTTTGGCTGGTGCCCGATCGCAAGGAACAATCCGTCCGCCATGAAATCCGTACTCTTCCCTGTCTTGATGTTCTTGAGACGGACGCCGGTCATGATCTTCTTGCCGTTTTCGTTCTTCCCCAGGACTTCATCGACAACCGAGTCCCAGATGAACTCGATCTTAGGATCTTTCTGAGCCCTCTCCTGCATGATTTTGGATGCACGGAGTTCATCCCTCCGATGAACGATCGTCACTTTTGAGGCAAATTTTGTCAGGAACGTCGCCTCCTCCATCGCCGTGTCCCCGCCGCCAACGACAACGACATGTTGATTTTTGAAGAAGAATCCGTCACACGTCGCACAGGCGGAAACGCCGTATCCCATGAACTGGCTTTCCGAGGGAATGCCGAGCAGTTTTGCGCTCGCCCCCGTCGAAATGATTACTGTGTCGGCAGTGTATTCTTTTTCCTCAGAAACCACCTTGAAAGGCCGCTTGGAAAAATCCACCTCTGTTACTTCCTGGAACAGATTCTCCGCTCCGAATCTCTTTGCCTGATTCCGAAAAAGATCCATCAATTCCGGTCCCATAATTCCTTCGGGAAAGCCGGGATAATTCTCCACTTCTGTCGTTATCGTGAGCTGTCCCCCCGGCTGCGAACCTTCGAAGATCAGAGGGCTGAGATTTGCACGGGCAGTATAGAGGGCCGCAGTGAGGCCAGCAGGCCCCGATCCGATGATAATGACTTTACGATGATTGTTTGTTGGCATATTTCTTCGATAGCAGAATGTGTGTGTTCGTTATGAAACTGACCTACCTTTACCTTTACCTATACCTTTACCTTTACCTTATCTTTCCCCCCTTCCGCTCCGCACAGCCCTGGCATTTCGCACAAGGCCAACGTGCTTTGTTCGTTTGATGGGACTCTTGCGGAATCGTTTGGTGAATGCCTCTTGTGACATCGCAAGGATATCGTTCAAAACAGGCTCAACATTTCCCTCCCTCGGCCGAAACCCCTCTTCTTCGGTTTGCTGCTGAAAAGTGTTCCAGGGGCATACATCCTGGCAAATATCGCACCCGTAAATCCATTGTTCCATCTTCGAATGGAATTCCGCGGGTATCTCTCCTTTGTGCTCGATCGTCAGATACGAAAGACACTTGTTCGAATCGACGACATAGGGTTCAACGATTGCGTCGGTCGGGCACGCCTCGATGCATGCTGTGCAGCTTCCGCAGAAATCAGCTATTGGCTCATCCGGATCGAGGTTCAAGTCGGTGATGATCTCGCCCAGAAAAACCCACGAGCCGAATTCCTTCGTGATAAGATTCGTGTGTTTCCCCTGCCACCCCAGGCCTGCCCGCGCCGCCCAGGCTTTTTCCATGACCGGGCCCGTATCGACGTATGCTTTTGCCTGTGTGCCCGGAGAAAGGGTCTGAAGAACAGCCGTCAGTGCATCGAGTTTGGCTTCAAGAATCTCATGATAATCGTCTCCCCAGGCATAGCGTGAAATCTTGCCGGAATCGCTGTTCTTTGTGTGAGCCTCGCCTGAATAGTAGTTCAAGGCGACTGAAATAATGGAACGTGCGTCCGGGAGAATCGCACGGGGATCCATGCGCTTCCCGGCATTACGGGCCATCCAATCCATCGAAGCATGGTATCCGCGGTTCAACCACTCTGTAAGATGCACCGATTCCCCCGAAAGATTCTCCACGCGGGCGAAGCCGACTTTCGAGAAACCAATGGACACGGCAGCATTCTTTATCTGTTCCGACAAGCTCACCATGACGATATCTCCAACCGCTTCAGAGCTTCGGGGGTTCCAGAAAAACACTTTTCCCCCGCACCTCGACCGTAAACTGCTTCAATTTTCCCGAGCCGTTTGTACACCCGCCGGACCTTAAGTCGAAGCTCCAACCATGCATGGGGCAGGTGACCACGGTGCCGTCGAGAGTACCGTCATGCAGGCTCGAATGATGCTGATGAGGACAGTGATTGCCCACCGCAAACACTTCTTCGCCGATCAGGAACAAGGCGACATCTTCATCATCAAAGGAAACCTTGATCCCTCTCCCCTGGCGCAAATCAGCCACCGATGCCGCAGGTGCGAGGCTCTTCATGCGCTCTGGCATTTCCTCCCTTTCCTCCGATACCTTCTGTCACCGGCCCTCTCGAGCAGGAGAATTCTTCGGCTCATGAGATCTGCACCGTCTCGTTGAGGACAAAGCCCTTGTCCGAGGGCTTGAGCGTGATAGCCTCGACCAGCGGATCATGTTCGAGGAACAAGGTCCATCTCTCCTCGGAGGCCCTCGCGAAGATCTTCTTTTTC
The DNA here is from genome assembly GCA_964602055.1 of uncultured Ignavibacteriaceae bacterium. GTDB lineage: Bacteria > Bacteroidota > Ignavibacteria > UBA10030 > UBA10030 > JACPLA01. The sequence goes on from CAZRPU010000003.1 coordinate 13,984, forward strand.
TCTTCGATGGTCGTCAAAGGGCGAACGTCATAGGCCATCACGTACGGAAGCGGGATGTGTGAAACGGTCGGAACAAGATCGCAGCAGAAGAGCAAAGACGTTTTGCCGTCATGAATTCTGGGAAGCTGCTGTGCTGTCGTATGACCATGACACACGAGAAGACTGATCCCGGGAAAAAGCTCCAATTCCCCCTCAACAAACTCCAGAACACCATGCTCGACGAGCGGTTCAAAGTCCTGCTTCAAGAAACTGCCCCGGACCATTTCGGAAGTCTTGCGAGCAAGTTCCAAATGTGCCTTCTGCACATAGTAGCGGGCATTGGGAAATGTTGGAACGGCGACTCCATTTTCCAGAATGGTCGATCCGCCGGCATGATCGAAATGCAGATGGGTAAGAATGACGTCCGTGACGTCGGTGCGCGTTACCCCGAAGCGTGCGAGAGACGAAAGAAGGTCGGAATGGGACAGATCGAGATTATAGATGTCCTTCAATTTCTCCGTGAATTTTGTCCCGTTGCCGTCATCAACGAGAATAACTTTTCCATTTCCTCTGATGAGCAGACATCTGGCAGCAAGCGGAATCCTCCGGCGGGCATCGGGAGGATTGGTTTTGCTCCAGAAAACCCACGGTACTACGCCAAACATTGCTCCTCCATCGAGCGAGAACCTTCCCGTCTCGATTGGATGAATTTCATACGCGCCTATGCGCATGCAGTCCTCACGCTGAAAAACGAAAAGGCCGATTTCCCTCCCTTTCCAGGGAAGACTACCGGCCTGTCATGACCAACGATGATTCAGTTCTTCCGAAAGTGCGATGTTGCCGGCCCGAGCTCGGGAAATTGGCGGTCTGGATGGAGAGTCTTTGCCCTTTCAAAAAGCACTTCTTCCGTTTCGACTTTGTTGGGATCGGGGAGACAGCAATCGACCGGACAAACCGCTGCACACTGTTCCTGGTCAAAATGTCCCACGCATTCTGTGCATTTCTCAGGTACGATGTAGAAAAAACTGTCCGAGATCGCCTCATGGGTTGCACCTTGCAGTTCCCATTGCGCTCCGCCCGCATAAATCGCCACATTGGGGCACTCCGGCTCACACGCTCCGCAATTGATGCATTCTTCAGTAATCATTGTTGCCATAGGAGTACGCTTTCTTTACGAATGTTCAGAGTTAAGTTTGATTTGCGGGAAAAACGAAGGATCGAGATCGCCGGATTCCACGCCTTCACGGTCCCTGATGACTGCAAGACAGGAAGCCACATCACGCGTGAGAGCCAGCACATCGACCCCCTGATGGGTGGCCGGATACCTTCTGAGTTTTTCCAGTCCCTTGGAAAGCTGGCTGTGTGCACCGCGAAGATTTCCCGCGTCTGCGTGATACAGCCCGGCCGACAATTGAATCAGAGCCTGAAGGTAGGTTCTGTCGGATTCGCGGTATTCATGCCACAAGTCCTCGAGAATCTCGTGCGCCTCGAAGAAATCTCTTTCGTTGAAGCGCTGTATCCCCTTCCAATAGCGCTCTTCCTTCACAAGAAAGTATAGTGATAACTTGCCGAAAATTCAACGGATAATCATCCGATGCCCCCGCTTCTTCCTCAGAGATAGCGGTGCTCGAGGACCTTTCCGGCTGCGTCGTAGCGGTAGAGCAGCGGGGCTCCTGTCGGAATATTCAGCTCCAGCACTTCTTCCTTCGAAAGCCGATCCAGCTCCATAACGATGGAACGGAGACTATTTCCGTGCGCAGCGACAATAATGTTCTTCCCGGCAAGGATATCCGGCAGGATCCTTTCTTTGAAGTACGGAAGCGTTCGCGCAGCCGTGTCCTTCAGGCTCTCGCTCGTGCCGTCAGGATTCAAGTCGGTGACGTCCTTGGGTGGAGGTACGTCATAGCTTCTTCGCCAGATCTTGAGCTGCTGCTCACCGTAGATTCTTCCTATCTCTGCCTTGTTTTTTCCCTGCAATGCGCCATAATGCCGTTCGTTCAGAGCCTTGTCGTATTCAATGGGAATGTCTTCTTGCCCTGTAATCTTCAGAACAAACTTGAGTGTCTCGATTGCGCGCTTCAACACCGATGTATAGGCCTTGTCAAACCGGAAGGCCTTGAGCTTTTCACCGGCCTGCCGGGCTTCTTCTTCTCCCTTCGGAGAAAGTGGAATGTCAACCCAGCCGGTGAACCTGTTTTCCAGATTCCATTGGGACTCGCCGTGACGGAGTAAAATGAGATTGGGCATGGTTTGGTCTAAGGTTTAAGGTTCAAGGTTTAAGGTTCAAGGTTCAATGTTCAAGGTTCAAGGTTCAATGTTCAAGGTTCAAGGTTCAAGGTTTCAGGTTTCAGGTGGTTAGAAGTTGTTTCTGGCTTCCCGTTCCGCACAGCGGAACGAGGCTCGTCCTGACGAGGTCAGGACGGCTGACTTCTCACTTAACAAAGAAATACCTCGCTTGAGGATGATGCACAATAATTGCGGACGTGGACTGCTCTGGGTCCAGCTGGAATTCTTCGCTCAGGGAAACCCCAATTCTTTCCGGCTTGAGCAGCTCGAAAAGCTTCACCTGATCTTCCAGGTTGGGGCAGGCGGGATATCCGAAACTGTAACGGGATCCCTGATAGTGCTGCGCAAAAAGCTTCCGTATGTCTTTCGCGTCTTTGCCGTGAATCCCAAGCTCAGTCCTTATCCGCTTGTGCCACAATTCGGCAAGGGCCTCTGCACTTTCGACGCTCAATCCGTGAAAATAGAGGTATTCTTTGTAATTGTCGGACTCAAAAAGCGAGCGCGAATATTCTGATGCGCGGCGGCCCATCGTGACCAGGTGAAACGCCACCACATCGATCTGCTTCGAATCCACGGGGGCGAAAAAATCGGAAATACAAAGATGCTGGCTGTCCCTCTGACGGGGAAAAGAAAACCTCATCCATTCGGTCAAATCAGAAGCGGCCAGTTCAGTCGCATCAGGACGATCGGGAGGACGATAAACAACAAGATCATTGCCATCCGATTGGCAGGGGAAGTACCCGTACACAACAGCCGGGACCAGAAGCTTCTTCTTTCCCGCTTCCTCTTTGAGCCTTCTCAGATCGGGGTAGATGTCCTTCTTCAGAATCTCCTGGTATTCTCCCTCACTCAGTTTTCCTCTCACCACGCGCCACTGCCCCCTGATCAGAGCGATTTCGTTGATGTACTCATAAATTGTCTCGAGCGGGATGTCCGTTGCAACCCTCGATCCCCAGAAGGGAGGGCTGGGTATGGTCAAAGCCCGCCGTACAGATGAACCCCTCTCCTCTTTCCGTTTTTCCTCTGCTTCTTTCTCTTGGTTGGCTTTCTTCGGCGTCTCCGCAAGAATCATCGCTATTTTTGCCTCAGATCCCGTCAACACATCTTCCTCCGACTGCGGCGCCGCTTCTTTGATCTCCGGGATCCCGCCCGACATGATCTGTTCCATGAACCGAAGACCGTCAAAGGCATCATTGGCATAAACCACGGTTCCCCGGTAGATCGGCCGCAAATCGTTGTCCACATATCTCCTTGTGAGCGCTGCACCGCCGAGAACCACGGGCAATGTAATATTGCGCTCATTCATCACTTCAAGATTCTCCTTCATGATGAGCGTGGACTTCACGAGAAGACCGCTCATCCCGATGGCATCCGCATGATGTTCCTCGGCCCCGTGCAGCAAAGTCTCAACGGGACATTTGATTCCCAGGTTCACGACCTTATAGCCGTTGTTGGTGAGGATAATGTCCACAAGGTTCTTCCCGATATCGTGAACGTCCCCTTTCACCGTTGCAATGACCATCGTCCCCTTTCCTCGCCCTTCCTTCTTATCCATGAAGGGTTCGAGGTAGGACACTGCTGCTTTCATCACCTCTGCCGACTGGAGCACGAAAGGAAGCTGCATCTGTCCCGACCCAAACAACTCCCCCACGACTTTCATGCCGTCCAAAAGGACTGAGTTGATGATATCCAGGGCCGGCCGGGTCTTGAGGGCCTCATGAAGGTCGTCCGAGAGGCCTATTTTTTCCCCGTCAATAATTCTGTTTTTGAGCCTCTCTTCGACCGACTTTCCTTCCACCGCTGCTTTCTTCTTTTTTCCCCCTTCTCCCATCCCTATGGCGAGAAGTTCCGTCAAAGGATCATTGATCGTCTTTCGCGAATCTCCCTCCCCTTCAAAGACACGTTCGTCGAAGATCAATCGCCTGCAAATGTCGCGCTCGCGTTCATGAATCTTGAAGAGCGGCATGATTTTCGACGCATGGACGATGGCAAGATCGAGACCGGCTTCAACGGCATAATGCAAAAAGACGCTGTTCAGTACATGCCGCGCATGGGGAGCAAGTCCGAAGGATATATTGCTGACCCCCAGCAGCGTGTGCACGCCGGGAAACTCCTTCTTGATCAAAGTGATTGCCTCGATCGTTTCCTTCCCCGCTTTCCTGAATTCCTCATCTCCCGAACCAAGGGTGAAGGTAAGAGTATCGAAAAGAAGATCGTGCGGCTTCATGCCGTATTTGCCTACTGCAAGATCATAGATTCTTCGTGCCACACCCAGCTTCGCGGCGGCCGTTTTCGCCATCCCCTTTTCGTCAATCGTCAAGGCGATGACTGCAGCCCCATAGTTCTTACAGAGCGGCAGAATCTTGTCGATCCGCTCCTCACCGTCTTCGAGATTGATCGAGTTCACAATTGCTTTTCCCCCAATGCGCTGCAGAGCCTCTTCAATAACCGGTGCTTCTGTGGAGTCGATCACGAGGGGAGTCGTCACCTGAGTATTGAACCTCGTGATGACCTCGCGCATGTCGCGGGCTTCGTCTCTTCCGACATAGGCAACGCAAACATCCTGCAGGTGAGCCTGTTCCTTCACCTGTTGACGCCCCATCGCAACAATACCCTCCCAATCCTCCCTCGCAAGCAAGTCCTTGAAGAGCTTGCTGCCATTTGCATTCGTGCGCTCACCCACCAGTACGGGGGCCGGCTCAATATGCAGAGGAACCGCCTGATAGAGGCTTGAAACGCTCGGGACGAAATCGACCTTCCGAGGGACCGGCGAAAGGTTCCCCACCGCGTCAACCAGCGCCCGGATATGATCCCGCGTTGTTCCGCAGCATCCGCCGACAATTTGTACCCCCAGGTCTCTTACAAAATGGGAGAGATACCTTACCAGTTCGTCGGGGGAGAGATGATAATGGGCCCGGCCTCCGATGTTCTCGGGAAGACCCGCATTCGGCATCACGAACACCGGGCGCGGACTCCCGGCGGAAAGCGACCTGACGTGTTCCGACATCTCCTTGGGACCCGTTGCGCAGTTCATACCGATGATATCCACGTCGTAGGGCTCAATCGCCGTCATTGCCGCGTTGATTTCCGTGCCCAGGAGCATTGTTCCCATCGTCTCAATGGTCACAGATACGACAAGAGGAACCCGTTTTCGCCCTTCCCTGAAAGCCCGGAAAATGCCGAAGAGCGCGGCCTTCACCTGAAGCATGTCCTGGCACGTTTCAACGTTCAGGAGATCCACGCCGCCGTCGAGAAGACCGGTTGCCTGCTCATAATAGGAGTCCGCCATCTCTTTGAATGCAATATGACCCAGCGAGGGAAGCTTGGTGGTGGGACCCATCGATCCTGCGACAAACCGCTTATGGCCCGCCTGGGAGTAGTCTGAAGCCATCCTCCGGGAAATTTCAGCGGCTTTCTTGTTCAGTTCGTACGACCGGCTCCCGAGGC
>CAZRPU010000003.1:19705-103504 GCA_964602055.1 uncultured Ignavibacteriaceae bacterium
GGACGATCGACGATGATCCGAATGAATTGGTCTCGATAACGTCACATCCTGCTTCGAGATAGTCCTCATGGACACGCTGGACGGCTGCCGGTTTTGCGACGACGAGATATTCATTGCATCCCGCGTACTGCTCGCCGCCGAAATCGTCGGGGGAGAGGTCTTGCTCCTGGAGATGCGTACCCATGGCACCGTCGAAAACGATGATCTTTTCTTTGAGAATGGAAAGGAAGGAAGACATGGTTAGCGCTGCAGGGTTCTGGCTTTGGTTCTCGGATGACCTGTTGGAAAAGTTCTGTTCATGTTCCAGACAATTTCTTCGGGCGAAAACAAAAATCCCGACGGAAACAGCGGCGTCGGGGTCGGAAAAACTCCTGACGGCGCTTTAGCTGATGTTTAATGTGGCCGCAATCTGCCGACTTCAAATCGCCACAAATCAAAAGTAGAAAAAAATCAGTAGAAGTGCAATCTCCGGCGTAGTGTGGATGAATACGCCGTAACTCAGGGAATCAGGACAAGTTTGCCAAACTGCGATCCCTCTTCGAGAATCCGATGTGCTTCCCGCACTTCCTTCAGCGGAAGGACGCGGTCAATCACCGGTTTGAGCTTTCCCTGTTCAAAGAAACGGAGAATCGTTATCAGGTCCCCCTTCCGGCCCATCGTGGAGCCGATGATCTGCAGCTGCTTGTAAAACACATAGCGAAGATCGGTGGGCGCATCGAAGCCCGAAGTGGCGCCGCAGGTAACCAGGCGGCCCCCTTTCGCGAGGCTCTTGATGCAGGCGTCCCACACGGCCGTACCGACATGGTCAAAAACCACATCAACGCCTCGTTTGGCCGTCAGGGCCCGGACGCGGGTGAGAATCGATTCTTTGGAACGCACGATGACTTCATCCGAACCCAGAGCCCTCGCCTGATCGGCTTTTCGTTCATTACTGGTGACCGCAATGACTCTTGCCCCCAACAGCTTTGCAATCTGAATTCCGGCGCTCCCCACTCCGCTTCCCGCTCCTATCACGAGAACATCTTCCCCTGGACGCACTCGTGCTTTATCGACCAGCATTTGCCAGGCAGTGAGGAACACCAACGCTCCTGCCGCCGCCTGCTCAAAAGAAACAGAATCGGCCAGCTTTATCACGTTGCGGCCCGGTACGGCAAGGTACTCGGCATCTCCTCCGTCGCGATGCTCCCCCAGCAGACGGTAATCCTTGCAAAGATTATCATTGCCGTTCAGGCACGAGGCACAGTGCCCGCAGGAAAGGCCCTGAGCAACAACGACCCGATCGCCCCGCGCCACGTGCTTGACGCCGTCGCCGAAGTCGGACACGATGCCTGCTGCATCAACACCGGGAATGATGGGAAGAGGAAACGGTACGCCGGGAAGCCCCCTGCGGACCCAAAGGTCGAGATGGTTGACGGACGTCGCTTTGACATTGATGAGAACCTCATCACTTTTGAATGAAGGGACGGGGACTTCCTCAAAAAGGAGTTTCTCCAACCCGCCATGTTCGTGAATCCGGACAGCTTTCATCAATTCAATCCGATCCCATGAGGGGCACTCATTGCCTCAGGAATAACTGACGTCACAAAGGAAAAAGAAAAGATCTGGACATTCGGTGCATCAACGGTGAGTTGTATGAGGTGCTCACTGAAAAGTTCATTTCTGACAATATGGAACATCCTGGGACGATTGACGACGACGGAGGTAGATCCGTCCTTCAAAGTGGTAACATCCTTTCCCCTCGCGGATTTTTGTAGCCATTGTCCGTCCTGCCGAACGAGAATTCTTGATTCCTGCGGCGAATCGACAACAATATTGACCTCCGCGGCTTCATATCTCACCGTCACGGTCCCTTTTTCCCCCGCCGCGCCCTCAAAGCGTACGCATTCTCTTTCGTTGCCCCATTTTCCGTTCAGATAGATCCTTCCGGCAAGGTGTAACCCAGGGTCCTTGTATTCCAGCGTCGATTCCGGACTATATCCCTCCGGATTGCCAATGGCACCCCGCAGATAACCGGCTCGAATTTCTCCTGTGGTCTTGAAACAAATTGCGCCCGGAACGTCGGTATCGCGAAGAGGGTTCGTCAGATCAGGCAATTCCCCCCGCATGCCGGCTTCGGTCACAAGAAACTGAATGGCTCGCTCAAACTGATCGTAGCTGCCTTCCCCCTGGTGAGCGTAGCGTATGAAGCCGTCTTTGTCCACCAGGAACTTCGTTGGCCACGTTCGGCTCCCAAAAGACGTCCAAATCCGGCCGTCTTTGTCTCCAACGACCGGATACGAAATGCCAAGCTTTTGGGCCGCAATCCGCACATTTTCTTTCTCCCTGCCGAAGGGGAATTCCGGCGTGTGTACCCCTACCACCTGAAGCCCATAATCACGGTATTTGCGTTCCCACTCCTTAAGATACGGCAAGGCCCTGAGACAATGAACTGACGTGTAATCCCAGAAATCTATAAGAACGATGGAACCGAGCATATCGCGCACCGAAACGGGCTCTGCGTTCAGCCAGTAATCGCCAAAAAGCTCAGGCGCGCGAAAATGTTTCTGATAGGATTCCATGCGTCAAATGTACCCATTTCCGTTTGGAGAATCAACGCAGCACTGGCAAGGGGATTTCAATGACGGCGATTTGAGCATTTGTCGGAATGCCGGTTTTATCCAGTTGAGGTTCAGACACGGCCCTGCCCGAGATCCGCGCCGCCTCGGCCCGAAGACTCCAGGCAAGTACGCCACCCGCCACTCCAAGGAAAGCGCCTGCAAGAACATCAGATGGATAGTGCACACCGAGAAAGATCCTGCCGTATCCGATGGCAAAAGCCCATGCAAAAGAGGGAATCACAACGCCCGTTTTTCGGTACTGGAGGGAGAAAACCGTCGCAATGGCAAAAGCCTGGGACGTGTGGCCCGAGGGGAAGGAAGAGCCGGTCGCGGACCACAGATGCTTGACTCGTACATCATCGAGTGTCTCGAAAGGACGGGGACGCTGAAAAGCCTCTTTCAGCAGGATCGTGCTTCCAAGAACGCTTAATTGAGCACCCAAGGTCATCAGGCCGGTTTCGAGAACGGCCCTATCCCCGGTAACCAGCCCTATAACAGAAAACCCCACGGGAACGGCACCAAACGTGGGGAGAGAAGTCTCATCGAGAATTTCAAAGAATCCGCTTTGAGCGGGATTCTGCGTGACATTAATGCTTCGGAAAACTCTGACATCCCATCCCGGCTCATCCTGCGCATGCAAAGAACCAGAGAGCACAAGGGAGAGGAGTGCAACTGCGAAGAAGCGCATGCTAGTGGAGAGCCAGCAGGTACTCGTCGTAGTAGTTCATGATATTGTCGACGTAATTGCTCGTCTGACGCACATCCCGGAAATATCCCGATCTCGGAGCTCCGTCTGCCCAGACTTTCTTGTGCAATGTCTGATATCTCTTGGACAAGAGGGGTAAACTCGCCAGGACGCCCTCCCATGTATTGGGATCTTCACCCAGAAACCGTGCCACATCCTGAGCATCTCTGATGCGATTCAGTCCGGCGTTGTAGGAAGCAAGAGTGAGTTTGATACGCTCATCACCCTTGGCGCCGTCAAATGACCGATACAGAGACTTGAGATGGTAAATTCCCGTCTTGATGTTGTTGTGCGGAGAACGGGCATTCTTAACACCCAGCTTCTGCGTAACTTCTGCCTCCGTCAAGGGCATTATTTGCATTAAGCCATAAGCACCCTTGTAACTCACAACCCGAGGCCGAAAGCTTGATTCCTGCTTCATCACGGCCAAAACAAGGCGCCAGTCGATCTGATAGGAATAGGCATATTTCTGGATAATTCCCCCGTATTTTCCTATTGACTGGAGGGATTGAGAATCCAGATCTTCCTTGTTCTGAAAACGTTCGACTGCCGATGAGGCGACATCTTCAGGGTTATTTCGAGCGGTGAAATTAAGGCCTGGGTTGGGATTCGTGCATCCAACCAGACCAGCAACAACTGCAGCAATAAGTATGTGTAGAACCTTCAGAATTCTTGCTCCTTTCCTTCTCGAGTTCATTCAACCTCCATTCTATTCATTAATGATACTGAACAGCGGGAGGAATAAAAGATAACCTGAACCAATCGGTACAATCATCAAAAAATGAACAGGTTACTCGAAAAGCTCGCTACAAAGATAAGCTTTCAATCCAAAGTGTCAAGAGGCATGGTGGAAGGGAGAAAAAGATGCCCGAAAACTGCTTAATTTCGGGCATTTCTGTATGTAGGAGCTGAATTTTGCGAAGATGGACAGTTCAACTGCCAGTTGTTATGACTGACATCTCATCTGTCAAACTGACACCTTCTACCTAATCAAGTGGAACTCGGTCTGCCTTTTGAGAACCCACCGAATTTCGCCCTTTTCACTAATCTCAGCATCCTCCTCCTGAGACGATCTCACCTTCTGTCCACCCCATTCCGGAACGGGCGTTGTAGCCTGCAGCTCAATTGAAAACCACGTGTTTGCCAGGATGGGCACGTCTCCCCGCCCTGGTACTCCTTCCTGGCGGTCCCAGAGCCCTACCAGAGGCCCGGCGCCGTGACCATGTTCCCCTATGGGGTGCGTATAGACCGTCCCTTCAATTCCGGCAGATCGCATTTGCTCAAGAGTGGCCCTGAGGGCCTGGTTTCCCGTCCTGCCCACTTTCATGTTTTCCATCACGAGATCCTGCAAACGATTACTGTTTTTCAAGGCCCTTTTGAGCCCTTCAGGAACCGCAGTTTCCCCCTCGTGAAGAACATAGCCCATGTGCTGAGTGTCGGTGTGCAGACCCATCAATACCAATCCATAATCGCAATGAAGGACATCTCCCCGCAGGATCACGGGGTTCACTTCGGCGGAAAGATCGGAGCCCTTCCGTTGGACGTCCACGCTTGGCTGGAACCAGGTGCCGAACCCAAGCTCCAAGGTTTTCTGCCTCATCCACCAGACCACATCATCGGTTCGAGTGGTTCCGGGAACGATCACCTTGTTGGAGAAGGCATCGGCGATGATCGCATGAACTGTTTTCATCATTTCGCGGTAGACGGGCAACATCTCCGGTATCCGCAGGGCAATATAGTCGAGGGGGAGGCGCTCCGCCCGCACAACCCGGCCCACCAATGATGGACCGAGGGCTTCAGCGAGCTGTTCCCATTCTCCTGCACTCAGGCCATCGGAGAATGCGTGGGTTGGTGATATGTTAACGGCAAGAGCGCGTGGATTTCTCTCCCGAACAATCCGCGCCAACAGGTTCCATTGCTCCTTGCCCCACAGCTCGGCGTTTCGAAGGGTTGTATCGCGGAGAGCAGTATACAGTCCTCCCTGCGAACTTCCGCCCAGGGCCAGTCTCTCAACCCCCTTCTCCGGCCCCCGATCGAAGAACACGTAAATCGTTCTCCGCCGCGCAGCAAAGGTCGTGGCTGACACCAGCGACGAAAAGACTGGATCCTCGTTGTATTCTCTCATGGGAATCACCCACATGTCCACACCGTGCTCCCTCATGAGAGCCGGCAGAACCCTTTCAAGGCGGGCCTTCAGCCATTCTTGCTGAATGACAGCTTGTTCCCTGAGGTTGGGAATCGGGTTTGCGGGCTGCGAAAACACCTCTGCTATGAAAAGAACAGAGAGAAAGAGGCAGATAGTAGTCTTCATGGATATTTCCTTTTTTCTTAGAACCATTTTTTTCGCCTGAAATAGAGCACCAGAAGCAGCGCCACGAGCCCCATGAGCATGAGCGAGGCGGGATAGCCGAAGGTCCATCGAAGTTCCGGCATGTTCCACGGGCTTATGTCCGGATCAAAATTCATCCCGTAGACGCCTGCAATGAAGGTGAGAGGAATAAAAATGGTCGCGATGATGGTAAGAATCTTCATCACTTCGTTCATGCGATTGCTCATGCTCGACATGGCAAGATCGACCAGGCCCGAAAGCGTCTCCCGGTAGCTTTCAAGTGTTTCCATGGTGATGATGACATGATCGTGGAGGTCCCGGAAATAAGCGATCGTCTGTCTCTGGACAATCGCGGAGTCCCCTCGTTCAAGCTGGGCGACAACTTCCCGCAGGGACCATACGGATCTCCTGACGAACAGAAGGTCGTGTTTGAGTCGTTGAACTTCCTGTAGTTCGCGTGTGGACGGGTTTTCTATGATCCGCCGCTCCGCCTGTTCTATCCGCTCCCCGAGGGCCTCAAGGATAATGAAATACTGATCGACGATGGCATCCATGAGGCTGTACACGAGGTAATCAGCGCCCAGGGTGCGGATCAGTTCCCCGCCGTTGCGTATCCGTTGCCTGATGGGATCAAAAACGTCCCCCTCAATTCCTTCCTGGAAGGTAATAACCGTACCCTTCCGAAGAACAATGGACACTTGTTCTGCCTCAATGGTCTGCAATCGCTCGTTGTAGCGAAGCATTTTCAGAACGATGAAAAGATGATCCCCATAAACTTCAATCTTGGGACGTTGAGCCGTTTGGAGGATATCTTCGAGCACGAGTGCGTGAATCGAGTATCGGGATCCGAGTTTTTCTATGACATCCACCTGATGGAGGCCCTCAACATCGATCCATCGCACAGCGGACTTCTGCTTCCCTTCTTCCCCAAGCTGTGCCGGCTTGATGGATCTCGATGAAAAACTCCCTTTTCCGTACTCCAAAACGGCGATTGCGACGCCTTCTTTGCGTTTTCTCCCCACATGGAGAAGAGTCCCTGGTGGCAATCCCGCCTTTTGCGATCGTTTTGCCGAGTCAAGTCTCATAGATTCTCATCTGTTTTTTGCTTGTTCAGTCACAACCACTTGCAGGGAATTTGCCACCGGCCTTTCCCCTGACGAATCCGAGGGAGAATTCACGACTTCTTGGCGAACCACCATCGTGGTTGAACCTCCTCCGTCGAGGTTTACAGCGTTCCAGGCGCCAATCGACAAAAGGAATTCACCCATTTCTGTGAAATTCATCCCTATGCTTGCCGACTGTCTGCCATCGACGGTACACAGAAAAAGCACCGTCGTATCTCGGTCAAAACCGATGAATGTCCTTGGATGACGGTCGTGGAGGAACTTTGGCGCGATGTTCTCTTGGCCGATGTTTCTGTCTCCCACGAGCGCCCCATTTTCCAGGATTCGCCCGCCGCCGCCGACAATCTGCGCGTAGCTCCCGGGAACACCGGAAAATCGAACCACGATCGACAGAGAATCACCCTTCTTGGGAAAGTCTTTGCCGAACAGCGATGAGTCTCCCGCGATAACAGGAGAAATACCTGAAACAACGTCCTTCCCTGTCGACATCACAACGGCCTGCAAGGTATCCTGCGGACCCCCATCGCCGACCATGTCAATCGACATCCGCCATGCGGAAGAGTCTCCAATCGGAAACCCCCAGTACGAATTATACAACATCAAGGTCCCCGCGGCTCGCCTGCCATTCACGCCGTCTACTGTGAACGCTTTGTTCTTCCAGAGAATCGATCCCGAGAACGAGAGCTGTTCAATGAACGGCTTTCCCTTCGCCATCGCAAAATGACTTCTCGAGCTTTTCGTTCCCTTCGCCACGACGCCGTTCACCACCTGGTTCCCCACAGGCATTCCCGTTTCAAAGCTGAAAAAGTCTGCATTCACCGCTGCAAGAACCGAATGCCCTGTTCGGTCGTTCTCCAATGCCTGTTGCGAAGTCTTCACCAGGCCTCTCGGCCTGTAGGATTCCACCAGCAGGCTCGATTCCCGAAGGTCAACCGAAAGAACATTGATGGAGTGAGGAGCGGCGGTAAGGTACCGGAAGTGGATCAATCCAGGTGCCAGGGAGTCGATCAGAGCCGGCGCTTGCCCGAGTGCTGCCGGGGGGATCAGGAAAAGGAAAACAGCTCTACTGAATCTCGACCACTTTGAATTTGCCCGATTTCCCCGAAAGAATGGTGATTGCACTCTTGGGCTTATGGAAGAAGGCGGCAAGTTGTTCAATGACTTTTCTGTTTGCTTTTCCATCAACAGGCGGAGCAGTGACCAGAACCATCAATCCGCCGTCATCGCGAAGCAGTACTTCGTTTTTGCGCGCGTTCGCCTTTACCGTAATGCTTATTCTCATGGACATCACGAACGGCGCCGAACCCGTTCCTCGATTTCAGCGATTTTCTTTACGCGCGCCATATGACGCCCTCCTCCAAACCACGTTTCCAGCCACACAGCGAGGATTGATTTCGCGGCTTCGATGCCGAGCACGCGCCCACCCAGCGTGAGCACGTTCGCATCGTTGTGCTCCCTGCTGCTGCGGGCGACAAATTCGTTCGTCCCCGCTGCGGCGCGGATTCCAGGGACCTTGTTGGCAACAATAGCCGAAGCTACCCCCACCGCATCGATCATGACGCCTTTCTGCGCTTTTCCCGAGGCGACCAAGGTTGCTACCGCGAAGGCAAAGTCGGGATAATCACAGGGCTGATCGGAATGGGTTCCGACGTCTGCGACGCTATAGCCAATACCCAGGAGAAAGGCCTTGAGCTGTTCTTTCATCGGAAACCCGCCATGATCTGACCCAAGGGCAACGATGGTGTCCCGATGGGGCGATTTCTTGTCTGCCGGGTGCAGGAGGGTAACGGAATCAAAAGCAGTTCGGGAAACGGGTAACGGCTCGCTCAGCAGGCTGACATTGAGGCGGGCCGCTGCATCGCGCGCCGCCGGCGTGATAATGGCTCCCTCTTCCACGGAGAGAGCTCTTGCCCCGCGCTTCGCTGCTTCGATGACATCCGATTCCGCTATGAGCCGCCGTTGTGCCATTGCTATTTTCCATCGCCCCATTGAACCACTTCCAGCCGAACGCGTGCCGTCCCGGTCTGGATGAGACTGATTTCCTTCGCCGCCCCGAGGGAAAGATCGATAATCCGCCCGTCAACGAACGGGCCGCGGTCATTCACCCTCACATAAACAGTCTTTTGGTTGTCCAGGTTCGTGACTTTGATCCGCGTCCCGAAAGGAAACGTCCGGTGTGCAGCCGTCAAATCATGCATGTTGAAAGTTTCCCCGTTCGACGTCAGTTTCCCATGGAAATCATCGGCATAATACGATGCGACGCCTTCGAGCGTGAGAAGAATCTTGCCCGTGCTCGGCCTTACACTTCCGCCCGAGTCCGATGCAGGCTTTGCCTCGGTGCGCGGAGCAGGGCTTCCCGTCCCGGATCCCCGAACGAATCGCGGGGAGCTTGTGCATGCAAGAATCAGCGAGCAAAGGATTGCCACGCAGAAGCGAAAAACCGCAAGAGCTTTAAAGGTACTCATTCATCTGCTTCCGCCGCACATAATCGACAATCTCTTTTACCTCCTGCGATTTGCCCCTGCTGCAAATAAGGATGGCATCATCCGTAACAATGACAATGAGGTTCTCGACTCCGACCGTAGCGACTATTTTCGAGCCTGCATCGATGTAATTGTTTCTGGAATCGCGGGCAATTACTTTTCCGAGGATCTTGTTTCCCTCGACGTCTCCAGCGGCAAGCTTCACCACCTCGTCCCACGAGCCCACGTCGCTCCAGCCAAAGTCCCCTTTGACGACAAAGACGTTCCCTGCCTTCTCCATGACCCCGTAGTCGATCGAAATTCCGCGCAGCACGCCATAGGAATGCTCCAAAGCGGTCTTGTAACCGTTCGTTCCCATGGAAGCCTTCAACGACCGGAGCTCAGCAGAAAGGTCGGGCAGATGAACTTCGATTTCCTTGAGGATCGTCTTCACCTTCCAAATGAACATCCCGCTGTTCCAGAGAAAATCCCCGCTCGCCAGAAAGCGGACAGCGGTCTCCTGAATCGGTTTTTCCGCAAACGTCTTGACCCGATAGACTCCCTCACTGCGGTATTGATTGTTGGTTTCCTCGTCGGAGAACTGGATATACCCGTAGCCTGTTTCCGGGCGTGACGGGTTAATGCCGATGGTCAGCAACCCGTTGCTTTCTTCTGCAACCCGGACCGCAAGAGCGAGAATGCGGAGGAATTCCTCCTCGTCCCGGATAAGGTGGTCGGCGGGAAGCACGATCATGACCGCTTCGGGGTCGATGCGTTCGATCCAGGAAGCAGCCAGGCCCACGCAGGGTGCCGTGTTTCGGCCCACCGGTTCGGTGAGAATATTCTCCCGCGGGATAAAGGGCAACTGCTTCTGCACTGCCTCGTACTGCAGATCATTTGTAACGACAAGGGTATTCAGGCGGGGAACGAGCGGCTCAATGCGGGCAATGGTGTTCTGAATCATCGTACCGGGCCCGACAATTTCCAGCAGCTGTTTCGGATGCCGCTCCCGGCTCTTCGGCCAGAATCGCGCGCCCACCCCACCAGCCATAATGACAGCAAAAACCTGGGCCATGGATTACTCGAACAGGGACTTGAATGATTTCAGCATTTCGATTCCTTCGGTCAGAAGCCCCTGGCGGGCTTCGGGGGCGGCTTGAGTCCAGGATGAAACGGGGCTGGACACGTTCGAAAGGATGTTCATGACGCGCACATCGTCCATAAAACCGTTCTCGGTGATATATGCAAGGAATTCGATGAGATATTGGCAGAACTCCTTCAGATCGTCAGCGGCTCCGCTTCCGGGTGCGACGATAGCGTTTGATTGCCCCATAACGGAATTGAGGAGGCTTTCCCTGTCGTCCGAGCCGCTTTGCATGGATTCGACAAACTTCTCCATCAAAGGTCCAAACTCGTTTTCATCAACGTTCGCGGGCGGTGCATAGACAGACTTTTCCGACTCATCGATGTGCCCCGCGGTTTCCATCTGAAGATGAGCAGGCATTTCCAGTGATTCCTCCGCGGGCTGATCCGAGGGCTGTTCGGGCGCAGTCTCTTGTACGGCTTCTGGTGCCGCTTCTTGTGGCGCCTCTGCCGCCGGCGGCGCAGAGAAATCCCCTAGAGGTGCTGGTGCGGCATCTCCGACAGCTTCGCGGAAACGGTCGACAACGAGGCTGAGTTCCTCAACTGTATGATCCCCCTTTGCAGCGTCGGCTTCAATGCGCTCAGAGAGCCACATCAGGGACATCGCAAATTCCCCCATGCCGTGAACCCGATAGAGCGATCGCAGTTCCCCTTCGTAATCCTCCGCATCCATGAGCTTCTCCCTGATCTTTGCGAAAGTCAACCGATGCTCATCCGACGCGATATGCCCTTCAGAAACGCTTTCCATGAGCGTTGCAATATACCGCTGGGCTCTTGTCATGGCGTGTAGACCCTCGGAACTCGTGATGAAATGGCACAACAGATTTCATAGGGAATGGTACCCGCTTTGTCCGCCAGATCCCACAAGGAGATGGCTTTACCATTCTGAGTGCCGACGATGACAGCTTCATCCCCGGATGCCACGTCTGTTTCTCCAACGTCAACCATCAGCTGGTCCATACAAATGGTGCCGGCCACGGGAAATTCGCCTCCACCGATGAGGGCCGTCGCTTTCCCTGAAAGAAGGCGCGTAATGCCGTCGGCATAACCGATGGGCAGCGTGGCAATCTTCGTCCTGCGGGCGGCTCTGTACCGCCGGCCGTAACTGACGCTTTCCCCTGCCTCGATCCACTTGACGAGAGAAACTCTTGTCTGAATGCTCATGGCTGCCCGAAGGGGGATGCTCTCCGATGTCGTTTTTGAAGGATAGCATCCGTACATCATCACTCCCGGTCTCACCATGGAACAGTATGTTTCCGGAACATCAAGAATCGCCGCACTATTGGAGCAGTGGACCAACTCGGGTTGGACACCTTCGCCCGCAAGGTATTCGACCACTGACTCAAACTCCTTGAACTGTTCTTTCAGAAAGTCCTTGTTTCTTTCGTCGGCATTGGCAAAATGTGTAAATACTCCGCGTACTTCAAGCCTTTTCGCCCTGCCAAGCTCCGACAGAATCCGGGGCAATTCGCTGCGTTGAATCCCGATTCTGTTCATCCCTGTTTCGATCTTGAGATGCACCGGAAGGGTGCGCTTGAGCCGCTGCGCCGCCGCATTCAGAACACGGATATTCCCCACCGTACTCACGGTTGCTTCAAGCCGATTCTCGGCAAAGAGGGCCCCTTGATTCTCCGCGGGAAGAGTGAAGACCTGGATTGGTTTCCTGATTCCCGCCTCTCGAAGCGCGCGACCCTCTTCCGGAAAAGCGACGCCAAAAGAATCCGCCAGGGACCTTTCCACAAATTGCGATACCCGCTCGATCCCATGTCCGTATGCATTTGCCTTGACCACGGCCATGATCTTGACCGATGGCCCTACGCGCGCACGGATTCCACGAAGGTTAAAAGCGATGGCTTGAAGATCAATACGGGCAACTGTCGGACGGATGGAACGGCGGTGAGCCTGTTTAGGGGATTTGGTCTTCACACAATTGGCATGAATATAAGGCTTCTGATCCTGAATGTCAACGAGACCTACTCGTACAGGAGAACGGATGCCCGCTGCCTCTTGAATTCCCTGAGGGAGGGCGTCCATTCCTCCTCAAGATCGCGGAGGACCGTACGCTTCAATGTCGTCGAAGCGAGGTGCTTCAGTCGCGACGGCAAAGAGCCGCTCCCGAGAAGCAGTTGCATCGGAAGCCTGACGCGCTCATATTCGTACGGGGGATCATTATACTGAAACTCTTCCGGCGCAATGCGCATGGATGCCAACAGGACCCCAAGGCCCAATTGGTAGGGACGAACACGCCTCCCGTCATGGACAAGAAACTGCACGCCTCGGCACGATTGCTTTGCCCATTTGTGAAAGGTCGGTTCGAATACAGTAGGCCGCAGCGTGATTCCGGAGAGGGAGCAAATCCTGCCCAATTCCTTCATCCACAGAGCGAGATCCCTGATATAGGGCGCCCCGACAAGAAGAAAAGGCAATGTTGTTCCCCTCCCTTCGCTCATGTTGGTACCCTCCAGAAGCACCATGCCGGGATACACTTCCGGAATCTCCGGCGTTGGAATATTGGGGGATGTCATAACCCACATCCGACCGGTATCTGCCCAATGCATCGAGCGCTTCCATCCCTTCATGCGAATGACTTCAAGGTCTACGGCTGGATCCTCCAACTGGTTGATCCACTTCGCTGCTTCTCCGATCGTCATTCCATGCCTCATCGGCGCCGGATATTCCCCAACAAAACTTCTCGAATCGTCCTCGAGGACGTTTCCCTCTATCTCCCTGCCACCAATGGGATTGGGCCTGTCGAGGATGACCACTTTCTTGTTCGTTGAGGCGCACTTTCGCATGATTCCCGCAACTGTCCAGAGGAACGTATAAACACGCGTACCCACGTCCTGCAAATCGACAATCACCGTATCAATGTCTTTCAGCATTGCATCGGATGGTTCCCGAACGTCGCTGTAGAGGCTGTAGAATGGCAAGCCTGAAACAAAATCCTTTCCATGGCCGCTTTCGATCATGTTATCTTGTTTGTCCGCGCAAAGGCCGTGTTGGGGAGTGAAGAGGTGGACGAGCCGATTCTTCAAAATTGAATGGACAACCAGCTGCGAAGGACGGAGTGATCGGTCAACGCTTGCCTGATTCACCAGCAGGGCGCAGCGCCCCCAAGACTTCGCCCGGGACGGGTTTTCTGCGAGAATATCGAGGCCAACCTTGATCAAAGTGTTGTACAACAGAAAACCCGCCGATGGAAACAGTCGACGGGTTTGATGGGTATCTTCATGGCAGAGTTACGTTTTGGCTATTTTCAATCTGTTGAGAGCCCTCTCCATGGCGACTCGGGCGCGTTCGATATTGATGTCCGATTGACGGCTTTCCAGTCTTTGCTTTGCCCTGTCTCTGGCCGCGGTTGCCCGCTGGACGTCTATCTGGTCCGATCGCTCGGCCGTTTCCGCCAGCATCATCACCTTGTTCTCATGGACTTCCACAACTCCTCCGCTTGTCGCAAACCGGAATTCCTGACCGGCAGCATTGATCAGCTTTACTTCACCGACGGCGATATTGGAAAGAAGCGGGGCATGGCTCCTCAAGACCTGAAATCCGCCCACAACCCCGGGGGCAGTGAAACTCAATACCTGGTCGTTGAAAATGACTTTGCGTGGTGTAACAATCTCGAGATGATAGGTCTTTTCCGCCATCCTATGCCTGCATTTTCTTCGATTTTTCCTCCGCTTCCTCGATTGTCCCTACCATGAGGAATGAGGATTCCGGAAGATGGTCATACGATCCTTCTAGAATGCCTTTGAACCCCCTGACCGTGTCTTCAAGCTTGACATACTTTCCGGCGTAGCCGGTGAATTGCTCGGCCACAAAGAACGGCTGAGAGAGAAAACGTTCAATCTTCCTCGCGCGCGCAACCGTAATCTTATCTTCGTCCGAAAGCTCGTCCATTCCGAGGATGTTGATGATATCCTGGAGGTCTTTGTACGCCTGAAGCACCTCCTTCACTCTTTTGGCAACGGAATAATGCTCCTCGCCGACGATCTTGGGATCGAGAATTCTCGAAGTTGAATCGAGAGGATCCACGGCCGGATAAATGCCCTTTTCGACAATCTGTCGGCTCAACACGGTTGTTGCGTCAAGGTGGGAGAAGGTGGTTGCCGGCGCAGGATCGGTAAGGTCGTCGGCAGGGACATAAATCGCCTGAACGGACGTAATGGATCCTTTTTTTGTCGAGGTGATCCGCTCCTGCAGTTCACCCATTTCGGTTCCGAGGGTCGGCTGATATCCAACGGCAGAAGGCATCCGGCCGAGGAGGGCCGACACTTCCGACCCCGCCTGCACAAAACGGAAAATATTGTCGATGAAGAGGAGGACGTCTTTCCCTTCTTCATCACGAAAATATTCTGCGACCGTCAGCGCCGTCAAACCCACGCGGGCTCGGGCTCCCGGTGGTTCATTCATCTGTCCAAAAACCAGCGCGGTTTTTTCAAGAACGCCCGATTCCTTCATTTCAAGCCAGAGGTCGTTTCCTTCCCTGGTCCGCTCGCCTACACCACCAAACACCGAATAACCGCCGTGATGTTTTGCAATGTTGTGAATCAATTCCTGAATCAGCACGGTCTTACCAACGCCCGCGCCCCCAAACAGCCCGGTTTTTCCGCCTCTTGTATACGGTTCAAGGAGATCAATAACCTTGATACCTGTTTCGAACATCTCCTTTTTGGTCGATAACTGTTCAAAGGTTGGCGCCGGACGGTGGATGGGATAGCGCTTCTTTGCTTCAACCGGACCCAGGGCATCGATAGGCTGGCCTGTCACATTGATCAGCCTGCCCAGCACCTTCGGTCCCACCGGAACCAGAACGGGCTCCCCCGTATCGAACGCCTTCATTCCGCGGACAAGTCCGTCGGTGGAATCCATGGCAACCGTCCGAACGCGGTCTTCACCCAATTGCTGTTGTACTTCGCAGATGAGATCTTCCTGCTTTCCTTCAACGCTCGTTCTTGGGATCTTCAAGGCGTTGAGGATTGCAGGCAGCGTGCTCCCCGAAAAATCAACGTCAACGACCGGTCCGATAACCTGTACGATTTTGCCTTCGTTCATCTGCAGCCTTTCTTGCGATTTGTAAATTCTCGACGGAAGAGCGTGATGTGAAGTGTAGATAATACCCAATAAAACAGCGAAAATCAATCGTTTTTTCACCAATGCAGCGGAGTTCTGATTCGTCGCGATCGTTTCCAAGGTCATCCAGGCAGCAGCATCAGACTCAAGTCAGCCTAGACCTGATACAAGGCCCCTGCACTGAAACAAAAAAATCCGCGCAAAGGCGGATAGGTTCACCGAAACATCAATCAGAATCTTGAGCTGGTGGTCGGATTTGAACCGACGACCTGCGGTTTACGAAACCGCTGCTCTACCGCTGAGCTACACCAGCATTCCGACTTCCCGCCGAAGGCATCCCCATGAGCGGGCTTTTCGAAGGACAAATATACGAAAAAACTTTTATGAGAGCAATGAATGAATGTTACTCTGCGTGCTCAGCCAGCGTGGCTTCTTTGTTTTGGGATGATTGTGCGGGAACACGCTGTAGGATCACAAATGTTGTATCATCTCTCAATTCTTCACCATGACGGAAGCTCCAGAGACTCTTGAGCAATCGTTCCTTCACCTCCGAGGCGCTGGCTCCGTGCGAATCGAGCAGAACCTGCATCAAACGCCCCTCCCCGTATTCTTCATCCATGCGGTTGACACTCTCAATAACCCCGTCCGTGTAGAGCACCACGGTGTCCATTTCTTCAAGAATGATTTCCTCGACCTCGAGCGATCCTTCGAAAATCGTGGAAGTCCCGCCGCTCTGCGGCTGGGTCTTCCCGGGTGGTGCGAGGCCTATTGCAGTTCCCTTCGGTTGGATCCATGAACAGACGCGCCGCGAGGCATCAAGTTTCAGGGCAGGCATATGCCCCGCGCGGCAAAAGAGAATTCTCCCATCGGGGAAGACATGCATCAGGGAAACCGTTAGAAAAAAGTTCCTCTTCAGCTGGCCATAGAGATATTCGTTGAGTCTGAGAAGAAGATCCCTGGCATCGTCGGTCTCCGGGGCCAGCATCTGCAGGGCGGTCTGGACCTTGACCATGTATAGGGCGGCGGAAATTCCCTTGCCCGACACATCGCCGATGACGACAATCGTGCTTCCATCTTTCATAGGGAGGAAATCGAAGTAATCGCCCCCCACACTCTCGGCAACCTCGCTATGCGTCGCAACATCGAAGCCTGCGAGGGGAGTAACCTGATCGGGAAGAAGACTCAGCTGGATTTGACGCGCAAATTCCAGATCATCCCGTGTGACGAGCTTGTCCGCTAATTCCATGGCAAGGAGGAAATTGATCACCACAAAGGCATAGAAGAGCTTCATGATATCGCCGTCCCAAAGACCGAGAGCCACGAGAAAAAAAGCGATCGCATAGAAGAG
Organism: uncultured Ignavibacteriaceae bacterium; assembly: GCA_964602055.1. GTDB lineage: Bacteria > Bacteroidota > Ignavibacteria > UBA10030 > UBA10030 > JACPLA01. The sequence goes on from CAZRPU010000003.1 coordinate 36,527, forward strand.
CCTGCGGGCGGGCGTCAGCTTCATGAGGAAGGCAAGAAACAGATACCACGTAAACTTGAAGAACCTGGCAATCCTCGAATCGTTGGGATTCCGGGATGGCATATTCTTTACATAGAACGTGTACATCCCGCGGGTGTCGGCATTGACCAGTTTTTCAATCTCCGCACTCGTCAGCCCGCTCGTGAACAGCTTGTAGAAATCACTCAGGGATTGAATTGTTTTTTTCACCATAGCAGAAATCTTCTTTTTTGGACCATTCTGTATACGAACACTCTTCTCAAATGTTCCTTGCTTATCCCTTTATTCCGGGTTCCGTCATTCCGCGAATGTCGAACACGGTCTGGATTTGCGAAGCGGTCAGCAGGCCCTTCTCTTCAACGACTTTGCGAAGGGGAATTCTGCGCTTGATCGATTCTTTGACGACTTCTGCCGCAGCAGCATAGCCAATGTGGGGATTCAAAGCTGTCGCAAGGCTGACGGTGCCCTCTGCGTAATCCCTGCAACGATCCGTATTTGCAGCAATCCCGGCGATGCATCGTTCGGCAAAAACGGAGACGGCATTCCCCATGATCTCGATTTCGTGCAGCAGATTGAACGCAACAACAGGCATCATCACGTTCAGCTCCAGCTGTCCGGCCTGTGCAGACAGAAAGACGGTTGTGTCGCACCCTGCCACCTGGAGGCAGACCATATTGACCATCTCAGCAATCGACGGATTAACCTTGCCGGGCATGATGGACGACCCGGGTTGTACTGCAGGCAGGGAGATTTCCGCCAGCCCCGTCGTGGGCCCCGACCCCATCAACCGGATATCGTTGGCAATCCTCATGACGTCCTGCGACAGACTCCGCACGGCATGGGAAAGATCGACCATGGGCCGGAGACTTTGCATCGCTTCGAAGTAATTCTCCGCCGGACGAAATTCGATGCCGAGTTGCCGCCGCAGCTCGCTGATCATTTCCGAACGATACCTGGGATGGCTGTTCAATCCAGTCCCCACCGCGGTTCCCCCTATGCCCAGTTCGAGGCACGCATCCGCGGCCGCCGCGATGGAAGCGTGATGCTTCCCGATATTCACACCATAAGCGGTGAATTCCTGGCCAAGCCGTATCGGCACCGCGTCCATGAGGTGCGTCCTGCCCGACTTCAGAACGCCGTCAAATTCCCTTCCTTTTTCCATCAGGCGAGCTTCGAGCGTTTCCAGCTTCTCCAGCATGGGCCTGATTTCCATGAGTGCAGCAATGCGAATGGCGGTCGGACAAACATCGTTCGTCGATTGCGCCATGTTCACATGGTCGTTGGGATGAACAACCGTATAATCTCCTTTCGAGCCTCCAAGGAGTTCGATCGCCCGGTTCGCAAGAACCTCATTGACGTTCATGTTGTGAGAGGTCCCTGCTCCCGCCTGGTACACGTCAACGACAAACCACTCGCGAAAGGCCCCGGCCAAGCCTTCATCAGCAGCCTTGACGATAGCGTCGGCGATGGCAGGGTCAAGAAGCCCCAGCGCGCGGTTCACAACTGCCGCTGCCCGTTTGATGTGAATCGTGGCGTCAACGTAGGAGTCTTTCCCCTTCAATCCGCTGATGGGAAAATTTTCCATTGCTCTGAGCGTTTGAATGCCAAAATAGGCTGACGCGGGAACGCGGCGTTCCCCCAACGAGTCTTTTTCCGTGCGAGTCTCCATGACCTTCCTCCTTCAGGTTGCTGAGGTGAAACAACAAGGCACCGAGGTGTCACCCGGTGCCTTCAGTATCGCAAACATTCTGCAGACAATTTATACCGCGACAGGCTCGGAGAACGAAGCAAGCTTCGCAGCCGAGGCCTTTTCAACGTCTGCATGAAGGCTGTTGCCGTGAGCGTCCATAGTGACAATTGCGGGGAAGTCCTTTACCTGCAAGTGCCACATCGCTTCCGGAATCCCGAAATCGAGGAAATCGACGCCGTCAACGGCCGTAATGCATCGTGTATAGTACTGCGCGGCGCCTCCGATGGCATTCAGATAGACCGCTCCCTGATCCTTGAGAGCAGCAAGGGTCTTTGCACCCATTCCCCCTTTTCCCATGACAATCCTCAGACCGAACTTCTTGATAATGTCGGCCTGATACGGCTCCTCGCGGCCGCTCGTCGTCGGCCCGGCCGCATTGATCATCCATCGGTCACCTTGCTTGAGCGCCACAGGTCCGCAATGATAGAGGGCGCCCCCCTGGAGATCAACCGGTGAATCATGCGTGAGCAAATGGTGGTGAAGATTGTCTCGGCCCGTGTGTACCGGCCCGCTCAGGAGAACAACGTCCCCAACCTTCAGACTCCGTATTTGCTCTTCGCTGACAGGCGTGGTCAATCGGATTTCCCTCCCCGTCAGCGGCAGACTGTGATCCTTCGCCATGCGCATGACCGGCGAATCATCCTTGTACAGCCATTGCTTGATTGCTCCCGTTCCTGCGTCCAAGAGCACACCCTGTCTGCGAAAAGCCCAGCAGTCATATGCAACACTTACGAAGAAGCTCGCAGGGAGGCGATGAAGTACTCCGATCTTGCAGCCGATGAGGGTAACAGCTCCGCCAAAGCCCATTGTTCCTATTCCCAGCTTGTTGGCATCCTGCATGATCGTTTGCTCGAGCTTGGCCAGAGTCGGGTCCTGATTGACATCGTCAAGAGAGCGAAAGAGCTGCTGTTTGGCATAAGCGTATCCCGTGGTCCGGTCTCCGCCTATGGAGACTCCGATTGCACCCACGCTGCAGCCGTGGCCCTGGGCCTGGAATACGGCATGCATGATGCATTTGCGAACCCCCTCAAGGGTTCGGTCAGCGCGGCCGAGGTTGGGGATTTCCGCGGGAAGGGAGTACTGGATGTTCTTGTTCTCACAACCGCCTCCCTTCAGGAGGAGCTTGACTTCGATGTCTTGCCGCTCCCACTGCTCGAAATGGACCACCGGTGTTCCTTCCCCGAGGTTGTTCCCGCTGTTTTTTCCCGTAAGCGAATCAACAGAATTCGGGCGCAGTTTTCCCGCCTTGGTGGCATCCGCAATCGCCTCAAGGATCTGTTTCTTCATGACCATCTGGTTTGCCCCGACGGGGGTTTTGATTTCGAACGTGGGCATGCCCGTATCCTGGCAAATAGGAACAACTCCGTCGCATGCCATGTCCACGTTTACGGCAATCGTCTGCAATGCAAGCGAAGATTGGGTCTTGGGCTGTTCCTGTTTCATGGCGGCGGCCAGAGCCCTGCGCACATCGGGGGGCAAGTTCGAAGACGTATCGACAATGAGATTATAGACGCTTTCTTTGAAATTTTTCATTTTTTCTTTCTCCGGGTGACTCTGCGTCAGCCGGCAGGAGCAAACGCCCGGTGACAGCAGGTATTGAAAACTATCAACTCCCTGAATCAAAAGCAACGAACGACAAGTCGGACTAGCGCGGCTGAAGTAGTGCTCGTACGACCTGAGGGTCTCCGCTGTTCTTGGCGGGGTTTATCCCAAGAAGCCTGCAGAGGAAGTTGTAAATATGGATGTTTTCGAAGGCGTCAACCCTTCTGCCGGCCGCGATGGAGTGGCCGTAGGCAATAAACAAGCCCCGCATCGAAGCGGCTGTATTATCGTACCCGTGATTTCCGCCGCGATCACGACTTCTCCAGTAGTTCTGATCTCCCCGCACGGTGATGATCCATCCTTCGTCAGCCAGAAGGAGAATCGGCGCAATGCGTCTGTTGTTTCGATAGTGAAGCCGTTCAGGGATGGAATCCTTCAGAAAGACCTTCATATGCTGGTGAGCATCTCTGATGGCTTGATAGACTCCCGATTCTGTCCCGGGCTGCGGCCACAGGGAAACGACGATTCCCAAGTCCACAACGCGGACGGAGTCAGAATCCTTCAAGTAGTCGTCAAGATATATGGTCCGGCTTTTTTCCACAGGAGCCATGCCGTGATCCGATACAATGACAAGAGAAGTTGATTCCTGCAGACCCCGTTCTTTCAAGCCGTTCATCAGACGGCCAATCGCCTTATCGATGATCCGTACGGCAGTGTCGACTGAGGCATAGTCGGGTCCGTATGCATGAGCGGCAATGTCAAGTTTCTCAAAATACAGTGTGATGAATCTCGGACGCCGCTCAGCGGGATACTCCATCCACGCGAGAACCTGATCGACGCGCTGTTCTTCAGGAATGGAAGCATCGAACCGTTTCCAGTAGCTCGGTTGTATTCCCTTGATAGGCGCCTCCGAGCCGGGCCAGAAAAACGAGGCGGTTGTTACTCCTTGACGTTCTGCGGTTACCCATATCGGCTCTCCCCCCCACCAACGGGGATTGGTCACCTCATCCCGCTTCCGCATTGTGAAGAGAGCGTCAAACTCGGGATCGTACATCGTGTTTCCGACAACGCCATGTTCCTCCGCATAGAGTCCGGTGACAATGCTGTAATGATTGGGGAAGGTCTTCGTCGGAAAGATGGGAATAAGCCAGCTGGCCCGGGTTCCCTCATCCGCCAGGCGCCGAAGATTGGGACAGGAGGTGTTCTCAAGAAAATCGGCCCGGAACCCGTCGATGGAGATCAAAATGACCGTCGCCGGGCGATCAGGAGTGGTGCTGAACAGCGGACGCCCGGGAAGGCAGAGGAGCAAAAGCAAGAAGAAGCAACATGCTTGCTTCGAGCGCCTACTTGTTCCGAACCCTTTGGCCCGGATCATCGAGTGTGCTCGTCAATCCAATCAAGCACAGTCTTGTACCATAATTCCGCATTCGCAGGCTTCATCACCCAATGGCCTTCGTCCGGAAAATACAGCATTTTCGATTTCACGCCCCGCCGCTGGAGCGCAGTGAACAGCTGAAATCCTTCACTGATGTCCACACGGTAATCCAACTGCCCGTGCACAACGAGTGTGGGTGTTTTGAAGTTAGCGGCTGCATTCAAGGGCGACCATTGTTCGTAGAGGTCTGCTTTTTCATAGGGGGTTCCGCCAAACTCCCACTCGGGGAACCACAGCTCCTCCGTTGTTCCATACATGCTCTTCGGATTAAAGACGCCGTCGTGGGATACAATGCTTCTGAAGCGATCGGTATGACCCGCCATCCAGTTCATCATGTACCCGCCATAGGAGGCTCCGGCGGCGGCAATCCTCTTGCCGTCGATAAAAGGAAATTTTTTGAGCGCTTCATCAAGCCCGTTCATCAGATCAACGTACACCCGGCCTCCCCAATCCCGGCTTATCTCATCTGTGAACTTTTGGCCATACCCGGTGCTCCCCCGCGGGTTGACCATCAGCACCACATAACCGCGGGATGCAAACATCTGAGCACTCCAGCGATAATGGAACTGATCTCCCCACTGACCTTGAGGGCCGCCGTGCACCAGATAGATCAAGGGATATTTCCTGGCCGCATTGAACCCCGGAGGCCTCACGATCCACCCATGTACCCGGGCTCCCTCCGCTCCGGAGAACCAAAAGTCTTCAAGTGGATTCATGTCGAGGCCCGCGACCCTGTCTGCATTGATTCTGGTGAGTTGCTTCAGGTTCTTGCCGTTTGCATCCATGCTGAACAGTTCTGCGGGCGTGTTGATGGATTCTTTGATGAAGACAATGGATTTCCCGTCAGGCGTCAGGCGGAATGAGTGATTGTATCCTTTACTGATGATAGTTTCGACGTTTCGCGTAGCGACCGAGATTCTGAAAATCGAGACATTTCCCTTGTCATCTGCGCTGAAATAGAGACTTTTGCTGTCTGAAGTCCATCGAACGTCGTCGACGCTGTAATCGAACGATTCCGTCAGATTGATATGCTTGCCGCTTGACCGGTCGAACAGAACCAGCTGACGACGATCGGCCTCGAATCCTGCTCTATCCATCTTGCGATACGCTATGTATTTGCCGTCGGGCGAATAGAGGGGTTGACTGTCATTTGCCGGGTTATCGGTAATGCGTGTGGTCTGGCCTCCTCCCGCGGGGACAATGAACAAATCGTTGTTGGTGCTTGTGGCCACCTGTTGATCCGTATTACGTGTGAAGACCACTTCCCTTCCGTCCGGCGAAAAGTCATAATCCCACCGGCCTCCCAGGTCAATCGGAGGTGTGTCAAAGTCTCCCGGCGTTATGTCGGTTACCTTTCCTCCCGCCGAGGGCATGACGAAGACATGGCTGCGTTTTCCGTCTTTCCAGTAGTTCCAAACTCTATAAGGCAGCCGATCAAATACCTTCGCCTGTATTTTGCTTTTTGCCAGTTCTGCATTACGCAATTCATTGCATTCGTCGGTATCGCAATCGGGAAAAACGTCCGATGTGAAAGCGATATGCCGGCCATCGGGCGAGAGGATCATTCCGGAAGCCTCCGTGGAAAGCGAAGAGACTTTCTTCGCCTCGCCGCCGTTCACCGGAATGGTCCACACCTGCGACTCGCCATCGCGCGAGGAGACAAACATGAGGGAAGGCCCGTCGGGCATCCATCGGGGATTGTTGTTTGCCCGCGCTGAGTTCGTCAGTTGGCGGAGAGAAGAGCCATCCATCGAAACAAGGTAGATATTACTATTGGAAGAGTTTTCCTTCTTCTTGTAATAGGTCACAACGAATGCGATGGTCTTGCCGTTCGGCGCCACTTGTGGATCGCTCACTCTCCCCATCCCGATCAGATCGTCGAACGTGATCGGCCTCTTTTGCTGGGCACTCGCTGAAAGTCCTGTAATGCATATGATGAAACACATCAGATATGTTTTCATGGAACCTCCGTCGTTCAAAATATTCGGGCTATGATGCTGCAGATTGCTGCGCCGGCTCGCCCTCGGTATAGGAAACCGTTCTCAGCATGGGACGAAACCGTTCGGGAATGCTCTCCCAGGCATGGTCCCAACACTGCGAGTTGGAAAGGAACCAGCTTGCAAGTGTATTTCCGTTATCGCTTTTCCACCTGTCCCAAAACCCGTCGCCGGGCCTGTCAATGGACCAAACGAAAGGCCTTCCACACTTCTGACATACCGACTCCCTGACAAATGCCATATGCACACTCCTTATCGATGTGTTCCGAAAAGAAAGATGAGCGGCCTCCACACTCGCCCGGCCCATGCCCGTTCGTTGTGGGTTGCTCCCTCATCAAGGAAGTATTCAAAATCCCGTCCCGCCTTATATCCCTGTTCCGTGAGGATTCTTGCCATCGTTTCAGAACCCAGCCTGAGGCGATCTTCGAGGTCGAGAGTTCCGCAATCGAGATAGACCCGGATATCCTTTCGGCCACCTTTGAACTCCTTTACTTCTCTGAGAATCTTGTCGTGATCAACCAGAAAAGCGCTTGAAAGACAGCCCGCCTTGGAAAAAACCTCGGGGTGCCACCAGGTGAACAGGAAGGAAATCAGCCCCCCCATGGACGATCCCATCACCGCGGTGTTCTCCCGGTCAGGCTTGGTTCTGTAGGTCTTATCAATAAGCGGCTTGACCACGCCAATAACAAACGCGGCGTAGCTGCGTCCCAATGGGGTATCGGAATACTCCGGAGACCGATCAGGCGAATTCGACATGCCGACAATGATAATCTCCTCCATCGCCTTCGCGCGGATGAGGCTGTCCGAGACTTCGTCCATGTGCCAATCATAGCCGATAAAGGAGGTTGACGGATCGATGATATTCTGCCCGTCATGCATATAGAGGACGGGATAGCGGCGTTCGGGCTCTTTCTCATACGACGGAGGGAGCCAGACGATCAGGTCGCGCTTGTAGTTGAGACCCTCGCCGGCAAGATCCCGGTGGTAACGAACCGACCCGACAATCCCTCCGCCTGCTGGTTGTTCGGAGTCCTGCCAGGAAAAGGGTCGAATGACAATGGATGTATCTGCCGAGGCGATCCAACGCACGTTATCCGGAACTTCGCCTTTCCGATAGATCGCCTGTTTGTTCCAGGTTCCGCGCGTGATCTTCAACTCCACTACCGTATTGCGCGGAACATGAAATTGATATGTCCAGAGAGAATCGTTCGTTCGCACTAATTTCACGCTTCCAGGCTGCCAGTTCCCAAGCTCGGGCAAATTCCCGGCGATATAGAGCTGATCTGCTGCCGGTGTTGACGACGGAGCCACGACGGTGACACTCACGTTCATGCTCTGTGCACAGGATTGAAAGATCGGAACAATGAACAGGACTATCGCCAGGAATATGGACTCCCGTCGATTTCTTGATACCCGACAACGGTTGTACAGCATCATTCATCCTCCGGCTTCAGAATAACGCCCTTATTTTCCTGACCATTCATTTTCACCACGATCGGCTTCTTGAAGCGCACGTGACGAACAAATGGCCCCTGTTCGAGTGGTTCGCGACTGAGGAGCCATTCCCAGTCGAGAAAATCTTCGTCGTTTTTCGAGTTGATGGTGAAATACCCGACCATGAATGAAGTGATATTCTGAAAGAAATGCGATCCCTGTGAGGGCGCAACATCCATATCCCTCAGGCTGGCTTCGACAATCACCCTGGCCCCGGAGATCTGATCCCACTTGACCGGAATGCCAAGCCACGGATCCAGAGTTCCCCACCGACCCGTCCCAATGAGGAGATACTGGCGGCCTTCGGCTATAAGCTTCTCATTCAGCTGCATCACCTCTTTTGCTACTTCCTTGGTCTTCGAACGGTCAAAGCGGTCGATATCGACGACGACAACATCTTCCACATCTTTGACAATGCCGTGGCCCAGCACATGGCTGCTGACACAGATTGCTTTCTCTGTTTCCGTGGCTTCGATATTGAACTGCTCGATTTCTCGGCTCAGCACGAGTGGCCGCATCTGAAGGAGGCCAAACTCGGCGCGCTCATGGGCACGGAGAGATACGGCAAACTCGATTTCGACCGGGTTCCCCATTCCCCACGATCCTTTCTTGAGGAGGAGCTCGAGGATCCCGGGAAGGGGAAACATTTTATGACGGAGAATCGGAGCAAACGTCACAATCCTCACACCGTCCCGCGAAAGTCCGTCATAAATGGCATCGTTCTCTTTCGAATAGGTCGACCCGACCGGGTGGAGCGTACCGTCCCGTTCCGCTGTCTCAAGGTCGAATGGTTTCAGGAGCTCATCCGTCGTTTCGGCATGCCGGAGCGGTGAATCATTCATGTCGAGAGCGTAGAATATTTTTTGATTGTTCTGGAGCGCCTGGGTGGGGGCAGAGAACTGGATGAGGTGCTGCGGATACTTCGGAGAGAACCGTACGGTTATTCCCCCGTCGACAATAATCTTCCCAAGCCCCAATGCAGCAGAAACAATTCCGTCAGCCGGAGTTTGCGGAGGAAGGGGATAAAAATTGTAGGACTTTGCGACCCCCGAGAAGTGAGGATAGAAACGGTGCTCATGCTGCTGGCCAACCATGCGCTGAATAATGACAGCCATCTTTTCTTCTTCAAGGCGGTACGAAGTGGCCTTGATGTAGTCCTTGGGACCTTGATAGAACGTCGAGGCATACACTCTTTTGATAGTCGCTATCAGTTCCTGAAGCCTTACCCCCTTGTCCGGATTGTTATTCGGAATCATGTACGTGGCATAAACACCGGCAAAAGGATGATACTGGGAATCTTCAAGCAGGCTCGAAGACCGGACGGCGAGAGGAACACGGACAATATCAAGATAGGCACTCAGTTGTTCCACGACTCCCGGCGGAAACTTGTCGGCCTGCAAGAATCTCGTGGTGATCTCGAGATCGTCCGTTCCGTTGAGGGCAATTCCACGGAGATTGTTTTCCTCGATAAACTGATCGAACACGGACGTACCGACAATGACCCCTGGGGGCACACTGATCCGGACCCCCTCAAACACATCCTTCATGCCATAGCTGTTGATGAGCTCATTGACAAATGCGAGGCCGCGCGCCTTGCCTCCCAGCGATCCGCCGCCGATGCGGGCCATATCGCTCGCAGGATCGAACGAATCCTTTGAAAAATCAATAATAACACCTTGCCCGCGGGCCTTGCGGTATTCCTTGAGCGAACGTATCAGATCCTGCCGCAGCTCCTCAACCGATCCATAGTCGCTGACTTTGCGTGGACGAAGCTGATATGCAAGCCAAAACTCGGTGCGCGCCTTGAGCCATCGCGAAAAATGGTTCCGTTCGGCGTGATATTCAATGCTCTCCTCCGGGACATAGCGGAGCTGTTCTTCGAGCGTTTTCAGGTTGCTTGCCCTGGCTACTTCCTCCCCGCCGAGCGTCCGAAAAACAAAATCTCCGAAACTGAAATATGCCGTCATATAGTTGCGCAATTCCAGCAAAAGGGTCGGGGAATCTTTGAGGGCGAATGAGGCACCCAGATCGTTCGCCGCCTGCCGATATTCGCTGGTTGTCGACTGGAGAAGAATGGGAATGTCGGAGTAATGCGCCTTGACCTCTTTGGCGAACAGAAGTCCGGCTTTTGGTTCAGCAACTCCGTTCTTGGGAAAGTCGATGTCGGAAATCACGCCCAGAATGTGATCCTCATATTTGAGGAAGTACTCCATTGCTTCTTCATAAGTTTTGCAAAGAAGGATCTTCGGGCGCGCCCTCATGCGGAGATACCGATGGGTCAGGTTGATTCCCTCTTGAATCAGCCGCTGCGATTGGTTCAGCACTTCAGAATAGATGATGGGAAGGTAGGAAGAGTAATAGCGGACGTTGTCTTCGATGAGGATAATCGATTGCACGCCAACAGAGCGAGTATCATGCTCAACATTCATCCGATCTTCCAAATGCTTGATAATGGCAATAATGAGACGGAAATCGCCCTGCCAGATGAATACTCCGTCGAACATGGAAATATCATGATACGTCAGGAGATCCTTCAGTTCGCGATTATCATATGCCAAAAGGACAACGGGGATATCGAGGCCGGCCTCGCGGACCATTTGGACCAGCCGGAGGGATGTCATGTCTTCAATATGGAGCGTGGTGATAATGAGGTCAAACCGTCGCTCTTCCTGCGCAAGTTCAATTGCTTCCCGGCCGCTCGAGACACGGGTCAATTCGGGAGAATGGCTCAGCTGAAGGCCCTGATACTCATTGAGGATCAACTCGTAGAGGCGTCCATCCTCTTCAAAAAGGTAAAGATCGTACATGCTCGAAACCAACAACACATCACGGATTCTTTTCCGCATCAGATTCTGGAATCCGGGGAAACGGGTTCCTTCATCCTGTTCGATGCCGAAAGAATGAACTCCGCGTGGTACGTTGTTGTTTATCATCGGATCTTTCATTCGCATGGATAATAACAAAATCGGAGTGGATTGCTCCACTCCGATTCGATGAACGAGAAGCCTCAGCCTAGACGAGACCCTGATCGATCATGGCATCGGCGACCTTCAGGAATCCGCCGATATTCGCGCCGTTCACATAGTTCCCCGGCGTGCCGAACCTTTCGGCGACGTCGACGCACGTCTTGTGAATGCTCTTCATGATCATATGCAGGCGGGTATCAACTTCCTCCCGCGTCCAGGAATACCTCATGCTGTTCTGGGCCATTTCCAGACCGGATGTCGCAACTCCGCCGGCATTGGCGGCTTTACCCGGACCGTACAGGATCTTGGCATCGAGGAACACATTGACCCCGTCGATGGTCGTGGGCATGTTTGCGCCTTCGGCCACGACGTAGACCCCGTTCTTGACCAGATTCTGGGCATCCTTGCCGTTGATTTCGTTTTGCGTCGCACTTGGAAAAGCACATTGAGCCTTATGACTCCAAAGGGGATTGTGGTCCATTTTGGAATCGAGTGCGGTAAACGTGGCTCCCTTGAACTTCTCAGTGTATTCCTTGATGCGGCCACGCCGGACATTCTTCAGATCCATCACGAAATCGAGCTTCTTCTTGTCGATCCCCTCCGGGTCATAGATGTATCCATTGGAGTCGGAGAGTGTGACGGGTTTCGCTCCCAGCTGCAGCAGCTTCTCCACGGTGTACTGAGCCACATTGCCGCTGCCGGAAACGAGGCAGGTTTTGCCCTGGAGAGTCTCACCGCGGGTTCCAAGCATTTCTGCGGCAAAATAGACTGCACCGTAACCTGTCGCCTCAGGCCGAATCAGAGACCCTCCCCAGTTCAGCCCTTTGCCCGTCAAAACGCCGGTGAATTCATTTCGGAGCTTCTTATATTGGCCAAACATGTAGCCGATTTCACGTCCGCCGACCCCGATATCTCCGGCCGGCACATCAGTGTTGGACCCAATGTGCCTGTAAAGTTCGCTCATGAAGCTCTGACAAAATCTCATCACTTCATTGTCGCTCTTTCCTTTTGGATCGAAATCAGAACCGCCTTTTCCGCCGCCCATGGGCAGAGTGGTGAGACTGTTCTTGAACACCTGCTCAAAGGCAAGAAACTTCAGAATCCCGATGTTGACCGAGGGGTGAAACCGCAGGCCACCCTTGTACGGCCCGATGGCGCTGTTCATCTCTATCCGGAAGCCCCTGTTGACCTGTACTTGCCCTTGATCATCCATCCAGGGAACGCGAAACATGATCACGCGCTCAGGTTCTGCTACGCGCTCGAGAATCTTTGCCGACCGATATTCAGGATAGCGCTCGAGAACAAGGCTCAGCGACTCGACCACTTCCTGAACGGCCTGAAGGAATTCGGGTTCATTCGGGTTTTTGGACTTCACGTGCATCATGAAGTCTTTGGCATAATCAGACATAACATTTCTCCTTGAGAAAAGGACACCGCAATAGCCCGTCAGGGCCTGAATGTCCCTTGAGGTTCATGTGAAGGTGTTGATTTGAGAGGCACTGCTGCAACAAACCTAGGGGAAAATTCCCAATTCCATGTATGATGTAGCGATCTTGTTGATTGAATCGATAAATGCGGCGGTTCGGAGATCAATGCCTTTGACGCTCTTCCAGATCTTCCGGACTTCATGGTGGGCGTTGATCATGGTGTCTTCGAGGCCCGAGTTGACCAGATCTTCCTCATCAGGGCCCTTCACAAGATTGGCTCTTTGAGAATCCGAAAGAGATTTTCCTGTGGCTTTCTCGATAACGTCAAACACCTGCCCCATCGACCGTTCTGTAAAGCGCCGGCCCATACGGCCCATCCGAACGTGCTGCAGGTTTTTCAACCATTCGAAATAGGAGACTGTCACGCCTCCGGCATTGAGGTACATGTCCGGCAAGATCATAATTCCCTTTTTCACGAGAATCCCTTCGCCGCTCGCCGTGATGGGGCCGTTTGCCGCTTCTCCGATGATCTTTGCCTTAATCTTCGGCGCATTGTCGCCGTTGATCTGGTTTTCCAACGCGGCAGGAACCAGGATATCGCACTCCAGTTCAAGAGCATCTTTGCTGTTCGGGATATTCGTTGCACCGGGAAAGCTGAGAATAGACCGTGTCTCGGTTCTGTGCTTGACCACGGCATCGATGTCAAGTCCCTGTGGATTGTAGATGGCGCCCTCATATTCAGCCAGTCCAACGATAACAGCTCCTCCCTCCTGAAGAAATTTCGCCGCATGATACCCCACGTTCCCCAACCCTTGAACGACAACCTTCTTCCCCTCAAGCCCCTTGCTGAGGCCGAGTCCTTTCATGTCTTCCGCAATGTCGCAGGCCTCCCGTATGCCGAAATAGACCCCCCGCCCCGTTGCTTCCTTCCGGCCGCGGATCCCGCCCTGGCTGACCGGCTTGCCCGTCACGCAGGCCGCCGCGTCGATACTGTCGGGCGTCAACGCCTGATACGTATCCATGATCCATGCCATTTCACGAGCACCAGTCCCATAGTCGGGAGCCGGAACATCGATGCCGGGTCCGATGAACTTCTTTTTGACAAGCTCGGCGGTATAACGGCGTGTAATCCGCTGCAGCTCGACGCTCGTGTACTTCTTCGGATCGATCTTAACGCCCCCTTTCGCACCGCCAAAAGGAACATCAACAATTGCACACTTGTAGGTCATCAGCGCAGCCAAGGCCTTGACCTCATCCTCCGTGACCTCCTCGCTGTATCGGATCCCTCCTTTGGTCGGGAGCTTGTGCTGGCTGTGCTCCACTCTCCAGGCAGAGACCACCTCGTACGTTTCTCCCACTTGAATGGGGAATTGAAAATGATAGATGCTGTTGCACACCTTGATCTGGTCGAGAAGCCCCTTGGGATGTTCCGTGTATGCGGCTGCACGATCAAAGTTGCTGCAAACAGTGTCAAAGAAACTGACGTGAGATGCCTGCGGCATCGGGGCTCCTTGCGAAGTTTGAGAGAGGAACGGGGGAATGTACTCCCTCAAATATAGAATGATTTCGTTATCAGAACAAGAAATGGACCAAAAAAAAGGGCAAAAAAACGCTGAAAGCTCAAGTTTCGGGCTGATTCCATTCTGGAAATAGGAATCACGCCTTCTTTCTTCCAGAGTTCGGAATGAAGAGAGGAAGACGCGACTTAGCGGGAAGTTTCTGATCCATGCTTGGTACGCCAAAGAAGGAAGAGGGATCCCTCAAAGAGCCCCACAAGAAGCCCCGTGAACATAAGGTCCCCGAGGAGGGAATTCCGGTAGAAAGGGATCGCCGCCGTGTAACAGAGTGCAAGGCCCTCAAGCGTCATTGGGTACACCGTTCCGTTGCCGTGAAACCATACGGCTGCATTCGTGATCAGGAAGAAGGCAAGAGAACCCACAAGAGATCCCAGAACAATTGATCCGATCGATTTCCTTTTTGCCACCACTGTTCCGATGAAAACGGTGAGGGCTATCGCTGAGTACACCCAAACCATCATGGCGTGAAATCCCAATACGGTGTCGCTGAGCACCATCGCTGCAACCGGGACGATAAGACTGATACGCCGGTCAAGATATATTCCTCCTGCAAGTGCCAAAGCCATCACCGGTGTCACGTTGGGGGGATGAGGAAGAAGCCGTGCACTTGCAGCACCAAGAATGAGGATGACACCGAGGAACAGTGGGCTCTTCATGATCCGTCCTTTCATAAGTATTTTAGTACTCGAGCCGAATTCCGGCCTTCAACCTCCGTCCGGGCATGGGATACCCGGGCATAAGGGAATAGTTCCTGTCAAAAACGTTGTCAACGGAAAATGAGACCCTCATATGCCCCATTCCCAATACCACTGGAACGGAGATTCCCGCATCAGTTGTATGCACCGGGGGAAGGGACTGGGAGTTGTCATCCGTCGTAAATCTTCGTCCCGTCATTGAATGATACAGAGACAGGCTGACCGGCCCGGTGTCGATGATCATGGACGCATTGAGAAGACTTGTTGGAATGAGCGCCAGTCTTTTCTCGTAGGCCGGGTCGTTTGATCCATCTTTGTTCAGTTTCCGGGAGTCGGCAAAAGAATAATTGATCGAGAAATCCAGGAGATCGTCAAGAATTGCCGCAGAATAGCGAACTTCGAATCCCTTCGTCCCCGTTCGGCCTATGTTGTTCGGTTTGAAGATGGAGAGATCAAATACAATGCGGTCTGTAACGTTCAGCGCATACCACGTGATTTCCACCATATGCGGACCGTCGAGATCGAATCCGGCGGTCAATCCTATGTCGGCGCTCGTCGACCTTTCCGGCCTGAGAAGCGGATTGTTGAACCCGACATAGTACAGATCATTGAATGAGGGTGCTCGAAAACTTCTTCCATAACTTCCACGAATTCGGACATCGCCGGTTCGGAGAATCCTCAAGTTGGCACCTACCTTCGGCGTTAAGGCTCTGTCAACATCTGAAATATTGTCATAGCGAAGAATCCCGTAAATGGAGAGCCGGTCTCCCCACCAGCGGTCCTGGGTCCAATGGTATTCCCCCGAAAGATACAAGGCAGTGCTCACCCGTTTGACGATGTCCTCAAAGTCTCCTCCGCGGAGCCTCGCATCGCTCCATTCTGCCCCCAGGGTCAGCTTCATATCCCCCTGCGGAGTGAGGACAACCTGAGGGTTGATCGATATCGAAGAATTGTGATAATCGCTCTTGATGGGAAAGACCGGATTCGGATCCCGATAGCGCTGAAGCCCATAGTGGAATCCTCCGCGCACTGAGAGGTCGAGGTTGGTCGTGGGCATCGTGTGATAGCTCAGGAGCACATCGGCAATATCATCAGCCTGGCGTGCTTCGGGACTTGGGAATGAAATGGGTCCCGGCACACCGCTTTCAGCGCGGACAAACTGACCAAACAAAGAAACTGCAGAACTCTTGTCCGGCCCCCAATCGCCCTGAAAATGGATTTGACGTTTGCGGAAATCTGCATTCGACCGCGTTGCAGATGTATCGGGCAAGCCGGGACGAAGGATTCGAAACTGATAATCGTCCCTTCCCTCTTCTAAAGTCACACCGCCGAGAACTCCGATGGAGCCTTCCCGATGACTGGCTTCGGCAAGCCATCGCTGATAGCCGTACGACCCGCCCTCGCCCTGAACGCGGGCCCCAAAACCCTCGACTGATGTTCTTGTGAAAATGTTCACCACACCGCCAAGTGCGTCTGCCCCGTAGAGCGCCGAGCTGCCTCCGCGGACTATTTCGATCCGATCCACATTGCTCAGCGACAACAATCCAAGATCGGCGAGGCCGTTTTGAAACGATGAGAGCCTGTTTCCATTGATCAGCACCAGAAGGTGCTGTGCTGCTGTCCCGCGAACCAAGGCGGTCTTGAGGGAGCCATATCCCCCGAGATCACGCAAAAACACGCCGTTGGCCCTGCGCAGCAGGGATCCTGCCGTGGATCCCCCGGTGGCATCAGCGTCGGACAACCTCAAAACTTCCACGGGCGAAGGAGAATCAGCCAGCGGAAGCGTGGATCGGGTTGCGGTGACCACCACTTCGCTCAGAACATACTCTCGCAGTGTGTCAGCCTGATTCTGGGCGGAAAGAAACTGAAGGCAAAAAAGAGGGGTGAGTGCTGCCAGGAAACGGTTCATGATCGCTCCATCGAAGTACCTGAAATGGAAAAAGCTCGGGCCTGCGGAAAGGGACCAGAGCTTCAACGGCAATCAACGAACCGGATGCGCACCTTCCCGCGAAGGCTTCACAACGTGGGCTTTGGCAGGTCTCCTGGCTCTCCCTCCCCGGCGAGTCTTCCCGTTCATCGTTGAACAGTGACTGGTTCCGTCGGGGTCCTTCCTCTGTGGAAGGAAAGGGACTACAGTTGCGGGGCAGCTTCCGATTTCTCACATGATCGTGAGGCACGGAATTCCCTTTTCATCCCGCTGTTAGGCGGGACACCAAAGCATTCTTTGAAAGAACAAGACAACGCATTAATGTAGGTAATCGGTTCCGGAGAGTCAAGAACTAATAGCCGATGGCGGCACCATGTCCTCTCTTATCCGAAACGCCGACAAGCACTCCATCGTCGGAGATGAGTATCCCTTCCGCCCTTCCATACTCTCCGGTGAGTTCCACGACTATGTAGCCTCTCTTGATCAGACCGCGGTTTATCGAT
The DNA here is from genome assembly GCA_964602055.1 of uncultured Ignavibacteriaceae bacterium. Classification (GTDB taxonomy): domain Bacteria; phylum Bacteroidota; class Ignavibacteria; order UBA10030; family UBA10030; genus JACPLA01. The sequence goes on from CAZRPU010000003.1 coordinate 53,858, forward strand.
GGTGGGAGCCCGCCGCGCTCGAAAAAAAGCGTGTCAGGCCTCCATTGATGATGAATTCTCGGGGCGTTGACAGCTTTTTCGAGCTTCATTTCATAGTCGAGGACATTAACGAGAATCTGTAGAATTGTCGTAATAATGCGTGAGCCCCCCGGCGTTCCCAGAACGAGATAGGGCCGATCGTCTTTCAGAACGATGGTGGGTGTCATGGCACTTAACATCCTCTTCCCTGGTGCAATGGCATTTGCTTCTCCTCCGACAAGGCCAAATTGATTCGGTATCCCGGGCTTTGCCGAGAAATCATCCATCTCGTTGTTCAGGAAGAACCCTCCCCCCTCAACAAGAACGCCGCATCCGAAAAAGTCGTTGATGGTTGTTGTAACGCTTACACAATTGCCCCAACGATCGACAATGGAATAGTGCGTTGTTTCCGTCTTTTCGCCCGCGGGAACCTCCCCGTGGGAAATCTTGTCGCTCGGAGTTGCCCGGCCTGACCTTACCAGTTTCCTCCTCTCTGCGGCAAAGGACTTTGACACTAGCTTGTCCGTGGGAACCGAGACAAAATCCGGATCACCGAGAAATTGCGCCCTGTCGGCATAAGCGATCTTCATCGTCTCACCGAGGATGTTTGCCGTGGTAAGAGACCCATATCCCGTCTTGCGAAGATTGAAGCCTTCAAGAATGTTGAGCATTTCGATCAGAACGACGCCTCCGGAACTCGGAGGACCCATGGAAATGATCTGATACCCCCGATACGATCCTTTGACGGGTATGCGTTCTGCAACAGAATATCCGGCGAGGTCTTCCAGGGTAATTATTCCACCATATTTCTCCATTTCCCGTTTGATCTGTGCGGCAGTTTCACCTTTATAGAATCCGTCTCTCCCGCTGTTCCTGATACGTTCGAGCGTTGCAGCAAGGCTGGATTGTCTCAGTGTATCCCCCAGGCCAAGTGGCTTGCCGTTCCGTGTAAAGACCGGCAGACCGGCGGGGTATCGCTTGAAAAGATCGACATTTGAAGATATTTCCCTTGCCAGAAACCGATTTCTGATGACAAACCCGTCCCGCGCAAGGGAGATCGCCGGCCGGAGAACCGCAGAGCGCCTCATCGTACCGTAGCGGTCTAATGCGTAAAGTAATCCTGCAACCGAGCCCGGAACCCCTGAGGCCAGAGGTCCCTTCTGGCTTCTTGCCGATACAAAAGCACCACGACGGTCGAGGTACATGCCGCGTGTTGCCCCTGCAGGCGCTTTTTCTCTAAAGTCAATGGTCGTCGCACGACCGTCGGCCAACCTGATGACCATAAATCCTCCCCCTCCGATATTTCCGGCGAGGGGGAAAGTAACCGCCAGAGCAAATCCAACCGCCACACCTGCATCAACGGCATTCCCCCCCTTCCTGAGGATTTCCACGCCTACAGCGCTGGCGATCGAATCTGCCGAAACTATCATTCCGTTCTTCCCCAGCGAGCGTTGCTGGGCAAGAGCCTGAAGACAAGTTGAACTTGATGCGAAAACAATGAACAGCGGGAGCAGGGAGAGTGCTATTCGGCGCTTGAGGTTCAAGGGAATTCTTTGAGGAATGAAGCCTCGGTCTCCGGGGAGTTCCGGAAACCGAGGAAGTATTCTTTAGAAAGGCAGATCGTCGGCCTTCTCGGCGGGATGCTCTTCTTGCGCGGGCGATGGACCCGATTCCATTGATGGGCTTCCGCCTCCCCTGGAGTCGAGCATAACCATCTCATCGAGGACCACTTCCGTCACATACCGTTTGACCCCGTTTTTGTCGTCATAATTCCTGTGCTGGAGCCGACCTTCAACATACACTTTCCCCCCTTTTTTCAGGTATTCTCCGCAGATTTCTGCAAGCTTCCTCCAGGCAACAATGTTATGCCATTGTGTTCTTTCCTGAAGGTTGCCATCAACGTCTTTCCACGATTCATTCGTCGCAATGCTGAACGTCGCAACCGCGACTCCGCTGCTGGTATAGCGCAGCTCCGGGTCTTTCCCCAGATTTCCGATGAGAATAACCTTGTTAACGCTTCGCGCTGCCATAAAACCTCCTCAAAATAGAAATTTGAAATCGGGGGGCACAAGTGCGTGCAAAATAGAGGAAAAGCGAGAAAATGTCAACTGTTTAACGTGACGCGGGCTCCATCCGGAAAATGCCTACGCGGCTTGGAGAGACGATGAGGAGGCGATCTTTCCACATCGCCACATCCTGCAAGGGAGCGAGAGAATATTCCGAGAGAATTTCCGACGCTGCCATCGCCCATCGTACTGATCCCTTCGAATCGAACAGATGGAGAGTGTCATTGGCAACAACCATAATACCCCTGCGGCCCACCGCCATGCCCTTTGCGCCCGTGAATGTTCCCCGGCCGATGGAGCTCAGAAAATTCCCTGCGTAGTCGAATTGCGCTATGCGGTCGGGCTCGAGCACAAGAACCTTGTCATCTTCCGAAACGGCCACTTCGAGTGGACGCTGGAGCCTGCCCTCACCTGCTTCAAGGGAGCCAAAAGAGCGGACAAACCCCGACCGGCTGTCGAATTGGACGACTCTGAGATTCTCTCCATCGAGAACGAAAAGATCTCCTTGTTTCGACAGAGCGAGGCCGAGAGGGTAGCCAAACTGTGCGGAGGAAATTGAAGTATCGCGGGTCGATAACGCTGAAAGAAAGACAAGATTGCGGTCGTACCGGACAATCCGGTGGTTCCCGTAGTCTGAAACGTAGATTGTCAGCCCATCCGTAGCGACCCCCGTGGGCCGATCGAGAGTGGTGGCGTCCCAGCCGTACCCACCCACAAGACGCTGATGAGTGCCCCGCTCTGAAAACAGCGAGAGCGTATGTCTCGCATCGTCAAGAACGTAGATTGTGCCGCTCGCGTCAACCGCTATCCTGGCTGCGTTGCCAAACGATCCAAAAAAACTCTCCTCAACAAAAAGGGTATCCTGAGCCTGGAGTCCCGGTACGCAAAGAAGTAAACCGGCTATTGCAGCAAGCGCGACCAATCGTCGTCCCAGAGTTCTCCCCGTTTCGTTGAATGGACAAGGGTGTATTCCCCGAAACCGGTGCGATCGACAAAGATGAACGAAACGCCGTTTTCGATGTTAAAGTACCGCCATATCTCATACGGTCGAGCAACCTCCGTGGTGCTGGGATATCTCTCCGTGTCATCCGGCTCTCCGTACAGAATTGCCACGCGACCCCTGTCTGTCGACCATCCCGGGCGATTGAAAGCACGAAAACGTTCGTTTGCCTTGCGGGCCCGGTCGAGATATTCCGTGCGGGTAATCCCGGGACGACCACCCTTTCCTTTTGCCACTTCGGCCCAAAACGCAGAGAGATATTCCCTCCGCCCGTCCGGCGATGTGATCTGAGCAAAGGTCTTGATTTCATCTTTCGTCGCGTGGTACTGCGCCATTCTGAATTCCTCTGCGAGTTCATCAGGGGTCAGGCCGCCGAGCTCCGATTCAACCAGTTTTGCATCCGAAAGAACAGGCGCGGCAACCCGGGGATTATACACATAGAACACTTTTTCCGTTTTGGTAATCGGTTCGGAAGACGGGCTCAGGATCAGAGCCTGAAAGTAGTATTTACCGGACTTGAGTTTCACAATGTTGGTGGTCCCGATTTCCACCGAGTTTCTTATCTTGTACTTCCGCTTCTTGGCATTTTCCTGGATGGGTTTCCGCGCGTCATCGAGAATCAGCGTACGCAGCACGTATTCCTTATCCGGATCAATGTCGTAGAGCTCAAAATAATGAAAAATGACGGGATGGTTGCTCGTACCGAAGAGAAGGGTGGGATTCGGGACGACGTCAAACGAGTTCTTATAGAAAAGGTTCTCCTTGTCGGACGACTCACGAATATTTGAGCACAGTTCGAGGTCGCTCGCTGCAAGTCCCGGCCCCAATGGCTCCATGGTGCTCGAGATCCTGACGGTATCGGATCGGGAAGGATCGAGCGAATCGGACGCCGTGATCTGGAAAACATACTCTCCAAAAGGAAGCGAGTATCCCATTTGCGAGATCAGTGTCGAGCCGGCTGCGATCCCGGCGCTGTCTCTTGCGCTCAGGGGAATCCTTCGGCGATCTCGCCTGACCACTTCTCCCGTTTGCTTGCTCGAAATTTCGGTGTTGAGGAAAATAGTTCCTTCAAACGCATCTCCAACAGGCCGGTAAGTCGTCAGGTGAGGAAAAACAGCAAAATAGAATTCCACATACGTGGTGCTGTCACTGTGGCGAAACCTCGCATAGTCGAAGTTCATGGTGAACGGGGAGCTCGTCAACAGGATCTGTGAAGACGCCGTGGACGCGAAGATGCCAGCAACGAATATGAACATTCCAATCTTTTTCATGAAGTCCTCAGGCGTTATTCTCTATTGCTGATGATATTGGCGAACAATCGTAGTACTCCCGGATGCAAGTTCATCATTTGATGCTTTAAATCCAAATCAACATACGTGATCCTCCCTTTTCCCGTTTTCTCGGTAACAATCATCGGGTATCCGGTTTCTGCCTGCCGAAGAACCACTTCGACACTTCCACTCTCTGGAACGGTCACCCGGTGATATGCCCGAAAGAAGAGCCATGAGTCCCATAATGAACTATCAACAGCATTGGGAAAGCGAAAAAGGCGGTTCGCATCATTGAATGTTGCCTCCGTTGCAGCTCCAAATTCATGCGTCCGTTCCAGTTGAACCCCCGAAAGAAGGGGATTAGCATTCCAGTCATCCTCCTCTTGCCTCAGAATGATCACATGCCCCCCTCGAGAGGCAAACGAGCGGATTTCAGAGCGTGTTGTTCCATCAACCCTCAGGAGGGAAAGGGAACGCTCGTCAACCACCAAGGCACCTATCGGCTGCGTTGCGATGCTCCCCGGCGAGACTACCGAAGCTTGCGCGCCAATGTCCCTCAGCGCATGAACCGTTGTTCCAAACGGGAATGGCGTAACAATACTGATCGAATCTCGCCTCCCGACGGTGACCGGAAAACTCCTCACCGCGACATTCATCACATGCACAGATCCGATGGAGAGCGGAATGATCATCGAAGTATCCTTCAGCGCCTGCTTCCAATGAAGCTTCAGTGTATCTGTAAAGGAGGAGCCCTTCGTCGACGCCCGAAAGTTACTTCCCTCTCCTTCGACCAAGTCGCTCTCAATGCGTATCCTGTCTGCGACACCGTCATAGGTGTTATTCGTAAACCGAACTATGACCTCAGCACCTTCATCCGCTTTCACCATCGGCGTAAGGATATCAAGAGTGTGCCTTGGCGAAAAAAGCAATGGAATGACTGTCCGCACAGCAAAACTCTCTTCCCGAGTGGCTCCCCGATGGAGGATGAAGAAGGAAAAATCATACCGGGGTGAAGTGCGTTCCAAACCAAAGAGGTCGGCTGGAAGGTGATAGTCGGGCTTCTCAGGCGATACGATTCTATAGGCAACTCCCGTTCGAAGAGGAAGAAGACGCTCCCGAGCCTCGTCGATAATCCAATCATCTTCAATAGAAGGGAACAGAATCTCCAGCCTTCCCTTCAGAGGCGGTCCACTGACGGAGTCAATGGTGAGATGAGCTAGCTGCCTTGGTGAAAGAACTGTATGCTCAATCGAAAAATGCACTTGAACATCGAGAAGAAGGTTCCTCAATTGCTCCAATGACCTCTTCCACGAAATAAGATGCTTTCTTTGGCGCGGCGTCGGCCGAAGAGGCTGTGAAAATCGGCCGTCGACAGAATCTATCAACGAAACCACCCCCTTCAACATCTTCATCCTTGAGGACCGAAACTTTGCCGAACTTCCCACGTTAGCGACAAGTTCGGAGCTCAAGCGCGCGAGAGCCGCGTGGATTTGATCCAGCGGCTTCCCCGGCGCAGAACCAAGTCCCTGATCCAGCATCTTCACGGTAGAAGCCTTTGGCAGCGAGCCATACAGCAGCTCGTACCGAAGAGGGTTCGATCGCCTCCAGACGGATTGCTGATGAGCCAAGGAGGGATATCGCTCAATTGCTTCCGCTGCCCGCTTGCGGGCAAGCAACGCCAATGGACCTGTTACCTTGGAATAGTCCAGACTGATACCACCCCGTTTCACTTCGGCGAACACACGCCTCACATCCCAGCGCTCATGAGTCCCCCGCGGGAGCCGACCCTCACGATTCACACCTGACATGAGTGAGTCTCTCACTTCGAGAACAAGAGAAGCGAGAGCATCCCGGAGAGGGCTTTTTCCCTTCACTCGGGGATCGCCGGCAATAACGATAATATCCGGCTTGACCTCAAGGACGAGTTTCTCCAATGTGGCAATAAGTGACTCTTTGGACCAACGTTCCCACACATCCGACTCGGATGCAGAGGCACCCGGATCTTCAAGATTCAGAAACCGCACTTCCCCTTCCAGCACAGAGCTTGCCTGATAGGCCTCTTCACGGAGTGTCGCAGCGAGCTGGCTCGGATATTGGTTCCTCACATCACTGTCGCCGGATTCACCATTGGTGCAAAATACCGAAACTACCTTTGCGCCGCGCACGGAGCGAAGCATGGCCAGAGTTGTGAGATCCTCGAATCCCGGCTGGAGAGCAAGATTCATGACGGTCAGGCTGTTCGGCAGGTGAGTTGCAACTTCCCTCAACTGCACAGGAACAGAGCTCTGGGACACCAAACGGCTGAGTGGAAGAAGGATAATAAGGGAAAAAATGGCGAAGAAGAGAAAAAACCGAAACTTCATGATTGCTTCCTTACACAAGAGGTGGGGCGGAATAAGCAAAAGAAAAGGCTGCCTTTTGTGGAAGGCAGCCTTCTCCATCTGCAGCCAAACACGCTACATCTTAGAAGCCAAACTTCACGGCGATGACTGAGTTCCCGTCAAAGAACTGGACCGTTCTGTAGGCAAAATCCACGGTCACATCGATGCCGCTTGTTGCATAACGGACACCGAGGCCAAACGACGGGCCGAAGATATTTTCATCTTCGCTCTTATCGGAATCAGCTCCGAGGAGCTTTGCCTGAGGAACGAAATTGGTGCCAACGCGGCCAAACAGGGTCAACGATTGGAGCCCATAGCTCAGCTCGCCGCCAATTCGGAATTCATCCACGTACAGATTGTTGTTCGCAAAGGATCCACCAACTGTGTAATTGATATTCTCCCTGATACTCGACATATAAGAGAGCCCAATTTCGACAGTGGAGGGAAGTTCGAACGCAGCCGCGATCGTGCTATACTTCTGCTCGGGTCTGCGGCCTTCCGAGGAAGACGCGTCTCTGAGCAACCCGGAACCTTCGAACTGCATCTGGGGGCCGATGTTCTTCACCGCAACACCGATCTGCAGTCCATTGATGCCGGCAAGGCCCGAATATTGCACTCCGAAATCAAGCGCAAAACCCGATGAGTTGACGCGGTCGATCTGTTCCGACACCAGCTTGAGAGATCCACCGACAGAAATCGCATCCGTCAACGCGCGGCCGTAGGAAAGGCCGATTGTCACGTACGTCGGTGAGAAGATCCGGCCCGAACGGCCCTCGGGATCATCATCGGTGGTCAACGCAATGTCGCCGAAGCCGACGGACTTTACGCTGAAAGCGACCGTACCAAAATCACCGAACTGAGATCCAACAGCCCCGAAGGCGACATCAACGTCGCCAATCCAGGTAAGACTTGAGAACATTGCTTCTGTCGATGAGCGAAGCCTTCCAAGCCCGGCCGGATTCCAGTAGATCGATTCCAAGCCGGTGGAGTTTGAAATGGTGGAGCCACCCATGGCAAAATCGCGGGCTCCTGTGGGAATCAGGAGCTCTGTTGCCGCAGCGGTCCCAATGCGTTTGTTTTGCGCAACGGTCTGCGGAACCACCATGAGCACCACGCTCACAACAAGAGCAGCGGCGATCAGTTTTGTTTTCATCATATTTCTCCTTCAACCTTTGGTTGTGTGATCCCAGCGTGCGGCCACGTGTGCCGCACGCCGGTGGCAATCAGGGTCTTCTAGAAAACGTCGAGTACTTCCTGTTCCATGATGACAGCGACCTTAAGAACTTTGGAGGTTCCAAGCTCAGGCATATCAACGTGGACAATATAGATACCGCTCGCAACCGGGAAGTTGTACTGGTTCGTGAGATTCCAGCGCATGAACTGGCCCGGAGTCTGAACGGGATCCTTCACCAACGTTTTCACCAGTTGCCCCGCCAGATTGAAGATTCTGATGGTCGCACGATCTGGCAAGAAATTAAATGTTACGAACCGGTTAAATCTATTCGTTTCTGCAGGATTGAATCCATAATAAGGATTCGGGAACACGCCCACCTTCTGAACATCGGCCTTCGCTGTAGCGGTGTTGAAGGCGACAGGCGCCGGAGCCGTGAACGAGAAGGTCTCTGTGGCCGGAACTGAAGGATTGGAAATCTTCACACGCGTGACATCTCCCGTCCGCCACTTGGGCCTGTCAGCCGAGGTAACCCCAGGTGCGAATATCCATGTCCCTTTGGGATTATCCCGCGGAACGGCCGTAACACCGGCAGCAGTCGCATCCGCGGTGTAAGGTGTTGAAACTGCTCCGATATACGCCCGACCGTTTCCAGCCAATCGGATGTATAAGGGTGTTCCGCCGCTACCCCATGGAGAGGCTCCGTCAGCATTTCGATCGCGGACCACTGCGTTAATCTGCCTGTTCCGCCCCGTCCCTGCGTCGACCTCCCAGAGTTCGAAAGGCACTCTCAAACGAATAATCGTCGCCGCATTCGAACTGGTTACGGTTGCTATCGACCCTCCGGAAACAATCACGGTGTCTTCCGCGAATGTCCCGTTTGGTCGTGTTGCACGAACACCCGTGAACCTGAATTCGAGGTCGGTCACAAGATCCGTCTGAGTCGTCGTATTCGTCGTTTGCGGCAAGAGAGACGAATAAGAGTAGCCGAAACCGCTATAGGACAACAGACCGTCACCGACATTGGCCGGGTCTTGTGCGAGTGAATAGTCTGCCGGATTGCTCCAGACGGGCTGCCCAATCTTCGCCTGTAGACCATCGAAGATGGGGTACGTTTCGTCCTGACTGTAGTTCTGCTGGAATGTAAACAGCGTTGTCGATCCTCTGTTGATATAGTATGGGTAGTTCGTCACATCCATCTGAGCCTGGACCGTGTCAACGCTTGTAATAATCGTCGCATACACATTTCCCGCTGTCAGAGCCTGCACAAGGGCAGCGGTCAGCGGTTGAGTGCCATCAGTGGTAGTCCACTTTCCGCTGGCATGGGCATTACCGAGCGTAACCGTGTAGCCGATATTCTTGAAGGCACCGGCCGTCCCGGTTGTATCGAAGTAGATTCCTGTAATCGGGCCAGCAAGGTTTGAAATGTTGTTCACTGTGATGTCGTATGACAGCGCGGTTGCTGCTGCATTCAAGGTGCCATCAATAGTGAAGTTCCAAGTGGCCGGACTGTTAACGGGATCTTCTGTGAACCCATGAAACCTGTCTGGTTGACCGGACCAACCAATCGTATAGGATTGACCCGTGACTTGAGAGGGATCGACTACTGCTACCTCTATGGGTACATCACCAATTCCATTCGTATGGCTAATCGTCAGCCCGCTACCCGACTTTGTGGAATATACGACTCCGGGTTGCGGAGACTGCGGACGAAGAGCGAAGATTGTCGGTGAAGACTCCAAAGTGGCCGGCAGATATCCCGTTGTAGTGCGGGAATAAGCCGTAACTGCGTAGTAGTATTCCTGCCCGTTATAGAGCCTGTCGATATCCCTCACATAATCTCGTTTGAGAGAGACATATCGTTTCAGGCCCGAGTTCGACCCAAACTGCACGGGCTTGAAAAGAATGACCCCTGATTGGTCGGCCTGTTCGTCTGTGATAACCGCAGGGTCCGTCGGAAGGTCGAATGTCGCTATACGCACCCAATCAGAAATCGGTGAGCCAGCGCTGGGGAGTTGGTAAACATTGTACCCCTCAAATACATAAGCACCGGGGTTGCTGACCGTCGTTTCGGTCTGTTGAACCCGATTGACATTGGAGCCCCATTCCAGAACGATTTCCCCGTCAAGTTCGGAATACTTCACCGCGGGACTTGCGGGGGACTGTGGCACAACGAATAGGTCGTTGAACGTGTTTTGCACGAACCGGTCGTTGAAGCGCATGACCGCGACGCTCGAGATTCTATCCGCGCCTATGCCAGCTACGACGCCCATGACAACTTCCTGCGTGTCACCAGGCACCATCGAGAAAGGTCCCGAGGTCATGATCAGTCGACGATCACCGGGTATAAAGGACCATGCAGTTCCCTGGCCGTCAAGATGTCCAGTCCCGGCAACAGGGTCACCGGAAAGACTGAACCGCGTGTTAGGCATTCCCGGGGGCAAAGGATACAGGACGTCTGGCCCGTCAAGGGGAACAAATCCACGAAACATCTTCCACCAGCGGAGTGTGCCGGTAGCGTACGGAGATGGCGGATCAGAGTATGCCGCGCTTGCCGCGAACCATGTGAACGCGGACATCGGAAGATTCTTGTAGCCGTAAATCTTCTTGAGGCCAAAAACTCCTGAGTCGCCAGGAGCTACAACAAGCGGCCCCTGGAGGAAGTCATACCCCGCCGAGGGAGGAGCGAGACTTACTTTTTGATATTCATTATCGACGGGATAGCCGTTGTAGATGAAACCAAGACTCAATGTGGAATCAGATCCAATAACGTCATCACCTGCATTACCAAGGTCGGGGTCGGACCATTGTGCAACGTACATGCTGTCGATGTAAAACGTTCCTTTGGTCCCTGCACCATCCACATCGACACCGCCCTTATTGATGAACTTGTAGCGCTTGAAGTAGAGATTTCCAAGGGCATCGGTTCTCTTGTACCCCCATGTAGTAGCCTGTATTTCCAAACCAATAGGCTCTGACCCATTCAAAGCGACCGTTGTTGCGCGTGCAAGGTCATTGAACACGCACCAGAGCACTTGATCTGCCGGTGAATTGGGATCCGCTCCGGCGACGCCTGGCTCATCTCTCCCCTGTGTAATAAGGCTGTCGTGTGTGAACAATGTCCCTACGGCCGGATCATAATTGAACGCCGGCGGTGGATCGTACACCCCGTTGCCATTACGATCGATAAACGGGGCACCTCTGGGAACCACGAGGGCCCAATCCTTCCAGTCTTTGTCATAAAAGTCCAGCACCTGGGCCAATTCACTCGCTGTAACTTCGGCTACGGGTTTTTCGAACGACTCCGCGGCGTCGCGAATCAGCTCTGATTCCGGGATCACTTTGTAGTCTCTTCTAATTCGAAACGTACGAGTGAGAACATCATTTTGGTCTTGTCCTGTTCCTGAGGTACCACTCCCATTGATCCATCCATTCACCGTACCTGAACGGTAGTGGGATCCACCCATACGGATCGTTTGCGAAAAAGGACCCGGGATGGTTTTGGCTGCATCACGGAACACCTTGCCGCCCCAAACGAGGCCGTCTTCGTAGATGAGCCACTTCGTTCCTCGGGGATAATACATACCATTATCTCCGTCGGGAGAGTGATTGGAGAGTCCATCGTTCTTCATCCACGTGCTGAGGTTATTGATATTCAGCACCTTGTACTTCTCCTCATTTGAAAGCGCGCTTGTCTTCGAAAGCTGCTGCTTTCCCTTTTTGTCTCCACCCTCTCCTTCGCCGGCAATCGTCGCGACAGAGAAAATCGCTGTCAGACCAAGGGAGAGTATGATGAAACGCATCAATCTGTTAGTTGGCATACCAAACTCCTTCATTTGATCTTATGCTTGATGCTCGGAGGTTCTCTTCAAATCTGCCGAGCGTACGCTTAGTACTCAATCCGGATTCCAGCGCGAATCTGTCGTGGTGTACCATACACGTCGACGCCCGCCTGATTATACATGGCCCAGCGGTTGTCAAGGTTAATGGCCCTGTAGAAAGGCGCATACAACGGGTCGCCTGCAATCATGGTGCTCGCAGCAGGATTTCTCAACCATCCATCATCCTGGGCGGTACCAGTCGTCGGATACACGTTGATAATGTGCTTCGTATTCAGAAGATTCAGCACGTTGACGTACGCTTCCACCGTAAACCCAGGAAGCTGATAGAAGACCTTGTTGAACACGAGGTCAATGTTGAACACCCAGGGAGTGGTGGAGTTGTTAATCGGTTCAATCGGGAACCTGTTCCGCACATCGCCCAACATGCGAACACCGATGTTCCATGGGGTCGTTTGACCACTGTAGTTCTTGTCGGACAACTTCGTATAGGGATGTCCGCTGTTGAACGTCAAGAGGAGGTTTAGTCCCATACCTTCGAGCACCGGACCTCCATCTCCTTTCGCAAAGCGGTAGTCAATCATCACTGTGCCGCGATGCGCCTGGTTCTGGTCAAGAATGCTTGTGAAATTCGGATAGCGTGCGAGAGCATCGCTCACGACAACCCGGGAAGAATTGATCGAAGATCCGGTTCCGCGGGCATCTGAAAGAGTGTAGTTCACTTTCGCGGCCAGCCTTTCAGTTCTTCGAACTTCAAGAGTCAGCTCGAGACCTTTTGTCGTTCCAAAGTCGTCATTTACCCACCCGGCGAACAGCAAGCTGCCTGACGAAGAGTAAATACGGCCCTGGAGGAGCTGGTCGCGCAGGTCATTGTAGAATCCGGTGACGGTCAAAGCGAAGTTATCCGCCATCAATTGCCGGATACCGACCTCATATTTTGTCGTCCTTTCCGGGCTTGCCGTGAATCCTGCGAACTGGCCAAAATACCCATACGGTGATCGCGTGTCAAGCCCTGTCACGTTGCTCAGGTTCACCGAGCTTGTATAGACCTGGTTCAGAGACACCGGTTGAATATATTTGCCGTATTGAGCAAAGAACACCGTTCTGTCTGTCACAGGGAACGAGAAGTTGATCCTGGGCAAAAGGTACGCAAACGGTTCCCGCTCGACGAGGGTTGATTCATCGAGAAGGTCAAGGTTCGCATTGTAGTTCGTTGGATTCTCGAGGTTATCCGGCATCTTCGCTTTCGTATCGATGTACTCGTAGCGGAGACCAAAGTTCAGGATGAGGTCTTTGAACTCGAACTTATTCTGGACATAGGCCGATGCGGAAAGAGGCTTGAAAGGAGCATCAGGCCCATCGTCCACTTGCTTTCCATCAACATCATAACCGAAGAAACTCATTCCGCCGCGACGATGCAGGTTCACACGACGGTCGAGCTTGATGCTGTCGATCTGGGCCGCTGTGAGGCCTGGAGCGCTCAGATTATAGCGAGGGGTTTTTCCATCGATTCCGTTCTCATACTCAAGATACGAACGGATATTCCCCACGGACCAGTTTCTCATGGTCCAGGTATCAAGCGTACCACCAACTCTGAGCTCCCAGTTTGCATTTACCTGGGATGTAAAATCGACGGTTGCTCCGATTCCAAATTGCTTGTTCTTGCTGTAGCTGTTGATAGGCTCATTGGGGTCGGCAATCGAGAAGCTGTTAATGACAAGATATCTCGATGGACCTTGGTACTTGGCTTCCCATCCTCTGCCTTGGTTCGAGGAACTGTCTACATATGCCTTCCAATTGCTTTTGAACTCTTCGTCATATGCGACGAACTTTCTCTGTTGAGCAGAGATTCCGACTTCGTAGTAAGTCGTTGGATTCAGGATGTGCGTGAGACGGGCATTGACGAATCCAATCTCGGTCTTACGCTGCTGATTCTTCCCTTGGTTAAAGTAGAAGGTCAGAGCATTCGGCCATTCACCGCCCAAAGGAGCATACGACAAAGAGTAGCTCCCCGACAATGCGATCTTAAAGGGATTAAAATCAGCAGTCGCTTTCCCCTGGAAGTCAAGGTTGTCAGTATAATTGTTGTAGAGATAGTTCTCCTGGAACTCAATGGGGCCCGGGAGCGGTGTGCCGGCTGCTTTGGCACCGTTATCCAGGTTGGTCACAAGGTTCTCAAACTTGAAGGGGGTGATCCAGATATTCTGGTCGTTCCGCCGGAACTCCGATTTTCCAGCAACGAAAAACCGGATCTGCGAAAATGAAGGAACCGGACCACTTATGGTACCGACGATATTGCGGAATCCCGATGAGGAGGTGCCCAGGAATTTCTTCCCCGGACTTGCAAAGTCGTCGGAGCTGATATCCAACGACGCTTTGTAGGTTGTGCCTCCGGAGCGCATCGTGGACCTTAAGAGTCCTCCGCCTGCTCCACCGAGCTCTGCGGTGTATCCGCCGGTCTGGAGCTGAACCTCTTCAAGGGCCTCTTGGATCAAGGAGACGTTCTCGCTGTTGAAATACGGGTTCGTTGCGTTCGCACCATCGACGAAGAAGCCGATGTTGTTCGAGCGGCTTCCGCGAACATACAACACACCATTCTGTTGAACAACTCCCGCTTCCAACGCGACGATGTTCTGAATACCTCGATACGGGATGTAGCGAATTTCTTCCTGCGTATTCACACGAACGGTGTTCGTCGTATTCCTCTGAATGAGGGGACGTTGAGCAACGACCTCCACGGCTTCAACCTGGATTGCAGTGCTCGAGAGAGCAAAGTCCTGCGTCGTTGTGATGTTCGATGAAACGCGGATGTTGGAAATCGTGTAAGGAGAGTATCCTATGTACGACCCCTTCACGGTGTAGATTCCGGGAGGAACACCGAGGATGATATATTCACCGTTGAGGTCGGTTGACGCGCCAAGGCTCGTCCCTTCGATGGTGACGTTGGCGCCTATGAGAGGTTCACCGGACTCCTTGTCCGTTACTCTTCCACGGAGTTTCCCATCCTGTGCCAGCAACAGCACTGGGAGAAGGAAAAGGGCGGTGAAAGCCACGAGTAGCTTGCGAAGCATATTCTACCTCCTTCATGATGTAGAATGTGTTTTGAATTGACTGCGGGACTGTTTACTACGGAAACGCCGTTAAGCTAGTTGTTTCGGCGGATGAATCTGCAGGAAAGTGTTACAAGGGTTTGCGCTAGGCATCCTCTGTCAAGAGACACTTGCGCGAAATCACCTCCTTCTTGCAAAGCGTTGATTTATTGAGACTTATAATTCGTGGGAAAATATAGGACATGCCCCCCCATTTGTCAAGTCTTTTTTTACGAAATAACTTCAAATTCGAAGCCAATTCATCACATTCCTTAGTGACGAATGACTAGAGCCTTGCGCTTCTTACTTCGAAAACACCATCAATCAATTCCATTTTCTTTAATATTTCCCCCGGTATAGGACCGTCAACATTTATAATAGTAAGAGCCTTTTTCCCCGGTTCATCCCTCCCCAGCGCCAATCCCCCTATGTTTATTCCGGCAGCCGCCAGAATCGCCCCAACGGCCGCAAGCATTCCCGGCTTGTCCGTATTCTTATAGAAGAGCATCGTGCCCTCCGGCACAATCTCGAGCCTGTATCCGTCCATCTGCACGATACGCGGATAGGCATTCTCGAAAACCGTCCCTGCCACGACTCTGTTCCCCTGATCCGATTCATAGTCCACTTCCAGGAGATGAGTAAATGACCCGCCATCCAAATCGCGCTTCTCTTCAATGGCAATGCCCAGTTCTCGCGCAATGACCTGCGCATTCACGAGATTCACAGGCTCAGTCAGCCGCTGGGAAAGGACACCCTTGAGAACCGCCGATGCCACCAGCTCGCTTGATTGCGCAAGCTGAACACCGGCAACTCTCACTCTTATATGTTTCAGTTTTCCCGGAACGAGTTGTGCTTCAAGACTTCCGAGTTTTTCCGCCAATTGAACATACAACCGTAAGTCCTGTCGCATGGCCAGCCGGATAAGCTCGGCGTTGACCGCACCTGCAATACCGCGCTCATGCAGGAGATCGGCAATCTGAACGGCGATCTGCCTGGCAACTTTTTCCTGCGCTTCCTCTGTTGATGCACCGAGGTGAGGCGTTGCGATCAGCCTGGGATGCTGCAACAGGAGTTTGTTGGTCGGCGGTTCTTCGACAAAGACGTCGAGCGCGGCACCCCCGACTTTTCCCGACTCCAGACCTCTGAGCAGAGCTCCTTCGTCAACGATTCCACCCCTCGCACAATTGATAATCCGAACTCCCTGCTTGCACGCCCGGATTTCTTCATCACCGATGAGTCCGCGGGTCTCGTCATTGAGGGGAGTGTGAACGGTGATAACGTCGGACCGCGCATAAAGATCCGGCAAGGAAACGACTTCGATGTTCATCTTGGCCGCCACTTCCGAGGACAGAACAGGATCGAATCCTATCGTCGCCATACCGAACGCCTGGCACCGGACAGCAACTTCACGGCCTATTTTGCCCAGCCCGACAATGCCGATGGTCTTTCCCATCAGTTCCATGCCTGTAAACTTCTTCCGATCCCATTTCCCCGCCCTCAGCGAGTCAAAGGCATGCGGGATGTTGCGCGCCATTGACAGAAGAAGTGAAACAGTGTGCTCTGCGGTAGAAATGGTATTGCCGCCCGGTGTATTCATGACCACAACGCCTCTCCGCGTTGCAGTGTCGCAGTCAATATTGTCCACCCCTGCTCCTGCCCTGCCGATGACTTTGAGATTCTTTGCAGCTCCGAGGATGTCTGATGTTACCTGTGTTGCGCTCCGCACCACGAGTCCGTCGTACTCTCCGATCACCTGCTTCAGCTCTTCCGAGGTCATCCCGGGACGCGACACAACATCAAACCCTTCTCTCTTCAGAACATCCATACAGACGCTTTCAACCTGATCGCTGATGAGGATTTTCATGGAGTCACCGGGACAATATGCGTTGCGCTGCCCTCACACCGGAGCCTGATTCGAAGGAAAAGCCGCATTCCCCCAAGGTCATTTCCAGGGCAGAGATCATGGTAATCATGTCAAGTTCATCATAGTAGCCGAGGTGAGAGATTCTGAAGATCCTTCCGGAAAGGGCCCCTTGTCCCCCGGCGACCGTTATTCCGTATGTTCCCTTGAGAATTCGGTTGAATTTCTTGCCGTCAACAGATTCGGGGATCCAAATGGCAGTGAGGGCAGCTGAAGGGTTCCGGGCGAGGATTTTCAGGCCTAAAGCGGCCGCTCCTTCGCGAACAGCTTCAGAAAGCTTAGCATGGCGCGCCCAGACGTTTTCGATTCCCTCACGCTCGATCATCTGCAACGCCTCGTCGACACCGATAACAAGGGAGATTGCCGGCGTCCAGGGCGTAT
Organism: uncultured Ignavibacteriaceae bacterium; assembly: GCA_964602055.1. Lineage (GTDB taxonomy): Bacteria > Bacteroidota > Ignavibacteria > UBA10030 > UBA10030 > JACPLA01. The sequence goes on from CAZRPU010000003.1 coordinate 70,995, forward strand.
CATCTGATTGGAGAGCCTTGCGGGCCAGGAGAAGGTCGAAATAGTAACGGGGGACTTTCGACCCCTCTACGGCCAACCATGCCCGGGGACTTACCGCCACAAAGGCCAGGCCCGGAGGGATCATGAGTCCTTTTTGAGAGCCGGTAACAACGATATCCAGTCCCCATTCATCCATTTTCAGTTCCATTGCGCCGATTGCCGTAATGCCATCCACGACGATGAGGGCCTCAGAACAACTGCGTACAGCCGCTGCAACCGCACGAATGTCCGTTGCTGCTCCGGTCGACGTTTCACTGTGGGTCAGATACACCGCCTTCACGTCCTTTTGACCCTTCAGTACTTCTATGAGTCGATCGGGGGAAACTGAGTCTCCCCATTCGACCTTGATCTCGACAGGATTGACCCCGTAGGCCCGGAGGAGCTCGCCCCACCTTTCGCCGAATTTTCCGCCGTTGACGAAGACAGCCCGCTCCCCGGGCGAATGTACATTGCAGACAGCGGCTTCCATCGCTCCTGTGCCGGAGGAGGTCAACGTCAAGACGTCACCCGCAGTCTGAAAGAGATACTTGAGATTCTTCGTTACCCGTGAGAGAATCTGGGTAAATTCGGGATGGCGATGGTGAATAATCGGGCTCGCCATTTTCAACATGATCGCCTCAGGTACGGGTGTGGGACCCGGCGTAAACAATCGGCTTTTCAAGCGGCTCCTGACAATAAGTTCATGGTCTGTTCAATCGAAAATACCACAACAGGATCCGATATGCAAGGAAGAGGGCTGCTGGCGAGTATTTGACGGATCATCGGCGAACAAGAAAAAGCCCCGGTCATTCTGCCGGGGCTCAAGAGCATTCTTCTTTCTCTAGGTTCTTTTATACAGCTTCTTTCTTTTGTGTCTTCGTTTCGCGAAAACTCCCTTCGATCATCTTCACGAGGGCCGATTTTCCTTCGCCCGAGACAACCGAAAACGGTACGATGCCCTTGCAGCATCCTTCCGTCATCTCAGCCTGAAAACGCTTCTCGTATCCTTCCACCTGTTTGCCCAGCTTGCTGACAGGGAGCTTGTCAGCCTTCGTCAGGACCAACACATAGGGGATCTCATAATATTCCAGCCAGTCCATCATCATGAGGTCGAGCGGAGTGGGCTCTTGACGCGAATCGATAAGCTGCATGGCAATGGCAATAGGTTCTCCCCGCTGGAGGAAATCCTCGATGAGTTTCTTCCATCCTGCGCGCATCTGTTCCGGCACTTTCGCGTAGCCGTATCCGGGGAGATCGACAAAATAGAAATCATCGTTGACGATATAGTAATTGATTTCACGCGTTTTTCCGGGCGTCGAACTCGAGCGAGCAAGGTTCTTCCTGCCGCAGAGCTTGTTCAGCAAAGAAGATTTCCCGACGTTCGACCGGCCGATAAAGAGTACTTCTCTGAGTTCTCGCTTGGGAAGTTGCCGAAGGTCTGCAACCCCTTGAAGAAATTCCGCTGTAGATATTTTGATCATGATACTCTACCTCGTTTGTTTGAAACAACTTCACATCACCTGCTCAGATGTCTTGCTATCCCTCTTTTCCGGCGCTGGATTCTTCAGAAGCTGCCACCGCCTCTTTCTTCGCCGGTTTGCTGCCTTTCGCCTGCTTCTTCCGGGGAGCCTTGCTTTTCTTCTCAGCGGTTTTCGCTGATTGCTTTTCCTGGCCTGTGTTGTAGTCGACCAGCTCCAGGATAGCGACATGTGCACCGTCGCCATGTCGCTGGCCCAGCTTCACGACGCGTGTGTACCCACCAGGCCTTGACGTCACTTTGGGCGCAATATCATTAAAAAGCGCGGAAACGGCATTGCGGTCCCGAAGAAACGAAAACACTTCCCGACGAGCATGCACATCCTTGCTCTTTCCATCTCCTTCACGCATGACCGCCCGCTTTGCCCGCGTAATGAGTTTTTCGACAACAGTACGTGCTTCCTTCGCTTTTGCGGTGGTCGTTCGGATTCTCTTGTGCTGAATCAACGAAACACTCAACGCCGAAAGCGTCGCCTTTCGGTGGCTGTGTGTGCGTCCCAGTTTTCGGCCAGACTTAAGATGCCGCATTCTTGTTTTCCTCTGTCAAATCGTGCTTATTCGTTGCCATCTTTGAGATATTTGTCCACATCCATGCCGAAGCTGAGCCCCATCTCTTCGACGATCGCTGACAGTTCGGCGAGTGACTTGCGGCCGAAATTCCTGAATTTCAAAAGCTCACCCTCGTCCCGGCGAACGAGATCCGCCAGCGTTCTGATGTTTGCCGATCGAAGGCAGTTGTGCGACCGGACAGAGAGCTCGAGTTCATCAACTGACATCCTCAATTTCTCCCGGACCTTCGCCGTTTCTGCCTCTTGACCCGCTTCCATGCGTTCCGTTTCGGGCTCTGCCTCGAAATTGATGAAGAGCCTCACGTGATCCTGGAGTATTCGCCCGGCATGTGTCAGGGCATCGCGGGGAGAAATCGACCCATCCGTTTCGACTTCAAGTACCAGTTTCTCAAAATCGGTTTGACCCCCGACCCTTGTCGGCTCGACAAAATAGCGGACATTCTTGATGGGCGTAAAGATCGAATCGATGGCGATTGTTCCCAGAGGCTGATCAGGAATCTTGTTTTCCTCTGCCGGCACATATCCTTTCCCTCTGCCGAGTCGTAATTCGAGCTCGAAGTCAGCGTCCTTATTGAGGGTCGCAACCTGGGCATCCGGGTTCAGAACTTCAATTTCCGATGATGCTTTCTGGATATCCTGGCCGGTAAAGGCACCGGGGCCCTTGAGCGTGACAAGAACCTTGGAGGCCTTTTTGTTGATTGGCCTGATGCGGACCTGTTTCAGGTTCAGGATCATGTCGGAAACGTCTTCGACGACGCCCTTGATCGTTGAAAACTCATGTTGAATATTATCCACACGAATTGCGGTGATAGCGGTTCCCGGAAGAGACGAGAGGAGTACGCGTCTCAGGGAATTTCCGATCGTCACACCAAATCCTTTTTCGAGCGGTTGAACCGTGAATCGACCGAAGGTACCGCTTGCATTGGACTCATCAAGCTCTATTTTTTCCGGCATCTGTAACAGCGTGTTGCTCATACGTTCTTTCTCCTCGCGGGGACGGCGGTCATGACGACGCCGTTGCGTCAATAAATGAAAATTTCATTGAACAGCGTGCTTACTTCGAGTACAACTCGACGATGAGCTGTTCGTTTGCGTTTAATGGAATGTCGGCTCGTTCCGGCACATTGAGGAACGTCCCCGTCAATGTCGCTTTGTCCAGCGTCAGCCAGGGAAACATGGCGGTGTCCTTCATCCTCTTCATCGAAGAATGGATCAGTTCCAGTTTTCTGCTTGCTTCGCGAACCTGAATGATATCTCCCGGCTTCATGAGATACGATGGGATATCAACAATGGTGTTGTTGACGGTAAAGTGCCGGTGAAGAACAAGCTGCCTTGCGGACTTTCTCGAAGGGGCAAATCCCATCCGATAGACGACGTTATCCAGGCGGCGCTCCAGCGTCTTCACGAGTTGTTCACCCGTTCGACCTGTCTGCGTCAGGGCACGCTCGAAATAATTGCGGAATTGCTTTTCCACCAATCCGTACGTCCGGCGGACTTTCTGTTTTTCTCTCAGCTGAACGCCGTATTCGGAAATTTTCGAACGTCTGTTCTGACCGTGTTGTCCGGGAGGATAGTTTCTTTTTTCAATGGGACATTTCTCCGTGTAGCATTTCGTCCCTTTCAGAAAGAGCTTCTGTCTCTCCCTCCGGCACAGTTTACAGCTTGCATCAATGTAACGGGCCATCGTTCTCCTTACGCAATGACAATCGATTAGACACGGCGCCGTTTTGGTGGACGGCATCCGTTATGGGGAATCGGGGTAATGTCCTTGATCATTGTTACTTCGAGCCCCGAAGTCTGAAGCGATCGAACGGCTGCTTCTCTTCCTGCCCCGGGTCCTTTGATGAATACTTCGACTTTTCTCAGACCGAGATCATGTGCTTCGCGGGCTGCGGCCTCGGCCGAAACCTGTGCAGCGTAGGGCGTATTCTTCCTTGATCCCTTGAAGCCATTCTTTCCAGCCGAAGACCATGCAATGGTGTTTCCGTACATATCCGTCAGCGTCACAATCACATTGTTGAAAGTCGCCTTGATGAACGCCTTCCCGCTGGAATCGACGTGGACTTTTTTCTTTTTCTTTGTTACCGGGGCTGCTGCTTGTTTTGCCACCCTCGTTCTCCTTGTTCAGAATGTGACATTCTACCGCCGTGCTACTTTTTCTCGAGCACCTTTTTCTTGCCGGCAACCGTTTTCCTCTTACCCTTGCGCGTGCGGGCGTTCGTTCTCGTCCTTTGACCCCGCAGGGGAAGCCCCTTTCTGTGCCGAAGGCCCCGATAGGAGCCGACATCCATCAACCGCTTGATATTCATCTGAACTTCCGATCGAAGCGCTCCCTCAACCTTAAAGTCGGACTGGATGACAGCCCTGATCTTGGCAACTTCTTCATCGTTCAGTTCGGCAACGCGCTTGGAGGCTCCGACGCCTGCCTTCTCGAGAATCGCTTTCGATGTTGATCGGCCGATGCCATAGATGTAGGTAAGGCCGATTTCCACGCGCTTGTTTTTCGGTAAATCCACTCCTGCTATCCGGGCCACTAAAGTCCTCCTAAGAATCTGAATAATTTCGAATTCCGAATCCCGAAACCCGAAGTCTTCATCTTACCCCTGACGCTGTTTATGTTTTGGATTCTTGCAGATGACCCGCACAACCCCTTTTCGGCGGATGATCTTGCAATTGTCGCACAGTTTCTTGATCGATGATCGAACTTTCATGATTCTGCTCCGTCCACCGCCCAAACATTCTACTTGTAGCGGTAAGTGATTCTTCCTTTTGTCAGGTCATACGGCGACATTTCCACTGTTACCCGGTCGCCGACCAGAATTTTGATAAAGTGCATCCGCATTTTGCCCGATATGTGGGCCAGTATTTCCACGCCGTTGTCCAGCTTCACCCGGAACGTCGCATTCGGCAGGGTTTCTGTTATCACGCCGTCAATTTTTATCGGGCCCTGTTTCGCCATTTATTGAGTCAGTATCTCCGGCTTTCCGTTTACGACAGCGATTGTGTGCTCGAAGTGAGCCGACGGTTCCCCGTCGAGCGTCACGACAGTCCAGCCATCCGCCAGAAACCTCACCTCCCAGCTCCCCATGTTGACCATTGGCTCAATGGCCAGCGTCATACCGTTCTCAATGTGAGGCCCTTTTCCGGGGCTTCCGAAATTCGGGACGCTTGGTTCTTCATGAAGCTGCTTCCCCACACCATGTCCCACCAGATCGCGAACTACAGAGAAACCATGCGACTCAACATGCCTTTGGATCGCATGTGAAATATCTTCAATGTGATTCCCGGCGACCGCCTTTTCAATCCCTTTATAAAGAGACTCTTCCGTCACCTTGAGGAGCTTCTCTTTTTCCTCCGAAACTTTTCCGATCCTGAACGACCGAGCACCATCTCCAAAGTAGCCCGCTTTCTTCACCCCAACATCAATTGAAAGGAGGTCACCTTCCTTGAGCGTCCTGGCCCCCGGAATTCCATGCACCACTTCGTCGTCGACCGATGTGCACAGCGTTCCGGGAAACGGATTGTCTTTTCTTCCGTAACCTTTGAAGGCCGGAACCGCCCCCCGAGAACGAATAAGGTCTTCGGCCATTTCATCGAGGTGCTTCGTGCTTACGCCGGGCCTTGCTTCACTTCCCACCAGGCTCAGAACCTCGGCCACAATACGGGAACTCTCCCGGACAAGATCTATCTCGTGTTTCGACTTCAGTCTGACCATCAACCCGTCATCAGCTTCTCCGGCTTCGAAGCTTTCCGCTCTTCATGAAGCCGTCATAGTGCCGCATCAAAAGATGCGATTCGATCTGCTGGAGAGTGTCGAGGGCCACGCCGACGACAATCAGCAGGCTCGTACCGCCAAAGAATGATGCAAAATTCGGTGTCACTCCCGCCTTGATCATCATCGTCGGCAGGATGGCGATGAGGGCCAAAAAGATGGACCCCGGAAGCGTGATCTTCGTGAGAATGTTATCAATGAAATCAGCTGTATGAGTCCCTGGCCGAATGCCTGGGATGAAGCCGCCCTGCCTCTTCATGTTGTCAGCCACATCTTTCGGGTTGAACGCAATCGCCGTGTAGAAATACGTGAAAAACACAATCATGAGTCCATAAATCAGCGAATAGGTCCATGATGTATAATTGAACCAATCAGTGTTGAGCTCGTTGATAAAATCGCTCTCCGGAAAAAAAGAGAAAACAATTTGCGGAACGAACATGATTGCCTGAGCAAAGATAATGGGCATGACGCCAGCCGTGTTGACGCGGAGCGGAATGTATTGCGTTACCCCTCCATAGACTTTTCTTCCAACCACTCGCTTCGCATACTGCACCGGTATTCTTCTCGTTCCTTGTGTGACAAGGACGACTCCTGCAACCACCACTCCCATAAGGGCGACAAGAACGATTTCAATAATCAAATTGACGCCGATCGTGAACTCGCTGAAGACGGCCTCGGGAAAACGTGCGATGATGCCAATAAAGATGATCAATGAAATGCCGTTTCCGATGCCTCGTTCCGTAATCTGCTCCCCCAACCACATCATGAATATTGTTCCGGCCGTCAGTACGATCACCGTGCTCAACGCGAAGCTCATTCCCTGAACCTCGGGCGGCACGATCGGCCCCTGAGGTGTGGTCGTATTCAGAAGTTTGACGACCACTCCGCTCGCCTGGAGCATCGAAATGAGTACTGTTCCATACCTGGTATACTGCGTGATCTTCTTTCTTCCGTCTTCGCCTTCCTTTTGGAGCTTTTGGAAGTATGGAACGACGGCGCCCAACAGCTGAATGACAATGGACGAGCTGATATAGGGCATGATGCCGAGGGCGAATACTGCTGCATTGCTGAATGCACCGCCTACGAACAAGTCATAGAGCCCGAAGAGTGTTCCTTCCGAGGAACGCCGAATCGTATCAGCGAGAAGACTTGCGTCGACTCCGGGAAGCGTAACGTGTGATCCGATTCGGACAACAACGAGGAGTGCCGCGGTAAACATCAACCGCTCGCGCAGTTCCTGGATCTTAAAGATATTTGTAAACGTTTCGGTTAGCTTACTCATTGATGCCTGATTCTCGGAATCTGATTACGAAAGGACGGTTGCCTTTCCTCCGGCCGCCTGAATCTTGATCAGTGCGGATTTGCTGAATGCATGAGCAGAAATCTCGAGCTTGCTCTTCAGATCTCCATTTCCGAGAATCTTCACGCGGTCATTTTTCTTCGAAATAGCGCCGGCCTGAAAGAGGCTTTCCGGCGTAATCGCCCCTGCGAGTTTTTTCTCAACGACCATCTTTTCCAGCGTTTCGACGTTCACAATCTGCATCTCGACCCGGTTGCGGGGCCTGAATCCGAACTTGGGTAACCGTCGGGACAAAGGCATCTGTCCGCCTTCGAACCATTCGCGGAATTTATGGCCGGAGCGGGAGCGTGCACCTTTGTGTCCCTTGGTCGCAGTGCCGCCATGACCGGAGCCTTGACCTCGGCCGATACGCTTGACTTTTCGCCGCGACCCCTTTGCCGGGGTCAGATTGCTAAGAATGTCTTTTGCCATTGCAGATTCCGTTCTTTCGACTATGACTTGACTTCTTCAAAAGTAACCAGATGCCGGACTTTGCGAATCATCCCCCTGATCTGGGGAGTGTCGCCCTTGACAACAACATAATTGGGCCTGCCCAAACCCAGAGCCTTGATCGTTCGCTTGGCGTTCTCCAGCTCCTTAATGACGCTTCGCGTTTGGGTAATCTTGATTTTCTTGTTTGCCGCCATAGTCACACCGGTCTAGTTTTGAAACATTTCTTGTAAGGAAATCCCCCGCCTTTGTGCAGCAGTGCGGGCATCGGAGAGGGACAAAAGAGCCGCCATGGTGGCTTTCACGACGTTATGTGGATTGGCCGATCCCATTTGTTTCGTCAAGACATCCCTGACGCCGGCCGACTCGAGAACCGCACGAACGCCTCCGCCTGCAATGCATCCGGTTCCAGGCGAAGCCGGCTTGAGAAGAACCTTTCCCGCCCCGAATTTTCCAATGACTTCATGGGGGATGGTACCACGAATGACCGGAACTGTGACAACGCTCTTCTTTGCATCTTCAACACCTTTTGCGATCGCATCTGCGACTTCATTGGCTTTTCCGAGGCCTACGCCCACATGGCCGTTTCCATCACCAACCACCACAATCGCATTGAAACTGAATCTGCGTCCTCCCTTAACGACTTTTGCGACCCGATTGATGTGGACAAGGCGTTCTTTCAGCTCAAATTCGCCTGCTTTGAATTTTGACATAGCGATCCGATTGGTTGAAGTTAGAATTTCAGACCGGCTTCCCGGGCACCGTCTGCAACAGCCTTGATGCGGCCGTGAAACAGGAATCCGTTCCGATCAAAAACAACATTCGTGATTTTCTTTTCCAGGGCAAGTTTCGCAGCGGCCTTCCCCACCAGCTTGCAAACGTCCTTCTCTCCGGCAGCCGCCTTAACCTGTTCTTTCAATTCCTTTGACACTGATGAAGCCGCTACCAGCGTTTTCCCGCTGGTATCATCGATAATCTGGGCATAGATGTGCTTTGCACTTCGGAAAACCGTCAATCGCGGCCGTTCCGCGGTGCCGAAGATCTTTTTGCGCACTCTCCCCTTCTTCCTTGCGCGGCGTTCTATTGTGTTTTTGAGAATCATGAGTTCATCCTTCTTTCAGCTTGATTACTTCGCTGCTGCTGCAGCCGCCTTTCCTGCTTTGCGGCGGATATACTCCCCTTCATACTTCACACCTTTTCCCTTGTAGGGCTCGGGGGGACGGAACGAACGAATCTTCGAAGCAACGAGTCCAACCAGTTGTTTGTCGATGCCGCTGATAACAATGTTCGTTTGCGTTGGCGTCTCAATCTTCACGGAATCGGGAGCGCCAAAGAGGATCGGATGAGAATAACCGAGCAACAGATGGAGCTTCTTTCCCTTCATCTCTGCGCGATAGCCTACCCCTACGATTTCGAGCTTCTTGGAATACCCTGTCGTGACGCCTTTGATCATGTTCTGCACCAAGGCCCTCCACAACCCATGCAACGCTTTGTTCGCCTTTTCATCGTTCTTGCGGGCAAAGGAGACATGATTGTCCTTGATCTCAACGTTGATATTCGGATGAACCTCTGCCGAAAGTTCCCCTTTGGGGCCTTTGACGCTGATGACGTTCTTGTTCAAGGTTACGGTGACGCCATTGATAATCTGTATGGGTTTACGACCTACTCGAGACACGATTTTCTCCCTTTGTCATTCTACCAGACATATGCGAGGATTTCGCCGCCAATGTTCTTCTTCTTGGCCTGAGCATCCGTCATGACTCCCTGCGATGTCGAGACGATAGCGATGCCCATTCCTCCGATCACGCGTGGAAGCTGATCTTTCCCGCGGTATTGACGGATACCGGGGCGGCTTACGCGCCTTAATCCGCTGATGACAGGTTTGCCGTCATTGTATTTCAGATTGATTCTCAGGACGCCCTGTTTTCCATCTTCCAGAAAAGCAAAATTTGAAATGAATTTCTGATCGAGGAGAATCTGCGCAATGGACTTCTTGAGATTGGAAGCCGGGATGTCCACCCTGCGATGTTTCGCCTTGACGGCGTTACGAACGCGAGTGAGAAAATCTGCAATTGGATCAGTTACCATCGAAACCATTCTCCTCTTGAAAATGATGAAGACATTCTTACCAGCTGGCCTTCCGCAAACCGGGGACTTTCCCCTCGAGTGCAAGGTTGCGGAGGCAAATGCGGCAAATGCCGAATTTCCGGTAATATGCCCTCGGTCTGCCGCAGATGTTACACCGATGGTGTTGACGAACCTTATACTTGGGCGTTCTCTTCGCCTTAACGATCATCGCTAAACGTGCCAAAAAAGTCCTCCTGTGTCCTTATGCCGTAGCTGCGGGAGTTTGAAGAATTTCCTGTCGCTTCACAAACGGCAGGCCCAGCGCTTTCAGGAGCTCGTATGCCTCCTGATCGGTTTTCGCTGTCGTCACAAACGTAATATCCATGCCGGTAATTCGTGAAACCTTGTCGACATCGATCTCGGGGAAGATGATCTGCTCTTTCACTCCGATTGTGTAGTTCCCGTGACCGTCGAATGACTTGTCCGAAACGCCTCGAAAGTCGCGGACCCTTGGAAGGGCTACGCTGATAAAACGGTCAAGGAACTCATACATCATGGCCTTTCTCAGGGTCACGCGGCAGCCTATGGGAATGCCCTCGCGGAGTTTGAAGTTCGAAATTGCCTTCTTCGCCTTTGTCACGGCGACTTTTTGCCCTGTAATTGCTTCAAGCTCCTTCACCGCTATATCGAGCAATTTGGCATCCTGCGTTGCTTGTCCGACACCGATATTGATCGAGATTTTTTCGAGCCGGGGAACCTGCATTGAGCTCTTGTATTCGAAGCGCTTCATCAGCTGGCCAACGACTTCCTTCTTATAATAGAGTCCCAACCTCGGTGGCGCTCCTTTTTCCTGAGCAGCCCCCTTGGGCGCCGGCGCCGGCTGAGTTTTTTCGCTTTTTGGAGCTTTTTCTTTTGCCATGACTCTTTCCCTTAAAACATCTCTTGACAATGTCTGCACACACGCATCTTCTTTTCCTTGCCGCTTGTTGCGTCCGTGACGTGTTTATGCCCGATTCTTGTCGGTTTGCCGCATTTGGGGCAAATCACCATCACGTTGGACAAATGGATCGGCGCCTCCTTCTGGACAATTCCCGCCTGCGGATTTTTTTGCGACGGACGGGAGTGCCGTTTCACAATGTTGACGCCTTCAATGATCAGACGGTTCTTTTCGGGAAAAATCTTGAGAACTTTCCCCTGCTTTCCGACTGAATTTCCGGAGACGACGGTCACAGTGTCATTTTTTCGAACGTTCATAGCATCCTCGTTATAGAACTTCCGGAGCAAGGGAGATAATCTTCATGAACTGACGCTCACGAAGCTCACGTGCCACGGGACCAAAAATTCTTGTACCGCGCGGTTCGCCCTGGGGATTGAGAAGGACCGCAGCGTTTTCATCAAAACGAATGAATGAGCCGTCTTTTCTCTGGACCTCTTTCTTGGTCCGGACAACAACCGCGCGTGAAACGTCGCCCTTTTTGACCGGCGCTCCAGGTATCGCGCTTTTGACCGAAACGACAATCAGATCACCCAGCGAGGCGTAACGCTTGTCGTGGCCGCCGAGAACCCTGATGCAGCGGATTTTCTTTGCCCCGGAATTATCTGCCACCACGAGATTCGTTTCTTCCTGAATCATACTGGACTCCTTGTCACCGACTATTTCGCTTTTTCGACGACTTCAATCAGGCGCCATCGCTTTTGTTTGCTCATCGGACGAGTTTCCATCACCCGGACGATGTCACCGATCGCCGCTTGCTGCTTCTCATCATGGGCCATCAGCGTGGAAGTGCGGCGGAAATACTTCTTGTAAATCGGATGAGGGACTTTCCGTTCGATCGAGACAACAATGCTCTTTTGCATCTTGTTGCTGACGACTTTCCCTATCCTGATCTTTCGCCGGCCGCGCTCTTGTGTTGGGGTTTCCGTTGTCATGACTGTGCCTTTGCTGCAACGTGTTGATCGGAAGAACTCGAAGCCTTGATCGAACGCTCCCTGAGGATGGTTTTCATCCTGGCAATATCGCGCCTTGCATGGCGGAATTTCATAGGATTTTCAACCTGACTGAGCGCCTTTTGGAAATTCAGGTTGGCGAGGTTTTCCTCTTCGTCCTGAATCCTTTTTTTCAGCTCTTCGTCCGACAGCTGCCGTAATTCATGAGCCTTCATGGGTTATCCTTCGTAATCCACGCGAGTAACAAACTTTGTGCGAATGGGAAGCTTGTGTGCCGCCAGCCGAAGGGCCTCCTCCGCTACGTTCTTGGTAACGCCACCGAGCTCAAAGAGCACGCGGCCGGGCTTGACCACCGCGACCCAGAACTCCGGAATCCCTTTCCCGGAACCCATTCTCGTCTCAGCAGGCTTCTTCGTAACGGGCTTATCGGGAAAAATCCTGATCCACACTTTCCCTTCACGCTTCATCATTCTTGTCAGGGCAACACGGGATGCCTCAATCTGCCTTTGGGTAATCCACCCCGGTTGCATGGCTTTTAGTCCGAAGTCGCCAAACGACACCATGGCTCCGCGCGTTGCTTTGCCGGACATCCGTCCTCGCTGGGCCTTGCGAAACTTCACTCTTTTGGGCATCAACATTGCGTACGAACTCCTTTATGCTCGACTTGGTCCGAGAATCTCACCCTTACAAATCCACACCTTCACCCCAATGGCTCCATAGATCGTGCGACTCGTTGCGGTCGCATAATCAATGTCGGCGCGGATGGTCTGGAGGGGAATCCTTCCCTCTTTATACTGCTCCGAACGTGCAATGTCTGAACCGCCCAACCGGCCTCCGCACATCACACGAACTCCTTCGGCTCCCATGCGCATGGCGGCTGTAATCGCCTGTTTCATCGCCCGTCGAAAGGAGATTCTTCCTTCAAGCTGACCGGCGATGGTCTCGGCCACCAGGTAGGCGTCAAGCTCGGGTCTTTTAATCTCGTTAATCAGAATCTTGACTTCTTTCGAAGTAATCTTCTTCAGTTCCTCTTCCAGCTGAGCAATTTCCTTGCCGCTCTTTCCGATAACGATACCGGGACGAGAAGTGTGGATAGTGATGACCGCTCGCTTTGCGGTCCGGTCAATCTGAATCCGCGAGATCCCAGCTTTCTTCAGTCTGTTCCGGACATAGTTCCGGACCATGAGATCTTCCTGAAGCTTATCCTTAAATCCCCGTTCATCGTACCAGTTTGAATCCCAGGAACGAGTGACTCCGAGACGGAATCCGACCGGATTAGTTTTTTGACCCAAGAGATCCTCCGATTCTTAGCGCTTTTTCGACTTCTTCTCTACTGCGGCTGTTTTCTTCTTTGCTTTCGCCCTGGGCGCCTTCACGGCTGTTGGTTGCTTCTCAACGGCTTGTGCTTCGGCCTTTGGCTGAGCGGCAACGACCGCCGCTTTCTTCTGCTCACGCTGCGCAACGATAATCGTCAAATGGTTCGAACGTTTCCTAATGCGATAAGCACGCCCCATGGGTGCCGGGCTGATACGCTTTGCCACCGGGCCGCCGTCGACAAAAACGGCCTTGACAAAGAGGGTGGCCGTATCCACGCGTCCAGACTCGTCCTTGTTCTGGTAATTCGAAATCGCCGAACGCAGAACTTGCTCCGCCGTCTTGGCAGCATGCTTCGGAGAAAAATGAAGGATGTTCAAAGCTTCTTCCACTCCGCGGCCCCTGATAAGATCAATAACGAGGCGCATTTTCCGGGGAGACGATCCGATATATCTGTTAATGGCACGTGCTTCCATAACGGTTCTCAAATTTCCTTTTACGCGGGGGTTGTGGTCTTTTCTGACTTAATACCCGGATGACCACGAAAGATTCTCGTGGGGGCAAACTCTCCCAGCTTATGGCCTACCATCGCTTCAGTGATGTACACGGGGATGAACTTGTTGCCATTGTGAACGGCAAACGTGTGCCCCACGAATTCCGGAAGGATTGTGCAATCGCGCGCCCATGTCTTCAGGACTTTTTTCTGATTCGACTTGTTCAAGGCCTCCACTTTCGCGGAGAGCTTGTCGTCGATATAAGGACCTTTTTTTAGTGACCGGCTCATAGACTCAATCGTTATTTGCGACGTTTGACAATCAGTTTATTGGACAACAACCTTCTTCTCCGTGTTTTCAATCCTTTGGCATATTGGCCCCAGGGAGACTCAGGGTGCTGCCATCCTCCGCCGGATTTCGAACGGCCTTCTCCGCCGCCCATCGGGTGATCGACGGGATTCATTGCCATTCCCCGTGTTTGGGGCCGAATCCCGAGCCAGCGAAACCTGCCCGCTTTGCCATAGCTGATATTCTCATGATCCGCATTACCGACCGACCCAATCGTCGCATAACATTCGGCTCGTACGCGACGGACTTCTCCTGAGGGAAGTTTCAATGTTGCGTACTCCCCCTCTTTTGCCATCAGCTGGAGGGCGTTTCCTGCGCTCCGGCCAAGCTGTCCCCCTTTTCCCTTGCGTAATTCGACACACTGGACAAATGTACCTACCGGCACGTTGCTCAGGGGCATCGCATTGCCCGTGATGACTTCTGCATTCGGACCGGAGACAATCGTCGATCCGACTTTCAATCCATCGGGGGCCAGGACATAACGTTTCTCTCCGTCTTTGTACTGGATCAGCGCAATTCGAGCAGAGCGATTCGGGTCGTATTCGATGGCAATTACTTTGGCATCAATACCATGCTTCTCGCGCTTGAAATCGATCACACGGTACATGCGCTTGTGTCCACCCCCACGATGGCGCGACGTAACGCGCCCACCGTTGTTTCTTCCACCCGATTTTTTCAGCGGCTCCAACAACGCTTTCTCCGGCTTCGTTTTTGTAACTTCCTCGAAGGTGGAAACCGAATACCATCGGGTTCCGGGGGTCATTGGACGTAGTTTTCGAATTGCCATAATGTTCTCGTTGCCTCAGTTACACGTTCTCGAGGTAATCGATCTTGTCGCCCTCTTTCAACGTCACCATAGCCTTTTTCCATTCCCGTGTACGACCTGAAAAACGACCTCGCCGCGTCATCTGCGTCTTGTTTTTCCCCTTCACGCGGACAGTCCTGACGCTCAGCACCGTGACATGGAACTTCTTCTCGACTGCATTCGCAATTGCAACTTTGTTTGCCGACTCTTCAACTTCGAAAGCATATTGCCTTCGGTCCTGAAGGGCAGTAATCTTTTCCGTTAATATCGGGCGCTTGATAATTCCGACCATGATTGAACCCTCAGTTCTTCAGCGAGTTTTGGAGAGCTGACAACGCGCTCTTTTGAATCAGCAAGACATTGCTGTTGACGATTTCGTACGTCGATGCGGTCACGGCATCGCGAATATTCAAGGTTGGGATGTTGCGCCCCGACTTCAAAACAGATTCATTCTTTCCCGCTGTCAGCAGCAGCGTCTTCTTCTTCCCGAGAGCAAAAGCCTTCAGAAGACCTGCCATCTCCTTCGTTTTTACCGTATCGAACGAGAAGTCTTCGACTACCGTTATCGCTGCATCCTTCGCCTTGTATGAGAGGGCGGATTTCCGGGCAAGCTTCCGGAGCTTTGCAGAGACCTTGACTACATAGTCGTGCGGCGTCGGCCCAAAAATGGAACCACCACCGACCCAAAGAGGGGAACGACTTGTTCCGGCCCTTGCACGTCCCGTTTTTTTCTGACGGAATGGCTTTTTTCCGCCTCCGCGCACTTCATTACGCGGTTTCACTTTGTGCGTGCCCTGCCTCTGGTTCGCCATCAGTGATCGCACCGACATATAGATTGCGTGATCACTCGGCTGGATCTCGAAGATTGCCGGATCAAGAGTGATTTTTTCGCCCGACGGAGACCCGTCCTTTTTGTATAATTCCACTTGCATGGTGCGACTTCCTTCGGCTTGGACTTCAGCCTTCCTTGACAATTTCGAGATAACCGTTGATCGCTCCCGGCACCGAGCCCTTGACGATGATGAGGTTCGATTCGGGTACAACTTTGAGAACCCTCAGATTTCGGACTGTCACTTGTTCAAAGCCCATTCTTCCGGCCATTCGCATTCCCTTGAAAACCCTTGAAGGATACGAACTCGAGCCAATAGAACCAGGTGCTCGGACACGGTCGGACTGCCCGTGGGTTGTCATGCCAACACCGCCAAAATGGTGGCGCTTGACAACACCCTGAAAGCCACGACCTTTCGATTTCCCGGTCACACTCACAATATCACCCTGGTGGAATTGATCCACGCGAACTTCTTCTCCCTGCTTCAGGGGCTGACCGTTGAAATTCCGGAACTCACGAATGAGATTCATGACCTTCACTTTGGCTTTCGCAAAGTGGCCCCGTAAGGGTTTGGTGGTCAGGCGTTCTTTCTTCTCATCGAATCCCAGCTGAACGGCGTCATAGCCATCCCGTTCTTTTGTCTTTACCTGGGTGACGTAGCACGGACCTGCTTCGATGACAGTGCATGGAACGGCCTGGCCGTTTTCATCGAAAATGCTCGTCATGCCAATTTTTTTTCCAAGAATACCGCTCACGATTATGCTCCTTCGTTCCGCTCGATGCGATTCAGAGGGACACGCTTAGAAAAACAGCTTATCAGGACAACCTACACCTTGATTTCCACGTCTACGCCGGCCGGAAGTTCCAATTTCATCAACGAATCCACCGTCTTGTTGGTGGAATTGAGAATGTCGATCAAACGCTTATGCGAGCGTGTTTCGAATTGCTCACGGGACTTTTTGTCGACGTGCGGTGACCTGTTCACGGTGATGACCGTTCGCTTCGTGGGAAGCGGAATCGGACCGGAAACAACGGCACCCGTCGATTTCACCGTCTTGATGATCTTCTCAGCAGACTTGTCAATCAGGTTGTGATCGTACGATTTCAGTTTGATGCGAATTCTTTGACCAGCCAAGGATGGCTCCTTCTTTAAAACAACTGTGGTTCCGATTCAGAGAACCGGAACCACGGAGGACTTATTCCACGATTTTCGTAACGACTCCTGCTCCCACCGTTCTGCCGCCTTCGCGGACTGCAAAACGAAGACCCTCTTCCATAGCGATGGGGGTAATGAGATCAACGGACATTGAGTCAACATTGTCGCCGGGCATCACCATCTCAACACCGCTGGGGAGCTGGACCACACCGGTGACGTCTGTCGTCCGGAAATAGAACTGCGGCCGATATCCATTGAGGAAGGGAGTATGGCGGCCACCCTCTTCCTTTGTCAGGACGTAGACCTGCGCCGTAAACTTCTTGTGCGGAGTAATCGATCCAGGCTTGGCAATAACCATCCCACGCTCAAGCTCATTCTTTTCCACTCCGCGCAGCAGGAGTCCCGCGTTGTCTCCAGCCACGACCTCGTCGAGTTCCTTGCGGAACATCTCTGCACCGGTAATGACTGTTTTCTTGTGTTGGCCAAGTCCGATGACCTCCACTTCGTCGCTCACCTTTGCGCGACCGCGTTCGACGCGTCCTGTTCCGACTGTTCCGCGACCGGTGATCGAGAAAACGTCTTCGACGGACATCAAGAAGGGTTTGTCGACATCACGTTGCGGGAGCGGCACATAGGTGTCAACCGCAGCCATCAGCTCATCGATGCATTTGAATGCCGGGTCTTCGGGTTTCGAATCGGCACGAAGCGCAGCTTCCATGGCCTTAAGAGCTGATCCACGGACGATGGGAATATCATCACCCGGGAACTCATATTTCTTGAGAAGATCCCGAAGTTCCAGTTCAACGAGATCGAGGAGCTCTTTGTCATCCACGGCGTCGACCTTGTTCATGAAGACGACGATCTTGGGGACACCCACCTGACGAGCAAGAAGGATATGTTCGCGCGTTTGCGGCATGGGGCCGTCTGTGGCCGCCACAACCAGAATCGCGCCGTCCATCTGGGCTGCGCCGGTGATCATGTTCTTCACATAGTCAGCATGACCCGGGCAATCGACGTGTGCATAATGGCGATTGGCAGTCGAGTATTCCACGTGCGCAGTGGCAATCGTGATCCCACGGGCGCGCTCTTCAGGAGCATTGTCGATGGAATCAAACGTTCGCACCTGCGAAAGACCCTTCTTCGCAAGAACCATCGTAATCGCTGCGGTCAGCGTTGTTTTCCCGTGATCGACGTGACCGATGGTCCAGATGTTGACGTGCGGCTTGCTTCGATCAAATTTTTCTTTTGCCATTGGATGAGTCTCCTTTTATAAACTGGGAACGGAAAATAAGCGAAACTTAAGCAACGACGGCTTCCTTGCCTTTGACCTTTTCAATGATCTGATCCGAAATCGATTTCGGCGTCTGCTCATAGTGAGAGAATTGCATGGTATAGAGAGCCCTGCCCTGGGTCATTGATCGGAGCTGCGTCGCGTAGCCGAACATCTCCGCCAGCGGCACCATCGCCTTGACGACCTGTGCATCTTTTCGGGGATTCATTCCTTCGATCTTTCCCCGCCGCGAATTCAAGTCGCCCATCACATCGCCCAGATATTCCTCAGGCGTTACTACTTCGACACCCATGATAGGCTCAAGAAGCGCAGGTCCTGCTTTCCGGGCGCCGTCTTTGAACGCCATCGAGCCAGCGATCTTGAACGCCATTTCGGACGAATCGACCGCGTGGAAGGAGCCGTCAAACAACTTCACTTTCACGTCTTCGACGGGATAGCCCGCCAAAACACCGTTCTTCATCGCCTCGACGATTCCCTGCTCGGTCGGTTTGATATATTCCCTCGGCACGACACCGCCGACAATCGCATTCTCAAATTCGAAGCCTTTTCCCTTCTCGTTCGGTTCCACTTCGATGACGACGTGACCATACTGGCCGCGGCCACCGCTCTGGCGCACAAACTTTCCTTCCGAGGTAACCTTCTTCGTAATCGTTTCTTTATAAGCAACCTGAGGCTTGCCGACATTCGCTTCGACCTTGAATTCTCTCTTCATCCGGTCGATGATGATCTCAAGGTGGAGCTCGCCCATCCCGCTGATAATCGTTTGCCCTGTCTCCTCGTTGGAGGAAATTCGGAACGTCGGATCCTCTTCGGCGAGCCTCTGAAGCGCTTCACCGAGCTTCTCCTGATCGGCCTTTGTTTTCGGCTCGATGGCAACATCGATCACAGGTTCGGGAAAGATCATCTTTTCAAGAATAATGGGATCTTTCTCATCAGTGAGCGTATCGCCTGTCCTAGTGTTCTTCAGTCCGATCGCAGCGACGATGTCGCCGGCGTAGGCTTCGGAGATTTCTTCCCTGTGATTCGCGTGCATCCTCAGGATTCTCGCGATTCGTTCTTTCTTATCGGAACTCACATTGTAGGCGTACGAACCGGCTTTGAGCGTTCCTGAATAGACGCGAAAGTAGGTCAGGCGGCCCACAAAGGGATCGCTCATGATTTTGAAGGCCAAGGCCGTAAATTTTTCTTCGTCAGAAGCTTTACGGATGACGTCGTCGTGCCGGTGAGGATGATGACCATGCACTTCTCCATTATTGATATCAATGGGCGAAGGCAGGAAGTCCACAACGGCATCGAGCAGAAGCTGAACGCCCTTGTTCTTGAATGAGGAACCGCACAAAACCGGAACAATGCTGGCTTTTAAACAGGCTCGCCGCAGAACATTTCGGACTTCGGCGGGGGAAATTTCCTTCCCTTCAAGGTATTTTTCAAGAAGCGAATCATCTTCGTCGGCCACGGCTTCGAGCATTTTTTGCCGGTATTCCGCCGATTTCGCCTTGAGCGATTCCGGGATGTCAATTTCATCCCATGACATTCCTTGCGAGCCCTCGTGATACATTCGGGCCTTCATGGTGATGAGGTCGATGATACCGACGAACATGTCGCCTTCTCCCACAGGGAGATGGACGGGAATGGCATTGGCGCCAAGCCTTGCCTTCATCATTTGGACGACGCCGAGAAAATCAGCTCCCGCCCGGTCCATCTTATTCACAAAGGCAATGCGGGGAACGCCGTACTTGTCCGCCTGCCGCCAGACTGTTTCGGATTGAGGCTCAACGCCCCCGACCGAACAAAAAAGCGCAACAGCACCGTCGAGAACCCGAAGGGAGCGCTCAACTTCGATGGTGAAATCCACATGCCCCGGCGTATCAATAATATTAATGCGGTTGTCATTCCAGAAGCAAGTGGTTGCAGCACTCGTAATGGTAATGCCGCGCTCTTTTTCCTGCTCCATCCAGTCCATCGTTGCAGCACCGTCATGGACTTCACCCATCCGATGCAATACACCGGTATAGAACAGAATGCGTTCTGTCGTTGTCGTCTTCCCGGCATCGATATGCGCCATGATGCCGATGTTACGCGTTCGTTCTAATGAAAATTCTCGAGCCATTGCTTCCTTCACTCTCCGGAATGCAGACTTCTCCCCGGAGGAATCGTCATTTGTGTTTACAACCGCTTGTTAACTGCGTGTTACCACTTGAAGTGCGCGAAAGCCTTGTTGGCCTCCGCCATCCGGTGAACATCTTCCTTCTTCTTGATCGCTCCTCCTTCACCGGCCGCCGCAGCAATGAACTCTGCTGCCAGCTTGTGCGACATGGACTTATCCGAGCGTTCCTGGGCGTTGAGAATCAACCAGCGGATAGCAAGAGCGGTTCGCCGCTCGGGGCGAACTTCTGTGGGTACTTGATAGGTAGCACCACCAACCCTGCGTGCTCTAACCTCCAACATCGGAGAAGCGTTGTTCACGGCTTTCCGAAAGACATCGATTGGCTTATTCTTTGTCCGATCTTCGATCATGGTAAACGCCGAATAGAGAATTCGGCGCGCAACATGCTTCTTCCCCTCTTTCAGAAGAGAATTAATGAACCGCGCAACCAGCACATCCTGGAATTTCGGATCGGGTCCGAGGTGTCGTTTTGTCGCTCTTTTCTTTCTCATAGCTTACTGCGCAAGCTTAGGCTTTTTTGCTCCATATTTAGACCTGCCCTGTTTTCGATCCTGCACACCCTGCGTATCGAGGGTCCCGCGGATAATATGATAACGGACGCCCGGCAGATCTTTCACCCTGCCGCCCCGGATCATCACCAACGAATGCTCCTGCAGGTTGTGCCCTTCGCCCGGAATATAGGCGATCACTTCCTGCTGATTCGTGAGGCGGACTTTTGCTACCTTCCGCAACGCGGAATTCGGCTTCTTCGGGGTCGTTGTATAGACTCGTGTGCAGACGCCTCGTTTTTGTGGGCAAGATTGAAGAGCGGGAGATTTGCTCTTCCATGTTACCCGTTCGCGGCTGTTCCGGACTAGCTGATTAATTGTGGGCAATCGGTAAAACTCCCTTTCAACATTCCAAAATCTCGTGGGGTTAAAAAAGCTTATTAATGTACGTTATTTCCCGCTCATTGTCAATGATAGCAGTTCATTACGACGCTGCCACTCGGGATTTTCGCTTCTTTTTCTTGGGCTCCTCGTCTGATCCTTCACCCTCTCCCGTGCTCTCTTCTGCCACCACCTCTTCCACAACTTCGTCCGGCTCTTTCGTGGTAACGAGGATGTCCCGAAACAGCTTTTGACCTGTCCCGGCCGGGATGAGACTTCCCATGATCACGTTCTCTTTGAGGCCCATAAAATGGTCGATCTTTGCCTCGATAGCGGCATCGGTCAATACCTTCGTTGTTTCCTGGAAGGAAGCCGCTGAGAAGAAGCTCTCCGTCGAGAGTGAGGCCTGCGTGATACCGAGAAGAATAGGCTCAGAGACCGCCGGAAGCGTGTCGCGTACTTCAGCCACCTTCTTCGATTTCTTCTTCAGGTCGGCATTGGTTTCCCGAGCCAGTTTTTTGGCGACGACCTGGCCGTTTTTGTACTTCGAATCACCTTTGCTGACCACCACCACTTTGCCGCGGAGTGAGTCGTTTTCGTCGTAGATTCTCCCTTTGTCCACGTTGTCCCCTTCAAGATACTTCGTGTCGCCGGGATCGGCGATTCGCTCTTTTTGCATCATCTGGCTGACAATGATCTCGATATGTTTGTCGTTGATCTTGACTCCCTGCATCCGGTACACTTCCTGGATCTCGTTCACGAGATACTCCTGGACTGCCGTGGTGCCCTGGATGCGCAGAATATCGTGCGGATCAATCGCTCCCGCCGAAAGCCTTTCTCCGGCCCGCACAACATCGTTTTCCTGGACAAGAATATGCTTGCCGAGGGGAATCAGGTACGTTCGACGGTCTTTTCCATCATGGCTCTCCACAAACACTTCCCTCGAGCCACGTTTCGGCTGACCGATCTTGACCACGCCGTCGATTTCGGTCACAACGGCCGGATCGCTGGGATGCCGTGCTTCAAAAAGCTCCGTCACCCGAGGCAAGCCGCCTGTGATGTCGCGCGTCTTTCCGATATCGCGTGCAATCTTCACCAGGACCGCTCCGGCCTTGACCTCTTCTTCATTGTCCACGATCAGGTGTGCCCTCGTGGGGATGGGGTAGTTGGCTACCTTTTGCCCCTTGGCGTTGACAATGGTCAGGGCGGGAATAAGATTGCGATCCTTACTGTCGATGACCACCTTCTGAATATGCCCGGTCTGTTCGTCGGGTTCTTCGCGATAAGTCACGCTCTCCTTGAGATCCAGGTATTTCACAGTTCCGCCATGTTCCGAAATGATGACGGCATTGTACGGATCCCATTCGTAGATCAGCTCTCCCCGCGTTGTTTGCTGACCATCGCGTACCATAAGGGTGGCGCCATACGGAACATCGTACTTCGTGAGAACACGGTTGTCTTTGTCGAGGATGTTGATAATGCCGCTTCGTCCGGATACCACGGGATGTTTTTCCTCGTCGGATCCGTATTCGATGAACTTCACACCCTCATATTTCACCCGCCCGTCGAACTTTGACAGGATCTGCGACTGCGAAGCAATAAGACTCGCTGTTCCTCCCGTGTGGAATGTCCGGAGGGTCAACTGTGTGCCGGGTTCGCCGATGGATTGTGCCGCTATCACTCCGACAGCTGTGCCGGATTCGACAAGCTTTCCGGTGGTGAGGTCACGACCGTAGCATTTCGCACAGACGCCGCGGCGCGCTTCACAGGTCAGCACAGAACGGATTTCGACTGTCTCGATGGATGTTTCTGAGATCTTCTGCGCCTTGTCTTCGTCAATGGTTTCTCCCGCCTTGACGATCGTCTCGCCGCTGAGAGGATCCGTGACGTCATGGACGGACACCCTTCCCAGGATTCTCTCTGAGAGCGGTTCCTTGACGTCCTCTCCCTCTTTCAGGGCTCCGGTGGGGACACCGAGAATGGTGCCGCAGTCATCATCGGAAATGATGGCATCCTGGGCAACATCGATCAGGCGGCGCGTCAGATATCCGGCGTCGGCCGTTTTCAACGCAGTATCGGCAAGCCCTTTTCGGGCACCGTGCGTGGAAATGAAGTATTCCAGAATCGACAGGCCTTCGCGGAAATTTGCCGTGATAGGATTTTCAATCAATTCGCCGGTTGCACCCGAGAGAGACTTCTGGGGCTTGGCCATCAGACCGCGCATTCCGGCCAGCTGCCGGACCTGCTCTTTGGATCCGCGGGCTCCGGAATCGACCATCATATAAAGAGAATTAAATCCCACCTTCGAATGCGAGAGCTCGTCGAACAACCGCTCCGCAATCCGGTTGGTGGCCCGTGTCCAGATATCAATCACCTTATTGTATCTCTCGCCGTTGGTAATGAATCCGCGGTAGTACTGGTTCTCGACCGATTCGACGTCCTTCTGCGCTTTCGTGACGATCTCGTACTTCTCTTTCGGAATCGTTACATCCGTAATGGACACGGAAAGACCGCCGCGGGTGGCATACGTGAAGCCAAGCCCCTTGAGGTTGTCGAGGAAGGTTGCCGTTTCGACGCTCCCTGACCGACGAAACACCGTTGAGATGATTTGCACAAGCCTCTTCTTGTTCAGAAGCTCGTTGATAAACGGCGTGCCGGGAGGAATGATCTCATTGAAAATCACGCGACCAGTCGTCGTTTCAACCATCTGCCCGTCGACGCGCACCTTGATGCGCGAGTGGAGACCGATGCGTCCCTGGTCATATGCAATTCTCACTTCCGCTGTCGAAAAGAAGGACATTCCTTCGCCCACGTCCCCTGCTTTCGATTTTGTCAGGTAATAGCAGCCCAGAACCTGATCCTGCGTAGGGGTTACGATCGGCGCTCCGTTGGCCGGTGACAGGATATTATGGCTCGACAGCATGAGGATTCTCGCCTCAAGCTGTGCTTCGTAGGAAAGCGGTACGTGGACCGCCATCTGATCACCGTCAAAGTCTGCATTGAAGGCAGTACAGACCATGGGGTGAATACGAATCGCTTTTCCCTCCACCAGAACCGGTTGAAATGCCTGAATGCCAAGTCGGTGCAGTGTCGGGGCGCGATTCAACATCACCGGGTGTCCGTCAATGATGTGATCAAGGATATCCCACACTTCAGGACCCTTTTTCTCCACCATCTTCCGTGCACTCTTGACCGTCTTGACAAGGCCCCGCTCGATGAGTTTGCGGATAATATGAGGCTTGAACAACTCCACCGCCATGTCTTTCGGAAGGCCACACTCATGGAGCTTCAGTTCCGGACCGACAACGATGACGGAACGGCCCGAATAGTCGACTCTCTTGCCGAGCAGATTCTGCCGGAACCGCCCTTGCTTTCCCTTGAGCATGTCGGAAAGGGATTTCAGCGCTCTATTATTGTCGCTGCGGACGGCATTCACGCGTCGAGAATTATCAAAGAGCGAGTCCACGGCCTCCTGCAGCATGCGTTTCTCGTTTCGCAGGATGACTTCGGGAGCCTTAATTTCAATAAGCCGCTTCAGCCTGTTATTACGAATAATCACGCGGCGATAGAGATCGTTCAGATCCGATGTTGCAAAACGTCCTCCCTCGAGAGGAACCAGCGGCCTCAATTCCGGGGG
Organism: uncultured Ignavibacteriaceae bacterium; assembly: GCA_964602055.1. GTDB lineage: Bacteria > Bacteroidota > Ignavibacteria > UBA10030 > UBA10030 > JACPLA01. The sequence goes on from CAZRPU010000003.1 coordinate 95,603, forward strand.
AATGACGGGGATGACATCGAGCACCATCCATTCCGGTTTGTTCGGGGCGTTCTCTTCGCTTTTGCGGAAAGCCTCGATCACTCTGAGACGCTTCAGAGCTTCCGTTTTCTTCTGCACCGAAGTCACCACGCGAATATCTTCGCGCAGCGAAACAGCAAGCCCCTCCGTTTCCACGCGCCTCAACAGTTCCTTGACAGCCTCGCCGCCCATTTTGGCGATGAATTTCTTCGGATCGCTTTCCTCGAGATCACTGTTATTCTCGGGAAGCGATTGCAGGATTTCCAGATATTGATCTTCGGTAATGAGATCCTGCTTTTGCAGTCCCGTTGTTCCGGGATTGATCACCACGTAGGATTCGTAGTAGATGATCTTTTCGAGTTCCTTGGTGGAAAGACCCAAAACGTAACCGATTTTGCTCGGGAGAGAACGGAAATACCAGATATGCACAACGGGGACCGCCAGAGCGATATGCCCCATGCGCTCTCTGCGGACGCTCTTCTGCGTAACCTCAACTCCGCACCGGTCACAGGTGATGCCTTTGTACCTGATGCGTTTGTATTTCCCGCAGTGACATTCCCAGTCACGGACGGGGCCGAAGATCTTTTCACAGAAAAGACCGTCTTTCTCGGGCCGGAACGACCGGTAATTGATCGTTTCAGGTTTTGTCACTTCCCCGTGCGACCGGGAAAGAATCATGTCGGGCGACGCAAGACTGATCGTAATCTTCGAAAAAGCTCTCTTGGCGTTTGTATCGACAGATGAAAATGCCATTGGATAACCTCCAATTTACACTATTGAACCCTGGTTGAGGGCAGATCGTTGAGGAAAGCCCGCGGTGGCGTTCACTCAATCTTCACTTCAAGTCCAAGGCCTTGCAACTCGCGCACGAGCACATTGAACGATTCCGGAACGTTCGGCTCCGGAAGATTCTCGCCTTTGACGATTGCCTCATAGACTTTTGCGCGACCCACAACGTCGTCTGACTTCACGGTGAGGATCTCCTGAAGAACATGCGCTGCACCGTACCCTTCCAAAGCCCACACTTCCATTTCACCGAAGCGCTGGCCGCCGAACTGGGCTTTTCCGCCAAGCGGCTGCTGCGTAATCAATGAATAAGGACCGATGGAACGTGCATGGATCTTGTCATCGACGAGATGCGACAATTTCAGCATGTAGAGCTGACCGACCGTCACTTCCTGGTCGAACGGCTCGCCCGTTCGCCCATCGAAGAGCACGGTCTTTGAGTTGACGTTCAGCCCTGCTCTTTCGAGTTGTTTCTGCACTTCTTCCCAGGACGCGCCGTCAAAAATCGGCGTCTCATATTCTTCGCCAAGCTTCGACCCGGCCCATCCCAATGCTACCTCAAACAGCTGTCCGAGGTTCATACGGGAAGGAACGCCGAGCGGGTTGAGGACGATATCGACAGGTGTACCGTCGGGGAGAAACGGCATGTCTTCTGCAGGGACGATCGTCGAAACGACACCCTTGTTGCCGTGACGGCCGGCCATTTTATCGCCGACGGCGAGTTTTCTTTTCTTGGCAACATAGACTTTTGCAAGCTGAACAATTCCCGGTGCGAGCTCGTCACCCAGCTGGATCTTGTTTCTTTCGTGGCGGTATAACTCTTCCACTTCGGTGATCTTCTGCTTGTAATTCTCGAAGATCTTCGTGACAATGGAGTTCTTCCTCTTATCGTCGATCCAGGGCTGGTTGTATTCAAGGGTATCGACGGTTTCCAGAGTCTGAAACGTATCCTCCTTCAACGATGTGCCGCTGCGGATAATCACGTTGCCGTCTGTGTCGCGGATTCCTTCGGATTTCTCGCCTGCAAGCAGAGCATCGAGCTTTTTCCCGAGCTTTTCCTGAAGATCTTTCAGGTCTTTGCGCCGCGAGCGGTCCAGCGACTCGAGCTTCCTCTTATCTTCCTTCTTGCTCTCCGTGTCCTTCTTCTTACGGCTGAACAATTTGGTCGAAATGACAATGCCCTTCATCCCCGGAGGCGCTTTGAGGGATGCATCCTTCACGTCGCCCGCTTTGTCGCCGAAAATTGCCTTGAGCAGCTTCTCCTCGGGGGTCGGATCTGTTTCGCCCTTCGGCGTGATCTTTCCGATGAGAATGTCTCCCTCGTTCACTTCCGCGCCGACGCGGACGATTCCGTTTTCATCCAGGTCTTTTGTTGCTTCCTCGCTCACGTTCGGTATTTCTCTCGTGAGCTCTTCCTCTCCTCTCTTGGTATCCCTCACCTGGAGTTCAAACTCTTCGATGTGAATCGACGTAAACACATCCTCGGCCACGCACTTCTCGCTGATGATGATGGCATCTTCGAAATTATATCCTCGCCACGGCATGAAAGCGACCATGACATTGCGGCCGAGGGCGAGCTGTCCCCGGTCTGTTGCGCATCCATCCGCAAGAACATCCCCTCGTTTGAACCGCTGGCCGGACTCGACAAGGGGCTTCTGATTGATGCAGGTATCCTGATTCGTTCGAAGGAACTTTGTCAGTTTGTATTCAACCCTTCTCTTGTCATCAAAACTGACGAGCGCTTCGGCGCTGTTCTCATCGATGTCGTATTGAACGATGATGCTGTCGGCACTCACGAGTTCGACCGTGCCGTTCCGTTCGGCCACGATCAGGGTTCGCGAATCCCGGGCAATCTTTTCTTCAAGGCCTGTGCCGACGATCGGCGCCTGGGGCTTGAGGAGAGGGACTGCCTGACGCTGCATGTTCGATCCCATCAATGCACGGTTTGCATCGTCATGTTCGAGAAAGGGAATAAGGGCCGCCGCAGCACTGACGATCTGGTTTGGGGCAACGTCCATGTATTCCAGCTTGTCGGGCTCGACCACGGGGTAATCACTCTGATAGCGGGCCTTGACACGGTCTTCCTGAAATTTACCCTTGTCATCGATCGGCGCATTTGCCTGGGCGATGGTGACTTCATCTTCCCGCTCTGCCGTCAGAAACTCGACTTCCTCGACGACCTTTCCATTCTTGACTTTTCGGTACGGCGTTTCGATGAACCCGTAGTCGTTGATTTTCGCATGGATACAGAGCGATGAAATCAATCCGATGTTCGGACCTTCGGGCGTTTCGATGGGGCACAGGCGTCCGTAGTGTGTGTAGTGAACGTCGCGCACCTCGAACCCTGCCCGTTCCCGCGTCAACCCGCCGGGACCGAGGGCTGAAACACGTCGTTTGTGCGTCATTTCCGCCAGGGGATTGGTCTGATCCATGAATTGCGAGAGCTGGTTCGTGCCAAAGAACGCGTTGATCACGCTGGTAATTGTCCGCGCATTCACCAGATCCTGCGGCGTGGGAGATTCGTTGTCACGAAGGTTCATTCTCTCACGGATGGTCCGCGTCATCCTCGACAGACCGATATTGAACTGCTGGCCCAGCTGCTCACCCACCGTGCGGACGCGGCGGTTGCCAAGATGATCAATGTCATCCACGTTCCGTTTTCCCTGCTGGAGGTCGATCAGGTACTTCACAATGGCGATAATGTCGTCCTTGGTGAGGGTCGTAATAGTTTCTGCGATATTGAGATTGAGCTTCGCGTTCAGACGATGGCGACCGACATCTCCCAGATCGTATCGTTTGGGATTAAAGAACAATCGGTCGATAAGGTTTTTCGCTGTTTCGAGATCCGGAGCATCACCCGAGCGAAGCTGACGATAGATTGCCTCGAGGGCATCTTCCTCTGACCTCGCGGAATCGCGCAGGATGGTATTTGCTATGACCGAAACCTCGCTTGCCTCGCTCTTCAGGAGCCGTATTTTCTTGATGTCGGCTTTCTTGATCTGCTTGATGTTGTCTTCCGAGAGTTTTGCATCCTTGTTGATGAAAATCTCGCCGGTCTTCTTGTCGAATACGTCGCTGCAGATGGTACGCCCGACGAAGTCTTTGAGGTTGACCTTGTTGACATCCACTTCCTCCACGAGTTCAAACAACTGGAGAATGGCGTCATCGGATGAGTACCCCAGGGCGCGCAAGAGGGTGGTGACCGGGAACTTCTTCTTCAGGTCAATGTAGGCGTACATCACATTATTGATGTCCGTCGAGAACTCTACCCAGGATCCGCGGAACGGAATAATACGGGCAGAGTACATCATTGTGCCGTTCGGATGGACCGATTCAGAGAAGAACACTCCGGGAGACCGATGAAGCTGACTGACAACGACACGCTCGGCACCATTGATGATAAAAGTGCCGCGATAGGTCATGGCCGGAAGGTTGCCGAGGTAGACTTCCTGTTCCACTGTATCGGTAAACTCGTTGCTTCCCTCTTTTTTCGAGGAGAGACGAAGCTTGGCTTTGAGAGGAACCGCGTATGTAAGGCCGCGTTCCTGGCATTCGACCACCGAGTATTTCGGCTTTTCCACAAAATATTCAACAAATTCGAGGAGGAAATTTTCCCGGGCATCCATGATGGGAAAATTCATTTCGAAGACCTGCTGCAGACCGAGTTTCTTCCTGCGATGAGGCGGAGTTTCTGCCTGAAGGAACCTGTTGAAAGAATCGATCTGGACGTTCAGCAGATCCGGAATTTCGATGACGGAGGGAATGCGGCCGAAGGAAATATGGCCGTTGTTCCCGTTGGATTGGTTCTTCAATTCAACCACTCCTTTTGAGTTATTGAGTCAACAAGCGTATCACTGTTGTACAGCAGGCGGGTCGATGATCGAGAAGGCGGCAAGCTTTTCCCATTGTGTCCCAATGCGGGCCCTTGGAGAATGACCCGCTGAATATGGCTCAAGCCGATGATTCTCGCGCCCGTTTCCGGGGTGGAACCACCGGCTTTCTGCACTCTTCTGTACGAAGACCTCTCGGTGTTGAACACCGATGATCTGGGAAAGAGTTCCGGTCCCGACCGTGACCTTACTTCAAATCGACCGTTGCTCCGGCCTCTTCGAGTTCCTTCTTCAGCTTTTCGGCGTCAGCTTTTGAAAGGCCCTCTTTGACCACTTTCGGTGCTCCGTCGACCAGATCCTTCGCTTCCTTCAAACCGAGACCCGTTGCTGCGCGGACAACCTTGATGACATTGATTTTCTGCGCACCGCTGGTCTTCAATTCGACATTCCATTCGGTCTTCTCTTCAGCAGCGGCTGCTCCGCCGCCTGCCGCAGGCATGGCACCCGCCATCATGACGGGAGCGGCCGCGGTGACGCCGAATTTCTCTTCCAGCGCTTTCTTCAGTTCGGAAGCTTCCAGAAGGGTAAGCTTTTCGATTTTTTCGACAATCTCGTTTACTGCGGACATGGGATTCTCCTTAAGAATAAATGTTCAACTCGTGAAGGCTATGCTGCCTGCGCCTTTTTCTTCTCGATGGCGTCAATGACGCCCACGAGATCGCGCGCAACTGCATTGACTGCCCCGACAATGCCGGAAATCGGTGATTGCAGACTGCCAAGGATGCTGGCAATCAGTTCCTTCCGCGAGGGAAGTTTCGAAAGCTCGTCGAGTTTCGCCCCGTCGAAAATCTGCTTTTCGAGGACTGCGACCTTCAACGTCATCTTTCCGGTCTTGTCGGAAAATTTCTTAATGATCTTCGCCGGGGTAATGGCGTCGTCATAGCTGAACGCTATGCCGGTTGGACCCACCAGTTTGTCATAGACGCGGTCATACCCGGCAACCCGTTCGAGGGCTTTGCGCGCAAGCGTGTTCTTCACGACGGTGTATTCGATTCCAGACTTCCGGAATTCGCGCCGCAGTTCAGTTTCTTCTGCGACGGTGATTCCCGTGAAGTCGGCGAAGTACAACGCTGAAGCCCGCGCAATCTTCTCGGCCACTTCGGCGATAATCGCTTCTTTTTCCGACTTGTTCATACTTCACCTTTCCATCATTTTCTTTGACCGATGAGAAGCCCGCTCTCCAGCGGCATCAGCCAAAGACTCTCGTTGTGAGTGCGTAACATTCCTGATGTGCTTAGTGCGCAGCGAGCTCGCTGCGATCAATTTCCACTCCCGGACCCATGGTCGACGACAGGAAAATGCTCTTGACGTACTGCCCTTTTGCAGTCGCGGGTTTCAAACGGATCACCGTGTTTAAGAAAGACTGAACATTCTCAACAAGCTTTTCCGGTTCAAAAGAAGCCTTTCCGATCGTGGCGTGCAGTATTCCCGCCTTGTCCACGCGAAATTCAATCTTCCCCGCCTTGACCTCTTTCACGGCTTTTTCAATTTCCATGGTCACCGTGCCGCTTTTCGGATTCGGCATGAGTCCCCGGGGGCCGAGAATCTTTCCCAGCTTTCCGAGCTCTCCCATCGAGTCCGGAGTAGCAATGATGACGTCCGCCTCAGTCCATCCGGCCTTGATCTTTTCGATGTAATCATTGAACCCAACGTGGTCAGCGCCCGCCTTTCGCGCTTCTTCATCTTTCGGCGGCTTCGCAATAACGAGCACGCGCACTTCCTTGCCGATCCCATGCGGCAGGGCGACCGTACCGCGCACTGCCTGATCTGCTTTCTTTGGATCTACGCCGAGGAAGACTGCAATGTCGACCGACTCGGAAAACTTGGCCGTTGCTGTTTCTTTCACCCGTTGGACGGCTTCCGAGATCGAGTACGGCTTCTTTTCGATTTTTTTCTCGACGGCCTTGAAGCGTTTGCTGTGCTTTTTCATGGCAACTCGTTTCCCTGATTATTCTTCCACCGTGATGCCCATGCTTCGGGCTGTTCCCGCGACCATGCGCATGGCTGATTCCACATCGGACGCGTTCAGGTCGGGCATTTTCGTTTCCGCGATCTCGCGCACCTGCTTGCGAGTAACTTTGCCCACTTTCGTCCTGTTCGGTTCACCCGACCCTTTTTCGATCTTCAACGCTCTGAGAAGAAGCGTGGCTGCCGGAGGGGTTTTCGTGATGAAGGTGAACGATTTGTCATTGAACACACTGATGATAACAGGGATAATGAGTCCCTGCTGCTCCTTGGTCCGTGCATTGAACTGTTTGCAGAATTCCATGATGTTGACCCCTTTTTGACCAAGCGCGGGGCCGACGGGCGGCGCAGGATTTGCCTGACCGGCGGGAATCTGCAGTTTGATAAAGCCGACAATTTTCTTTGCCATGGTGCGCTACCTTGAGTTAAACAAACGTTATTACTTTTCGATTTCTACCTGACCAAAATCCAGTTCCACCGGCGTCTTGCGTCCAAAAATACTTACCATGACCTTCACCTTCATCTTTTCCGGATGAACTTCCTGGACAAATCCGTTGAAATTGTTGAACGGGCCTTCGACGACCTTCACCGGGTCTCCCACTCTGAACGGGACTTCAACCATCTCAACATCTTCCCGTTCCTCCATCTTCCCGATAAGCCGCCGCACTTCATCCGGCTGGAGCGGGACAGGATTGTTCTTGTCGGGTACAAAACCCAGAACAGAAGGAGCTTCTGAAATGAGGTGGGTGGTCTCTTTGTCGATAACGACTTCCACAAGAATGTACCCGGGAAAGAAATTCTTGACCTTTGCTTTCTTCTTACCGTCTTTGACCTCGATAACCTTTTCCGAGGGGATGAGGACGCTTCCGATTTTTTCTGAGAGGTTCAGGCGCGCGACTTCCGATTCAATAAACGCCTTTACTTTTGCCTCGTGGCCGGAATAAGTCCGGACAACAAACCAACGCTTTTCCAACGATTGTTCCTTTAGAGAATTGCTTTCAGTGCTTCACTGAGGGCGGTATCGACAACCCAGGTAAAGAGGGAGATCACCAATGTCACGACGATCACGATTTTTGTTGACTCATACAATTCCTCGCGCGTCGGCCAGGTGACCTTCTCCATTTCCTTTGTGATGTCACTAAAAAAATTTAAGATCTTTTCTTTCATCGTTTTCCTCAGAGGACGTTCTGCACGTCAGGAGGGACTCGAACCCCCAACCTGCGGTTTTGGAGACCGCTGCTCT
>CAZRPU010000004.1:0-89030 GCA_964602055.1 uncultured Ignavibacteriaceae bacterium
CCATTCTCCATTCATTGGGGTACAGTGCAATTCCCGATGAACAGCATCTTGCAGTTCTCCCCTTTACCAGTATTGGCGGAGACTCCACCAAACAGCCGCTCTGTGACGGACTTGTAGAAACAATTACGAGCAAACTGACGCAATTGCAGCAGTTCCATGGTTCCCTGTGGGTCGTTCCATCGAGCGAAATACGCCGGAACAACACACAAAGCCCCGGTGAAGCCTTTCAGTCCTACGGTGCCAATCTTGTTATCACAGGCAATCTCCAGCTTGTGGAAGATGTGTTCCGGCTGACCTTGAACCTGGTGGATGCGCGGAACCTGCGCCAACTCAATTCCTCGGTTCTCGATGTCCGACAGGCCGGCATTGCGGGATTGCAGGATCAGTCGGTGACTCGTCTTCTGGAAATGTTGAATCTCGAACTCAACCCGCGGTCACAGGGTGTGATCTCCGCAGGAGCGACAAGCGTGGCTGATGCCAATGAAGAGTATCTTCTCGGACTCGGATATCTTCGACGATACGACGTTGCAGCAAACCTCGACTCGGCGATCAGCCACTTTCAACACTCCATTGAACATGATCCGCGTTTTGCCCTTGCGATTGCCGGGCTGGGTGAAGCCTACTGGCGAAAGTATGAAACCACCAAGAGCCCTGCATTTGTCAAGCCTGCCCTCGAGAATTGCGAGAAGGCGTTTCAACTTGATCCGGGGCTTCCGGAGATCAGCATAACCCTTGGACTCATCTCTCTGGGCACCGGGCAGCATGAAAAAGCCCTTGGGCATTTCCGCACGGCGCTGGAACTGAGCCCGGGCAATGATGCCGTGTATCGCGGGCTCGCACGCGCCTATGAAGTTGCGGGCAATCTTGTTGAGGCAGAAGCAACATATAAGCGTGCGATCGAGCTGAAGCCGGGCTACTGGGCCGGTCACAACGAGCTCGGCGTTTTCTATTTCCGCAAAGGTCGTTACAAGGAGGCGGCGGAACAATTTCTTCAGGTCACGAGACTCACGCCCGACAATGCTCGCGCGTACAGCAATGCGGGGGGCATGTTCTATATGCTCAAACGCTGGCCGGAGGCTCAGGAGATGTTCGAGCGCTCCATCGCCATCAAGAAAACATACGCGGCCTGCTCGAACCTCGCAACGTTATACTACGTCCAGGGCAGTTTTGTGAAAGCGGCCGCAATGTATGAAGAAGCCCTTCGGCTGAATGATCAGGATTATCGCATCTGGGGAAATCTCGGTGCCGCATACTTCTGGTCTCCGGGGATGAAAGAAAAAGCCTTTTCCGCGTTTGAAAAAGCCCTGCAAGGGGGGGAACTTGCGCTGAAAGTAAATTCAAGGGATGCCGAGTCGGCCTCGAATGTTTCCGGCTACTACGCAATGATCGGAAACCGGGAAAAGGCTCTTGCGATGATCGATCGCGCGCTTCGCACAGATTCCTCAAACTCTTCGGTCCTCTATACGGTCGGAACCACGTTTGAACAGCTCGGAGACCGCACGAAAGCTCTTTTCTGGATTGGACGGGCAATTGAGCGGGGATACTCGCTGTATGAAATTGAACAACAGCCGGAGTTGAAACAGCTTCTGGCAGATCCGCGCTTCGCGGAACTCAGAAAGAAGGCGCGGCAGGAATAGATCAGGGGATGTCTTTCACTTCTTACAAGGGAGGTACGATGAAACAACATACGTGGGTTGCAGCGATTGCTGCCGTCATGGTACTCTGCGGCTTTCTGGCGGAATCATCCGCTATTTCAGCGGGAGAGCCCCAGACAAGCGCTTCCGAGCACCGGTTCCGTGTCGGAAAGCTCAACAACAGATGGAAAGTGTACGATTCCAAGAATCCTCAAAACAGGGTCATCGTCGCAAAAAAGGGAGACAAAGTCGTTTGGTCGGCCACGGGATCGGGAATTTTCATCAACTTCACGGATGAAACTCTCTTCGGCACGGACGAAGCGTCAGCAGCCGAAGGACAGGAAGTCGCTCTGACAGTTTCGCCCAACGCAAAACCCGGCAGATACACGTACTCCATTTTTTGCGCAAAAGAAGGAAAGTTTGCCACAGGAGATTCACCGCCTGTTATTATTATTCAATAAACACTGAATGTGTGGCATGAGGTCATGTGTGGCACCGCAATTCTTGCAATCGTGGCGGCAATGCTGTACCCTGTCTGAGCACCGCATGGCCTCATGTTCCATGATGGTAACAATAAACCCGAGGCTGCAACCGGGCGTGCACGCGAAACCAAACACCGGTGGAATTGTTGTACCATGATACAGCAAGAGTGATCACATGTATCTTCGTCTCGTTCAGGCAAAAGCAAAACTCGAAGAAGCGGAATCGCTGCGTGCCATTTACGCAAACACGGTCATTCCCACGCTACAGGGGATTCCAGGGTGTCTTTACGCCTGCCTTATGCAGAGCAACGCTCGTCCCGAGGAATTTGTTTCGATGACATTGTGGGAGAGTCAGGAAGATGCCGAAGCGTATGTCCGCACAGGCTTGTTTGAGCATCTCATGAAGCTGATTCGCCCCATGCTGTTGGAAACTTCTGAATGGCGCGTAGGTCTTTCCAAAGAGATGAGGGTCGAATATACTCCCGAGCCGCAAGAACCAACCATAGCAACGTACCCTGTCACTCTTGACCTCCCTACGAAGCAGACCGACGGTTCCCGGGCCAACAACATGTATCTCCGCCTGGTATCGATGAACCTCAAAGCAGACAAGAAAGATGAATTTCACCGGTTGTACATCAATGAAATCATCCCCGCTTTGCAGGAAACGAAAGGTTGCCTTCATGCCTATCTCATCATGCCCTCGCGCGGAGACAATCAGTCCATTTCCGTCACTATCTGGGATTCGCAGGAAGATGCACATGCCTACGAACAATCGGGCCTCTTCGCTTCTCTCGTCGGCAAGATCAAGCACACCTTCACCGATTTGTACCAATGGAAAATGGAACTTGACAAGAGCCGGCAGACGCAATCTGCCTCAACAGAGGATTTGAAGGTCGAGGGCTACAGCGTTGTAGCAATGAAGAGTTTTCAGTAAGTTCAGAGTCAGGAGGCCAGCATGCCGACGGTTCCGTTCCAGCAGTTTCTCGATAACCTTCACAAACAATTTCCGAATCTCAAACAGTATGATGAAACGCGTCTTTTTTCCCTCCTCATGCAGGCCGGTGTGAGTGTGGAATTCGAAATCGATAAGGAAGGGAACACCATGATCGCTCATGGCGATATCGGAGGCGACGCAAAATCGAAGTTAAGTCAGCTGTAGCCGCTCCATTTCCCCGTATTCTCGGCAACTCCTGCAGTTCTCTCTTCAAGTAGGCTTTTTGCTCGTTCGTAGGCGACAAGTTGACAGTTTCGCGTCAAATGATTAGCTTGGTTGACCTTGGGCGGGGCATTCCAACGATCTCTCCAACGTCGATGATTCGGTCATTCATCGTCGACAACCGCACAAACGCCTTCCAACATTCACACATGTGGAATCTTGACCATGATCGGTCAAACGATTTCGCATTACAGAATTCTCGAAAAACTCGGCGAGGGGGGAATGGGGGTTGTCTACAAGGCCGAGGATACGAAACTCCACCGGCATGTTGCACTGAAGTTCCTTCCTCACCGCACCGCAGAATCCATCGTTGGGTCTGATCAACTGATCCGCGAGGCACAGGCCGCGGCAAGCCTGAACCATCCCAACATAGCAACGATCTTTGAATTCAGCGAAATCGAAGACCCCGAAACGCATTCCACGCGGTCGTTTATTGCGATGGAGTATGTTGAAGGATTTACCCTGAAAGAAGTCATTCAGCAGGGCCCCTTGCCTGTTGATCGCATTCGATCGATTGTTTCCCAGATCGCACGCGGCCTTTCAACAGCACACTCCCGAGGCATCATTCATCGCGACATCAAGCCATCGAATCTCATAATAACCAGGGATGAAATCGTTAAACTCCTCGATTTTGGCATTGCCAAATCCATAAAAGAAACCGCTCCCGGGCTGAGTGCAATAGCGGGAAGCGCCGCGTACATGGCCCCCGAAGTTATTCAAGGAGGAAAACCCGACAAGCGAAGTGATCTCTGGGCTTTCGGTGTGTTGACGTTTGAGATGATGACCGGCAAACTCCCTTTTCGAGGTGATCACCCGCCCGCTGTCATGTATTCAATCGTCAATGAAGATCCTCTTCCTTTGCAAGAGCTGCGCCCTGATGCCCCAACCGATTTGGCGCGTATTTGTGAGAAGTGTCTTGAAAAAGATCCTGACCGGCGCTTGGCGACCGTGGAGGAGATCTTTCCCCTCCTTGGATCTCCTCCTGGGGTTCGTCGAACCGGCCTGGCTCTCTCAACGCGGTCCGTAAAGGCGATTCTCTGGGGAGCAGCGATCCTCATAGGCGCCTGGGTCATCGGGCAGCAGTTCTTCTCTTCGCCACCTCGAGAGCAACGAAGAATTGCTGTCCTGCCTTTTCAGAACCTCACGAAAAAGCCCCAGTTCGATTCCTGGTCGCAACTCCTCCAGGCAATGCTTGTGGGTGAATTGACAGGCTTCGAGGGATTGGGAGTCGTCGAACCGCTGACACTCAATTCTGTTTTGAAAAGTTCGTTTGGAGGAATGCCCCCAAGCCGGTCAAATGAAGTCGTGAAAGTCGCTCAATCAATGGCGATCGCGTATCTTATCGATGGTGCCGTCGTCATGAGCGACAACAGCACAATCCTTCAGGTCCTTGTACGGAATATCACAACGGGCGAACAGACGGTTTCCCGTTCTGCTCCCGTTCTTTCAGAAGAGGATCTTTCCGTTGCCGTTCGTCTTCTTGCCCGGGAAATTGCAGTCTATCTCCAGATCCGAGGAGTCGACACATCTCGTGAAAAAGACCTTCGGCCATGGACAGCACGGCAACCAACCAAAACTCTCGCCGTTTCGGAATTCCTTCAGGCGAATCAATATATTTTTGAGGGAATTCCCGGGGCGGAAAAACACCTCCAAAGAGCCATTGATCTCGATTCTTCCTACATCGCCCCGCGCGTTTGGCTCATCTCGGGACTTCTCCAGCGAGGGAGAATCGAGGAGGCACAGCGTCATTATAAGACACTCCGGGCCCTCGAATCGACAGCCAATCCCTTTGAACAGAGCATGGTAAGCTGGGCTGGAGCATACCTTGAAGGAGATCTCACCGGTCAATCCCAGGCATTGAAAATGGCGCTTGGCTACTCCCCCGACAATAACATCTTGCTCATGAATCTCGCGAGAACGAGATATCTTCTAGGGGATCTTGACGGTGCAATTGAGGCCCTGGCACCTGCTGTGGAAACCCGATGGCAATATTCTCCTGCACACTATCTCTTCGCCGTCTGTTATGACCTGAAGCATCAACCCGCAAAGGCCGAACACATTTTGGTGCAATCTCTTTCATACCGGCCGGTCTATCACGACAGCTATTTGCTTCTGGCGAAATATGCTTTGGCAAAGAACGACTCGGTCCGCGCACTCGAGCATGAAGAGCACTATTATCGGAGAGCGAAAGAGGTCGGCATTGACCAGCGGGCGATTCTGCTTTCTCTGGCTTCCAACAGGTTGGCGCTTGGTTCGTTCGACAAGAGCCTGGAGTACTACGGCGAAGCCTTAAGGGCCCATCCAGGCGATTTCGCTATCCGTCAACAACGCGCCGATGCCCTTCTCGCCGCTCATCGGTTAGATGAAGCTTCGAAGGAATATCGTGTTTTGATACAATCGGATTCGTCGACAGCTGATTCGTACGCCAAGCTTGGAACGATTTTTCTGATAAAAGGGGATACCCTTGAAGCTTTGAGGTGTTACAGGATGTTCCTCCGGTGGGATTCAACAAGTCTCGAAAGCGAAAACATTAGACAGCGGCTTTTTCAACTGAGCCGCTGATACTTCATTCACCATCCTGGGAGGTTCTCATGGCTACCGCGGAAGACGTGATCACAAAGGCTTTTCTCAACAAAGAATTCCTCAGGGAATTCCTGGAGAATCGTGACGCCGCGCTGCAGAAGCATAAGCTTGAACTCTCGAGTGCTGAACGGAAACGACTCGATAGCGCCATTGCAAAATCGTATCAGGTCACCGGATTGGAACAGTTGAAGTTTATCCAGTCACTTCTGGGTCCGCCGACACCGCCGACACCACCGCCGCCGCCACCGTGGGCTATTGATCCGCCGCTGCCTCTTCGCAAAACGTAGAAAAACTTCGGTGGAAAACTGGCTCGACATCATCCAACGCAGGCATGAGGAATTTACTGCCCGATTGCCTGCGTTGACGGGAGCAACCTACACAAGATATCTCGAATCAAAAGGAGAGAATCCCGGTCCTCTCCCTTCGACCGCACCATTCTGGATTCACTTGTCGCAATGGCTTGCCGCAACGGATGCACATCCTGCGCGAAAGGACGGATTTCATTCCGACTCCCTTTGGGGACAGTACTGCGTGTTTTCGTCGCTGAGGATCCTTGATGATGTGCTTGACTTCCAGTCGGACGGTAAAATCATGGTACTCGTACCTCTTTTCCAATCGGAAGCGCGTGACGTGTTCCGCCGCCACTTTTCCTCCACCTCCTCCTTCTGGACCGAATTCGACCGGAATCTCCAAGCATCCGTCACATGCAACATCGCCCTCGGAAAAATGCAGGCCGAAGGAGATTATAGCTGCAGCGAGGCACGAGCGCTCTATGCTTCCTCATCCTCGGCTTTCAAAATCCTCGTTGCGGCGTACAATGAGCCTTTGGTGGTTCCTCGGCGATATCGGCGGCTTTGTTCAGCCGTTGACCACCTTGTCATAGCGGGGCAACTCATTGACGATCTGGCTGATATGCTCGACGACCTTCGGCTGGGAAAAAGCAATTTCGCTGTCCGCCTGATCCTTGAACGCCCGCACAAGCCCCTTCATGAGCCTGCAAGACTCCTGGCAATGGAGAGTCTCTGGCACTTCGGTTGGGAAAAGTTCACCGGGGAAATCTCACAACATGTTTCAAAGGCCCGCCGTCACCTTGGCATACTCCATCTTCCCGATGTCGAGTGCTATCTTTCTTCGTACGACCGGTGGCTCGAAGAGGTCGACCGTCACATTCACAGAATGCGCATTGCCATGCTGTACCGCAACCTTCCTTCAGCCGCGCAGACAGATTATTCCAGTTCCTTCTGAAATTGCTTCCAGGTTTTTCCTTCTCTGTTTGTATTGATGCGATTTTTTCTCATCTTCCTTCATGGAACAACGCCGTCTTGCTGCTCTGATGTTCACCGACATGGTCGGTTACAGCGCCCTCGTGCAGCACAACGAGCCGCAAGCGCTCGCCCTTCTCGATGAGCATAACGCTCTTCTGCGCAGCATCTTTCCTTCATTCCATGGCAAGGAAATCAAGACTATCGGTGACGCGTTCCTCGTGGAATTCTCTTCCGCACTCGAAGCAGCTCAGTGTGCCGTGGCCATCCAGGAACAGTTGGAAGAACGGAACAAGGCTGTTGACCCCGGGCGACACATTCGTATTCGCATCGGCCTTCATGTGGGAGACGTTGTTTATAAAGATGGCGATGTCTACGGAGACGGCGTGAATATTGCTGCCCGTATCGAGCCGATGGCGCCGCCGGGCGGCATTTGCTGCTCGGGAGAAGTGGCGAACCAGATACAGAACAAAATCGGCCTGCCGTTGACAAAACTCGGCAAAGCCGAACTCAAGAACATCGAGACAACCATTGTTCTCTATGAAATACTGCTACCCTGGAGAAAACACGCTTCCCGTCCGATCTTCAAACAAGGCTGGGTGAGGCCCGCCCTCTTCATCTTGTTCGCCCTCGTTGCAGGACCCGGAGGTTTCTTCCTGTGGCAATTTCTCACCTCCTCCACGGGGTATTCCCGGGAACGCGTTGCAGTGCTTCCTTTTAAAATGATCAGCGCAGACGCGGGCGACGAGTACTTTGCCGATGGTATTACCGAAGAGCTTATTTCGACGCTCTCCAAGGTCGGGAGCATCAGTGTTATTGCCAGGACCTCGGTGATGAAGTACAAAGGGCTTGCCAAGGATGCCCGCGAAATCGGGGGGGAACTGATGGTAGGCACAATACTCGATGGAAGCGTGCGCAAAGAAACCGACAAGGCCCGTATTACGGTCAATCTTATCGACGTCCCCACACAGAAACAAATTTGGTCGAGGACTTACGACAAGGAGCTGAAGGACGTTTTCATGATTCAAAGCGACATTGCCCGCCAGGTTGCCACGGAATTGCGTATCCAGCTTGTCGCCGCCGAACAGGCGCAATTGGAAAAAAGGGGCACCGAGAATGTGGACGCGACGAGGCACTATTTTCTCGGCCGCTATTTCCTGAATCAGCGAACGTCGGAATCAATCGGAAAGAGCGTCGATTTCTTCAACCAAGCGATTCAAGCTGATGCAGCGTTCGCTCTTCCCTACGTTGGGCTGGCAGAGAGCTATACGCTCATGGGTGCGGCAGGGTACGGATTCTTGCCGCATCACGAGGCTATTGCCCGGGCAAAGAGGAATGCCCTCAGGGCTCTCGAAATCGACAACGATCTCGCCGAGGCCCACACCGTCCTCGCGTACGTTCAGTTCCGGCTGGAATGGGATTGGAAAAACGCCGAAGCAGGCTTTCGGAAGGCCCTTGCGCTTAAGCCAAGTTACGCCAAGGCACATGAATGGTACGCTCTCTCTCTGGCACTCCAGGGACGCACCAACGAAGCTCTTACGGAAATGCGAAGAGCGTATGACCTCGATCCGCTTTCCTCGAGTGTCGGAACAGGGCTGGGTCGCTTGCTGGCATTTGATCATCAGCTGGAAGCTTCGAAGGAGCAGTTTCGAAAAACCCTTGAAGCCGACTCGACCTACGCCGAGGCGCATTTCGGGCTGGGGCTCGCGTATGCGTATGGTGAGGAGTGGGATCGGGCAATAGCGGAACTCGAAAAAGCCTTTGAGCTTTCCGGGGGGCGGCATGTCATTCTCGCTGATCTCGGTTTTGTTCTTGCCAAGGCGGGCCGCATGAAGCAGGCGCGGGACGTGCTGGCCCGATTGACGGAACTTTCTCGCACAACCCATGTTTCCTCCTACAGCTATGCAGTGTTGTACCTCGGGCTGGGCGAAAAAGAGAAAGCTTTTGAATACCTGAACAAGTCCCTCAAAGAAAAGGATGGACTCCTGATCTATCTGAAGGTGGATGATATCGGAAAAGAGTTCCGATCTGATCCCCGGATGGTCAACATACTGAAAGAAATCGGATTGGAGTAGCGAGATGAAAAACCTCTTGAAGATTCTGTGCTGCGTTGTCGGATGGGGATTTGTTCAAACTGGACTCATGGCTCAGGAAGCGGCGGTAAATCCCACCCGTCCCTCCGTGGCCGACAACGGCTATCTGACGACAACCGGATTTGTGGAAATAGAATTCGGCTGGTCGCGTGTCCCGTCTGCATGGAGCTTTCCGACGCTCCTGAAGGCCGGCGTGGACAGCAGCCTCGAAATCGGCCTCACCTCGACCGGAATTCTTTCCAAGCCGGCAGGATCGAGCGCAACCTCGGGAACCCCCGGCGCCCAGTTGAAATGGCAGGCCTTGTCGGATTCCTGGGGAGCTTTGTCTCTCGTAGCACATTTCGATTGGCCGTCGAACGGACCACCCCTCTCTACATTCTATCCTGTCGTCAGTATCAAGAGTGATCACGTCCTTGTTGACCTTGCTGTTGGCGGCTCTTTTGCAAAGCCCTTTGCCTCTGACCGGCAGTCTTCCTATTTCTATGCGCTTGCCGTTGCTCCTGACCTTCGCTCCAACCTTACGGTCTATGGAGAAGTCTATGGTACGCTTTCCGACGGCAGGCCGGTCCATGCTGCGGATCTCGGCGTCCTGTACGCTCTTTCCTCACTCCTTGTTCTGGATTTCGCCATCGGAACGGGAATTACATCCAATGCCGACGACTGGACGTTTCAGCTAGGATTCACAGCATCATTGTTCAGGATGTTCTGAATCGGGCACTCCTTCATTGCAATTGGCGTCCTCCCTGGGTATTTTTCTCCATGAGAATTTTTTCTCCATTAGCCGTCCTCAGGGTCGCCGTCCTGTTGTCCGTCTTTCTCGGCCCTTCGCTTCAAGCCCAGCCCTCGATTGACCAAAGCCTGCAAAGCGGTATTGCACGCCTCGTTGATGGATTCAAGGGAGTTGCAGGAATTTACGTTCGCCATCTGAAAACCGGACAGATAGCTTCCTACAATGCCGACACGCTCTTTCCAACAGCGAGCATGATTAAAGTCCCCATTCTCTGTGCACTCTTTGCGAAGATCGAAACTGGAGAGCTGAACTATCATGAAGCCGTGACCTATCGCGATTCCATGAAATATGACGATGGTCTCACGGGGTCTTTGAGAGACAGCGCTCGCGTGCCGCTCAGCCAACTGGCGCATCTCATGATTTCTGTCAGCGACAATACGGCATCCTTGTGGCTTCAGGCAATGGCGGGCACAGGAACGGCAATCAACAGCTGGTTAGATGTGCATGGATTCCCGAAAACGCGGGTAAATTCCAGAACACCTGGGCGTGAAGCCATGCGTTCTCTGTACGGCTGGGGGGTCACCACTCCCCGCGAAATGGCCGAGCTGGTGGCATTGATCTATTCCGGGAAGGCCGTGAGTCCGGCGGCCAGCGAGGAAATGTACCGCATATTGGGCCGGTCATACTGGGATGGAGAAGCCCTGTCGGAAATTCCACCATCGATCCGAGCAGCCTCCAAACAGGGGGCTGTCAATGCTTCCCGCTCCGAAGTCGTCCTGGTTAACGCCCCATCGGGAGACTATGTTTTCTGCGTCATCACGAAGAACCAGGAAGACCAGAGTTGGGAGAGGGAAAACGAAGGATACCGGTTAATTCGCGGCGTCTCGCGGCTCCTCTGGAGGTACTTCGAACCCGGAAGCTCATGGTCCCCGGCGGCAGGATCCGAGAAATTCTGATTGTGGACGAAAGCCGAACTTTTTTCCGCTGTTGCCTGTTCTAGAGTATCCATGCTCTTTGTGCAAACCCCATGAAAAAAACTCTTGGCCTTACCCTTCTTCTGGCTTCATCTGCTCTCTCGCAAACCGAAGAGCAGGAGAACCGTGCCGGCATCTGGCTTCCTCTCCAGCTTCTTCCCAGCCTCACCTGGTATTCCAGCACACCTTCTTCGGGATTCGGCTTCGAATGGGAGGTGACGCCGGTGCTGTACAGTTTTGGAATGAACAAGCAGATCTCGCCGTGGTATTCTTTTATTGTCGAACCCACGGCTCGCTTCACGGGATCCATTGAGATCGTCGCCGCCGGTCAGGTGTTTACAACAAAGATGGGTGGATCCTATTTCGCCGCATCGAGCCATCTCATGGGAACCATTCCCCTCATCGAGCGCGGAGAACATCTGACGTTGAATCTCGGCCTGGGTGTGTACTCTATTGCCCGACAGATCCGGATCGTACAGGTCGCGGGTATTTCAACGCTTTTTGGCATCGTTCATTTCAACCTGAAGCACGCAGGAAATCCGAGCACCTGGATCTTCACTTTCGAATTCAGAATTTTCTGATGAACTCTCGTCTCTCTCATGATGTGCCGGGGCGTCCCGCCTTTTGCTCTTTCATCCCGTACATCCTCGCTTCATCCCTGCTTCTTTCGTCATGCAGCGGCTATATCCAACGCATGGTAGTGCGATCACTCGAACGGATGGGCGATCCCGTGGAGCCAGCCCCGCAGATCATCACAACGCCGATCCTGGATAATCCGCCCCTTGCGGTCGCATGGGTCGGCCACGCTACGGTGCTTCTTCAGATCGGCGATAAGGTGTTCCTGACGGATCCTCTCTTCACGGATCACATCGGTATGGTCGTCAAGCGCTACATAGGTCCCGGTCTTGATCCCGCCGCTCTTTCCCGTGTTGATTACACCCTCATATCCCATATTCACTTTGACCATTTCAGCTTCGGGAGCATTGATATGCTGCCGAAGAACGGAATTCTCGTTGTCCCTTCCGGGCTTCTCCGGTATACACCCGATTTCGGTTTTCGTGAGATTCGGGAACTCAAAGCGTGGGAATATGTCGAGGAAGACGGCGTGCGCGTGACGGCTGTGCCTGTGCAGCATTTCAGCGGCCGCTATGGAATCGACAATGTGTGGATGGGTCAAAAGGGATACACAGGATACGTCCTCGAGCATCAGGGTCTCGCCGTTTTTGTCGGCGGCGACACCGGCTATCATCCTGAGATCTTCAAAGAAGTCGGCCGGCGCTTTCGTGTCGATGTCGCGGTCTTGCCCATTGCACCCGGGTCATCCGTGGGGATGGGATCACGCGTCCATGTCGGCCCCCGCGGAGCTCTTACCATCATGCAGGATCTCGGTGCAACGTATATGGTACCCATGCACCACCGCACAATGTTCTATGGCTCGGACGGGAATCCCTTTCAGGCTATTGAACAGCTTCGGATGATCGCTTCGGAAGAGGGTCTGAGAGACCGGATCATCGACCTCGACATCGGCGAGCAACGCATCCTTTTTCAAAATCGTACAGTTCCCGCCTCTCGACAATGAAACAAAGTCTTTTCTTCTTGAGTTTGCTTCTCTTTCTGTTCTTGTCCGGCTGCAGTCCCATGGTGGGCCGTTTCATGGCAAAGTCCGTCAACCAGTTCAGTCGGCCGGTAGAACCGATTCGGGAAAAAATCACCCATCCCGTTCTCTCGAATGTCGAGCTCTCCGTCCTTTGGGTTGGACATGCGACCATGTTGATTCAAATCGGAGACAAAGTCTTTCTCACCGATCCGCTTTTTACCAAAACGGTAGGAATGGTGATGAAGCGTTCCGTTGAGCCCGGAATTGATCCGCTCTCCCTCAAGACTCTCGATTTCGTCCTGGTGTCCCACACGCATTTTGACCACTTCAGTTACGGCAGCCTCGACATGCTTCCACGGGATGCTTCTCTGATCCTTCCCCTGGGCGCACTCGCTTATACGCCCGATTTTTCCTTTCGGCATTTGCAGGAGCTCAAGCCATGGGAGTCTCTTGAGGAGGATGGCGTGCGGATCACGGCCGTCCCCGTACAGCATTTCAGCGGCCGCTATGGGTTTGACATTCTCTGGATGAAGAAAAAGGGTTATACGGGCTATGTTGTCGAGTACCAGGGCATTACGGTTTTCTTCGGAGGCGATACCGGCTACCATCCCGAACTCTTTAAAGAGATCGGTAGGAAGTTTAACATCGATCTCGCTCTCCTCCCCATTGGCCCGATCGAACCTCGCGATTTCATGGAGCGGAATCATGTTGATCCGCTGCAAGCCTTGCTGATTTTCGAGGATGTCGGAGCCCGCATCATGATCCCCATGCATCACCGAACGCTGGACCAGGGGTTCGACCCGAGTCCGACGTACGCCATCGAACAACTTCAGTCCCTCGCTGACGCCCGGGGCCTCGCGGAACGAATCATATCGCTCGAAATCGGAGAACAAAGAATTCTTTCGGGGGCAACATCCTCCCGGCTTTCCCTCCCGTAAGGTTGCTTGATTCTCAGGGGGAGATTCTTGATATTGCTCCGCGCCGCGTCGCCCACTACTTCCTCAGAGGAATCTTGTGAACTTCCGAATAATTCTTGCCCTATTGCTCTTCACGGTGCCAGCCGTTCGCTCAGCCGGACAAGTCACAGCCATCAAATGCGGCCGTCTCATCGACGGAAAATCGGACAAACCGCTCGAGAACGCAGTCATTCTTGTGGAAGGGAGCATCATCACGGAGGTCGGGCGCGGGATCGCCATTCCACCTGGTGCAGCGGTGATCGACCTTTCCACAGCGACTGTTCTCCCCGGCCTCATCGACAGTCATACCCATGTCCTGCTGCAGGGTGATATTACGGTAGAAGACTATGCGCAACAAATCCTGAAAGAGTCCATTCCCTACAGAACGCTCAGGGCGAGTCTTGCGTGCAAAACTGCCTTGATGAACGGGTTTACAAGCATCAGAGATCTCGAAACCGAGGGTGCGATGTACGCCGATGTCGACCTCAAGAAAGCGATTAACAACGGAGTCATCGAAGGACCCCGCATGTGGGTTGCGACACGCGCGATCAGCACGACCGGCCGCTACCTGCTCAGCAATTCGGCCTACGCGTGGGAGCTCCACATGCCCAAGGGAGTGCAGGAAATCACGGGGGCAGATGAGGCACGGCGGGCCGTGCGCGAGCAGATTTCGTATGGCGCCGACTGGATCAAGATTTACGCCGACGGGAACTATTATCAACTGCCTGACGGGACATTTCGGAGCATTCAGAATTTCTCCGCTGAGGAAATCACGGCGATCGGGGAGCAGACGCGCGCGTTGCGAAAAAAGCTCTCTGCACACGCTGTTACCCGCGACGGTGTCTTGTATGCCATCAGGGCCGGGGCTCACTCCATCGAACACGGGAATGCGCTGGATGATGAATGCATCAACCTGATGGTGAAGGAAGGGGTTTTCTGGTGCCCGACCATTTATGTGCAGGTTTGGGTTGCCGAAGGACGGGCTGCGGAGGGAAACGCCATGTTCAAGATTATGCTGGACCAGTTTCCGAAAGTTTTCAACAAAGCGCTCAAGGCGGGAGTGAAGATTGCTTTTGGTACGGACGTGGGCGGATTTGCATGGACGGAAAACCAGGCGAAGGAGTTTTCTTATATGGTCAAGTGGGGAATGACGCCCATGCAGGCGGTGAAGTCAGCCACATCGGTCGGAGCCGAGCTGCTCGGCATGAGTGGAAAGATCGGAGAGATTTCGAAAGGCGCTTTCGCGGATATCGTCGCAACAAGGGAAAATCCCCTGGACGACATTTCGGCGCTTGAGCGAATCGGCTTTGTCATGAAAAATGGAAAAATCTACAAACGCACACTCTGAGACCGTGGAACAGTCCTTTACACGATCCATCAAAGCTCTCGACGGCGTCTTTGATTTTACGAATGAATTCGCCATCGTTCACCGGATTAACGACAAGGTCCGGTACGTTCTCGATTTTGCAGTCGAGGAATTCTTCACCAATATGGTAAAATATAATCCTACCGGGAATGGGAACATCCAGATGAG
Organism: uncultured Ignavibacteriaceae bacterium; assembly: GCA_964602055.1. GTDB lineage: Bacteria > Bacteroidota > Ignavibacteria > UBA10030 > UBA10030 > JACPLA01. Next base: position 15,062 of record CAZRPU010000004.1, read on the forward strand.
AATGAGTGTGAACGAGAATGAGATTATCGTTCACCTTGTTGACCCCGATTCAGGGCATTTTGACGTCACGAAGGATCGTGGTCTTGAGCTTCACAAATCTCTCTCGGAGAGGAAAGTAGGGGGACTTGGGGTTTTTCTTGTTCAAAAGCTCGTGGAGAATCTCCACTATCATCACCAGAATCGGATCAGCACAATTTCGTTTCGACTACCTCGGGAGTAAGTATGTTTGACATACGGATTAACGATCAGGGCGATGTTATTCTTTCAGGCAGACTGGACGCGGCACAGACTGAAAAGGCTTCCGAAGTGCTTAACAAGATCACAAAATCCGCTATGGTGGATTTTAAAGATCTTCAATATATCTCCAGCGCAGGCCTCGGCGTTTTGCTTGCCACACAGAAGCGCCTGAGCCAGTCGGGAAATCGCCTCAAACTCATCAATCTGAGCAGCCACATCAGAGATGTCTTTCATTTTGCTCGATTTGATATGATCTTCGAAATCCAATAATCCGATTCGGCATCGAAATCCCCCTGAATACCCCTTTCATTTTCCAATTTTTGGGAATTTTGCCGGTTTTCTTGATTTCTTCCTCATAATCGTTGTACCTTGCACTCCCCGTCCTCCAACTTTTGAGGTTCTAGACTGTAGTTATGTCACATGAGCAGGATGCTCTTCTTGTACGCCAGTGCCTTGACGGAAACCAGGGAGCTTTTGAGACCCTGATTGACCGCTATCAACGGCCGATCTACAATCTGGCGCTCCGATATGCAGCAAACAGGGAAGACGCAGAGGACATTGTTCAGACAGTCTTCGCCAAGGTTTTCGAAAAGCTTAACACCTATAACTCCCGACACAAGTTCTTCAGCTGGCTGTACAAGATTGCGGTCAACGAGTCGATCAATCACCTGAGCCGCAAAAGGGCGGTGGAGCAGTTCAATGAAGATCTTCATTCGGCTTCAAACGCTCCGGATGAACCGAAACAAGACCATGAACTTACCAGAAAAATCGATAACGCCTTGTTGGAACTAAAGCCTGAATTCCGAATCATTGTCATTCTTAACCATTTCCAGGATTTGACGTACCGTGAGATCGGATACATTCTCGACATTCACGAGAATAAGGTGAAGTCCCGTCTGTTTTCTGCGCGCAAGAAACTTCGAAGCATCCTGATGAGAAAAGGGATCTCCCATGCTTGAGAAGAAAGTGCTGGACCTGCTGAATCAGGAATTGGATAACGCCAATACTGAGAAAGAATCGGCCTCGATCCGGAAGATTCTGCAAAAGAAGCCCGAGGCAAAGAAGTATTACGACGATTTGCGGGAAATGTCCCTCATGTTCCGGCGTATCAAGGATGTACCGGCTCCCGCACATTTGAAGGAGCGCATCCTCAGGGCTCTTCCTCTGCCGGAGCCTCTGCGAGCGGCAAGACCTTCTCCTTTCAAGACTTTCCTTCGCGACTTTACAGCCAATACTCAATACCGTCTTGCTCTGACCTTTGCCGGAGGTGTTGTCGCGGGAATTCTGCTGTTCGTCGTTTTTTCGAGTCCGCCCGCCGACAGCACGAATCTCATGGGGACGATGGCTTCCAATCAGCCGGTGGTGCTCGCCGAGGCGAAAGCGGATATCAGTCTGGATGGCGCGGTCGGTGTCATCCAGGCAAAGCGCTTCAAGTCAACGATCGTGGCCGAGATTAACCTCCAGACTTCCAAGGAAGTCGATGTGGTGATAAATTACGACCACCAGCAGATGAAGTTCCGAACATTCGAGCCGATCGGAGATGCCGAAGGAACCTTGGTGGTTCTCGAGGGGCAATTAAGGCTCTCCGTCTCAGGCCTGCAGAAGTATGAATTGAGTTTTACCGACGTCCCTGAATCAGTCCCGATGATCACGGCGAGGTTGTTTGATCGCGGGATTCTCCTGACCGAATACAATCTCTCATTCGAACAAAAAACGAATTAATAGTTCTTCATTCATTCACTATCAGGGAGCGGATATGACAACCAACCCCAATTCCATTTTAAGCGGTCGCAAGGGATTTTTGACCATTGGCGGGATCGCCGTGGCTGTCATTGCGATTGTGTATTTCGCGTTCTTCTATCCTCCGGTGAGCACCGATGAGGCGCAGGGGACCATTGGCGGCATTCAGAAGGCCGAGAAATACCGCGCAGAGCAAATGCAGTCGAAGGACCTGGCGCTGAAGAACCCGGAAATCCAGACCTTCCTGCAGAGCGAGGCTTATCATAAGATCACCACGAATGCCGAGCTGCGGGCCGCTCTGAACAGCGCCGAAGTTCAGGCTGCGTTGAGCAACGCCGAGGTCCAGGCAATGCTTTCCAATGCAGAGGTTCAGGCAGCACTCTCGAATGCTGAAGTTCAGGCAGCGCTTGCAAGTTCCTCCGTGCAGGCAGCTCTGGCCAGCGGCGAACTCCGTGCCTCGCTCGCGAATGCCGACTTACGGGCGTTACTGGCGAATGCCGACTTGCGTGCTGCTTTGAAGAGCGCCGATCTCCGCGCAGCCCTCGCAAATGCCGAACTCGCTGCCGCGTTAAGCAGCGCCGAGGTCAGGGCTGCTTTAGCGAACAGCGAACTGCGGGCAGCGTTGAAGAACGCCAGTCTCAGAGCCCTGTTAAAGGATGCGTCCCTCCGGGCCGCCTTGAAGAGTGCCGAAGTACAGGCAGCCCTTTCAAGTGCCGACCTCCGCGCCGCTCTTGCCACTTCGGGCGTCCAGGCCGCATTAGCGAGTGCCGAACTGCGTGCAGCTCTGGCAAATGCTGACCTGCGGGCCATGCTCGCGAATGCCGAAATGCGCGCTGCTCTGGCAAATGCCGAGCTCCGCGCCGCACTTGCGAGTTCAGAGATGCGTGCATTGCTCTCCAACGCTGAAATGCGCGCCATGCTCTCGAATGCCGATCTGCGGGCAATGTTGTTCAACGCAGATCTGCGCGCGATGCTGACAAGCGCTGAGGTCCGAAGCGCCGACTGAAGTCGATTCTGTTTTCGCTCCGATCGAGGAGATGCTGCTGAACAAGCGCATCTCCTCTTTTTTTCTCTCCCATCCCTCCGCGTCACCCTTGCTTTTGAGCGCAAGAATTGGCATTCTCCCTTCCGGTTTCAATACGTTCCACACACGATTCTTGCGAGGCAGACCGTATGCGATTGTACCACCGCTCTCTTCTGGGGGCAGCATTCCTGCTTGCCGCAACTCACCTCTCGCCCGCTCAATTCTATACGCTTCAGACCAAAACCCTTCGACTGGTCTATTACAGCAAAGCCCATGAGTTCCTTGTGCCTCACGTTGCCCGCTGCTACGAAAATGCCTTCCGGTTTCACAGCAAGCTCTTCAATTACACCCCATCGGAAAAGGTAACGCTGATTCTGCAGGACTTCGGCGATTACGCTGGGGGCGGCGCCAACACGGTCCCGTTTAACCTCATCGGCATCGGTGTTGCACCGTTCAGTTACGCCTATGAAACCATGCCCCCGATTGAACGCTTCAACATGATGATGAACCATGAACTGGTCCATGTCGTTACCACGGACAAGGCTTCGCCGAGCGATCGCTTTTGGAGATCCGTGTTCTTCGGAAAAGTAGCCCCCGTCCCCGAAGCCCCTTTGTCTGCCTGGTACTCGTACCTGACGACCCCGCGTTGGAATTCTCCTCGGTGGTTTATTGAGGGCATCGCTGTCTTCCTTGAAACGTGGATGGGAGGAGGGCTCGGCCGAGCCCTCGGCGCATACGATGAGATGGTATTTCGAACCATGGTGCGGGACAGTGCCTACTTTTATGACGTCGTGGGACTCGAATCGGAAGGAACCAAGGTCGATTTCCAGGTGGGTGCAAATTCGTATCTCTATGGTACCAGGTTCCTTTCCTGGCTGGCCCTGGAATACGGGCCGGAGAAATTGATGGAGTGGTTCAATCAAACGGAAGAGAGCGACGGATACTTTTCCGTCGACTTCAAGAGAGTCTTCGGTCGTCCCCTCGATGACGCATGGTCTGCATGGATTGCTTTTGAACACGAGTGGCAAAAGGAGAATCTTGATTCATTGCGCCGCTATCCTGTGACGCGCTTCCGGCCGATAACTTCCGTTGCACTCGGTTCTGTTTCCCGATCCTATTATGACACTGTTTCGGGAAAAATCTATGCGGCCATCAACTACCCCGGTCAAACGGCGCATCTTGCAGAAATCGACATTGCCACGGGCGCCCTTCGAAAGCTCACCGATGTTCGGGGATCAGCCCTCTTTTATGTCACTTCTCTTGCCTACGACCCTGCTTCCCGGACTCTGTTCTATACCACCGACAACAATCACTGGCGGGATATCGTCTCCTTCGACCTTCGAACGGGAACGACGAAAATGCTCATGAAGGATTTCCGCGCGGGCGATCTTGCCTTTTGCCCCGCAGATAAGTCTCTTTGGGCTGTCCGTCATCTGAACGGCATCTCAACGCTGGTCAAGATACCCTTTCCGTATACCGACTGGAAACAACTCCGCTCCTTCGAGTATGGCACCGACTTCTTCGATATCGATGTCTCCCCGGACGGCAAACATGTCACTGGCGCCCTTGTCGAGGTCGACGGCAGACAGCGGCTCATTCGCCTCGAGACCGACAGGCTTCTCAATGGTGAGAAGAACCAGGAAGTCCTCTTTGATTTTGAGAACAGCTCACCGGCAAATTTCGTGTATTCCTCCGACGGCCGTTTTCTCTTCGGCACATCCTACTACAGCGGCGTCTCCAACGTGGTGCGCTACGATTTTGCACGGAGTGCCATGGAATGGGTAACGAACGTTGAATCGGGATTCTTCCGCGTTGTTCCTTTTTCCTCCGACTCTCTCATCGCTTTTCATTTCACGGGAAGAGGATTTGTCCCCGTTATCCTTCCCAACGGAACGGTCAACAATATCAACGCCATCCGCTATCTCGGACAGGCTGTTGTTGAGCGGCACCCTCAGCTGCGCTCATGGACTTTGCCGCCCCCTTCCCCTTCAACCATAAACATTGATTCCCTGACGATCTCGACGGAAGAATATAGCGGATTCAACATCATGCGGGTTGCGTCTGTTTACCCTGTTGTCGAAGGATTCAAGGTGTTTCCCGCTTACGGGTTGCGAATGAATCTATCTGATCCCATCCTCCTTCATTCTATCGACCTCACCGCAACGTATACGCCCAACAAGTTGCTTCCCGCATCTGAACGCGTGCATGCCGCATTCAACTACAAGATCTGGAACTGGAAATTGAGCGGATCATATAACGGTGCGGACTTTTACGATCTTTTTGGCCCGACAAAGACCAGCCGGAAGGGTTATTCGCTGTCGCTCCAGTACCACGATTTTCTTCTTTTCGATGAGCCCGAGATTCTGGAGTACCATGTGAAGGCGGGGGGATTCGCCGGGCTTGAGCGGCTGCCCGACTTCCAAAACGTGGCGACGTCGTTCGACCGTTTCTATTCGCTGAACGCGCGCCTCACCTATCACAATCTTGCGAAGTCTCTCGGCGCTGTAGACGACGAGACGGGATCGGTGGGCGAGTTGATTTCACATACCAACCTGGTCAACAAACAAGGGTTTCCGCGCGTCCATATGAATGCTGCCACCGGTTTCCTCTTGCCGCTCAATCACTCCAGCATCTGGCTGCGCGGATCCGCGGGCTATTCGTTTGGCAACAGGACTTCTCCCTTCTCGAACTTCTATTTCGGCGGATTCGGAAACAACTGGGTTGATATTGGAGAGATCCGACGCTACCGCGAGGACGAGAGCTTTCCCGGATTGGAAATCAACCAAATCGGCGGGATCAACTATGTCAAAGCCATGCTCGAATGGGATCTTCCCCCGATCCGTTTCCGGCGATTCGGTGTTCAGTCGCTCTATTGCACCTGGAGCCGTCTTGCGCTCTTCACATCGGCCCTTGGCACGAACCTCGATGACTCCGCTTCCAGGCGCTCCGCCGCCATGGCAGGAGGTCAACTTGATTTCCGGCTTGTGATTTTTTCTACTTTCGAATCCACCTTTTCGGTCGGTTATGCCGCGGCAGCCGAAAAACATCAGCGGCTATCCCATGAGTTGATGGTTTCTTTGAAAATTCTCAAATGAATTCGATTCTCGCTGTTGTCATCAGCCTTCTTCCTGTCTTTCTCTTCCTTGTCAGCCTCATCGTTCTCGATAGTTACAAGCTGGTCAAGAGGATATCGGTCCTGTATGCGATCTTGTACGGTTGTGTCATGGCCGGGTCATCCTATTTGCTCAATACGGTTGTGTTGACACTCGGGATTGATGACCAGATCCTTCGCCGTTACGTCGCCCCCGCTATCGAAGAAGTGCTGAAGGCAATCTACCTTGTCTTCCTCATCAAGAGAAAGAAGGTCGGCTTCATGGTGGATGCCACTATTTACGGTTTCGCTGTCGGGGCGGGTTTTGCATTTATCGAGAACATCTACTATCTGACATCCCTGCCCGACGCGAGTCTGTTTCTCTGGGTGATTCGCGGATTCGGGACTGCGGTGATGCACGGCGGCACTACTGCCATCGTCGGCATTCTTGCAAAGAATACCGCCGATTTCAGTGGGAAAGACGGTGTTGCTGTTTTCGCAAAAGGTCTCGCCATCGCCATTGTCATTCACTCCTATTTCAATCACTTCTTTTTCCATCCCGCCTTCTCGCCCTTGACCATCCTGATCGGACTTCCCCTGACGCTGATGTATGTTTTTCAGCGGAGCGAACAGGTAACGCGGGAATGGCTGGGTGTGGGATTTGACAGCGACGTCGATCTCCTCCAAACACTCACTTCCGGTAATCTGCCCCATACCAAGATCGGAACATATCTGAAGACGCTCCAGTCAAGGTTTCGGGGAGAAATCATTGCAGACATGATCTGTTATCTGCAGATTTATCTGGAACTCTCCATACGCGCCAAAGGGATCTTGCTCATGCGGGAAGCCGGATTCGACCCCCGTCCCGAGCCTGATACAATAGAGAAATTCGAGGAGCTGAAATATCTCGAACGAAGCATCGGCCAGACGGGCAAACTGGCGCTCCATCCCTTTCTTCATACAAGTGGACGGAACCTCTGGCAGTTGAATATGCTTCAACAGGGATAACTATGCCCGTTCCCTCCTCATTGGAGAAGCACATTCGTGCCCTTGCTGACGACAGCGTGAGCGGGGCGACTTCGTTCGCCCAACGTGCTGCGTCGGTTTATCTCCAACTCATCGATCCGCAGTTTGAGGTGACTGACACCGACCTCCGTCCGGCACTGACCGACCTGACATATGCCCTCGTGCGTGCCCAGCCGACCATGGCCCCGCTGTTGAACCTTGGCAACAAGATCCTCCAGGCGGTTGAAAAGAACACTGACGCAGACGAGCTTCGGGCACAGATTCACGGAATTGCTGGCGCTCTCATCAATCAGCTCGACACATCGACTACGCGCATTGCCCTCCATGCCCTGCAGCTGTTTGCGCAGGAAACGGTCGTCCTCACCCTCTCGCACAGCTCCGCCGTCAAGAAGTGTCTCGTGAAAGCGAAAGATTCTGGAAAATCGATCTCTGTGATCTGCTCCGAGTCGCGGCCCATGAGGGAAGGCGTGGACCTGGCACGGGAACTCGCTTCTCACAATATTCCCACGACGCTCATCGCCGATGCAGCGATCGCATCGATGTTGCGTGAAGCGACAATAGCGTTTGTCGGCGCCGATTCTGTTTCTCTGCTGGGATTGGTGAACAAGATCGGTACAAGCGGCCTTGCCCTGGGCGCCCGTGCGGCAGGAATCCCCCTGTACGCTCTCTGCGGCACGGAGAAATTTCTGCCAACCCCCTTTGTCGTCATCGAGCACACAAAGTCGGAAGATGAGCTGATGCCCGAAAGAATTCCGCATGTGAACGTTCGCAATGTGTATTTCGACACGACTCCGCTCGAATCTCTTACGGGATTCATAACGGAGGAGGGGATGTACGCACCTGCAGCCGTACGCAGCATCCTGTCTTCGCTCGAGTCCTCCTTTGTCTTGAAGCCCGAAGTCCTCGGCCCCCCCTTTTCTTCCCTCCACCCGCAATGATGCAGAACCACTCTGAACGGCACCGTGCGTCTTGATGATCTTTTCCGTCCAGGCAATAGGTGAAGTTTGGCGGGCCGATGATCTGTTCGTGTCTCTCGCCAGAAAGTAGTTGCTTTCTTTCCGTTTTTCTCACAATGTTTGATGCGCATGGAAAGTCCCACAGCCAGGAATATTCTTCGCCGGCTCCGATCGCTGGGAACGCGTAGGAACATCGACGGAATGGCGCGTTTCGGGATTACCAGCAAAAAAGTATTCGGTGTAAGCGCCGTGCCTCTCCGGAAGCTTGCAAGGAAGATCGGCCAAAACCGCCCTCTGGCGCAGCAACTCTGGCGGTCGGGATACCTCGAAGCCAGGATCCTCGCGAGTATGATTGACGATCCGTCCAAAGTGACTGGACGCCAAATGGATCGATGGGTTCGTGACTTCGACAATTGGGCCGTGTGCGACGCCTGCTGCGGCGTGCTCTTCGACAAGACCCCGTTCGCGGTTCAGAAGGCTTTCCAATGGAGTACAAACCCCCGCGAGTTTGTGCGGCGGGCGGGATTTGTCATGATGGCCGAGCTTGCGATCCACGCCAAGGACGCCTCCGACGAGACTTTTGAGCGGTTCTTCCCCTCGTTGAAACGAGGCTCCCGGGATAACAGGAACTTCGTCCGAAAAGCGGTCAATTGGGCCATTCGTCAAATCGGCAAAAGGAACATCCCGCTGAGGAGGAAGGCAATCAGACTGGCACACGAAATCAAGGCGCTCGACACACCAGCAGCCCGCTGGATTGCCGCTGATGCCCTGAGGGAACTCACCAACCCTGCGTTGATAACGAGGCTTCAGAAGAAAGAAAAGCCGGCGTGAGAGGACTCATCGCCCTGAGACTGTCGAACCGACGCACCTGAAGCGGACCAGATTTGGAACAACCACTTAATTTCACTTTGAGGAAACCGTAGAATGAAACGCATTCTTTTGCTGCTTCTTTTTTGTGTTGTGCCCTTCTTCCTTGCTGCCCAAAAGGTCACCGTCCAGTATACGTTGGGTATGTCCCAGCCATGGACTCATTTGATGGAAGTGGAATTGACCTATGCAGGCCTCGCCGGTTCGGATCCGACGATCGATTTTCTCCTTCCGGTGTGGCGCAGCGGCCGGTATGTGATCTATGATTTTGCCGGCGATATTCAGGAGTTTTCCGCCAAGGACGAAAAGGGAAACATCCTCGCCTGGGAAAAGACGGATAAACTGACATGGCGGGTGCGCAAGGGACGGGCCGCGGCGGTAACAGCGAGCTATAAGGTCTATGCGAACGAGGTCAACCAGAGAACAAAGGAGATGGACGATCAAGGTGCCTTTCTCGATGGTTCGTCGGTGTTCATGTATGTCGATCGCTACAGAAGTCTGCCGCTGAGACTCCAGGTTCGACCGTACAAGGACTGGCACGTAACCACGGGGCTCGAAGCTGTCCAGGGAAGCAAAAACACGTTTGCTTCCCCGTCGTACGACTATCTTATCGATTGTCCGTTGTTTGTCGGGAACCAGAACGATGTGATGTTCACCGCCGGCGGAAAACCGCACGTTCTCAGTATCATGGGCGAAGGCAACTATGATACGGATCAAATGACAAAAGACATGGCGAAACTTGTGGAAGTCAACAAAGAATTCTGGGGCAGCCTCCCTTATGACCGGTATGTGTTCATGCTTCACGTTTCTCCCCGCCACGGAGGAGGAACCGAACACATCAACTCGACAGCAATGGGCGCAAGACCGTGGGGATTTAAGAACCCCAGTTCCTATAGCGGGTTCCTCGGGCTGGTTTCCCATGAATACTTCCATACATGGAACGTCAAACAAATCAGGCCGAGAGGCATCAGCCCGTATGATTGGACGAAGGAAAACTATACGAGGGAACTTTGGATTGCCGAGGGAACGACATCGTACTATACTTCGCTGATGATGCTGCGCGCGGGCCTTTCCCAGGCAAGCCGGTACGTCGAGCAACTCGGAAATCAGATCCTCGGGGACCGGCAAAGGCCGGGGAACCTGCTGCAATCGGCAGCCGAGTCGAGTTTTGATGCCTGGGTGAAGTACTGGAAGGGGAAGGAACAGTCCTTCAATGCCGAGTCGGACTATTACGACCGCGGCGCGGATCTGAGCCTCTTCCTCGATCTCGAAATACGGCATCGGTCAAAGAATAAGGCCTCCCTTGATGATGTGATGAAAGCTCTCTACAAGAGGTTTCCCTGGAACGGCACCGGATATACGGTGGACGACTTCCGCGCTCTTTGCAGTGAATTCGGCGAAAGCGATTTCAAGCAATTCTTCGATGATCATGTCTATGGCACAAAGCCGCTTGACTGGGAAAAAGTCCTTCTCCTTGCAGGACTCGAAGCAAAGCCCCGTGACGAGCGGAAGGTATGGTTTGGAGCTTTTGTCCGGGGCGATCCGCCGCGCATTGCAAGACTTGTTTCCGGATCACCTGCATACAATGCAGGACTTGACGTCAATGATGAAATAGTGGCAATGAACGGCTATCGGATAAGCGCCGGCGATTTCAATACGCGGATCGGTGAAATGAAAGAAGGAGATATTGCCAGAGTCGCCGTCATGCGGAGCGAACGGCTGCTGCAATTTGATGTCATGCTGAAAAACAATCCTGTTCCGGCGTATTCCGTCACAAAAATCAAAGATCCCACATCTCTTCAGAAAGCCATCTATGAGTCGTGGCTGACAGCCAAATGGGATGAGGGAAAACCGTGAGGTGCAAGCGACGGGTTTGGTTTTTCAGGATTAACGGTTTCTTTGAATCATCTTTACATCCACCTGGATTCTCTATGAAAAAGGCTTTGACGTTCAGTTGTATGGTTGTATTCTCGTTATCCTTTCTCTCCGCTCAACACTTGCCCACCGGAACCTACCGGCCAACAAGAGAGCGTTCGTATGATATCATTCATTTCAGAGCCGATCTGACAGTCGATTGGGCAAAGAAACAGGTCGGAGGCGAGGCAACTGTTCGGCTGCGCCCGCTCGCATCTTTGTCGTCCATTTCTCTTGATGCCTACTGGCTGAATGTCTCCGATGTCCGCGACGCCGACCGCGGCACATCCTACAAGTTTTCGTCAACGGACGATGCATTGATCATTAGTTTCGGCCGCACGCTTCAGACGGCCGACACAGTTGCCGTAACCATCCGTTATACCGCGCGCCCCACGGCCGGCTTGTACTTTGTCGATCCCGGACCACAGACCAACAATAAGCCCGCAATTTTCACATACGGCGAAGGTGGTATTCATGCCAACTGGCTCCCTCTGTACAACGAGAATAACGATAAGTTCTCAACAGAAATGATCGTTACGGTGGAAAAGCCCTTCACGGCAATTTCCAATGGGACACTGCTCCAAACACGGGAGAATCAAAACGGAACACGGACATTTCATTGGTATCAGGCTCTGCCGCACTCGAACTATCTCATCGCGCTCTTTATCGGCGACTATGTACCCGTGAAGCTCCGGCCCGCCTTTGGGTCAATACCTCTTTCGGTCTGGGTCCATGCCGGCCAAGAGGACCAGGCGCGCACTGTTTTTCAACGCACCCCCGACATGGTAGAGTTCTTTTCGAAGCGTTTCAGTTTTCGCTATCCTTGGGACAAATACGACCAGATCGCTTCGTTCGACTATGCGATAGGTGCAATGGAGAATACCGGCATTACAGGACACAACGACCGAATTCTCCGGCGACCGGGCCAGCTCGAAGAATTTAACCCTGACTTCGAACACTACTCGGCAAACTGGACGGCGGAGGCGATCATTTCGCATGAACTGGGTCACCACTGGTTTGGAGACAACACTACATGCAGAACCCTGGCAAACCTCTGGATGAACGAAAGTTTTGCGTCATACATGATGATGCTGTGGGATGAGCACAGACTGGGCAATGAGCATTTGCAATCACAAACCCAAATTGCACTGCAATCCTACCTCGATTACGTTGCCGAGTCCCACATCATCCGTCCTCTGGAGTATCGCTTTTATGATTCGAGAGACCAGATCTACAATCTCCAGACAACATATCAGAAAGGGGCGATTGTCCTTCACATGCTGCGCTGGGTTCTCGGCGATGAGGCGTTTTTTCAAGGACTCGGATATTTTCAGAACAAGCATCAGTTTGCGAATGTCGAGAGCCAGGATCTTCTCACCGCGCTTGAGGAATCAACCGGAAAGAATCTGACCTGGTTCTTTGAACAGTGGATCTGGAGTGGGGGACACCCCATTTTCGAAGTAAGCTGGAACCATATCCCCGGAAGAAAAAAGGTGGAGGTACGCGTGGAGCAGGTACAGCCGATCGTCGAAGGACAGGGAACATTCCGGCTTCCGGTTGAAATTCGGATTGATGTGAAGGGCACCACGCGAAAAGAAACAGTGTGGATCGAAGAATCAACACAGTCGTATGTCTTTGACGTAAGCGAGGCTCCCGACTTGGTGAGCTTCGACGGCCGCGGGGCTTTGGTGGCAGACATTCGGGAGCGCAAGCAGGTGCGGGAGCTGGCCTATCAGGCTTTGAAAGATGAGCTTCCGGGGCGGTTGCGCGCCCTGCGGCAGCTTGCCGGGAATCATGCATCAAACCCCTTGACGTTCGAGGTTCTGCATAGGACCATTCAGGGCAACGGCTCTTGGACCCTGAGAGCGGAGGCAACCTTGCTTCTGCAGTCGATTCACACGTTGCAGGCACAGCAGCTCTTGCTTGCACAATTGCAGTCTGAAGATTATCACGTGAGGAAAGCAGCGGTGATCGCACTGGGGAGCCGCTTTACGGCCGAAGCTCGGTCGGCCCTGCGGACAACAGTCGAGGCGGAAAAAAATGATGATGTCGCTGCTGCCGCACTCGTCGCTCTTGCGAAAATCGATCCTTCTCTCTCGGAGCAATTTTTCGAGGCGCAGTTGAAGAAGGAATCATGGTATGACTCCAGAAAGCTCGCTGTCCTGCGCTGCATCGAAGTGCTCGCAACAGATCACTCCGTTCAGAACCCTGAGAGATTTGTTCCTCTGGTCAGGAGATATGTTGATACTCGCTACAACTACGAGCTTCGCCAGCAGGCTCTGAAGAGCTGGACCGCATGTGCCCCGGGAGATAAGGCATTGCTCAATCAACTCTTCGCTACCGTGAAAAACGACATCCTGGCCGTTCAGACAACAGCCATGAAGCTGCTGGGGATGATACGACACGAGAGTGCCATTCCGATTCTTGAAGAAGCCGCCAAAAGAAGCGGTGATATTGACGTGAGAAAGGCAGCGAGGGATGCACTGGAAGAAATTCGAAGAATAAGGTAATTTTGTTTTTAGGCAGATGGTATCTGCAGGTGGTTAGATTCTAATTCCGTATATTTGGTTTTGATGCCGGGCGTCGTTTCTCTGATGCCGCAGATTTTTCGCATCCACAGGAGAATTGCTATGAACCGCTCTCTCGCCACGTACCTCGAATATGCTTTGTTGCTTGTGGTTTGCATTGTCCTTGTTGCCTTTGTCGGGCTCCCCGATTTTCAGCCCGTCCGGCAGCCGGCCTCTCCTCCCGCCGCGCAGGGTTTACGACAAGCAGCGGGCCCGGCTCCGTGGGATATGAACCTCCGGCTTCCCACGCGCAGCGACCGCGTCGCTAACTATACGATGAGCGTGAAACTCGATCCTGAAACCAATATCATCGCCGGCTCGGAAATCCTCGAATGGCGCAACAACACGGGCCGTCTTCAGAATCAATTCCCTTTTCATCTGTATCATAATGCCTGGAAAAATAATCGGAGCACGTACGCAAAAGAGTCCGGATGGCGGCTCAACCGCTCGCTCACAGACGATCAGTACGGCTACACAAACGTGAAGCGCGTGGTGCTCCTTGATGTCCGCGGGGAAATTGACATCACGAGAACATTCCAATATATCCAGCCGGACGACGGAAACCTCGATGACCAAACGGTTTTTCAGGTGACGACACCGCGGCCAATCCCTCCCAATGGAACGCTGCGGCTTCGGATCGAATTTGAGACGAAACAACCCCTTCCGATTTCCCGCACCGGCGCTCTTCGTGACTATCATTTTGTTGTCCAATGGTTTCCCAAGATCGGCGTATGGTGGAAGGGCGCCTGGAACTGTCACCAATTCCATGCGACAACGGAATTCTTTGCAGACTACGGCGTCTATGATGTGTCGATCACCATTCCCGAGAATTATGTTATCGGAGCAACCGGCGGACATCCGAAAGAAGAGAAGAACAACGGCGATGGCACCAAAACGTGCCGCTTCTATCAGGAAGACGTCCATGATTTTGCCTGGGTGACAGCCCCTGACCTGGTGAAGACTGTCCGGACGTTTTCTCATCAGGAAAGAGAAGAAGGGGAGCAGCCCGACCGCCATCACCCGCTGAAGGAAGTCACCGTGATTCTTCTTTCCCAGCCTCATCATGCAAACATGATTGACCGGTATTTCACTGCAACGTTTAACGCATTGCGCTATTACGGAGAATGGTACGGCCAATACCCGTATGATGCCGTAACGGTGGTGGATCCCGCAAACGACAGCCGCTCGGGGGGAATGGAATACCCGACCTTGTTCACGGGCGGCACAACAATGTTCTCACCCAAAGAAAGCCCGTCGCCGGAAGGGGTGACCGTTCATGAATTCGGACATCAGTTTTGGTACGGACTGATAGGAAACAATGAATTCGAGGAAGCGTGGCTCGATGAAGGCTTTAATACCTATTCAACGTCACGTGTGCTCGCTGCGGGATGGCCTGCCTTTCCGCCAACCCGCTTCTATTTCGGCGGCCCTGGCGCCGGAAGTTTCTCGGGCATACCCCACGTCTTTCGTGAAGTCTACGATGAACCCCGTGTCTCCACCAACAATCTGCAGCTCAAGTTTCAGGGAAAGAACGACGTCATGACCCGGCGCGGATGGGAGTATTACCAAAGTTACGGGCTGAATTCCTACGGAAAACCGGGCGCTTCGCTCTTTCAACTCGAGCGCTATCTCGGTGAAGAGACCATGTATCGGATCATGCGCACGTACCATCACCGCTTCCGTTTCCAGCACCCCACATCGCAGGATTTTATCAACGTTGTCAACGAAGTGACGGGGAAGTCCATGAACTGGTTTTTCGACAACACCTGGTTCAGCTCCAACGTCTTCGATTATTCTCTTGACGCTATAGTGAATCAGCGGATCCCTCCCCCCGCCGGCCTTTTCACGCACAACGGCACTCCCGTGGAACAGAAAGAACAGCTGCCGCCGTACGAATGCACGGTCATTGTGAAACGCGAAGGAGAAGCGATAACGCCCGTCGATGTTCTTGTCGTGTTTGAAAACGGCGATCAACGCCGCGAACTCTGGGACGGCCAGTACCGTTGGAAGAAATATGTGTACGCAAGCGATTCTCCCGTCTCGTACGCCATCGTGGATCCGGACAAGAAGATCGTGATGGACATTAACTACAATAACAACAGCAAGTCCGTGGCAGCACCCGGCAGTCAATCGCTCGCGGCCAGAAAACTCGCTTCGAAATGGATGTTCTGGCTTCAGAATTATCTTGAGGCGGCTTCTTTTTGGAACTGATCTCCCCATCGGCATAACAACTCTAAGGGTATTCGTATGGCTCTTGTCCCGGCACTTCGCATCGGATGGAAAAAGGTCAATCAAACGAAACGTATGGTGCTCTTCGCCTGGCTCGTGAACGTCACCTTATCTCTCACCCTGGCGGTTCCCCTCCTGCTCCAGCTCAATAGTGCTGTCCGCGGCACTGTGTTGGAAGATCAGCTTCTGGAGCGCGTTGACACCAACTGGTTCCAGACGTTCAAAAGCGAGAATCAAGCCAGCGACGTTGTCCGATACTTTGATTATTCCATCTTCGGTTATGCCCCCTTCCTGACGCATTATGAATCGTATCTGACAGGGACCGTTGTCAAGAATATCGGCAACTTCTTCTTTGACCTTTTCTTCAAGTGGAGGCTCGGACTTGAATATCTGAGCATCCTGACCGTTCTGGCATTCGTCTCTGTTCTCTCCTCGACCTTCCTGGCGGCTGGATTCGTCGGTGCGTACGCGAAAGGCTACAGGGTTTCTTTCCAGGAATTCCTCATGGACGGGGGAAAATTCTTCGGCAAGTTCTTCCGGCTCTCTCTCCTCTCGCTCATCGTGTATGTCCTGCTGTTCGAAATACTGTTCGACTGGTGGTCCGGAAGCATCCCGGTCTGGACGGCATCGGAGCGGTCGGAGATGACGCCGTTTGTTCTGTATATGATCCGGAACGGCGCTGCCGTACTTGTGCTTGGCTTCGTTGCTCTCTGTTTCGATTATGCAAAAATACGCATGGTGGTTGACGACCGGATGAGCGCTCTTTTTGCCTCGTGGGCCGGCGTGACCTTTGTCTTCAAGCATTTCTTTTCAACGTCGGGTCTGTATATCTTCCTCAGTCTCGTTGGCGTCGTACTCATTGTTGCGTATGCCCTTATCGAAGGGGCTATTGCGCAAACAGGCTATTGGTCCATTCTGCTGGTCTTTCTGATCCAGCAACTCTACATCCTTGCGAGGCTGTGCCTCAAGGCAACCTTCTACGCAGCCCAAACGCAGCTATACCAGGCCAAGGCATCTCTCGAGCATCCCGGCGATATCCTTGCCGGCCGCTCCGCCGCGTAGACCACTCTCATCTTCCGTTTACAAAAAGGAGTCGCCATGCGACAACGCATCGTTATCACCATTTTGCTGGCTCTCGGCAATCCATATCAAACAGAAAAGTGACTCCGCAAAGCAGGACAGCACGTTCGTGAAACACGCGACCCTCATCATGTCTTTCCTCTGGCTTTGGTGCGTCTCTCCCGCTTTGGCGCAGGAGCCAGCCCCGGTGGATTCGATTCCCACGGTGGAATTGGAAGAAGTGGTCATTACGGCATCGCGCGGCGGCGGGGATATTCTCAAGCTTCCCATGGCGATCGGCACGGTCGGACCTCAGGAACTGACCTCCGGCAGAAGGATGGGACTTGCCGATGCCCTCGGATCAATCCCCGGAGTCCTGGTTCAAAGCCGTGCAGGAGCTTCGGATGTACGTATGACCATTCGAGGCTTTGGAGCACGGGGCAACGGGGAACGCTCCAATGCCGCCACCGTCCGCGGCATCAAAGTGCTGATCGACGGGATTCCCGAAACCGATCCTGACGGCCGGACTTCACTCGATCTCGTCGACCTTTCTTCCGTGAAGCGTATCGAAGTGATAAAGACAAACGCTTCAACGCTTTTCGGCAATGCCTCCGGAGGGGTTGTCAATATCGAGACCTTCGGCCGGGCACAGGTGCCCCTGGTGTCGACCGATAACACGTTCGGGAGCTATGGTCTGCGCAGAAATAGCCTGTCCGTTGCAGCCCCTCTCGGAAATGGTTCACTCTCTGCTTCCCTTTCGAACGCCTCGTATGCAGGGTGGAGGGAGAATGCCGGATCTTTTTCGACGCAGGCCCATACCGGACTCATGGCCCAGCTGTCTCCGTCGGTGAAGCTCCGTCTCATGGCCTCGGCGGCCTCCAATTCGTTTTCGATTCCAGGCCCCCTGACCTTCCGGGAATTTCATGATTCCCCCTCCATGGCAAACCCTGCTTATGCGGCCAGACGAGAACGAAGAGCAAACCGCCTTGCCCGCTTTGCAGCGGGGCTGACAGCTTCGCTCACTCCTTCCCAGTCGCTCGACCTGTTGGTGTATGCGACACCGAAGGAGCTGCGCCGCTCCGAGCGGAATACGTACAGGGAGTTCTATCGGCTTCACGCCGGGTTTGGCGCTGTCTATAACATTCAGCCGGACGCGGTGTTCTTCAAACGAATAACCGCCGGCATCGACGGAGCCTATCAGGACGGGGCCATTCTCTTCTATAATCTTGCGGGCGGAGAGAGAGGCACAACGCTCATGACCAACAAAAAGGAAGCCTCTGTAACCCTCGGAACGTTCCTCGAGGGGGAGGTTCCTCTGACACCCTCACTTGCCCTCGTCGTCGGCGCCCGATTCGACCGCCAGATGTATTCCAGCGGCGAATTGCCCTCCACCGTGAGCAGCGGCACGCCGATCGAGAGACTCGTGCTGAGTCATGTGACGCCGAAGGTCTCCTTACTGCAGCTGCTTTCGGAACATCATTCGGTGTACGCCACCGTCAGCGGCGGGATCGAAGCACCGGCCTTTAATGAAGTCGACCCGCCCCCCACGCTTCCCAATGTTGCTTTGAATCCGCTTTTGAAACCGATGACATCCACCACCATCGAAGTCGGGGCAAAGGGGTTCTTTTTCCCCGAGGCTTCGAACCCCATCACCGCTGTGTCCTATTCTGTCGCTCTCTACCGGATTTCGATTCGCAACGAAATAGTTCCTTATAACGGCGGCGCATGGTATTTTTCCGCTGGTGCATCCGAGCGTTACGGACTCGAAGCGGGGAGTCAGATCGATCTCCGAGGCGGGTTCTCAATGAGTTCAAGCGTTACCGTGCTCCATTCATCCTACTCGGAGTACATGAATGACGCGGGGAATTATTCCGGCAAGAAGGTCCCAGGAATTCCGCCGCTCGCGTTCAGTGTGCGGGCAAGCTATGCAGCTCCGTTCGGCATCCGCTTCATGGTGAGGGGGGAGCACGTCAATCGTTATCATGTTGATGATGCGAACACACTGCTCGTTCCGTCGTCGACACTCTGGTCTTCATCCCTCTCAACCGCCGCGTCGTGGCCGCCTCTGGTGTTCAGGTTTTCCGTCGGACTCAATAATCTTGCCAACCGTCCCCATGTGGCCTCTGCTTACATCAATCCTGCCGCTGGACCCGATCCTGCGTATCTCGAACCCGGCCTCCCGCGCAATTTCTTTGCAAACATCGACGCCGCCATCTCTCTGTAGCGGCTGTGGATATTCCGTAGGGTACTATCCGATTGAGGTTGGGAGGTTTTTTGCCTATCTTGGTTGCCGTTTTGAATCCTCCCACACGCATACACCGTCGCAGCAGAGCATCAATGTTCAGAATCCCGCATCTTCGGGCGATTGTGTGTTTTCTTGGTTTTCTGACCGCAACGTATTCGGCGCCTGCACAGCAGGAGCAGCAGGTCAATTTGGGGGCTTTTTACCCCGGTGAATGGCTTCGATACAAAGTGAAATGGCTGTTTTTCCGGCTGGGTACGATTACCGTCGTTACAGACACGATACCGGATAACCCGGCCCGGTTCAAAGTCACGCTCACCTTGGATTCGAATCCTGACATCTTTTTTATCAGCATACACAGCCATTATGAAGGGATCGTCGGGCTTCAGCCTGTTCGCTGCGAGTCCTTCGTTGGCCGCGAGCGGCAAGGGGACGACACGCTGTTGACAACATACACGTTCATCGATTCACTGCGAAGAGTTGTCATGGAACAGAGATTACTGCCGGCCGATACCCTGATCAAGAGCGTTACGCGAGACACGGTGGACCGGTTCTTTGACGGAGCATCGCTCTTCTTCTTTGCACGCACCCTTGCCCATATCAACGGGCACTATCGTGCCCCCACACTTGTCGATATGGAGATGTTCTCGACGGATATTACCTTTACCGGTACATCGGAAGGAGTGGAGATAGGAGCCGTGAACGAAGAGATTGATACGCGCGAGCTTTTTGGGAAAGCGAATTTCGAGGGAAAGACCTTCGGCGGGTTCTCCGGACTCTTTCGCGGCTGGTTCAGCAACGATTATGCCTCGATTCCCATCAAGGCTGAAATGAGCATCTCTCTCGGAACGGTGACCGTTGAACTCGAACAATGGTCCCGGCCATACTGGAGTCCGCCCCGCGTCCTGAGGAACAAATGACACAACCGACGACGATCTTCGTTACCGGCTCGACAGGTTTCATTGGCACAAAGCTTGTCAACGCCCTTGTGAATAAGGGACACACTGTTCATGCTCTGTCGCGCGCCGCCAGCAACCGCGGGGGCCTCGCGCACGAACGGATCCGCTTTGTCCAGGGCGACCTGCTTGACGGCGATTCGCTTCGCAAAGGGATGGAAGGCTGTACGCAAGTGTATCATCTCGCTGCCTACGCGAAAAACTGGTCACGAGACCGTTCCGTGTTCTTCACCCAGAATGTCGGCGGCATGAAGAATGTTTTCGATGCAGCCCGTTCCGTCGGCGTCAAGCGCATCGTTTTCACATCGACCATCGTGACTTTCGGGCCAAGGCCTCCTGGGGTGGTGGGAGATGAATCAATGCCGCGTACCACGTCCCGCTATTTTACGGAATATGAAGAGAGCAAGTCCGTCGCAGAGCAGGAGGCGCTCCTCTCTGCAAAGGAAGGGAATCCCGTGGTCATCGTCAATCCCACCAGGGTGTACGGCCCCGGCAAGCTTACAGAGGGAAATTCGGTTTCGCTCATGATCGATCTGTACGACCGCGGAAAGGTCCCCGTATTGCTCAATGGCGGAGTCAATGTGGGGAATTATGTTCTCGTGGACGACCTTGTGCGCGGCCACATTCTTGCGATGGAACGGGGAAAGGTCGGTGAACGCTACATTCTCGGCGGGGAGAATTCCTCCCTCAAGCACATCTTCGAGCTTGTGGATGAGGTCAGCGGCAAGAAACATTTTCAGTTCAACCTGCCGCCGCGCCTTGCAATGCTGTATGGATCGATCGAGCAGAAAAAAGCGGAATGGCTTCGGCTGTATCCGCAGATAACTCCCGGTTGGGTTGAGACGTTTCTTCAGGATTGGGCCTATACTTGCGCCAAAGCAGAACGCGAGCTTGGCTATACGATCACGCCCTTACGCGAAGGGATTCGGATGACCTACGAGTGGTTGATGAGTCTGCGAAAGAAGAGAGGATGAACAGGTTCGATTCCTCGATATCGCTCGCCGGCCTTTTCAGCGGAGAAAAGCAAAAGCCCACGCTTATTCTGCTGCTCACGCCCCTTCTCCTCACCATTTTCAAGTATTTTGGTTCGAAGGAATTCTACCTCGGGAGTCTTCAGTCTGTCATTCAATCCGGAAATCCCGACCTGGCCTCGGCCCTGTACGTCTTTGCGTCGTCCTTCGTTCTTTTTGGCCTTGTCCCCATATTCATCATACGCTTTTTCTTTCACGAGTCGCTGGCCGACTACGGGATTCAGTTGGGTGATTGGCGCTTTGGCGCAAAAGCAATATTCGTGCTGGGAGTGGTTTTTGCTGTTTCGGCGTTTCCCTCTTCCCGAATGCCCGCTTTTCTTGAGGAATATCCTGTCTTTCGCGGAGCTGGAGTATCGGGACAGACATTCCTCATGCATGCGCTCTCCTATGCGCTGTTTTATATCGGCTGGGAAATCTATTTCCGCGGGTTCATGCAATTCGGACTGCGCAAATCGCTCGGCGACTGGAACGCCATTTTGGTCCAGGTTCTTGCGTCTTGCCTGGTTCATATTGGAAAGCCGGCTGAAGAGACCTTCAGTTCCATTCTAGGAGGCCTTGTTTGGGGGATTCTGGCGTTCCGTACGCGTTCCCTTCTGTACGGGATCGTAACGCATTGGATCCTGGGTGTCTCGCTCGACATTTTTATCGTGTATTTTCCATCATAATTTTCCAGAGGCCCATGTTTCTCGGCAGACGGCTTATTTTCGGCAAACTTGAACTTCAATTGACCGATGCGCTCATCCTCGTCGCGCTCGCGAGCATTTGCGTCCTGGCGGGCTTGTTCCAGGTCGAAGGATGGGCAACGTTGATTATCAAAAACTTCGGCGTGGCACTTCTCCTTTTGGGCGCAGCGCTCGCAACTCCCCGCATCCAACATCGCTTCTTCCGCTTCCTGGTGCGCGTCGCCGCCATCACTCTGTCGTATGCCTACCTGTTCGGGGCAGTTGACAAGCTTCAACTCATTTTCCATAACGAGTGGCTCGATTATTATGTCCTCGATTTCGAGCAATGGCTTTTCGGCGTTCAGCCTACTCTCTGGATTGAAAAATTTACCACTCCCTGGCTTACGGAATGGATGATGTTTTCGTACGTCGTGTACGTTCCGCTCTACCCATTATTGTGCGGCGTCATCTATTTTACACGGGGCGAGCTTCCCATGGAAGAATACTTCTTCACGCTCGGCCTTACGAACATCCTGTGCGACATTGGCTTCATCCTCTTTCCCGTTGCAAGTCCGATGTATTACATCAAGGAGTTGTACACGGTTCCACTGGACGGATACCTTTTCACGTACCTCGGCGAACTCATGCGTTCCTATCTGCATTTTGCCGGCGGATCAATTCCCAGCCCCCATGCGGCGGCGGCAACCATCATGTGGGTAATGGCCTATCGCTATCACAGACCTTCGTTCTGGCTTATGACGCCGGTGGTCCTTTCCCTCTACGTGTCGACATTTTATGGACGCTATCACTACCTGACCGATGCCGTGGTGGGCGTGCTCGTGGCAGTTCTGGCGCTGGCGCTGGCGCCGGTCCTCATGCGCGCGTGGGATCGCCTGATCGAACGGGGAACCCTGAGAATGATGTTCGTCAAAACGCGGGTCGAAGAACCGGCACGCGAGTGATCTCTTTCCTTGCTTTTCCTGGCCAAAACAGCTATCATGGCGACGATAACGCAGCGCGTTTCTGACCCGTCTCATTTCTTCCCGTCTCTATGACTGTCCTCGATCGGTTTCTTCTCTTGCTCTCCTCGCCGGACGATGCGACGTTTGACTTGTACGATTCCCCGCACATCGGGCAGGCAACACTCATCGTGACGGGCTATGCCTTTCTTGCATCCTTCAATTCTTTCCTTTCTGCAAGCATCAAAGCCGATAGTTTCGCATTTAGCGTTATTGCCTTTCTGGGCGCCTTTTTGACGACTTATCTGACCTGGGTCTTCCTTACGATTCTTTTTCATGTTGCCGCAGAACTGTGGGGGAGCCTGGGGGAAATCATGAATGCCGCTGCCTTTGTCGGCATGGCCGCCGCTCCGCTTGTGCTCACTTCGGTCGGCTCGATTCTGCTGACCATTTTCGGCCCAGCCTTCATCGAGGACGACACGGAGCTCCTTCTTCCCAAGATTCATTTGGGGCTTTCCTTGTTGGGAATGTCCTGGGGATGGCCCGGCATTCTCTGCTATTTCGGGCTCAAAAACGCCGTCCGTCTTCATCCGGCGAAAGCAGCGACCATCACGTTGCTGGTCTTCCTGGCCGGGGCTGCCTTCGAGATTTATTCTTCCAACGCATTTCTGGAGCCTTGGTAATTCTATGCATCGCATCATTTTCCTCGCCCTCTTGGTGTTATGGTCTTGTCAACCATCGTCCGAGCCCTTTGACATTCTCCTGATCAACGGCACAATTGTCGACGGTACCGGAAATCCCTGGTACCGGGGCGACGTCGGAATCAGGGGTGACCGCATTGCGGCGGTCGGATCGCTCAAAGGCACTCCCGCAAAGCGCGTTCTCGACGTTCAGGGGAAGGTCATTGCTCCCGGTTTTATCGACATGCTGGGCCAATCGGAGTTCCGTCTCCTCGTCGACGGGCGAGCCATGAGCAAGATTTCACAGGGAATTACGACGGAGGTGACCGGCGAAGGGGGCTCAGCCGCGCCGATGAACTCCCGCACAATCGAGGGAATGAAGGCTTGGAGTGACCGCTACAACATCCGCATCGATTGGACCGATCTTGACGGATATTTCCGACGGGTGGAACAATCACGCACGGCAATCAACATCGCAACGTTCGTCGGTGCAACGCAGGTGAGGGAATATGTGATTGGCCTCGATGACCGGGCACCCACCCCCGAAGAACTTGAACAGATGAAACAGCTCGTCCGAACTGCCATGCAGCAGGGAGCGCTCGGCGTCAGCACGTCGCTTATCTACGCACCCGCCACATTTGCCAAAACACAGGAACTCATCGAACTTGCTTCAGTCGCCGCGGAATTCGGCGGTCTTTACATTTCGCATATCCGCGACGAAGGGAACAAAGAGCTTGAAGCACTGTACGAAGCTGCGGATATTGCCCGCGCAAACAACATGCCGGTAGAAATCTGGCATCTTAAGTCGGCCGGCAAACAGAATTGGGGAAAAATGGCCTCCGTCGTCAACCTCATTAACCGGCACCGCGAGCAGGGAATCGACATGACGGCCGATGTGTATCCCTATCCTGCCAGCGCGACGAGTCTGAGCTCCCGTATTCCATCATGGGCTCACGACGGGGGGGACGCAAAACTCCTGGAGCGGCTTGCCGACGCCGCGACACGGAAAAAAATCAAAGATGAAATCCTCGGAATGGCTCCCGGAGCGGATAATGCATTTGCCGCGACGGGCCCCGAGGGTATCCTTATTGCATCAACATATGATGCGAAATTGAAACAGTACGAGGGAAAGCGGTTGAGCGAAGTTGCAAAAGAGTGGCGCAAGCATCCCGTGGATGCCATGATAGATCTTCTTCTTGCAGATTCCGCCCGAACAGGATGCATTTTCTTCTCGATGCATGAGGAAGATGTCAGGATGGCCATTGCCCAGCCTTGGTCGAGCTTCTGTACCGATGGCGGACAATACGCAACAGACGGGCCCCTCAGCACCGGTAAGCCTCATCCGCGGGCGTACGGAACGTTTCCCCGTATTCTTGCCCGCTATGTTCGGGAAGCGAAGCTTCTCTCTCTCGAGGAAGCAATACGCAAGATGACTTCCCTCCCGGCACAGCGAGTCGGACTCCGAGAACGGGGCATTCTCCAACCCGGTTTTTTTGCCGACGTTGTTGTTTTTGATCCCGCTACCGTGATCGACAAAGCGACCTTCGAACATCCGCATCAATACTCAGAAGGAGTTGCCCTTGTGCTCGTGAATGGAGCCGCTGTGTGGGAAAACGGGGCATTTGCAGGGAATTATCCGGGCCGGGCGTTACGCGGTCCCGGCTATCGCCGCTGAACCGCAAGGATTTTTTCCGAATTTCCTGTTTACCTTTTTTGCCTTTCGACGATTAACCGAAAACCGAATCATTCCCGACAAAGGAAAGGACTTCCCATGAAGCTCTCTTTTCGTACGCTGGTGCCTTTGTTCCTCGCCGTTTTCACCCTCAACGCCCAAACAGCCGGAGATCGAACCTCCGTTGACCTCACCGTCTACAACATGAATCTCGCACTGATCAGGGAAATTCGCCCCATTACGGTTACCAAGGGAATCAATACGATTATTCTCCCCGATATCCCGGCTACCATCGACGGAACATCGCTGCACTTTTCCAGTCTCACCGACCCCAAGTCTCTTCGCGTGCTCGAGCAGAATTTTCAATACGACCTTGTCCACCATGCGAAGCTCCTTGAAAAATATATCGGGAAGCAGGTCGAGTTCGTCCGCTACGATCAGGCAGCGGAAAAGGAATTCAGCGTTTTCGGAAAGCTCCTTGCCACGGGCTGGCAGCCTCAGTTTTCCTATAACCCGTACGGGCAACGAATTCCGGGGCAATCCTACTCCTATTCCGGTCAAATGATTGCGGAAATCAACGGGAAGGTCGAGATTGGACCAACAGGCCGCCTGGTTCTCCCAAGTTTGTCGGATGGACTCATTCTCAAGCCGCAGCTCCAATGGATGCTCTCAAGCTCGCGGAGCGGATCGCACAACGCGGAAATCAGCTATCTGGCGACACAGCTTTCCTGGAACTGCGATTATGTCGTCCTTCTGAATCAGAATGATACCAGGCTTGAGCTGACGGGATGGGTGACGCTGACGAACAATTCAGGAACGTCGTTCAGGAATGCAGGCTTGAAGCTCGTGGCGGGGGATCTCAATGTCGTCAAGTCTGAAGCAGATGCGGTTGGATATGCGCGCAAATCCATGGCAGCGGTGTCGGATGAAGCAGCCCAGTTTCAACAGAAAGAGCTGTTCGAGTACAAGATCTATTCCCTCCAGCGCCGAACCGATCTCGCGAACAATGAAACAAAGCAAATCGAACTTGTTTCCGGAAAAGACGTACCTGCGCGGAAAATCTTCCTGTATGACGGCCTTGCAGATTACTGGCGCTCATGGCACAACAATGCCGGCTACAGAGAGCAGGGAAGCTTTGGACAGCAGTCCAATGCCAAAGTTGGCGTTTTTGTCACGATGAAGAACTCAGAGGCGGATGGCCTGGGAATCCCGCTCCCTCGGGGAAAAATCAGGGTCTATAAGCGTGACACGGAAGGCAAGGAACAGTTCATCGGTGAGGACCAGATCGATCATACACCGAAGGATGAAGAAGTCCGCCTCTACCTTGGGAACGCCTTCGACCTTGTTGGTTCAAGAGTCCAGAAGAATTTCCGCGTTATCGTCTCTGGTCATTCGGTCGAAGAAACCATCGAAATCAAAGTCAAGAATCACAAGGATGAACCGGTCGAAGTCATGGTCTACGAGCACCCCTGGAGATGGAATGAGTGGGATGTGACCAGAGCCAATGCAGAATGGGAGAAGATCGATCAATCAACATTGCGATTCCCGCTGAAGATTGCAAAGAATGCGGAGAAGACGGTTACGTATACCGTCCGGTACACGTGGTAAAAGCCGTTCGGGGCGAGAAAGAGCGCAGGGGGGGTTACAGCTTTCTTCCCTTCAGCACCCTCGACCAATGGATAATTTGCTTCTTTACTTCATGGGGTGAGGTGCTGCCGGCAGATTTCTTCTGTTCCACGCTTTTGTGGGGCAGCAGAAAGTCGAAGATGTCCGCTTCGAAGGTCTTGGAAAAGGTGTGAAGGGTATCGAGGTCGAGATTGCCGAAATACATTCTGTGGTCGATGCAGTAGGAGACGATCTTTCCGGTGATTTCGTGTGCCTCGCGGAACGGAAGGCCCTTTCTCACCAAATAATCTGCAATTTCTGTAGCTGTCGTGAAGTCGTTCCGAAGTTCTTCCTCCATATGGTCCCGCCGAAACTCGGTATGGACCAGCATATGGGTGGTAACAAAAACGCACTGACGCGTCGTATTCACCGCATCAAACATCGGATATTTGTCTTCCTGCATATCCCTGTTATATGCCAGAGGAAGTCCCTTCATCATCGTCAGAAGGTTCATCAGGTCTCCGTACACCCGTCCCGCTTTTCCCCTGACCAATTCAGCCATGTCCGGGTTCTTCTTTTGAGGCATGATACTGCTCCCGGTCGAGTAGGCATCGCTGATCTGCACGTAAGCGAATTCTTTTGTTGACCACAGGACGAGCTCTTCTGCCAGACGGCTCAAATGCATGAGGATGACGCTGCACGCACTGACGAATTCGAGAAGATAATCCCGGTCGCTGACGGCATCGATACTGTTTTCGACGATACCGTCGAACCGAAGTTTCTTGGCAACTTTGTTCCGGTCGATCGGAAACGACGTACCGGCAAAGGCAGCGGCGCCAAGCGGAGATTTGTTCAGACGTTTCCTGCAGTCTTTGAGCCGCTCGAGGTCTCTTTCCAGCATCGAGACATACGCGAGGAGATGATGCGACAGCATGACCGGTTGTGCACGCTGGAGGTGCGTGTAGCCTGCCATGACGACCCCGAAGTAGCGCTCCGCCTTGTACAGGAACACTCGCTGAAGATGCGTCAGGAGCCTCGACAGCTCGCCGATCGCTCCCCGCAAGTACAGACGCTCATCGAGAGCGACCTGATCGTTCCGGCTCCTCGCGGTATGAAGCTTCCCGCCGAGAGGTCCGATTTTTTGAATAAGGCGTTGTTCGATTGCGAGATGGACATCTTCAAAATCACCCGTCAACTCGAACTTGCCCGATTCAATTTCTTTTTCGATGGATTTTAGCCCCGTCCTGATGCGCCGGGCTTCCGCCGCAGTGAGAATCCTGCCTGCCGACAGCATTTCCACGTGGGCAATGCTCCCCGCAATATCTTCTGCATAGAGCCTCTTGTCCAGATCGATGGACGAAGAAAACTTCAGGGCGATTGCTGAGAGAGGCTCTTTGAATCGGCCGCTCCAGAGGGCTTTATGAGGCATTCAGGCTATCCGTTTTCAGTGAAAGAGGTTCAAAGCCGCTTCAAGATAGGGAAAAATGGGAAGGGGGGCAATGGCCAATTGCAGAGAGTCCATCGGCCGAGGCGCGTGGACGCTTAACGCAGGTGCTGAATGACGAAGGCCTGACAATAGTGTTTGATCTGATCCCGGACTGAGCGAAAAGCATTCATGATTTGATCTTCGCTTCCCTGGACGGCCGCGGGATCAGGGAAATCTTTGTGGAGTTTCAGAGACTTTGCCGGGAAGTACGGACAACGTTCCCGCGCATTATCACACACTGTCACGACAATGTCAAACTCAAGATGTTTGACCGCTTCAAGAGTCTTCGACGTGTGTTTCGAAATGTCGATTCCCTCTTCTGCCATCACAGCGACCGCCCGCGGATTGAGTCCGTGCGCTTCCACTCCCGCACTGTGCACTTCGAGCTTCTCCTGGGCAAAGAAACGAAGCCATCCTTCCGCCATCTGACTCCTGCAGCTGTTTCCTGTACAGAGAACCAGAGCTCGCTTCATGGCGGCCCTCCCAGGGTTTTTGTCATGCAGACTGCCGTCGAAGGACAAAAGAGCTGATACTCTTTCGAAGCAGCAATGTACGGAGGAATTGGCCTTGTTCCCAGCTTCCGAAAACCCGCACGCGTAAAGAATTTCTCTGCCGTCGTTGTGAGGAGGCCGATTTCTTCCAGGCCAAGACTCTCCGCCCGGGCGATCATCCGCCGATAGAGCAATTGGCCGAGACCGATTCCCCTGTGCGATTGTGCAACGGCAAGCGACCGGAGAAGCGCCGCTTTCTCCCGGACTTCCAGTCCGACGGTTCCCACGATGCTTTCTCCCTGCCTCGCAACAAGGAACAGCCGCCAGTGCTCGGCAATATCGTCGGCAGGGAGATTGCAGACTCTCAGGAGTTCCTGTATGGAAGGAATATCCCTTTCGGCCGCAGTGCGAATTCCTATCCGCGAAAGCCTGTTATCCTTTTGTGCCATAGACCGTTATGCTCTTCACCACCGCTCCACTCTCTCTGAACTTCCGGATTTCCTCTCTGCTCAGATATTCCGATAAAGCTTCGTCCGGCAGGTCAATCGATCGCTCTTTTCGGACTGTGACCCCGGTAAATCCTGCATCCCGGATTCTGTCGAGATATTCATCCATTTTCACCGCTCCGGCGACGCATCCTGCGATCATGGCCGCAGCATTCCGAATGGCAGGGGGCAGTTCCGCCGTCAGCACGATATCGGAAATGCTGAAATGTCCTCCCTGTTTCAGGACGCGAAAGATTTCTGCAAATGCCGTACGCTTGTCCGGTACCAGATTCAGGACACAATTGCTGATGACAACGTCAACGCTTTCGCTTTCGACGGGGAGGGCTTCGATGTCCCCCAAGCGAAAATCGACATTGGCATAGCCCAGTTTGTGCTTGTTCTCGTTGGCGCGCCGAACCATTGCCTCCGTCATATCCACACCGATAACATATCCCGACGGCCCGGCAGCCCGGCGCGCGACAAAGACGTCGTTCCCGGCTCCCGAACCAAGATCGAGGACGACATTGCCTTCTTGAATACCTGCAATTTCCGTCGGAATGCCGCATCCCAGCCCAAGATCGGCTTCGGGAACATATCCGGCAAGGCCGGAATAATCATCCGCCATGATGCCGATTTCCTTCGTCTGACATCCGCATCCCGGGCCGCAGCACGGCGTATCCGCCTTGGTCGCAATATCCTGATATTTTTCTCTCACAAGTGATTTTACTTCATCGGCATTTCTCATGTTGTTCTCCGAATAGAAAACGCTAACAGCATTGGTCGTGATTGTTTTTGATTTCCTCCAGGAACCCTTCAAACAGACCTCGGGCAGATTCCAGGTTCTTCCAATCGATGCAATAGCATGATGTGAGGCCATCGATCGTTCCCTTGATGATTCCGGCCGCTTTGAGTTCCTTCAGGTGCTGCGAGACTGTTGCCTGTGCGAGGGGAAGTCCATCGACAATTTCTCCACACACGCATTCATTCCGCTTCGAGAGAATTCTCAGAATGGCAATCCTCGCAGGATGAGAAAGCGCCTTGGCTATCCTTGCGGCCTGAATTTCGTTCTTGCGGAAAAGATGACTCTTGCTCCTCGCCATGGCTCCTGTCTTCTTATCGTATAATTACGATAATATACGCCGGAAAGTTGCTTCGCGCAAGGAGAAATCTACTTGACCGGGGCAGGACCGGATGCTGCAGATTTAACGAAATTTTCAAGTCCCTCGGCGATTTTTTCCGCAATACGCCTTCGGAAGCTGTCGTCGATGAGCTTCATTTCGTCTTCCGGATTGGAAAGAAAGGCCGTTTCAACAAGTACATTGGGGAGTTGCGTCGGGGCATTCAGGGTGAAATTGAAGCTCCCCACCACGCCGAACTGTTCGAACCCCAGCTCGAGCAATTTTGCATAGACCATGCTCGCAAGCGGCTTGAATCCTTCGTAACGGTAAAACGTTGCCGTGCCTTTGACGCGTTCGGGATCGGTGGTAAACCCGACTGAATTGCAGTGGATGCTCACGAGGAGGCGCGCATTCGACGTAAGAATTTTTTCCGTGCGGTCGCTCATGCTCCAGCCCGTTGAATCGTCTCTCGTCATCAGACATGTTGCCCCCTTTTGTGCAAGAACCTGGGCAAGGTGACGGGCAAGCGCAAGCGTCACATCCATCTCACGCGTTCCCGTTGCTCCGATCGCTCCGAGATTCTCCCCGCCATGCCCGGCATCGACAACCACCGTCATACCCTTCAGGACAGAATCAGGGCCTGTCACAACGGGCGGGCGGCGAACACGGACTCGAAGGCTCGATCCGTTTTCATATCCGACATCGTATCCCCAATGAAAGGGCGTGGTGAGCCTGATGGTGAGGCGATAATGAGCGGCACCGACCTGATCCCAGGAAACGCTTTGAATGCCGGCCGCGGAAAGATGTTCTGTAATCCAGTTGGTATTCGATGTTGCTCCATACAAGTCGACGGTCACAGCAGCCGGATTGATTTGCTGGTCGCTCGTGTACGGGAGTTTCTGCGAAAGAGAAACCGTCACGACATCTTCCCGATCGCCCCCGGCAACACTGATAGAGCCCACAAGGGACTGCGGAAGCGGTGCTTCTCTGGGAAGGAGAGTGGCAAATTCCTCCGGCAGCCATGCTTCCATCGATTCGGTGAGCCTGACTCTGTACTGCCGCCCCATCTTGCCGGTCACGACCAGGCGAACACCCGGCTGGAGATACCCCAGTTTTGCTCCTCCGAGACGATCGGTTCCGAGGCCTGCATTGAGAAACGGACGCCGGCCAATGAGCTCGACCGCACGGGGGAAGTCCCCGGGAATGATGGTTATTTTCCCCCGAGCCGCGGCCCGCTCGCTGCTCCAGAAACTCTTCCGGAGTTTGAAAGTCACTTCGCTGTTGCTGGCCTCATCTTGTTCCTTTACAATGTAGCGGCCGACATAGACCCCTTCAAAACCGCCTGCTTCTTTCGGCTGCAACTCTCTCATTGGAATTCCGGATTCTACTCCGTCGATGCCAAAAGTGGCCTCATAGCCCGGGCTTCCCTTGAATCGCACTTCGATCACATCACCCGATCGCAGCCAGAGATCCTCCGAAGGCTCCATCATAGCAGACTCAATGGTCAACGTATCCCGCGGGGCGTTCTTTGCAGGCTCGCTTCTCACAAGCACGAACGCCCTTGACAGGGAATCTCCTGCCGGGCCGACGACGCGAATATCCACGGGATTGGGGCCGCTTTTCACCGAGAGAATTCCGACAAAAGCGCCGCTGGGATAGACCCTGACTTCCGTTCCATTGACGAAAGCTTTCGCCAGGGGGTCGGTGTTTCCCGCAAAACGATGACGGCTTGCTGGCGTGACAATGGTGTCGCTCTCAGGATAGATCACATTGAGGAAAAGGGAATCACTGCGGGGCAAACCCTTGAGGCTGTCGAGCGGGGGTTGACCCTGGCCGTGCAAGATACCGATGAAGAGGAAAAAGAGGGAGGATCGTATAATCATGGTACTGCAAAGAGGAGAGAAAAGAGGAAAAATACAACAGGAAAGCCGGTCCGCAGAGGGACCGGCATCCGTCGTTCTTTCAGCGTTTTGATTTCCTGGCCAGTCTTCTCTTTTTCGCGAAACCGTTCCGATTTACCCGATAGAAGGTCTTGATCGGCAGGCTGAAGATTTTGATGAACCCTTCGCTTGCCTTGTGGTCAAATTTGTCTTCTACGGTATATGTTGCAAGCGAGGTATCATACAGCGAATTAGGCGATGTTCGGCCTGCGATGTCGACGTTTCCTTTGTAGAGGCGGAGTTTGACGAGTCCATTGACGACTTTTTGAGTCTCGTGAATAAAGGCGTCGAACGCGGATCGAAGCGGGGTAAACCATAACCCGTTGTAGATCAGCGTTGCGTAATCGTGCGCCATCTTTGCCTTACGGTGAGCCACTTCTTTGTCGAGGGTGAGCCGTTCCAATTCGCGGTGGGCAAAGTGGAGAATCACGGCCGCGGGAGCTTCGTAGACCTCGCGCGACTTGATTCCCACAAGCCGGTTTTCCACCAGATCGAGTCTTCCGATTCCATTCGCTCCCCCAATCTCATTGAGAGAATCGATAAGATCGAACCCCTTCATCGGTTTTCCGTTCAGCGCACGGGGGACTCCCTCTTTGAATTCAATGGTCACCGAGGTCGGCTTATCGGGCGCTTCCTGCGGCGATACTGTCCTTTGATAGGCGTCTGCAGGCGGCTCAGCCATCGGATCTTCGAGAATGCCGCATTCGATGCTCGTCCCCCAAACATTTTCATCGATCGAATACGGAGAGGCCTTCGTCGCCGCTACCGGAATTCCATGAGTTTCACAATAGGCAATTTCTTCCTCGCGTGATTTGAATTCCCATTCCCGAAGCGGTGCAATGACATTCAGATCGGGCGCAAGAGCCGCAATTGCCGCTTCAAAACGCACCTGATCGTTCCCTTTGCCCGTGCACCCGTGGGCGATCGCAGTGCAGCGTTCCCGCCGGGCAACATCGACGAGCGCCTTGGCAATCAAGGGCCGCCCGATGGACGTTGCCATGGGATATGTGTGTTCATACAACGCTCCTGCCTTCAGGGATGGAAACAAATACTCTTCGACAAATTCATCGCGCAAATCCTGGATATAGACCTTTTTCGCTCCTGTCTTGTACGCTTTTTCCGCAAGCCCCGTCAATTCTTTCTTCTGCCCCAGGTTCGCCGTCACGGCAATAACCTCGGCATTGTATCGCTCCTGGAGCCACTTGACGATCACCGAAGTGTCCAACCCTCCGGAATATGCCACCACTATTTTTTGTTTTTTCACTGCTTTGTTCCTTTGATAATCCATTCGTTGTTTAGGCCACTTTCTTTTCCCTCGACATGAGCGAGCGCAGCGCTTTGATGATTTCCGGAATTTTTCTCGACGATGTCGGCGAGACGAAGATGGTGTTGTCTCCACCCAATGTTCCCAGAATGGCGGGGTGATGGAGGCCGTCGATGATTTCTGCAACGCCCTGCGCTCGGCCGGGGAGCGTTCGTATCACAATGAGCGCCTCGTTGTGATCGATATCCTCAATTTCCAGGCCGACAAACGACTTCAGCCGCTGCTCCTCGCTTTCGGCATGGAGCACATAGCGGGCCCCGCTGCTTGCATTGACCCGTCCGATGCCCAGTTCCTTGAGATCCCGCGACAGCGTTGCCTGCGTAACGCGGTGGCCGGCCTTTCGTAGCTCTTTGCAGAGTTCGACCTGTGTTCCGATCTGTTGATGCAGAATAATATGCTTCAGGGCGATCTGGCGTGCCTGTTTTGTCATGGTGACACCTTTTCGGCTGTTGTGCGCAAGTCCCGGCGAAGCGTGCCGGAACCGTCCAGAAGAGCGGTCAGAATTGCTTTTTGAACATGAAGCCGGTTTTCTGCCTCATCGAAAACAACCGACTGCGGGCCCTCGAGAACCTCTTCGGTGATCTCTTCCCCCCTGTGGGCCGGAAGACAGTGCAGCACAAGGCAATCCTGCTTTGCTTTCTTGAGGAGCCGGCTGTTGATCTGATAACCGGCAAAGTCTTTCCGGCGTTTCTCCGATTCCTGCTCCTGACCCATGCTGGTCCAAACATCCGTATAGAGAACGTCCGCACCTTCTGCTGCTTCCGCAGGATCTTGTACGATATCAATTGTGCTGATCCCTGTTTCCTTTGCCCTCCGAACCACCTGCGGATTCGGATGATATCCTTCGGGTGATGCAAGGACAAAGTTCAGGGGATAGATTGAAGCTGCCTCCAACCACGAATGGACCATGTTATTGCCGTCCCCGATAAACGCTATCTTGATTCCGGGCTTGAGCGATCCATGCTGACGAAGCGTATACAGGTCCGCCAATACCTGGCAGGGATGAGAGAGATCGGTCAGCGCATTGACCACCGGCACTGCTGCATGCGTTGCGAGCCCGCTCAGGACCTCATGATCGAACAAACGGGCAACGATCGCTTTGCAATAGCGGGAGAGAAGCCTGGCAATATCCTGCACTGCCTCGCGCGAACCGATGCCAATTCCTTCCTGCGACAAGACAACCGAGTGGCCTCCCAACTGGTGAATACCCACCTCAAAAGACACCCTCGTGCGCAGGGACGGCTTTTGGAAAATCAATGCAATCGACTGGCCCAGGAGCGGTTGAGCCGCTGCATCTTTTTTCAGGGTGTCCGTCAGAGTGAAAATGTTCTCCAGCTCGTCACGCGTGATGTCGAACAGCGTAAGAAAATCCCTCTTCATTTCACTCCTTCCCGCACCACGGAGTCTTCATCGTGAATCATTTGGGTTCCTATCCCCTCGTCGGTAAAAATCTCCAGGAGAAGAGAATGTTTTACCCGGCCATCGACAATATGAACCTTGCGCACACCCGCATCGAGGGTTGTAAATGCAGATTGAATTTTCGGAATCATCCCCCCGAAAATAACGCCCTGTTCCATCATCGTTTCCGCTTCCCGCTTCGTTAAAGTCGAAATTCTGTTTCCGCCTGCAAGAATTCCCTCGACATCGCTCAGGTAGACGAGTTTTTCTGCTTTGAGCGCCATGGCGACGGCGGCGGCGGCGAGGTCGGCATTAATATTCAGCAGTTCGCTTTCTTCGCCGACGCCCACGGGGGCGATCACCGGCATCATGCCGTTCTGGAGCAGGAGTTGCAGGAACGTCACATTCACCGACACAACCGATCCCACGCGGCCCAGATCTGTTCCATTGGACGATTGCCGGCGCGCCTTGAGCAGCGAGTTGTCCACGCCGCAGAGTCCAATGGCATTGCCGCCGTTGGTGTTGATCAGCTTCACGATTTCCTTGTTGATCGATCCCGCCAGAACCATCAGTACAACATCCATCATACGCTCATCGGTGTAGCGCTGTCCGTTGACAAACTGTGTCTCGATGCCGAGCGCTCCGGCCGTGTTGGTGATGCGCTTCCCCCCGCCATGGACAATAACAATGTTGATACCGATCTTCCGAAGGATGGTGACGTCCTTGGCGAACGTTTGCTGAAGCTGGAGCTCTGTCATAGCGGCTCCCCCGTACTTAATGACAAACGTCTTTCCCTCGTACGTCTGGATGTACGGGAGCGCTTCGATGAGCACTTCTTCTTTCGTGTTATAATCAATCATTCGTTTCATCAGGACCTGTAGCTTGCATTAATATGCACATACTCTTTTGTCAAATCGCATGTCCAGAAACGCACCTGCTGAGAACCTCGGTTCAGGTCGATAACGATCAGTACGTGATCCTTCGCCAGGACTGCTTTTGCTTTTTCTTCATTGAGCACAATGTGATAGTGCTTGTTGAGGACAGGCACGTCGTCGAATTGAATCTCCACCTGTTCAGGGTCGAATTCGATTCCCGCATAACCCACAGCTGCCATGATCCGTCCCCAGTTGGCGTCGCAGCCATGAATCGCTGTCTTGACCAGATTGGAGTTTGCAACAGAACGGGCGGCGGTTTCTGCTTCTTCTTCAGTGCGCCCGCCCTTGACACAGATTTCTATCAGTTTCGTGGCACCTTCGCCGTCACGGGCTATCATTTTGGCGAGTTTCACGAGGACGTATTCAAGCGCGGCAGAAAAGAGCTGGAATTCCTCTGAATGCTCTCCGAATGGCTGGTTTTGCGCCTGGCCGTTTGCCAGAAGGAGAACCATATCGTTCGTGCTCATATCGCCATCAACGGTAATACGGTTGAAAGAGTGCTGGTTCGCCCGGGAAAGCGCCTTTTGGAGCAGCGGAGCAGGACAGTTGATATCCGTCGTAATGAAGCCAAGCATGGTTGCCATATGGGGCGCGATCATCCCCGATCCTTTTGCCATGCCGCCGATCGTCACCGTGGAAGCCCCCAGGGTAAACCGCACTGCTGCCTCTTTTTGAAAGGTGTCCGTCGTCATGATGGCTTCAGCCGCGTCCTTCGATCCTTCGACACTCAGCTGCGATGAAAGCTGCTGGATGCCCGCCGAGAGTTTTTCCATGGGTAGATATTGGCCGATAACGCCCGTGGATGATATCATCACCTGATCTGCAGGAATCTTGAGAGCTGTTGCGGTCAAACGCACCATTTCCCAGGCATCGTTGAGTCCCCGTTCCCCTGTGCAGGCATTGGCGTTGCCGCTGTTCACGACCACGGCCGAGCACGTTTTTGATTGTTTGAGGTGGATCTTGTCCACCAGAATCGGCGCGGCCTGGGTTTTGTTCAGCGTAAAAACCCCTGCGACGGTTGCAGGTGTCTGAGAGAAGATCATCCCCAGGTCCTTCTTCATTTTCCTGATACCGCAATAGAGCCCGCCTGCAAGGAAACCCGTCGGCGCCGTGACTCCGCCCTGGCATTCGCTGACCGGCACGTTGTGCTTCATAACAGTCCCTCCGTTTCATTCAGTCCGAAAATCAGATTCATATTCTGTACGGCTTGTCCGGCGGCGCCCTTCAACAGATTGTCAATCACTGAAAAGAGGATCACCCGGCCGCTCCCGGGTTCCACTCGAAAACCGATGTCGATGAAATTCGTCGCTGCGACATTCTTGATTTCCGGAGGGAGGCCGGAAGAGATGCGTACAAACGGCTCATGAGCGAAAGCGCTCCGATAGGCGTCAAGAATGTCTTCCTCGGAGGCACCCTGTGTTGACAGAGCATAGATGGTTGTATAGATCCCCCGTGTAATCGGAATAAGGTGGGGAACAAACGTGACGGCAATCGGCCTTCCCACGGCTCCTGTCAGTGCCTGGTTGATCTCAGGAATATGCTGGTGCGTCCCCGGTTTGTATGCCTTGACGGATTCGTTCACTTCGGTAAACGAGAGTTCGACCGTTCCACTGCGCCCGGCGCCCGATACACCGGACAGAGCGCTGACGATAATCCCATCATCGCGGATCAACCCTTTCTTCAGAAGCGGGGCGAGAGGCAGAATGGCACCGGTGGGATAGCAGCCGGGATTGGCAATAAACGAGGCGCTCCGGATTTCTTCGCGGTGAAGCTCAGGCAATCCGTACACTGCCTTCCCGAGCAGCCCGGAGGCCGTATGCGATCTTCGATAATATTGCTCATAGGTGACCCGATTGCTTAACCGAAAGTCCCCTCCCAGATCGATGATTCGTTTTCCTTTTTGGAGAAGTTCGGGCACCAGATGCATTGCTTCACCAGAAGGGAGGGCAACAAAGACGAGATCGCTCGTGCATGCTGCTTCGGGTGAGTACGAGGAGTAACTCAGGCTGGTTCTGGTTTCAAGCCAGGGATAGACTTCTGCGACGCGTTTTCCTGCGGAAGTATTGGCGAACAGCGATTCGATCTTGACGTGCGGATGGCGGAGCAGCAGGCGGGTCAGTTCAAGGCCCGAATAGCCCGAAGCACCCACAATGGACACACGATACGGTTTGTTCAACGACCCGGAAGCCTCCTCTGGTTCGGCGATGCATAATTATACATTGAACTGGATAAATATGCAAGAACAATTTTACGCCGGCAAAAAAAATCCCCGCCCGGGGGCGGGGATGGTGCTCGTCCCGGGGGACGGCTTTTAGAAGTACACCGCGAGGGTCAAGGTGCCCTGCGAAGCGACACTGATCGCTGAGTTGCTTCCTTGTTTCGTTGTCGTGGTCGTGCCAGCCCCGTTGTTGAATTCCTGGTCCTTGCGGGAGGTGGAAGCAAAGCCAATGCGGTATTCACCGGCAAGGCTGAGTTCCTTCCACAGGAAGAATTCAAAACCGGCGAGAGCATACACGGTAAAGGTGGTTCCGCCCTGATACGTCACGCCGCCAATGGTCTCACCGCCGGCCGAATTGGTGGTCGTGGTCTGCACCAGGGGAGGTGCTCCCGTGACAGTGGGCTTGAATTCGGTGCTGGT
The DNA here is from genome assembly GCA_964602055.1 of uncultured Ignavibacteriaceae bacterium. Lineage (GTDB taxonomy): Bacteria > Bacteroidota > Ignavibacteria > UBA10030 > UBA10030 > JACPLA01. The sequence goes on from CAZRPU010000004.1 coordinate 53,394, forward strand.
CGTGGAAAATCCGACGCCACCACCCAAGTACGGACTCACGCGGCCGCTGCCCATATGGAGCTCCACCGCTCCAGAGATGCCGATGCTGGTCGCCGATTGAGTGCCATCGACTCCGGATTGACCTGCGGGAGGATTTGCAGGATTGGTTGCGCTCGCCGAAGCAAACTGGATCCCACCCCGTACTGCCATTGAAGAGGAGAGATAATACTTCGCACCAAACCCGCCATCGAAGTTTCCGGCTCCGATAAACGAAAGACCGTTGAAGGTGAAGAGAAGGGCCTTCGATCCGCCGGTCAAATTCGGCATAACCTCCTGGCCCATCGAAAGCGATGTTGCCACGAGGAGAGCCATCACGACGAACAAGACTTTCTTCATGGAGAACTCCTTTGAATTGTGAATGGTGGTGCACCGTTAACTGCATGGAACACACCAAACATAATCGCAACTTTTTGAACCTTCAAGATGCCTTTTTGTTCTGTATCACACTGAGAGCAAAAGAGTGCATTTCGAATTGTTTTCGATGCTTTTAGCCTCGCAGAAAAGCGGTTTTTTCCGTACATTTTTCTTTTCCCCCAATTTCTTTCACCCCGGAATACTCGATCCCATGGGATTTACTTGCGGAATTATCGGACTCCCAAACGTCGGAAAATCGACGCTCTTCAATGCCATCACCGCTGCAGGAGCCGAGGCGGCCAATTATCCTTTCTGTACGATAGACCCTAATGTCGGCGTCGTGACTGTGCCGGATGAGAGGGTCGACCGTCTTGCACGTATCTATTCTCCCCCGAAAATCGTTCCCACAGCCATCGAGTTTCTTGACATCGCAGGACTCGTCAAAGGGGCAAGCAAGGGAGAGGGGCTTGGGAACCAGTTCCTCTCTCACATACGCAATGCCGATGCCATTGCACATGTCGTTCGTTGCTTCGACGATCCAAATGTGGTTCACGTCGACGGAACGGTTGATCCGCAGCGCGATATTGAGATCATCGAGGCAGAGCTGATCTTCAAGGATCTTGAAACCGCTGAAAAGAAGCTCGCTGATGCTGAACGCCGGGCAAGAACCGGGGACAAGAAAACGAAGTCTGAATCTGATTTCTACTCCTCTGTTCGAAATCATCTCCTCTCAGGGCGACTTGCACGGTACTACACTCTCCAATCTGATGAAGAACAGCTCTGGATGAGGGATCTTCATCTCCTGACGCGCAAACCGGTGATGTATGTCTGCAATGTGCATGAAGAGGATATTCTTCAGGAGAACGCGTACGTCAGAATCGTTCGAGACATAGCAGCAAAGGAGGGGGCAGTCGTTGTGGTGATTTCAGCGGCAGTCGAAGCGGAAGTAGCCGAACTCCCCGGGCACGAACAGGCTTCTTTCCTCGAAGGACTTGGTCTGCGGGAGTCAGGGCTCCATCAGGTAATCCGGCAGGGCTACGACCTCCTGCACCTTCTGACCTTTTTCACGGCAGGCCCGAAAGAGGTCCACGCATGGACCGTCGAGCGAGGGACCCTTGCTCCCCAGGCCGCAGGAGTAATCCATTCCGATTTTGAACGAGGATTTATCCGCGCCGAGATCATGAAATTCGCCGATCTGGACAGATTGGGGTCGGAGCTTGCCGTCCGCGAAAATGGGCTGCTCCACCTGGAAGGTCGCGAGTACGCTGTCGAAGACGGAGATGTCATCTTCTTCAGGTTCAATGTGTAGTTCCTGCCACCCTTGGGTGGTGTGGTGCAGTTCCCCCCGTTCTACTCCTTTTGATACCCGATATCAGAGCTTGGGCGGTTTCCCCAGAACCTCTTCAATGGTCATGTTCTGAATCTTTCCGAGCTTCAGCTTCTCTATGCCCTTCCCAATAACGCTCTTGTCCCCCACAATGACGATGGCCATCTTTTCGGGATCAATATATTTCCTTGCCACCTGCAGAACATCATCTTTGGTAACGCGCAGCACCTTATCAACATACGTATTGAAATAGTTTCCCGGCAGATTATAGGTAACGAGTTCTCCTAACATTCCCGCGATTTGTGAAACTGATTCGAAATTGTCGGGATATCCAAGGGCAAGGTAATTTTTTGCACGATGGAGCTCATCGTCCGGGACCGCCTGGAGAATGCCGTTGAGTTCTTTCATGAACTCCGTCAGAGCTTTATCCGTAACATCGGTTTGTACGGCGGAAGATGCCAGAAAAGGACCCGGAAGCGGGCGCATGTCGAAGTTCGAACCGGCACCGTAGGAATAGCCGTGCTTCTCGCGAAGGTTCTGATTCAATCTCGAGGTAAACGATCCACCCAGGATAGTATTCATAACCACAAGGGGAAAGTAGTCCTCCGTCATCCTTGCAGCCCCGATCCTGCCGATGCGAATTTCCGATTGAGCAGCACCCGGTTTGTCGACCAGATAAATCACCCTGCTCTCGATTTGTTCGGTGTTCGGCCAGTTGACTGTCGCGGTCGTTCCACCGGTCCACGATCCGAAAGCCTTTTCGAGAGTTTTTTCCACCGCCAACCGGCTGACATCACCCACGACAATCAGCGTTGCGTTATTGGGGTGATAGTATGTTTTGTGAAATCGTCCCAGGTCCTGGACGCGAAATGCCCGAAGAGACTTTTCATTCCCCATAGCCGGGACGCCGTAGGGATGACGAGACCCGTAGAGCACCTGATTGAATTCAACGGAAGCGATCACGCCCGGCTGATCATGCCACTGCGCCAGGGAGGTCAGACGTTCTTTCCTCAAGCGTTCCAGCTCTTCCTTCGGAAAGGTGGGCCTCATTGCAATATCGGCCATAAGGCCGAGAGCTTCCTCCAGTTTTGAAACAGGTGTGTGGAGAGCAATGGCGCTCGTGTGTTGGCCCGAGAAGGAAGAGATTCTCGCTCCGAGATAATCGATTGCGTCGGCAAGCTCCAGGGCCGAACGCGTGCCCGCCCCTTCATCCATCATTGCAGCGGTAAGGCTTGCCAATCCGGTCTGGCCCGACGGATCCATGGCGCTGCCGGTATTGACAAGCAGATTGACCTGAACAACCGGCACGCTGTGTTTTTCCATGAGGACAACGGGAAGCCCGTTGGAGAGCTTGAACCGCTGGATCTCCGGAAGCCTGAGCGAAGCGGGTGCGCCGAGCTCAGGCGGTTTCGTGCGGTCAGGTTTTTGAGCCGGGGCAGTGCTCGTGGCGGCAATCAGCACCGCCAGAACGGCAGCCTGCCACCGTAGCATGGGAACGGAGTTCCTTGAATCGATGCGCAGTGTTCTTTTCATGGCTGGACCTCCTTACTGCGTTCCGCGGCAAGTTCCTTTTTCCCTTGTGGCACAACACTCAGAACCACGCGGGCGCCCGACCGAAGATACGTCCTGGCCATTGCCCGAATGTCGCCCGGGCCGAGAGCCTTGTAGCGGGCAAGGTCTTCATGAAAATAGTCCGGGTTTCCTGTTCGCGTATAATAGTTATTCAGCTGATCCGCCTTTCCCCCCGATGTCTCGAGGCCGTCCAGAAAACCGGCTTCGTACTGGTTGACTGCTCTCGCGACTTCCCGCTCCGTTGGTCCTTCGGCTTTCATCCGTTCGATTTCCTCTTCGATCACCGATTCGAGCTCTGCAAGGGTATGGCCTGCCCGGGCTGTGGCGATGATCCAGAAAGAAGAAGAAAAATCTGCCGACAACTGGAATGCCGAAACATCCTGCGCGATTTGAAGATCATACACCAACCGTTTGTACAATCTCGAGTTTTTCCCGCCGGCCAGAACGTTTGCCAGAATATCCATTTCTGCATCACCCGGCGCAAAGAGAGCCGGTGTCAGCCACGCAACATGGAGGCGCGGCAGCTGAACACGATCTTCAAATACCAGACGTTTTTCCTCGTTGAGAGCTGCTGCGGGCGGATCAACCGGTGCGACGGGGGCTCCCGCAGGAATTTCACCGAACCAGCGTTCAACCATTCTGATCGCTTCGCGTGTATCAATATCTCCCGCGATGACAACACTCATGTTATTCGGCACATAGTATGTCTTGAAAAAATGCACGACATCCTCATAACTTGCAGCCGAGAGGTCTTCCATAGAGCCGATGGTAGGCCACGAGTATGGGTGATCAGGAGGGTAAAGATTCTTCGCCATGAGAATCCAGACCATGCCGTACGGTTGATTCTCGTACCTCTGCCGGCGCTCATTTTTTACCACATCGCGCTGACCGTCGACTTTTGCAGGAGACATGGCGTCGAGAAGGTAGCCGAGCCTGTCCGATTCGAGGAACAGTGCAAGCTCAAGAGCATTGCTCGGAAGGTCCTCGTAGTAGTTTGTCCGATCCGTATTGGTCGAACCGTTGTTGTTTCCCCCGGCTGCCTCGAGCCACTCGTCGAATTTTCCCTCGGGGACGTTGCCCGATCCTTCAAACATGATATGTTCGAACAAATGCGCAAAACCCGTCCTGCCGGGAAGCTCACGGCCCGAACCGACGTGGTACCACAGGTTCACCGATACCCTTGGGATCGAATGATCCTCGTGAATGATGGCCGTCAGCCCATTGGGCAAGACGACGGAGGTGTACGGTACGCTGAGGGCCTCGTGCTGGGCGGTGAGCGGAGCCCAGAGGGAAAACAAGAGAAGCAGCAATCGTTTCATGACCCGTTTCCTTTGTGGATGATTCATGGTTCTACGCAATCACGTTTATCCTGTTTCGCCGCGCCCGGCAAGACAACCAAACGCGTCAGTTTTTCTCTTTCTTTTCCGGCTTCCAGTCAAGATCGAGCGTCTTGTATTCCGGAAAGAGCTTCAATTCCGCTGATTCCACGGATTTCTGAAAAGCTGCAACATCTTCGGAGAAAACCCTGTTCAGGCGACCTAATGCCTCCTGAAGAAGAGCTTCCGCCTGTCTCAGGTTGGTTCTTTGGGTGCTTGTCGGAGCATCCCACGATGAACCGAGTGATCGTTGGACGGATCCAAGTTTTGCTGCAACCGTGTTGCTGCTCCTTGTTATTCCTTGAAACCTGTTCGGTTCATCGAGAAACTGATCTGCAACCTCGGTGAGTTTTTTCCTGACCTTCTCCGCTTCGGTACGGAGGTTTTTTACCTTGTCATCAGATCGGCTTTTTGCCTGATCCAGGACCGCGTCAATGACCTTTCGGATGGCCACGATCCGATCAACCGCCTCGGCAGCAACCTCCAGACGCTGAGCGACGATCTTCATCATGTCGGCTTTTGCCTGAAGATCGTTTTGGGGAACCACCGTTCGGGGGTCCGCCAATATCTGCACGACTCCTGACGTTTCTCTTCTTCCTGCTTTTATCCTCACAGTGTACGTGCCCGGGAGTACCTGAGGACCCTGTGGCGTGAAGTCTCCGGGCGCAGGCCGTCCCAGCCTGGGAGTCTTGGACCCGTCCATGCGCAGATTCCACGAAACCCGGTTCAATCCCCTGTCGGCGGTGCCTGCAAATTTTCTGACAACTTTTCCTGAAGAATCGAGAATCTCTATGTCCACTTTCGCCGAATCACGCCGTTCCGACCTTTCCTCGCCCTCGCTTCCTGCGGAATCGCCGCCCCGTTTGGCCATCAAGGAGTCACGGGGAATATTCAACGAATAGGTGATAAGAGCGCCGTAGGGCCTCTGATCCCCTTTGAACATGGCGTCGGCAGGGAAGTGATACCCGCTCATGGCGCGCACTTCGTGCTGATAGGCCGAAGGAATTTCAAACAGATGAAGTGGTTTTTCGAGGATTTCTTTTGACACCGTGCGCAAGGGCCGCACGTCATCGAGGACATACGCTGCCCGTCCGTGCGTGCCAATGACCAGATCGTGATCGCGCGGATGAATGATCAGCGCCATCGCCGATACCGTGGGAAATCCATGCGTCCATTTCATCCATTGCCCGCCCCCGTCAAAGCTCACCCAGAGCCCGAATTCTGTTCCGAGGAACAGAAGGTTCCGGTTTACGGGATCTTCTTCCACGACGAGAGCGTACCCCCACAATCCGTCTTTGCCTGCGGGATTGTTTTTCGTCAGCGAGGTCCATGATTTCCCGTAGTCCGTCGTTCGATACAAATACGTTGTCCAGTTGCTGCGCCGGTGGTCGTCAAAGACGACATAGGCGGTTCCCGCGTCATGGCGGGACGCTTCGATGTGGGGGACCCACGTCAAGGGAGGAACGCCGGGAATATTCTTCACGACATTGGTCCAGGTTTTTCCTCCGTCCCGTGTCACCTGAACGTTGCCGTCATCCGTTCCCACCCAAAGAACTTCCTTCTGTACCGGACTGGGTGCCAGCGTCACAATCGTGGTGAAGTTCTCAGCCGCCGTAACGTCTTTCGTCAGCCCGCCGCTTTCGGCCTGCTTTTGTTTCGTGGTGTCATTCGTCGTCAGATCGGGGCTGATAATATTCCAGCTGTTGCCGCGGTCGGTGCTGCAGTGGACGAATTGGCTTCCGTACAGTATGGTCCTTGAATCAAAGGGATCCGCCGCGATGGCGGCATTCCAGTTGAAGCGCAGCTCCACTCCGTCGGGGGCCCAGGGACGGATATCTTTCCTCTCTCCCGTCTTCCAGTTGTAGCGTATCAGGTAGCCTCCCTGCGACATGGCATAACCGTACGACGGATCGGAAGGATCGACGAGGGTAGCAAATCCATCCCCGAATCCGACTTCGTTCCAGTGCCAGTTGCGGATACCGTTGTTTTCCCAAACATCGCTGGGACCTCTCCATGACCCGTTATCCTGCATTCCTCCGTAGATATTGAAGGGAATGTCAGCATCGACGTTGATATGATAGAATTGTGCCAGCGGAAGATTGTCGATGAACCGCCAGGTTTTTCCGTGATCGCGGCTGACCGCGACCCCTCCGTCGTTTCCTTCGATAAGAAAGCTGCCGTCCGTCGGATGAATCCACAAAGCGTGGTGATCCGAATGCACGCCGCGGGCTATGGTTGAAAATGATTTTCCTCCATCGTGACTTACCTGAAGGTTGGAATGAAGGCTGTAAACGCGGTTTTCATTCTGCGGATCCACCCTCAGATCGGCATAATAGAAGGGTCTTGGGGCGATATTGGGAGAATCGTTGATGGTTTGCCAGCTCTTTCCTCCGTCATCGGACCTGCAGAGGGTGTTCTTCGTTGCCTCGACAAGCGCATAGACCACATCGGGATTATTCCTGGCAATCGCAACGCCGATGCGGCCGAGTTCTCCCTTCGGGAGGCCATCCGAGCCGGTGATGGCCTTCCATGATTCTCCGCCGTCATAGGTGACATGCAGGCCGCTCCCGGCACCTCCCGATTTAAAAAACCAGGGCCAACGGCGATATTCCCACATCGCAGCAAAAAGCTTGTTGGGATTGGAAGGATCCATCACGAGATCAGCGCAACCGGTTTTTTCATTCACGTACAGGATTTTCTTCCACGATTTTCCCCCATCCGTGGTTCTGAAGACTCCCCGATCAGGGTTTTCACCCCACATCTGACCCATTGCCGCGGCGTAAGCGATGTCGGGGTTCGTGGGATGAAGAACGATGCGATGGATCCGCTCGGTTTTTTCCAGACCTGCGGACTGCCAGGTTTCTCCGCCATCGAGACTTTTATAGGCGCCGTACCCCACGCTCGCGCTGTTCCTCGGGTTTCCTTCTCCGGTTCCCACCCAGACAACTGCCGGGTTTGGCTGAAAAACGGCGACCGCTCCAATCGCTGCAACCCGCTGCGCATCGAACAATGGCTTCCACGTCATGCCTCCGTTGACGGTTTTCCAGACACCTCCTGTTGCGGCGCCCACATAGATGATGTCGGGATTAGACGCAACCGCCGTAAGGTCCGCGATGCGGCCGCTCATGCCCGCAGGCCCAACGCTCCTAGCCCGCATTCCTGAAAAATGCGCGGGGTCAAACTGGCCGACAGCGGCAGAAGAGAGAAGAACAAGGGCGAAGAAGACGGCTCGGAGTGAGAACATGTTCATAGGGAACCTCAGATATGATCGGGAGAGAATGGTGTGCGGGAGTGAGTGAGAGACACATCCGTGCGGAGGCAGAATATTCAAATCTGTCAGAAAAGTCAAGGTGCACATTGTTCCCCAGATTGGGGAACCGATGTTGAATTGTCTCTATTTCTTCTTATCTTTCCTTCCCTCACAATGTCATCTGCTATCCTCAAACCGCCCCGACTTCGCAAAGGTAACGTTGTCGGACTGATCTCTCCCGCCAGTGCCCCTTCTTCCGGCGAGAAGATTGAAAAAGCGGTTCTCTATCTTGAGCGGCTTGGATACCGTGTCAAGGTGGGGGATCATGTCCTTGATCAGCTTGGATACCTTGCGGGCACGGATGAGCACCGCGCAGAAGACTTCAACAGGATGGTTCAGGACAAAGAGGTCAAAGCCATTGTGGCGGTGCGGGGTGGATATGGAACACCGCGGCTTCTTTCGCTCATCAATTACGCCGCCGTCAAGAAAAATCCGAAGATTATCGTCGGATACAGCGATTTGACCGCTCTTCAGCTCGCTGTGTATCGGAAGACCGGACTGGTGACGTTCTCCGGCCCCATGGCCGGTGTTGAAATGTGGAACTCGATGGATCCCTACACCGAGGAGAGTTTCTGGAAGACGGTCACATCACCGTCGCCTGTCGGCATGCTGGAGAATCCTCCCGACGAAGCATCCATCCTTTTTCATCGCGGAAAGGCCTCCGGAAGGCTCCTGGGAGGAAATCTCTCCCTGCTGCTTTCCTCGCTTGGTACTCCCTACATGCCCGATCTCAACAAAGCGCTGCTTATTCTCGAAGAGATTGATGAGGCCCCGCACCGCGTAGATCGCATGCTTGCTCAGCTCTTCAACAGCGGCATTCTGGGCAAGATCGCGGGATTGGTGCTTGGTCGCTTCACAGACTGCAAGCCGACGGACCCGAGCAAGCCGTTTCGGTCCATCGATGAAGTGCTCTCGGAGCTCGTGTCGCGGGTTTCCGTTCCGACGTTGACCAATTTCCAATATGGTCACATTCCCAAAAAGCTGACGATCCCTCTCGGTTTGTCCTCCCGCTTGCACCCCGACGGAGCTCTCGAGATTACTGAATCTGCCGTACTATAAGATTCTCTCGAGATCATTCTCGAGCGAATTTTCATCTTGACGCTCGATCGTAGCCAATGTCCTTCCGCCTTTCTCTTTCCGAAAACCCCATCCAAATCGCCGTAATTCATTGACAATTCAGCGACTTATCGCTACCTTGCATTCTCCGAATCACCTTTTTTCCTATACTCCCTTTGATGAAAATCGCCGTTTTTGCTTCGGGACGCGGCTCCAATTTGCAGGCAATCCTTGACGCAATTCAACACAATGCCTTGCGTGCGCATGTCTGCGTCACCGTGAGCAACAATTCCTCTGCCGGCGCGCTCGCCATCGCCCGAACCAACAAGATTCCGGCGATCCATCTCAGTGAACGGCAGTTTCCATCTGAAGATGCTCTTGTTACCCGTCTCTTCAGATTACTCGACGACCACAAAGCGGACTTCATCGCTCTGGCTGGCTTCATGAAGAAACTTCATCCTGCCATCATCCAACGTTTTCGACACAGGATTGCCAACGTACATCCGGCGCTGCTGCCCGCGTTCGGCGGAGTGGGGATGTACGGAATGAAGGTTCATGAAGCCGTTCTTGCCTCCGGCGCTAAGATTTCAGGAGCAACCGTTCACCTCGTGGACGAGGAATATGATCACGGGCCGATCCTGCTTCAGGAGACCGTTCCCGTTCTGTCTCACGATACACCTGAAAGTCTCGCAGCGAGAGTCCTCGCCGTTGAGCATCGTATTTATCCCATGGCCCTCAACGCCTTTGCCGAGGGAAAGGTCACCATCGAAGGGCACAAAGCGTGGATCGCGCTGTGACCGCACAATCTCCCCCCATACCACCCAACGACGTACAACCAGCCGGGATGCTCGCCATCAAACGAGCTCTTGTGAGCGTCTCTGATAAAGAAGGACTGGTCGCTTTTGTGAAAGAGCTCAGGACCTTTGGCGTTGAAATCATCTCCACCGGAGGAACGGCGGATACTTTGAGGAAGGCCGATATTGCCGTCACGCCGGTATCCTCCGTCACGGGTTTCCCCGAAATTCTCGGCGGACGCGTGAAGACGCTTCATCCATCCGTTCATGCGGGCATTCTGGCGGATCTTGACGATCCGGCCCACACGGCGCAACTCCGGGAACACGGCATCAAACCCATCGATCTCGTTGTTGTGAATTTGTATCCTTTTCAATCTGCAGTTTCCAATCCCGATGTCGCTCTGGCCGAGGCGGTGGAAGAAATTGATATAGGCGGCCCTGCCATGGTGCGGGCTTCGGCAAAGAACTATCGGCATACCGCTGTCGTGGTGGAACCGAAGAGGTATCCCGACATCCTTCGCGAGATGCGGGCGAACAATGGAGCCATAGGTGAACGCGTTCGCTACGATCTCGCTCTCGAAGCGTTTCGTCACACAGCCCGGTATGATGCTGCGATAGCAGCTTTTCTCGCAGGAAGGAAGGAGACCAGCCCTCTTCCCGAATACCTGGTGATTACCGAACCAAAGACTCTTTCTCTTCGCTATGGAGAGAATCCGCACCAAGCCGCGGCATTTTACGGAACGTTGGATGACGATCTCCGGCAGCTGCACGGCAAGGATTTGTCTTTCAACAATATTCTGGATTCCTCTGCCGCTGTGTCTCTCTGTTCTGAATTCGAGCGGCCCTCGGCGGTCATTGTGAAGCACAACAATCCCTGCGGGGCTGCCTCGGCAGAAACAATTCTCGATGCCTACACGAACGCCCTCGCCACGGACCCAAAATCCGCCTACGGGGGCATTGTCGCCTTCAATCGTTCCGTTGATCCGGCGACGGCAGAAGCCCTCAATACATTGTTTCTCGAAGTCGTCATCGCTCCCGAGTTTCCCCAGGCGACGCTGGAGATTCTGAAAAAAAAGAAAGACCGGAGGCTACTTCTCCTGCGGAAACAGGCGACGGCGGATCGCCCGCTGGATCTGCGGCGTGTTTTTGGCGGGTTTCTGGTTCAGGAGGGGGACGGACGTCAACTTACATCGGATGACGTGAAAGCGGTCACACAAAGAAAGCCCACAGATCCGGAACTTCAATCTCTGCTTTTTGCCTGGCGTGTTGCGAAGCACGTGAAATCCAACGCCATTGTTTATGCGCGGGAGAACAGGACGCTGGGAATAGGAGCGGGTCAGATGTCCAGGGTGGATTCGGCCCGCATCGCTGCTCAGAAAGCCAGGGACGCAGGCCTTTCCCTTCAGGGATCTGCCGTTGCCTCGGATGCGTTTTTCCCCTTTGCGGACGGGCTCTTGGAGTGCATCGCGGTGGGCGCAACTGCCGTCATTCAGCCTGGGGGGTCGGTTCGGGACGAGGAAGTCATCCGGGCGGCAGATGAACATTCGATTGCGATGGTTTTTACCGGCGTACGTCATTTCAGGCACTAATTCTTATTCTTTCTTTTATTACATTCTAGCTCCCTATGAGTCTCTTTTCTCTTTTTTCCGCAGATATCGCCATTGACCTCGGCACCGCGAACACGGTCATTTGGATGAAAAGCAAGGGGATCGTCCTCAACGAACCCTCGATTGTTGCCTTCGACCGCAACACAAAAAAGATCATCGCCATTGGAAACGAAGCCCGTGAAATGCTCGGCCGTACTCATCGTGATATTCGCACCATCAGGCCCATGCGCGACGGTGTTATTGCCGATTTTGAAATAGCAGAAGGAATGCTCCGGGAGTTCATCAAGAAGATCAATTCCGCCTGGGTTCCCGCCCGGCGCATTGTTGTTTCAGTTCCGTCGGGCATCACCGAAGTGGAAAAACGCGCTGTGAGGGATTCGGCAGAGCACGCCGGAGCGAAAGAGGTTCACCTTCTTGCGGAACCCATGGCCGCTGCCATTGGGGTCGGCCTGGACGTGGACGCCCCCGTCGGGAACATGGTGGTTGACATCGGAGGAGGAACAACAGAAATCGCCGTGATCGCTCTTTCCGGAATCGTCAACGAAGAATCCATCAGGGTCGCGGGCGATGAAATGAACAATGCGATTATCCAGTTCTTCAAACGGAACCATAATATCCTCATAGGCGAACGCACCGCCGAGGCCATCAAGTGCGAGGTCGGATCGGCCATGCCTCTGAAGGAAGAAATCACCATTCAGGTCAAAGGCCGCGATCTTGTCAACGGTGTCCCGAAAACAACCGAGGTCAGTTCCGTGGAAATCCGCGAAGCTCTCAACGAACCGATTGCGCAGATCGTCGAAGCGGTCAAGATGACCCTCGAGCGTACACCCCCTGAGCTCTCTGCCGATATCCTCGACCGCGGGATCATGCTCAGCGGAGGAGGGGCACTGTTGAAAAATCTTGACGAACGATTGAGACTGGAGACGAATCTGCCTGTCCATGTTTCGGAAGACCCGCTGACCGCTGTCGTACGCGGAACAGGCAAGGTTCTCGAGAACCTGGATCAATACGCCAAGGTGCTCATCAAAAGCAAGCGGTACTGAGTTGCTGTCCGGGATTGTGGGTTGACCCCTCCTGATCAGAACGTGTAAACCGCTGTTCCTTCCATGCTCGAACGTCTCTATAATCTTTTTCTGCAATTCAAGGAATACGTCCTCCTGGCGGGACTCGTTGTTCTTTCTTTTGTTCTTCTCTCCCTCAACGACAAGCCTCAGGTACGGCGCATCAGAACAATCGCCACCGTTGCCATGGGCGTTGTACAGGGTCAGTTGTCCTTCATTCCGCGTTACTTCCGGCTTAAAGGCGAAAACGAGGCACTCCGCCGCGTGAACATCGAACTCTCCGACGAGACCAATCAACTGCGGGATGCAAAACTTGAAAACATCCGTCTCCGGTCGCTTCTCGGATTGAAAGAACGGTCCGACTACCCCCTCTGTGCTGCAAACGTCATCAGCAAGAACCTGACTCTTCTCAGAAATTCCTTGACGCTCGATGTCGGAACGGATGATGGCATCGGGCCGTCCATGCCCGTGCTGAGTGAAGCGGGGCTTGTTGGCGTGATTGTCGCAGCCAGCGAACACTATTCGGTTGCCAATATTCTCCTCAATACGGATTTTCGCGCAAGCGCCAAAGTACAACGCAGTCGCGTGGACGGCATTCTTGCCTGGGACGGTCAAAACCTCGCCCTCAAGAATGTTGCCAAAACCCTGGATGTTCGTCAGGGCGATGTTCTCGTTACATCGGAGTACAGCAGCACCTACCCCGCAGACATACGCATCGGTTTGATCTCGAATGTCCGGGAACAAACGGGATCCCTGTTCAAGGAAGTCCTTGTTGCGCCGAGCGTGGATTTTGTCCGGCTGGAACAGGTGTTTGTTCTCCGTGCACTGCCCGACAGCGAAAAAGTCGCACTCGAGATCAAGGCCGGCAAGGGGGTGAACCCCTAATCATGGAACGTCATTTTCGATCGGTCCTCCTTGTCTTCGTTCTCCTGCTTCTCCAGACGACGTTTATTCCTCTTCTGGCGCTCGGCGGTGTCGTGCCCGACCTCCTGTTAATTTGGGTCGTTTTTACGGCACTCCGGCGCGGGCAAGTGGAAGCCATGCTGGCCGGGTTCATCGTGGGCCTGTCGCAGGATCTCCTTGCAACCCAGCTCTTCGGCCTTGCTGCGATGACAAAAACGATAGCCGGATTTTTCGCCGGATACTTCTTCAATGAGAACAAGACGGACCAGACGCTCGGAACGTACCGTTTCCTCCTGGTCATCGGCTCGTCATCGATCATCCACAATGTCGTCTACTATACGATCTTCCTGCAGGGAACCGATGCATCGCTTCCTCTGGCCGTTGTGCAGATCAGCCTCGCCGTGACGGCATATACGATCGCCGTGGGCGCCCTCCCCATGTTCACTTTTTCCCGACGATTGGCCACATGAGCACGGTCATCCATCATCAGGAAGAAATCGGCACGCTCCCGCGGCAGCGCATTTTCCGCATTGTTGCTTTCGGCATCATTGCCGTCCTCCTGTTCCGTCTGTATCAACTGCAGCTGTATTATAACGTCGAGCTCGGGAAGAAATCGACGGAAAACAGCCTGCGCTCGATCGTCAAAGAGCCGGTACGGGGATATATTTTCGACCGGAACGGAACTCTCGTCGCCGACGTCGGCCCTTCCTACACGCTCATGGTCACACCCGCGGAGTTCGATCAGCGAACAGTTCCGCTGCTCTCTTCGATTTTGCAGGCTGATCACAGCGAGATCGAGGAACGCATAGACCGCGGGCGGGTGTATTCCAGATTTTCCCCAACGCGCGTCAAGCGCGACATTGATTTCAGGAAGCTTTCAGCAATCGAAGAAGTTATCTATCGGCTCCCCGGCGTCAGTTATCAGGTGGAATCGAAACGCTACTATCCGACATCGGCTTTCGCTTCGCATCTGCTTGGATACTGCAAGGAAATCTCCGATGCTCAGCTCTCACGCATGGGCGACTACTACAAGCTCGGCGATTTGATCGGCTTTTCGGGACTGGAGTCGACGTACGAAACGATGCTGAGGGGCCAAAAGGGATTCGAGTTCATCGCCGTCAACGCCCGCGGACAAATCCTCGGCCCTTTTGAAGAAGGCCGAAACGATATTGTCCCCAAGGAAGGATTCGATCTCGTGCTGGGCCTCGATGCGCGCGTCCAGGCCTTTGCAGAATCTCTCATGACAAACTACCGCGGCGCGCTTGTCGCCCTGGATCCCTCCAACGGCTCCATCCTGGCGTTGGTCAGCAAACCGGACTTTGATCTCTCGATTTTCAGCGGTGTAACCCCTCTGGAAGACTGGGTGCGGCTGAACAACGATACGACGAAACCCATGTTCAACCGCGCAACAATGACGCGGTATCCCCCGGGCTCAACATTCAAGATGGTTCTTGCGGCGGCCGCACTGCAGGAGGGCATCATCGATGAAAATTACCGCATCACCTGCTACGGCGCGTACCGGTTCGGAAACCGAACCTTCAAGGACCTTCATGTCCATGGATCGACCAATGTCGTCGAAGCCATCCAAAAGTCATGCAATGTTTTCTTTTATCAGCTCATCCACAAAGTCGGACTGGAACGATGGGCTGAGTACTCGCGCAAATTCGGTTTTGGGTCTCCGACGGGGGTGGACTGCGGGGAAGAGACCTCGGGGTTGGTGCCCTCGACGGTTTTTTTCGATCGTGTCTATGGGAAAGGGAAGTGGACGCAAGGGTATCTCGTGAGTCTGGCGATCGGCCAGGGTGAACTGGGCGTTTCGCCGTTGCAAATGGCGGTGTATACCTCCGCCCTGGCAAACGGAGGAACTCTCCATCAGCCGCACGCGGTCCAGTTTATCAGGAATAAACTCACGAATCGCGTGGAAGAATTTCAGCACAGGACGCAGCAGATCGGCCTCTCTCCCCAGGTCGTACATTTGATCAGAGAGGGGATGATGCGGGCCGTCAATTTTCCGGGAGGAACGGGAGGTGCGGCGCGGATACCGGACGTGGTTGTTTCCGGAAAAACAGGGACGGCGGAAAATCCGCATGGCGAAGACCATTCGTGGTTTGTCGGCTTTGCTCCTTTCGACGATCCGAAGATTGCCATTGCCATCATGGTCGAGAATGCGGGTTACGGCGGGTCCAAAGCAGCCCCTATCGCCGGCCTCGTGATGGAGCAGTACCTTCTGGGCGGAATTCACCGCTATCGTCCCAAAGCCAAACCGGCTCCACCACCGGCCGCCGATTCATCGCGCACGGTTACCCACACTGTGGACTAATCATATCATGTTTGAATATTTCAGAGAATATTTCGACTTCAAGACATTCTTTCTGACGATTGCGCTCGTTGCGATCGGCCTCATTTCCGTCTACAGCGCAACCTACGACGCCGGAGCTGCCGCAATCTTTCAGCGTCAACTCCTTTGGGCGGCTGTCGGGTTTGTCGCTATGCTCGTGACGGCCATACTTCCCTTGAAGACGATTCACCGGCTTATTTTTCCGGGCTACGTCGTTGTGCTTGTCGTCCTTCTCGTTCTCCTTGTTGTCGGGAAGACAGTGTCAGGTTCGAAAAGCTGGTTCAGTCTCGCCAAAGACCTTGGAGGACAGCCTTCGGAGTTCGCAAAAGTCATAACTGTGCTCGCCGTGGCTGCTTTTCTTTCGCGTACAACGACGGTGGTGTCCGATCCAAAGCACCTGTTTGCTGCCATGGCGATCGTCCTCCTTCCCGCCGCCCTCATTATCGCTCAGCCCGACCTTGGCACGTCGCTGGTTTTCGTCGCCATGTTGCTTCCGCTTTTGTTCTGGGCGGGGGTTGATAATTTCGTCCTGGCCGCGCTGGTTTCTCCTGTGATTGTTGCAGCTGGTGCACTCTTCGGGACATCATTCTTTCTTCTCAGCGTCGTCACAAGCGCGGTACTCCTCTATCTGAGCAGAAAGAACAGGTTCATTGCTGCTGTGGCGTTTGCCGTTACGCTCTCGGTGGGGGTTTCCGTTCAATTCTTCTTTGAGCGCCTCCCCGCCTATCAGCAGAAACGCGTGATGACATTTCTGAATCCGGAGGCGGACCCGCTCGGATCGGGGTATAATGTTCTTCAGGCAAAGGTTGCTATCGGATCGGGCGGCCTCTTTGGAAAGGGCTATCTTCAGGGAACGCAGACACAGCTTAACTTTATTCCGGAGCAATGGACGGATTTCATTTTTTGCGTTCCCGGCGAGGAGTTTGGCTTCTTCGGCGCTTCGCTTGTCCTGATTCTCTTCGGCGTCTTTCTCTTTCATGGTATTAAAGTGGCAGCTGCCTCGAAGAACAGATTTGCCAGTATCGGGGCAATCGGCATCACGGCGGTCATCGCAACTCACGTTGTCATCAATGTAGGAATGTCGATGGGCTTAATGCCTGTCGTTGGCATTCCATTACCCTTTCTCAGTTATGGGGGATCCGCTTTGCTGGCGACAATGATCATGTCGGGCCTTCTGATGAACTTTTGGGCAAATCGGAAGGAATACTGATCATCAAGCTGTTTTGTCCAATCTCCGCGACAATCCCTGACTTTTTTGCGTTATACCATTATGACGTTCACCACCTGACGGATCCATGAATCAACTTTTGCTGTTTATTTTATTCTTCACGACCATTCTCATCCTTTTTACCCTGATGCAATACAGGTTGTATCGGGTCATCCGCCTCTGGGCATCAAAAGTGTATGCCGAACCTGCGCGGAGCAGGTGGCTTCGGCGATCGCGGGCGATTATCCTGGTTCTGAATCTTCTGTTTCTGAGCCAGATGGTTGTCCGGGGAACAACCGTGTATGAAAGCCCCTTGATCCAATTTGTTCTGGTGTATCCGATGGGGTTGTTTTTTGCCATTGTGGTGTTTTCTTTTCTGATCGTGTCGGTTGTCGACATTCTCCGATTGATGTTCAACGCACTTCGCCGCCTTCGAACAGGATCTTCTTCGCCGGTGTCCGACATTCCACAGCCTGATATTCCCCCGGACGCGGGAAGAAGAAGGTTCTTGAAGCTGGGAGGGCTTTCCACCGCTTCGGCAATCAGTGCCGTCCCCATTCTCGCCTCTGCTCAGACGGCCAGAGATTACCAGGTGAACAAGCTTTCTCTTTCCTATGCCGGCCTCCCGACAGGTTTGAACGGGTTTACCATCGCTCATGTCAGCGATATTCATTCCGGCATCTATATGACGGAAAAGAACATGAGGGAGATTTTTGAGCTCGTGAATTCCCTCGGTGCGCAGACAATTGTTGTCACAGGCGATTTTGTCGATTCATCGGATTCACAGATAGAGCCACTTGCCAAAGCGCTGCAGATGCTGAAAGCAGAGTACGGGCTGTACGGGTGTCTTGGAAACCACGATCATTTTGCCACGGTCCAGAGGGTCGCTGCCGCCGTCGAACAATGCGGCGTCACCCTGCTCAAGAATTCCCATGCATCGCTCACGATAGACGGCGATGCACTTTCTCTTGTAGGGATTGACGATGCCGGCCGCGGGCAATCGAACTTTGCCGACTGGCACAAGGCATTGAACGGCCTCCATCCCGATTCTTTCAAGATAGCATTGACCCATCGGCCCGACCAATGGGACCAGAGCAGGTCCCTCGGTATGGACCTTACGCTCGCCGGACACACCCATGGCGGTCAGGTGGGGTTCCAGCTGGGTCCGTTGAATCTCAATCCCGTGTATCTTGTTCATAGGTACGCGATGGGCCTGTACACTGAAGGCGAGAAGCATCTTTATGTCAATGTCGGGGTGGGCATGGTGGGGGTGCCGATAAGAATGGTGAAACCGGAAGTGACGCTGTTAACGCTGCAACGCACTCCGGCGACTACCTGATGTAATCGTTCATTGATTGTGGCGTCACTTTTCGCTACGCTGCTTTCTCGACCTTTCCGTTTCCATGACACTGAGTTCCTTCTTGCTGCTATTTGCCGGTGGATGTGTTGCCGGTACCATGGGCTCCCTCCTTGGCCTCGGCGGCGGCATTTTTCTCATTCCGTTTCTTACCCTCGTACTTGACCTTCCCATGCATCAGGCGATCGCCACCAGTATTATTGCCGTCATTGCCACATCCACCGCCGGCGCTGCCATCAACGTGGAGCGAAGAACGGTCCACATCAAACTCGGGATGATCCTTGAAACCACGACTGTTGCGGGAGCAATTGTCGGAGGCCTCTCAGCAATGGCCTTAAGCGGAGCTGTACTCTCCAGGATTTTTGCGTGGCTCCTCATCGTGGTTGCAGGCATCATGGCCTGGCGAACAAGTGTTCATCGCGCTGCGCCCCCTGACACCATGGATGGTATCCTTCCCGCCTCGTTCTATGACGAGAGTTCAGGAAGCACCATCAAGTACTCTGTTCATCGGATTCCTGCCGCCATGGCTGTGTCTCTCCTTGCCGGGAACATTTCAGGATTGCTGGGCGTTGGGGGCGGCATCTTCAAGGTTCCCGCAATGCATCTTCTTTGCAGAATACCGATGAAGGCGGCCACTGCTACCAGCAACTTCATGATCGGTGTTACAGCAGCAGCGAGCGCTTTCATCTATTTTGCCCACGGCCATGTGAACCCGACAGTCGCATCATCCGCTTGTCTCGGCGTTCTTGGAGGATCCTTTTTCGGATCCTGGCTCAGCGGGAGAATTGAGACCCGCGTGCTGACGTGGATTTTCATCGCCGTTCTCCTGTTGGTTTCCGTTCAATTCTTCAGCCGGTGACACATGATCCCAGACCAACAACACAACGCCGAGCGGTGGGTTGCGCATGTTCTCCGGACGGGAATTGTGCTCAGTTCGGTGTTGCTCATCGCCGGCTTGATTCTTCTGGCATTGCAGGACGGGACCCCGGGCCTTTCACATCACAATCCCTCCCCGTCAGACACTTTCGGAATCTTCTCCATCGGCGTACAGTCGCAGTCTCCTTCGGCTGCAGTTGTACTCTCCTCGGCTGGACTTCTTCTATTGATGAGCACTCCGTTTGTTCGCGTTGCTGCAACCTTCGTTGTCTTTCTTCTGGAACGCGATTGGGCATTTGCGGCTGTCGCGGCAATTGTCCTTTTTTTGTTGATCGGAGAACTTTTGTTCGCGGTCCGCTGAGTACGCTGCTCGACATTCCTCCTTGCATTGCCGAGAATTCTTCGTACATTGCCGACTCCATTACACGGGAAGCGCGATGATTCTATCGGATAAGAAGATTCTTCAGGAAATGAAAGAGGGTTCCATTGTCATCAAACCATTCAATCGGAAGTATCTCGGTTCCAACAGTTATGATGTCCATCTGGGTGAGTGGCTTGCGATGTATGACGAAGAAATTTTGGATTCCAAGAAGCATAACAGCGTCCATTACTTCAAAATCCCTCCTGAGGGGCTTATTCTTGTCCCCAGTAAACTGTATCTCGGCGTGACAAAGGAATACACCGAAACGCACAGGCATGTGCCCTTTCTTGAAGGGAAAAGCAGTATTGGCCGGCTTGGGATTGACATTCATGCTACTGCGGGAAAGGGTGACGTGGGGTTTTGCAATACCTGGACGCTTGAAATTTCCGTCCGTCAACCCGTTCGCATTTATGCCGGGATGCCCATCGGCCAGTTGATCTATTTCGAAATTTCCGGGGAGGTCGAGGTTCCTTATTCGGCCAAGAAGGGCGCCAAATATAACAAGCGGGGAATCAAGCCGGTAGAATCCATGATGTGGAAGAACTTCCGTTCATGAAACATTTTCCAAGATTGCGATGAACTTTCTCGAGCGACTGCGCGGCCTCCAAAAAAAGCAAAATTCTCTTTTATGCATCGGCCTGGATACGGACCCTGCCCATTTACCACCGCACCTGGGAGCGCGTCCGGAATCCGTACTCGAGTTTAACAGAGAGATCATCGCGGCGACCGGCGACCTTGCATGCGCCTATAAGATGAACCTCGCTTTTTACGACGCTCTTGGACGGAACGGGTGGGACATATTGCACGAAACGATGAGCCGTCTTCCGCCCGAGGTTCTCACCATCGGGGATGGAAAACGGGCCGATATAGGGAATACATCGGAAAAGTACGTCAAAGCTTTGTTGCGGGATTTACATTTTGATGCAGTGACGGTCCATCCTTATATGGGGTCCGACTCCGTCGAACCGTTCCTGAAGGATGACTCCCGGGGAATTTTCATTGTCGCCCTCACCTCCAATCCCGGATCCAGGGATTTTCAGCGATTGAAGGCCGGATCCCTGCCTCTCTGGAAGCATGTGGCCCAGAAGGCAAAGAAATGGAATTCGGGGAAAAACGTTGGACTCGTGATCGGCGCAACACATCCGCGTGAGCTGCGTGAGGTGCGATCGATCGTGCCGGAGATGCCCCTCCTGATTCCCGGAATCGGAAAGCAGGGAGGCGACCTTCGCTCGGCCGTAAAGTATGGATGCGACCGAAACGGTCTTTCGGCTCTTATCAATGTCGGACGAAGCATCTTGTACGCTTCTGACACCCGCGATTTTGCCGCGGCCGCCCGCGCCGAAGCACTCAGGCTCAGGGACGAAATCAATTCGCTCCGGGGGAAACTCTTCGCATAAGCTCTCGCTCCATTCCGACTCTGGGGGGAAACAACCATTCGCGAGCAATTCCTTCGATATCTTTGGAGTCATCGGAATTTTCGTATGTCTGAGCTTCGGACAACCGATGCCCGGCAGATAGAAATTCTGTCCCCGGGCCGGATGAACGACGGCTCAGGACCGGACGTCAGGGGCGCCGTCATTCGCATCGGCGGCACTGTCTTCTCCGGCGACGTGGAGTTTCATCGAACCGCCCCCGAGTGGGACAGGCATGAGCATCATCGCCAGCCGTCCTACAACACGGTGATCCTTCATGTCGTGTTGCACCCGCCGGCAGTTCCCATCGCCACGTATGCCCACAGCGGACGCGTCATCCCGATACTCCCTCTCCTGCCATACCTTACACGGCCGCTTGATGAGCTGTTGAAGCAATATCAAACCGATGAGCGAACAGCCACTTCTCTCGCGTGCTGCGGATTGACTCACTCTGTTCCCTCTGAAATAATCAGGCATTGGCTCCTTCATCTGGACGCCGAACGCCTGGAGTCAAGAATGCATCAATTTCAGGAAAGGCTTTGGGAGCTTGTCTATGATCGCCGGAGGGACGTGGCTGAACCGTGGAAGCGTTATGGACAGGATCATATCGAAGGATCTCCGGAGGAAATTCCCTTGCCTGAAAAAGACGTTTCGCGGAGGGAACTCTCTGATCGGAGGCTTTGGGAACAGGTGTTGTATGAGTCGGTCATGGAGGGGCTTGGCTACAGCAGGAACCGAGAACCGTTCATCCGCCTTGCCCGTATTCTCTCTCTCAGTCGGATCCGATCGTTACATGCGGAGGATGATCGCCTCAGGCTTTTGGCCCTCTTCTATGGTGTTGCCGGCTTGATTCCGGTCATCCGATCGATGAAAGAATCGGTTTCAAAGCATTACGTCCGGATTCTCCGCAGGCATTGGCTGGAATGGCGAACGCTTGTTCGAACAGAGAGGATGAATCTTGCCGACTGGCAGTTTTCACCGACGCGCCCTCAAAATTTCCCCACTCTTCGGATTAACGCAGCTGCTCAGCTGGTAAATAAGATAATCTGCGGCAATCTGTTTCAATCCATCATTCAGATTATCAAGAATGCTCATGCCCAAACGGCGTCCCTCAAATCTCTTCGCCGGTTGTTTGCCGTTGAGCCGGATCCCTTCTGGTCGACACACTTTCACTTTGACAGGCCGGCGAAGCGGCCGATGACTCCGCTGGGAACCGATAGAATCGACGACATTCTCGTGAACGCAGTTTTTCCGCTTTGTCTTCTCTATGCCCGGGTTTTTGCCGACAGAAATGTCCGGCGAGGAGTTCTTGAACTCCGTGATCATTCTCCGCTGTTGGCATCCAACAACACTACGCGCATTGTGGAGAGGGAGTTGTTCGCGGGGAGGCAGGGCCTGGAGACTCTTCGCTTGCAACAAGGGGGGATTCAGCTGTACCGGCAATACTGTGCAAGAATCCGGTGTGCCGAGTGTGAAATCGGGAAACGGGTTTTTGCGCCGCAGGCCTAGGTTTTCTGCTGCTTCTTTTTCGCCGCGGGGAAAAGCACGTTGTTGAGAATGAGCCGGTAGCCGGGGGAATTCTTGTAGAGACTGAGATCTGTGGGGGGATCGCCCACCTGATGCTGATAGTCCTCGGGATCATGACCTCCATACCATGTGAACGTTCCCCGTCCGAAGTTGCCGTGGATATAACGCGCCTCCTCGGTTCCTTCCCGCTCTGCGAGAATCACAACGGTCCTCTTGATCAGGCTCTTCCGAAAGGCCGTTGTCTGCCCCATGAAGCCCCTGACGATATTTACGTGATTCTGCGTGAGCATAGTCGGCACGGGATCATATTTCGCCGAGAATTCAAAAAGAGTGAAATAGTCGGTATTCGGATCGCGCAGGGGTGGCGGGTCACTCGGAGGATTATCGATGTCCGAATATTCGTATCGGAGCGGATTCATGTCCAGTGTGAAATTTTCAAATGCCATCGTCTGCGTGAAGTCAAGTTTCTTCTGGGCGTCCCGGTCGGGCGGGTCGCCGTCGAACATGACGTCGCACATGTCCACCTCGCCTGCCGCGAGAGCGATGTCATAGCTGTCCGTCGCCGAGCACATGGCAAACATGAACCCACCCTGGCCGATGTATTCCTTGATGGCCCGTGCAATGGCCTTCTTTTCCTCCGCAACTTTTCGAAAGCCAAGTCTTTTCGCCTCGCGTTCATACAAGAGCTGTTGCTCAATATACCACTGGGCATGCCTGTAATTCGCGTAGAACTTCCCGTACTGGCCGGTGAAATCTTCGTGATGCAGATGCAGCCAATCATATTCCGACAACTTGCCCGAGAGGACTTCTTCGTCCCAAATCTTGGTGTAGGGGATTTCCGCATATTCGAGCGCCAGCGTCACGGCATCGTCCCAGGGTTTGAAGTTCGGTGGAACGTACACCGCGATCTTCGGCGCTTTTTCGAGCCGAATGACATCCTTGTTATTGTCATCGCGTTGGACGTCGGCATAGAGCAATGCCGCATCCGAGCCGTTCAGCGCGGTAAATGCCACTCCCCTGATGCGGCATTCTCTTGCGACGACATCCGCGTAATCCATGAGAAACGACCCGCCCCTGTAGTTCAGGAGCCAGTCAACGGTGCCCCCCTTTTCCAGCAGCCAGAATGCAACGCCGTACGACTTCAGATGGTCGGTTTGATCAAGATCCATCGGGATCAAGATCTTGTTCTGAGCAAGAGCCCCAAGAGGCAGGATCAGCAGCAGAAGGGCGCCAATGCTGTTTTTCATAAGATATCCCCCCGGAGAATGCGGATGCGGGTTCGCGCGGTATTTCCATAGAGTGAACGCGGAAATTTCGCCAGGAGCTGTTCATAGGCCTCGATGGCTTTCCCTTTGTCACGCAGGGTCATTTCATATGTTTCTCCGATTCGGAACAGGGCCCGATCGCGAAGAATGCTCAAGGGCATTTCCACGACATTCTGAAATATCTGCAAGGCCTCGCCCGGCCTCTTCAGCAGCAGCTGCACTTCTGCAGTCTTCATCATCGCGTCGTCTGTCAGCAGAGCCCGCGGATAGCGTTTGATGCATTCTTCGAATTGAACGAGCGCTTCAGAGTATTTTCTCTGTCTCATCAGAAGATCTGCTTTTGCAAAAGCCGTCAGGGCGGCAGGGTCGACTGCCTTGTTTTCCCGAATGAAGTAGAGAAACTGGAGTGCGTTATTGGCAAGATTATTCGCATTGTTGCGCGAAAATGTCTGCAGTTTCGTTTCCGCGGAATCATACCGGCCCTGGAAATAATCGAGCTCCGCAAGGGCTACAAGAGCATGATCGACGATGTCGGCGTTTTGAGATCCGAGAAGCTTTGCATATTCCAGCTCTGCTTGTGGGAGGTTGTTCTTTGCGGTCAGTACCTGCCCGATGCGCAGGGACGCCTCTGCAGCCAAGGGGTGCGATGGATGGGTGGTACGAACGTTCATGAAGGCAGTCAGTGCTCCGTCGAGGTCGAATAAATACTCGAGCTTGACGACTCCCAAACGGAAAAACGCCTGAGCCGCAAATTCTGATCGGGGGAAATCCTGCAGAAGAGCCTCATAAAGCCGCAGAACCCCACCAAACTCCTGTGGAGCCTCGGACACCGGCCACTCGCCAACGCCGCGTACGCCCGGCCGCAGGGTATCGGTCGAAGCAACGATTTCTTCCAATGCTCTTGCATATCCGAAGCGTGCGTACGGACGCTTCGGACTCGAAGGATATTGGTCCAGCACCTCTTTGTAGGCACGGACAGCTGTCGCATATGCCTGCTCCTGAGCTGCCTGACGGGCGAAATCGAAGAGCGCAGATCCTTCCGCTTTTGTGAGGCGGTCAATAATGCGGTACTCTTCGAGAGCGGCGTCGTAGTTCTTTCCTTCCATGGAAAGCCATGCGGAAAGCTGGCGCATCGGCACATTTTCCTTTCTACGCGTGATCTCATCCTTCACAACCCGTTGCGCCACTTTCAGAGCCTCAGGTCGATTCACCATGCCCGACATCCGGGCCTGGATGGAAGAAAGCTGGTCCGGGTGCAACTCAAGCATGGCAACATATTCCCGGATCGCCTCCTCATACTGCTGGAACGCTGTGTACAGCGTTGCCAGATCCTCGGCAAACTGGTCGCGGTTCCCCGTCGCTTTCCTGGCCTCCAGAAAAACCTGAATGGCCCTGTCATAGAGGCGGAATTCCATCAATTGCGAAGCCACAATGCGGTACATCATCGGATTTTTCGGATCGGTGTTGATCACGCTCCGCCAGGCAGAATCTGCCTTTCGCTCGTCCTGTTTCAGGTAGTACGCACCTCCCAGTTCAGCCAGCAGCCCGGGATTTTTTTCGTTCGAAAGACGGTAGAGGATGAGATCAATCGCCTTGTCATACAGTTTGAGTTGGAGATATCCTCTGCGCAACCCGTCAAAGTAGATAAGGTTTCTGGGAGCGCCCTGAAAAAGCGATTCATAGAGTGGAACAGCTTTTTCCCAATCGCCGCTTTGCTCGTAACTTTGCGCCAGCCGCAGCTTCATCGTTGCATCCTGAACCTGTCCCTGGCCGCGGAGGATACCCGCGCAGGTAAGAACAAATGCTGCAACAATCCAGGATATACGATTTCGTACCATAAGAGTGAAAACGATCATCGATGGCGGGAGGGTTCCCGCGTGTTATCGCTGAACAGACTCCATTCCTTTGTTGAACCTGTCGTAATACATTCGCGCCCTTGCGGTGTCACCCTGCTGCTCCCAAATCTGCGCCAGCTGTTGCAGAGCAGCAAACATGTTGGGATTCATTTTCACGAGCGATTCGAGCCGTGCAATGCCTTCTTTGACATTCCCCCGGCGAAGAGGGACCTGCGCAAGCGCAAAATATGCACTCCAGTATTCAGGATTCAGTTGAAGGGCTTTTCGCAGTTCTTCTTCGGACCGGTCATACTGGTTCACCATCATCAGCGCCCAGCCAAAATGATGGTGCGCTCTCGAAGAATTGGAATCCGCCTGGACGGCATTTTCCACATACGGGCCGCCCTGCTGAACATTCCCTTGTGCGAGATACCGCCAGCCGATATCCGTCAGCCAATTGACCCTCTGGGATGTGATGTGGACCCGCCCGGGATCATATGGGAACACTTCCATGATCTCCGGCTTCTGTTCGTCGGTCTGAAAAAGCGCATTGACATTTACCACCTCGAACCAGTTTCTGAGAACTGCAAGGTGTGTCACCTTCTGTTGAACGAGAGACTCTCTGAGCTTGTCGAGGTTTCCTATGTTCTGAATCATCTCCGGGGAAATGAGACCGACCATATCGACAATTCGTTTCCCCGAATAGAATGCTATAGCGCCTACATCGTGCGTCGCGATCACCGCGCTTTCCGGAAGCCGATCCCGCATCCAGAGGGCGGTGCGCACCTGTCGATCGGTGATATAGCGGCAGTAATCCTGATACAATTCGCGACTCTTCCATGAGCCGTAGGCATTCAGCAACACCAGAAGAGCCAGTATCAATCGCACGACGTAAACCTGGGAAGCTTGTTTCGCGAGAAAACTCACTCTCGGACCGAGAAACTCCTTGAGCACCGCCACTCCGTGCACCCCCAGAAGTATGACAAACGGCAGGAGGGGCATCAGATATCTTCCGTTTTGATACAGGTACGGAAGCTTCATCCAGTAGGCACCAAAGAGCCCGGCGCTGAACAGCAGTGGAACAAGGAACACCGATGTTCTTCTTCTGAAAACGTTCGTTACCACGGAAAGAATGCCGATTCCCACAAACACCGCAAGAACCGCTTGAAGATCGCCGGAGAGAAAGGCGAAGACTTGCTGTGGAAATCCTTCGTTCCCTGCTGAGTAGTACTTGATCTTTGCTGCATAGGTGTTCGGAAGGATCGTTCCCGAAAGAAGAAAATTGAACCCGACATAGAACGTTGAGAACAAGAGCATAATACCCGCTACCCATCGCCATGAAGCAATCCGGTTCTCCGAATTCTTCTCCTTGTTGCCCCGCACGGCGAAGCCATTGTAGAACTCGTTGGCCGCGATGGCTCCGAACAGTATCACGGCTTCGGGCCTGGCCCACAAAAGCAGACCGCCGGCGACTCCCAACGCAATCGGGCGTTGAGCGGAGTAGTAGTAAACGGCAGCCAGGACAAGCGCAATGAACATGGTGGTTTCCATCCCTGAAAGCGCTATCCATTGCAGCCGCGGTTCCAGCAGAAAAAGGAGTGTTGCGGCCGCCGCTGCCCACATGCTGTCCGTGAAGAATCGTTCGGAAAGCCGGAAGAAAAAGAAACCTCCTACAAGAAGAAAGGCCACTCCCAGGACATAGCTCAGGATCATTTCATTTCCGGTCGCGAAGAATCCCGCTGCGAGCAAAAGAGTATACAGTGGAGATGTTGAGCCCGATGTAATCATTTCATTTTTGTAATACGAAAAGCTTCCGTAGTCATGCAGGTTCTTCGCAAACTGCAGATGAATCCATGGATCATCCAGCGGAAAGCCAAACCCACCGTTCGTGTAGTAGGAAAAGGAGGCCGTGAGGACGGACATGAGAAGCCCCGTGAGAAGCAGGGCGGTCAAGATGACATGTTTTGGTTGGAGCGTCATGAGATTCCTGTGAGGGGTGAACGTACGCTCCGTGCCTTTTGCCACAATTCCACGGCAAGAGCGCTGAAGAGCATCAGTACTGCTAGAGGCTTGGGCGCATGAAACAGAAGACTCTCCCAGGTCTTCCAGGGGAGTTCGGGATCGAATAACACCGGAGCAACATCAATGAAGAAAAATACCGTGGGAAGGGCAATAACGGCAAACGATGTCCAGAAAAGCTTCGTCGGAATCCTGAGAAGCCCGAGTGTCATCTGCTGGTAGAGGAGCACAAAGACCGGCATGAGCATCACGTACTGATGTTCCCAAACGTGCTTGTAAAAGAGAAAATACGAGAGGAGCCAGAGCAGAAAAAGCCCCGTAATCGAATCTCTCGGTGCTTTGACGGTAACGACAACTGCCAGGCCGATCACGAGAAGTGTCCAGATCCCGATGGGCAGGAACAGGAGGTCATTCATGTGGTCGACTCTCGGGGCGAACTCCTGCGCAAAATCCGTCCACAGGCCGCTTGAGCGGATGACCAGGATCCCGATAAGCGCCGCGAATCCTTGATTGCCAAAGAGGGTCGGCGCTGTAAGGCCCCGGCTGACGTTATGGAGAAAGCTTTCGGCGGAACCCGGCATGAAGAGAAAATAGGGAAGCGCAGCGCCAGCCGCGACCGCTCCCCAGATGATTACGGCTTTCCCTCGCCCCATTTTGAGGAGAACGGGCGCGAACAAGGCTGAATTCGATTTTGTCATGAGAGAAAAAGTCCAGAACAGGTCGCCATTCCGGGTTTGTTTCTTCGTCCATGCGATCAGTGTCCAAAACACGAGGCTTGCCATGAGAAAGGAAAATTGTCCCATGTAGAGTTCCAGATAGTACGGGCTGAACAGAAGCCAGAGACTCATAGCTATCGCTGCACTGCGTTGATCGGAAAAGAGGCTCTTCGTCAGAAACAGATTAATGACAAGAAGCACTTCCAGAATCAGCACCCAGAGAATATATGCGACATCGGGTGGAACGGTGGTAGAAAGAATTCCGATCGTCAACGCGACAAATGGATGATACCGGTAAGGATTGTAATACGGAACAATTTGTTGAGCGGGTTCAAGAGAATAAATGCTGATGCCGTCGGTCAGATTGCGGCCCGATTGGACGACAGAGAAGAAATCCACTCCCTGCCCGGAGCGGTGCATAGCGTCATCGAACAAAGGATTCAGGTAACCGAAGCGGAGCGAAACGAGCATGCTGGCATGGATCAGCATCCCGGCGAGGAGCATGGCCGTGCCCGATGTAATGCCTCGTCGAAGGATTGTCATGAAGCCGCGGCCCGAATCCGGGTGAAAACTATGACGTTCCACGCCAGGGTGGGTTTCTCGTAGACGATGCGGAAACCCTCACGGGCAATTTTTTGCCGCATGAGGTCCCAGTCATGCCAAAAAGGACGGAAAGGAGAGCGGAAGAGCTTGAAAACGGCAATTTGCAGTTTGAACATGCTTCTGATGAGAATATTGTTTCTTGGATGCGTAAGGCCGTAGATCTGCCTTGTCTTGTGCAGAGATTTGAGCAGAAGCTCGTCGAGATCGCCATAACAACAAACCACTTTATCGAGAATGGTGATGTCGGTGTCCGTCACCGAGTCGGCCAGTTCGACAAAATCGCCCTGCCGGTAAGAAACCTTGTCCTGGAAGCCCAGCCCGGAAGAGAGCTCTTGCGCCTTTTCAATCATCCCCTCGGCAGCATCGATCCCTGTCGCCCAGGCTGCTCCTTCTTGAAGCAATGTCATATGGACGGCCCCAACACCGCACCCGATATCTAGAATGAGCTTATCCCGGACCGGCTCCTGTCTGATCCCGTCAAGAAGCAGGCGTTGCACCTTTTCAAGCCCTTTCTTCTGGAAGCGCCTTGCGTATTTCTTCGACCATTTGGAGAAGAAGACGCCTGTTCCTCCGCATCGATCGGGAGTGCAGCAATTCATGCTCATTTGGTGTGAGGCGATGGAGTGCCGAGGACGAAATCGATCTCGAAAAGCTCGTACGGTGTTTTGTTCATTCCGACACGTTCATATGTTTGTTTTGCGCGGATATTCTCTTTTTCCACGTAAAGCCTCAGTCCGCAGACGTCGCTCCGCATTTTTGCCGCCTCCCGAATGAAGCGAAAAAGGGCCTTGAAAACGCCTTTTCCGCGATATTCTTCGAGCACATAGACGCTTTGAATCCACCAGAAGGTTCCATTGCGCCAGTCACTCCATTCGTAGGTCACAAGCATTTGTCCAGCGACGATTCCGTCAACTTCCGCTACAAAGTACGCTCCTTTGCCGCTGTCGGCGAGAACGGCTTCAACGCCCGGGCGAAGACGGGAATGATCGAGGACGCGATGCTCGGTTTCCTGGGCCATGAGCGCGTTGAACTTTGCAATAAGAGGGCCGTCCGCAGTGATGGCAGGACGAACGACAACAGAAGATGGCATGGCGAAATATAGAGCTTCCTCCCGGCAGAAGCAACGAAGGACACCGCGTCTTTTCGTTGCGATAAGTGTCTGTCCTGTTTTTGAAGAGACATGAAACCGTGACTCTGATCCGATTGCACTTCAATCACGTTTTTCCTATACTCCCTCACCTCACGTTCCCTCCGATGCTGCAAGCACATGTGTGGAGTCCCTATGAACAAACTCAGTGTTGTCTTCCTGACCTGTTTCATCTTGTCTCTCTCACCGGGCCAGCAGGATGTGAAAGTGGTTGTAACATCTCCCCAAGGCCAGACAACCACCATCGACCAATCGCAACAGATCTTTGCAACGTTCAATCAGCCGATGGTTCCCTTGCGTGATGTGCCTGAAGACCAATCCGCCGGTCCGCTTCAAATTGATCCTCCCGTTGCCGGCAAATACCGCTGGCTCGGGACTACAACAATTGCTTTCCTCCCTTCGCGTCCGCTTCCCCATGCGACGGCATACACCGTCACCGTGCCCGCGGGGGTGAAATCCGTTTCGGGACAATCACTGGCCGCCCCTGTGAGGTGGCGCTTTGAAACGCCCAGACCGCGCGTTTCCTCGACACGCCCCTATCAAGGCCAGCAATTTGTCGAGCTCGATCATTCGATACTGATAACATTCAACCAAACGGTTGACCCTGCCGCCGCAAGCACGTTTATTTCGCTCGAAGAACGCAACGGCACGCGTGTCACCTATCCCGGGTATAAGGCATCCCGCCCGACCGGCCCGAATGTCCGGAACGCTGAACAAAGTGTCTTACTGTCTCCGGTAACGAAGTTTCAAAAGGGTTCAACGGTAATCGTGCGCCTCAAGGCGGGACTTCCCGGCACTGAGGGGTCGCTTGGGATGCAGGGGGACTATCTCCTCTCGTTTTCCACCTATAACGAATTCATATGCAAGGGCGTCACCAATCCGCCAAGTTTCGAGCCGCGCAACGCTCTCCAGATTGTCTTCTCCAATCCTGTGTCCCAGCGTGAAGTGGCCCGACACATTGTTTTTGATCCTCCCGTTCCGGTCAACGTCGAGTCGTACTACGATTATAACGAATCCGTCATCTATTTTTCGCTTCCTTTGAAAGCTGAGCAAGAATACACCATGACGATCCTGGAGGGGCTCAAGGATATGTTCGGCAACGAACTTTCGGGGAAGAGGACATTCTCTTTCAAGAGCGGCTCGTTTCGCCCTTCGGTTCACATGGTCACCGGACAAGGGATTCTTGAGGCGTACGAATCCCACAAGTATCCTGTGAGTTTTGTGAATGTCGATTCCGTGACGCTGCAGCTCGCACGCATTAATCCCGACAAAATTGTCGATGTAATGCGGAAACTCGATTACTCTTATTATCAGCAGCTCGCGTGGGAGCAGGCAATTCTGGAATGGGTGACCACCGTCGGCGAAGATCCGAAACTCTTCAACATTTCCCGCGTCTGGAAGCCCTCGATCCGCCGGAACGAACCGACAATTCGCCCCGTCGATCTCGATGAGGTCCTGGGGGATGCGAAAACGGGGATCGTACTCCTTCAGGTGCAGAACAACTTCTTCCCGAATGAGTATCGCAGATTTCTCAAATCGCTCATTCAAGTCACTCATCTCGGCATCACGGCAAAGTTTTCACCTAACGACAACCTTATTTGGGTCACCACCTTGAAAGATGCTAAACCCGTTGGAGGAGCACGCGTAGAGTTGAGAAACGACAGCAATGCGGTTCTTTGGACGGGTGTGACGGACCGCGAGGGTTTTGCCAAGACTCCGGGTTGGGGAAAGCTCGGATTAAAGAAAAAAACTTCCAGGGACGAAGAAGAATATTACTCTTATTACGGCCGTCAGCCCCGCATCTGGGTCGTTGTGAGACACAACGACGATGTGGCTTTCTCGAGCTCAGACTGGAATGACGGTATCGAGCCCTACACCTTCAATGTTTCGTACGAATGGAACCCCAAATTTGAACCTCTGGAGGGGTCAATCTTTACCGACCGCGGCTTGTACAAGGCAGGAGAACAGGTAGACTTGAAAGCAATTCTCCGCATTCGGCGTGACGGAAGCTGGAGGATTCCTCCCGCCGATATTCCCCTGAAAGTCACTGTCCGGAATTCACGCAACGAAGAACTCTTTACCTCTGAGCCTCGCATTTCGCCCTTTGGGAGTTTCGCATTTTCTCTTCCGCTCAAACCAGATGCCCCGCTCGGCTATTATTCGGTGTTGCTGCAGGCAAAGGAAACGCTGAATGGGAAGGAACAATGGGTGAGAGTCACATCCGGATCATTCCGGGTTGAAGCCTTTCGAGCCGCAGAGTTCGACGTAACCGTCCGCATGGGCAGAGACCAGTATACAATCGGCGATGAAGTTTCGGGAACCGTTTCCGGACGGTATCTTTTCGGCGGGGCCATGAGCGGCGAATCGGTCAGTTGGAGGCTCACCGCAAGCCCCGCTTCCTGGAGCCCCCGGGGGCATGACGGCTTTTATTTTGGACGACTGGGCTTCCTCTCGCGCTACAGCTATGGCTCAACGAACCTGAGATCGGGAGAGGACACTCTGGACGCCCAAGGACTCGCTGTGGTCAAGGGAACTCTCGCTGTGGGAGAACTCCGCGGTCCACAGTACCTCCAGCTCGAAGGAGATGTTCTTTCCCGATCCCGCCAGGTTCTTTCCGGACGATCTTCGGTTCTTGTGCATGGCGGAGAATTTTATATCGGCCTTGGCCCATCAAAAACATTCGTGAGCCGTGATTCGCTCTTCTCCTACAAGCTGCTGACCGTTCTTCCTGATGGAGCGCCTGTCGGCGGACAAGCGATTTCTGTCCGAATCGTTCAAAGGACATGGCGTTCCGTGCGCGTCGCTGAAACCGGAGGCCGTTATCGATGGGAATCAAGCCAGGTTGATTCGGTGGTGGAACAGTCCACGGTCCAGTCACAGTCGACTCCTGTAGAGCGGACATTCAAACCAAAGGAAGCGGGATTCTATTATATCGCAGCAACGGGAAAGGACCGGCGGGGAAACGAGATCGCCGCAGAAACTTATTTTTACGTAAGTGGGAGTGATTATGTGGCATGGGAAAGGAGCGATGATGATCGGATCGAGTTGGTCGCCAGCAAAACGGATTATGCTCCGGGTGAAACGGCAAGTATCATTGTCAAATCACCGTATGAACGGGCAACGGCGATGATTTCTTTGGAGCGAGAGGGTGTTCTCCGCCATTATACAACGAACCTTGTCGGCAGTGCTCCTCAAATCGATATTCCGGTTCTGAAGGAGTATCTCCCCAATGTCTTTGTTTCCGTAGTCCTTCTGCAGGGACGCGTCGAGCCGGCTGCGATCTCCCGCGAAGCGGACGTGGGAAGGCCTTCCTTTAAAGTGGGATACATCAATCTCGGAGTCAGCCCAAGTGAAAAACTGCTCCAAATGTCGGTCTCGACCGACAAGCAGGAATACCGGCCGGGAGATACGGTTGTGGCAAAAATCCGCACAGCGAACTCTCTCGGGACAGGTGTCCGGGCTGAGGTTGCCATGAGTGTCGCGGACCTTGGTGTCCTAAACCTGATCGGTTACAGGCTTCCGAATGTTTTTTATGATTTCTACAGACAGCGCGGTCTTTCCGTCATTACGACAGAGACCAGGCTTCATCTCATCGAGCAGAGGAGTTATGACGAAAAGGGGGAAGAAGAGGGGGGTGGAGGCGGAGATGAAGAAGCAGGGATGGAAGGAGTAAGAAAAGATTTCAGACCTAGCGCGTATTGGAACCCGGCGATTCTCACAGACGCCAACGGACAGGCAACCGTGCGCTTTGTTCTGCCGGACAATCTCACATCATTTCAAATCATGGCTGTGGGAAATACGGCGGGTTCCGACTTTGGCTATGTCGAACAGACCTTCCGTGTCAACAAACCGCTCCTTCTCCAGCCGTCCCTTCCCCGTTTTGCGCGTGTTGGGGATGTCTTCGAAGGAGGGGTCGTCATTCTCAATTATACTGAAGAGTCGAAGGATGTTCGACTCGTCACCAGTATTACGGGTATCAGCTTTTCGGGGGAGGATACTCTTCGCGCTTCACTCAAACCGGGAGAGGCCAGGGAGGTGCGGTATGCTCTTCGGGCAGAAAATGTTGGAACAGCCCGCTTCCTCTTCCGTGCCGAAACGGCAACCGACAAGGACGGGCTCCTGTGGAACATCCCCGTTCAGGTACCGCGGATTCGGGAATCAGTGGCGCTCTACGAATCGCTCACGAATCCGAGTGTCCGTGAGAAGGTGATGGTGCCGGAGGATATCTTCCATGACCTCGGAAACATGGAATTCACTCTTGCTTCGACGGGAATGGTTGGTTTGTCGGGGGGAATTTCCTACCTCTTCGAATATCCCTACGGGTGCCTCGAACAGCGGCTTTCCGCGGTTCTCCCGATGATTCTTGCCGAGGATCTCATCAAGGCCTTCAACTTTGCGGTACTGAAGGAGAAGGATTACAAGGTTGTGGCCGGCACGATGATCGATGAAGTCCCGTTGTTCCAGAGAGACGACGGGGGTTTCTCTTATTGGAAGAACACGGACGAAACGTGGCCATATCTCTCGGCCTATGCGATGTTTGCGCTGGTCAAAGCACAGCAGGCAGGCTATCGGATCAGCGATCCGACCCTCGCACGAGGATTCGAATATCTGCGGAAAGCTCTTGCCCGCGAAGTGCGCTGGCACTGGATGAGCCCTTCTTACTGGGATTGTACTGATGCTCTTGCCCTCTATACGCTCGCGATCGCCGGAAGACCCGATCACGGTTATATGCAGCGATTGTATGCCCGCAAAGACTCGATCCCTCTCTTTGCGAAGGCGTATCTCCTCAAGGCTCTTCACAAGACAGGAGGATATCGCGGCTTGACGGACGAGCTGATCCGTGAGCTCATGAACATGGCGAAAATTTCCCCCACATCTGCTCATTTTGAAGAACGAGATGCCTTCGGGAATTCGTGGGTGTGGAATTCCAATGCCCGAACAACGGCGCTTGTTCTCCAGGCGTGTGTGGAAACCCAACCTGAGAGCAATCTGATTCCAAAGATGGTGCGATGGCTCACCGATCAACAAAAAGTCGGGCGTTGGAGAACAACACAGGAAAACTTCTATGTCGTCGATGCGTTGGCTACCTATCTCCGCGTATATGAAAAGGACGAACCTGATTTTCGCGCGGAGGTCAAGATTGCAGGGGGCACCTTCATCCGGGAGCTTTTCCGAGGACGCTCGTTTCGCACCAGGGAACAATCCATTCCGCTTGCCGATCTTGTGCTGGGGGCGGAGTATCCTATCGATGTGATCAAAAACGGTGCAGGACGGCTCTATTATACAGTGAGGATGCACTACTACCCGAAGGGTGAAAACAAGGCGAAAGAGGAAGGATTTTCGATTTCTAAGCGTGTCGAAGCCCTTGAAGGAACAGGAAGAAGCGACGGAACCTTTGCGGCGGGTTCTGTGGCAAGGGTCACCCTGACGGTTTCGACAAATCAAGAAAGGAATTTTGTCGTCGTCGACGATCCCGTCCCTGCAGGGTTTGAGATCATCAATACGTCGTTTCTTA
>CAZRPU010000005.1:0-70622 GCA_964602055.1 uncultured Ignavibacteriaceae bacterium
TTTCCTGTATTGGCCGACCACGTCGACCATTTGAAGGTTCATAGATTAGGGTTCAAGGTTCAAGGTTCAGGGTTCAAGGTTCAGGGTTCAGGGTTCAAGGTTGTCTTTCCTATGTATGCCCTTTTCCTCTCAACATCACATACAATGTATTAAAAAGTATTTTCAAATCCATTCGCCATGACATGTTCTCAATATAGAAGAGGTCGTATTTCAGTTTTGACTTCACATCTTCAACTGACTGGTCGTACCTATATTTGATTTGCGCCCATCCGGTGATACCGGGCCTGACGCGAAGCCGGCGCCGGTACAGAGGAAGTTCCTCCTCCAGCTTTTCCACAAAATAGGGACGCTCAGGACGCGGCCCCACGAGGCTCATGTCGCCGATGAGCACGTTGAAGAATTGCGGCACTTCGTCGAAATGGAGTTTTCTGATCATCCTTCCGATCCGCGTGACCCGCGGGTCGTTTTTCTGCGCCCACCGCGGGCCGGAGAGTTTTTCGGCGTCGGCAGCCATCGACCGGAACTTGATCATGGTGAACTTCCTGCCGTTTCTCCCCACGCGCTCCTGGCGGTAGAACAACGGCCCCCGGGAGTCGAACTTGACGGCAGCGGCAACCAGAATCCATAACGGCATCCCGGCAAGAATGATAAACGAGGAAACAACGATGTCGATTGCGCGTTTCATCGCTTCTTCCCAGGGCCGCATGATCAGGGGATTCACCTCGATGAGCGGAAATCCGTAGATCGAGCTGATGCGCGCCTGCCCGCTGACAATGTCATAGAGATCGGGAATCATCTTCATCCCCACGTCATGGCCGTTGCAATATTTGATAATCTCGAGGAGCTGATCGTGTTCGGTCGAATCGAGTCCGATGAGCACTTCCCTGATCTGGTGCCGGTCGAGCATCTGGGGAAGCCTGTCGAGCGATCCGACCACAGGAATCGAACGGTATTCCTGCGGCTTGCGGCGACGGGCGGCCGTTTTCGAGATCTGGACAAACCCAACGAGTTTGTATCCCAGGGCGGGGAATTTCAGAACCATGTCGCAGAGATCCCGTGCCTTGCGTGACCATCCGATGATGAGCGTGTTCCTCGCCCCGATGCCCGCCTCCAGAAGGTTCTTCTGCAGCGCGCGAATGGTGAGCCGGCCTGCGCTGACAAAGAGAAACAGCATGAACCAATAGGCAAGAATCAGCTCCCGGGCCGATGAGGATGAGGTTGCCGACTGATCGTCGATCAATACGAGAAAGAAGAGAACCATCGCTCCGACGGCGCTTGTACGAAACAGCGTCATGACTTCATCGAGCCGTGACTGGGCGTACCAATGGCGATAGAGCCCGAAGAAAGCAAACCACAGGAGCCAGTAGAGGTAGATCACCAGCATCGGAGCCCAGAGTTCCGGCTCGATAGCGTAGTCGAACAGTCCGCTTCGGATGCGCAGGGCGTAGTATGCCCAGAACGCCGCGTTCAGCGTGAGGAAGTCGAAGATCAGAAGAAGTGCGCGTTCTGTTCGTTTGGACATGGCTGGTTCTTCAACCGGTTCTTGATTCTGTGGAGCTGCCTGACGGGCGGCGTTGAATGACTCTATAGCCCCACAGGAGGACGGGGGCGTATACCAGCATGAACACCGTCAGCTCGATCAATGCGGACTGAATATCCCCTTCATCGTTGAGAAGGAGGGGAAAGATACCAAAGAGTGCGATGATTGCATAGACCGAAGGCATATAAGAATAGAAGACTTCCTGTGCCAGGCGTCCTGCCGAAAAGCCGAATGACTGCAAAGCACCCATCAGCGTGAGACTGGAGTGCCAAATGGCGGCAGCGACCATGCCCGTGCTCAAGGCCTGCAAGCCCTCGGTAAAGGCAAACGTCGACCAGAACAGGGCGGCAGCTCCCACCACTCCCAGGATTTCCAGTACGAGAAGGAACGGGACTTTGCGCGTAACCACAAGGAGTGCAGACGCAGGAGGTATTAAAAGAGCAAACATGACTCCGGGAAGAAGAATCGTGAGAACCGGAACGGAAAGGGCATAATCGGCAAGAAGCGATCGGATCATGGGCTTGGAAACAATCAGGAGCGAAGCGCATACGGCGGGGCCTGCGAAGGCTGTTGCACGCAGGAACCGGAGAAAGAGGTCGGCAACATCTGCTGGAGCATTCCTTCGTCCAAACGCCTCGCTCGCACTCGGCACAAAGACCGTGCTGACGGATTGGGAAAAGACGACGGGGACCTGCGCAACAAGCGCCGCCAATCCGTACATGCCGAGGTCCGTCGTACTGAGGGCGAACGCACCCACAACACGATCCATGTTGAAAAGCAGGAGCTGGACCAGGGCGACGGCGAACAGGAGGAAGCTCGTCTTCAGGAGTGCCTTCATGCGCGGCATATCAAGAAGAGGCCGCGGTGGAAGGCGAAGCACGACGCCGACATAGATGATATTTGCCGCGGTGGTGACCAGGAAACCGATCAACGCCCCGTGAATCCCCTGCCACAGCGCAAGCCCGCAGACGGCCACCGTGCGCATGAGTTCAAAGGCGATCTCCAGCTTGCTGGAAAGAACGAACTCCTGTCTCGTTCTGATGATCATGTAGGAGAACCTTGTAGTCTGCTCGCCTGCGACGATGAGGCCCGCGAGCAGAAGGACATGCCGGAGCTCACCAAGTCGGATGATGCCTGAGAGTTCGGTGAGGGAGAGACCGAGAAAAACCAGGGCGGAAAAAAGAAGAATGCCGGAGTAGAGAACACGGGCGACACGGGCGGCCTCATCATCTTGTCCTCTTCCTTTGAGGAAGGGAATATCCCTCTCCCCCGCATGGCGCAGACCGAGATGCACCTGATCGCCGTAGGCCAACACCAGGGAAAGGACAACCCAATATCCGTAGTTCTCAGGATCGAGCACCTTCGCAAGGGCGAAATTCCTGAGCGCACTGAGTCCTGTGAGAACATAGCGGGTGGAGGAAAACGTCAGGCTATCCTTGACGATCTTCATCGGCCGATTCCGAGGAGACGTTCGTACACGGCGAAGGTTTTCTTCACCATTGTTTCGTCAGAGAATTCCGCGAGCGCCCGTTTCCTGGCCTTTTGTCCCAAAGAGAGCCTGAGACCCTTGTCATCGATAAGCTTTCGCACGGCACTCGCAAGCGCCCTGGGATCACGCGGCGGAACGGTGAGCCCCGTGACCCCGTCGATATTCAGGAATGTCACTCCCGTCCCGATGTTCGTGGAGATGACAGGCTTTCCACTTGCCATGGCTTCGATCTGGACCAGACCGTACGTCTCACTCTTCTCCGTCGAGGGAAGGATGAAGATGTCGCAAGCCTCGTAGTACGCGTGCAAGTCCTCTTCCGTGAGAGGAGAGAGAAACGCAACCCTCCCGGCAATTCCGAGCTGCTCTGCCTGTTGCCGCAGCTGCTCCCGAAGGGGTCCCGAGCCGATAATCACCAGCTGCGCATCAAGGAGGAGAGCAAGGGAATCGATCAGCGTCTGAAGGCCCTTATAGTACACCAGCCGGCCGACAAAAAGGAGAAGGGGTCCTCCGTGCGTTTGCCGCAGTTTTGAGACGCGCGCACGCCGGGCTCCCGCCCGCTTCACCCAACCCAGCTTGACGCCAAGGGGAATCACTTCGCACCGTTCTCTGTATGCGGGGAGGAATTCGGAAGCTTCCAGCAGGTTCTGAGTGCTGACAAGGATCCGGTCTACGCGGCTGAGGAACCTGTGGATCAACGGCCTGTACGGGGCCAGCATCCAGCGCTGACGGACAATGTCGCTGTGCCATGACACCACCACGCGGGAAAAATTCCGGGCGATGTTCTCCGAAGCAAGGTAGGAGAGGGAAGCGAGGGGAAACGGTTCGTGAATGTGTAGAATGTCGCCATGCGCGGCGGAAAGCAGCCGGTAATAGGAAGGACTCAGGGGCAGTGAAGCCACAAAGCCCCACGAGGGAGCGCGCGTAACGGTAACGCCGTTGATCGCTTCCCGTTGAACCTCCGAGGACCGTACGTGGTTGCAGACGAGCGCCTCGACAGTCATTCCCTTCATTCGGGCAAGGCCCTCCGAGAGGTTTGTAATGGTCGTTTCGATGCCGCCGACCAGTGGTGCATAGGCCTTGCTTGTTTGGAGTACTCTCACCGGATTCTCCCCTTTTTCGCGCGTCGGTGTCCGGCCGGCCTCACGTCCCTATACACATCCTCAAACGCCCGGGCAATGGATTCCCAACGGAAACGCCGTGCAACGAAAGTATGCGCATTGCGCGTTAACTCGGCCGAGAGCTTTCGGTTTCCGATGAGCAGGGCGACGCTTTCGGCAAATTCCATTTCTGTATCCGCAAGAAGCATATGCTGTCCATGTTTTCCGCCGATTCCTTCACCACCGACCGATGTCGCAACAACCGGTACGCCCATGGCAAAGCTTTCCACGATCTTCAGCCGCATGCCTCCGCCGACCCGGAGCGGAACAACCAGCATTTCATACCGGCGAAGTTCCTCCTTGAAATCCGGAACGAGTCCCCGAACAACAATATTCCTCCCGGCCATACGATCGATGCCCGCCGGAACATTCTTCCCAATGAGAAAGAGAGTAGCATCGGGCCGTTTCTCCAGAATCCGGGGAAAAATCGCACTCAGGAACCAGGAGAGAGAGTCGCTGTTGGGACCCCAGGAGTAATCCCCCACCAGCGCCAGAGATCCGGGGATCGGACGCCTTTTCCTCTTGTCGAACAATGTTTTTTCCACTCCCGCCGGAATGACCGCGGTACGGGCCTCCGACGAAAGCTGTTTCAGGACTGCCTCGTCCTCCCGTGTCATCATGCAACATGCATCAACCGCCGAGGCAACCTCGCGTTCGTATGCGCGAAGGCGCCGAAGCTGCATCCTGAGCCATGAACGCAGAATGGGGTTGCGCGTCACGGCCAGGTAGCGCTCCATGATCACGCTTTCGACGTTGTGTTCCCGGAGGACAACGGGGATGCCGGCAATTTCCCGGCATAACAATCCGTAGGAAGCCATGTGAAGATGATCCACGTGCACGATGTCAAACGTTCTCCGCGAGAGGAGATGTCTCATGCGTTGTTCGAGTTCCGACGACTGGTATTTCCCGATGTTGTAGGGAGTATCAGAGAAAAGATTGCGAAACGCGCCGGGAACAGTATTCTTGTTCGAATGAGCGACTCTGATCAGGTCGCAGTGTTCCAGTAACGGCTCGACGTGGACAGGGCGATGGACATCCGCTGCAAGAAGAGTTATCTCATGACCCCGGCGTGCGAGGTATTTTGTAATGTTGAAGATTCCCACTTTCCCGCCGTCGGAAAGGGGAAAGGGAACCTGCGGCGCTATTTGCAGGATCCTCATGCCATTCCCTCGCCGGAATGCGTTTTTGTGCCCACTGTAAACCCCCGATCGCCCGCCTTTCCCGTGAGGGCCGTAACGGCCAGGTTCAACGAATCCGTCACCATCGTGCGGATCGTGTCCCCCCTGAGGAGTTTCCGCTCTTGTGCGTAGACAACCGCAAAACCGCTTTTTCCCAGGAGCATGTTCATTGTCTGCAGGGAATAATAGTAGAGGTGATACGGCTTCTCGGATGATTGTCGTCGGATGTTCAAGGCGCTCCTGATGCGGGGTATGATGCCGTTCAGTTCCATCGGGTACGCGAGGGCGACAATGCCCCGGGGCGACAGGACTCGTCGGATTTCCTTCAGCACCTCGAGCGGATTCAAGAGGTGTTCAATGACGTCGCCAAGGAAAACGACATCGAATTGTTCATCGGAAAACTTCTGTTGTTCCAGCGTCCCCGTCCTGATATCGAGTTGGAGATGGTCTCTCCCCCACTGAGCCATCTCCGGAGAAACCTCCGCCCCCACGACGGCGAACCCTTGCGAGCGCGCTTCGGCCAGCATGGCTCCGCCCGCGCAGCCGATTTCCAACAACCGGTTTCCGGCAGCAAGTTTTCTGATGACAGACAACATGGGCCTCGCCTCGCGCCTGAGGCTTTCGATTTCCTCTTCGTAGGGCTTGTGGGCCAGTCCGCAGCGGTAATCGCGTTGGAAGTACGCGGCGTCATAGAAGCGCATGACCTCTTCCTCCGAGAGCATCGGATGGAGCCTTCCGAGGCCGCACGACCTGCAGCGGACAATCCGGACCTGCCGGCCGAGGTGTTCGTAGAAAAACGGCGTGACGGCATATTCCGGGCTCTGGCAAAGGTAGCAGGAATTCATGGGCCTTCTCAGTGGCCTTTCCCGGGAAAAATGGTTCCCCTCATGAATCGATACGGGAGTGCAATTGCTGCGATTGCGCTGGAGAATGCTTTCGACATGCTCTCCTTCTTCAAAAGAACAATCGCTTCCATGAGATATGCGGGCACACGGATCACGATGCCTGCGATGAGAAGGGCATAGAGGGCGTAACGGGTCCATCCCTCAAAATGCTTTTCAAAGAAAAGAAGCTGCGAGCCCTTGGTCCAGATCATCCTCTCGAGAATATTCTGCGACGAACCCCCCCAGAGATGAACCACACTGGCGCCCGGAAAAAACCAGGTCGCAATTCCGGCTTTCGACGCGCGAAAACAGAAGTCCGCCTCCTCCCCGTACATGAAAAACCTTTCGTCGAGCTCCCCGATGCGATCCATGACGGTGCGGTCGATCATCATAAACGCCCCCATGACCCAATCGACCTTTGACGCGTTTGCGTACTCAAAAGTGGTCATGTAGTATTTTCCCCACGTTGGCGAACGAGGAAACAGTCGATAGAGAAGAAACGATTCGGAAACGAGATTGCGGACGGACGGAAAGGACCGGACGGAGGGTTGTACGGTACCGTCTGGATTGAGCAGTGTGCATCCCACGATCATTTTCCGTTCACCTGTGTTCATAAAGCGGATCACATTTTCACAGGCGCCCTGGGAAACCCTGGTATCGGGATTGAGAAGGAGCACGTATTTCCCCGTCGCAATCCGGATGCCAATGTTGTTGGCGGCGGCGAAGCCCTTGTTGATGCTGTTGATGATCAGCCGGACGCGAGGATACTTCTGACGAAGCATTTCCTCACTTCCGTCTGACGACCCGTTATCGACGACGATCACTTCCGCCTTCGGGGAGGCGATTTCTTCCTGCAGGGAGGCAAGGCAATTGTCCAGCAGCTCCCTCGTGTTATAGCTGACGATAATGACAGAGAGACGCATGTGTGACGGTGGTTGGGTCATGAGCCTGATGGTGAAAAAAGGTTCTTCACCGTAAGGATGCGTCGTTCCGACTCATCGAGCGAAAAGATCCAGGAGAGAGCGCCATAGAGGACAAT
Organism: uncultured Ignavibacteriaceae bacterium; assembly: GCA_964602055.1. Lineage (GTDB taxonomy): Bacteria > Bacteroidota > Ignavibacteria > UBA10030 > UBA10030 > JACPLA01. The sequence goes on from CAZRPU010000005.1 coordinate 7,288, forward strand.
CATCAGCGCTGCAGCCCCAAGGAGAACGAGTTCCTGGCCTATGGTGTTTTTTGCGATGAACATCAGGGCAAACCCGGGCACCAACCATGCGAAGGACTTCCATAAGAAGGAATAGTCGAATTCCACTTCAACGCTTTTCATTTCCCTCCGTGCAAAGAAGAGAAGAACTGCTGCCTCAATCATCACCCGCAGGGTCCAGACAAAAGCCATTCCCGCGATGCCGAAGCTCACCGTACAATAGTAGCTTGCTCCGGTGTAGAGAACCAATTCGGCCATCAGCATCTTTGCATGAATGTCAGGGCGACCAAGCGCCTGAAGAGAACCGCTGGGTAACTGGGCGATCGCATTGAAGAGGGCACCGACGGACAAGATTGCCAGAACCACACCAGCGTGTTCCTCGAAATTCGCTCCCAGCCACAAGTTCATGATTTCCCGATTCAGGATGACGAGTACGGCGGCCAGCGGTACAACAAGAACAAAGGTAAGTTTCAACGAGCGAATGTAGACCAGCTTCAAGCGCTTTCTTTCTTCTGCGCGGGACCATCCACCGCTTAAAAAGGGGATAAGCGTGGTCACGAGGCTCATCGGAATAACAAGAAGGCGAACCACCACATCGCTCGGGACGCTGTAATATGCAACAAACGTCAGCGAAAGCAAGCCTCCGATGACGAATCGCTCATAGAAGGGAAAGAAGGGGATGAAGAATTGCGTGACCGAGATCCACCCTCCAAAACGGAGAAGTTTCGGAATGGACGATTTCGCGTCCTCATAGCGCAGCAAACGAATCTGAGGCAGGAATTTATAAGTGATGAGTGTGAAAATGCCCGCCATGCAGTATTTGGAGAAGACGGCGAATACAATCACATCCAGAAAGCTGCCGCCAAGAAGAAGGATGATGGCGGTGCCGCCCCATTGAAGGACGCCGTTGAGGAGCATTGCTCCGTTGGAGAGATCAAACCGGTTGAAGGCGAGCGGGACACTCTTGAGGGAGCCCTGGAGAAGGATCGCCGGCGGAGCCAATGCAAACCAGCGAAGGCCAACCACAGCATCTTCCCGCAAAGCGGTAGAAATATTGAAGAGGGATGGGAAATCGGAATAAGAAACGAGGAAGAAGACAATCCCCACGACAATTCCGATGAAAGAGCTTATCAGGACGCTTGCTCCCACGATTCCATTCGATGACTGCCGGTCTTCGGCCCCAACGCTCTCAGCAAGGAACTTCACGGTCGCCTGTCCCATTCCGACGTCGAAGACATTGGCATATCCCAGGAACAGCCAGAGAATTGCGAGAAGCCCGAACAGTTCTTCACCCAGCCTGCCGACAATAAGAGGCAGTGTGAGGAATGCAATGCCCAGAACAAGAACATTCGAGACAAAATTGAGGACTGAATTACGCGCGAACGACCTGTGCCCGTCCATTTTACGGCGCCGTCTGGTTGGACGAAAGGTGGAGGCTGTTCTCCGCGTGGGCCCTCGAGACATTGGTCAGAAACGCAGCAGCGAGGCAGATGAGGAGCAACGCCTCCCTTTCGATGAAGACGTTGGAGGTAACCGTCACCACGAGCATGCTGATCAGAACGGCCCACGCCGCATGAACGAATGCCCTACTGCTGCCGTGTGGGGAGAATAGGGCCAGGCGTAAACCGCGCCACATGATAATAGCGTAGAAACCCAAGAAAGCCGTTGCCCCGACGAGCCCGACTTTGAAGATCAGGAAAAGATATCCGTTGTGAGAATACCATGTTTCAGAGGTTGTCCCATATATCAGATTGAAATACCGGAACGAGGTGCCGTACCCGGATCCCAATAACGGACTTCTCAGTATCGCATCAATTATCGCGACAGATTCGGCTATTCTGTTGGTAAAGGAAATATCCTGAAAGGCTTCACCAGAAGAGAGAAATCTGCTGAAGATCGATGAAATCACCACCTCTCCAACGGCTCCCCCAAAACTGAGAAGGACAATCGCTCCTACCAGAATCACGCCGGCCGAGCCAAACATCATTGCGATTTTCTTCCGCGGCTCCGCAAGGAGGAACAGCACAAAAATGGAAATCATCGTGCCAATCCAAAACCCTCTCGTAAAGGTGGCCGTGAGGGCCGCTCCATTGAGCGCAAGCACACCGACAACCAGAACCCGGAACCGAAGAGACCCAACGCTGTGAATCAAGAGGGCGGATGTCAGAACAACCATGGAAAAGAAGAAATGAACACTCCCGGGCTGGCGTTTTCCGATCAAGCCGCCTGAAAACTCCGCCGCCAGGGCTGTTGAGGTGTACATGGTAACATTGTAGAGGGCCAGCCCTGCCGAGAGGATGAAGAGGGCCGCGATGACCCCTTTTTTCCCCCGATCAGTCTTCAGAATATCCAACGCAGGAAAGAAGAGAAACAGAACGGAGGTCGTGAGAATCTCGCGGAACCACAGCGTGAGAACAGCGCGATTGAGGAGACCGACGCCGAGAGATAAGACGGAAATGACCAGGAACACGAGGAGCCACGCACCCGCCGGCTCTGTCACAAGATTCGCAGAGCGAAAGAGAATGCGGCTGACAAACCAAAACGCGAGAAAGCCAAAAAAATAAAGGCCGAAGAGAATTTCACCTGCCGATATGCCCTCTGTCCTCTGGAGAAATACGGCATGAAAGAGGATGGCGAAGAAAAGCCATACTTCGGGTTTTTGGTACGTCCACCAGAGAAAAGCGCCGCCGATGAAGGCAAGAGGAAGGTAGAGTGCTCCGTCCAGGAGTGCGCTCACCCCGACCGCCAGGAGGAGAACGAGAAGGAAGAGAGAATTGACCGGACGGGAAATCGCTGTAAACTCGATCGGAGAGGTCATGATGTGTTGCCGGTTTCAGGTACCCGGAGTCTCTTCCTTTTTGCCTTTCCCCATTCGCAGGAGCGACCGAAGGGCTCGTCCGACCTCCGGCCGATGCATGATCATTCCGCGATACCGTTCTGAGAGCAACGCCCACAAAACGCATCCCATCAGCGCTGCGAGCATGGAACTCAGGACAATGATGGACCGCTTGGGGCTTGATTTCTTTTCGGGAGGAACCGCCCTGTCGAGAACGAGCAGTACGGGAACCTCTTTCTGCTCGTCGATTTTTGCCTGTTCATAGAGGGGAATGAGAAACTCGAGCATTTTCTGGTGAATGAGGACGTCGCGCAAGAGGCGCATCGATTGAACGCCGGTTTCGGGAATCGCGGAGACTTTCTTGTTCAATTCATCCAGTTCCACACGGGCCCTCTGGAGCGCCCCGTCTTCCGATGAGACCGTTCGCTGGAGAATCCCAAGCTCCACCTCTTTCAGCGCCTTTGCAGCGTAGATGTCCGCAATTGCCGAAAGCCCCGTGCCCCGCTCATCCAACAAGACCATCATCCCGGATTCCTCCTGATACGCTTTCAGACTGTCCTCTCTCTGCCTCAGGAGTGCTTTTGTGGCGTCGACCTGTTTTTCGAGGAACTCCTTGTTGCTCCGCGCGTTCCTCGTCGCCAACTCGATGCTCATGCGGTTGAGAACCTCGACGAGGTAGTTGGCCATGTCTGCCGCCCGCTGCCGATCGCGGTCGAAAACCGAAATGGTGAGGTACTCTTCCGGCTCGATCTCGAACTGGACGTTCTCCACAAGACTCTTGACAGCCGATTCCATCAGCGTGTCGGGAATGTCGTACACGGTAAAGAGGTCGAACTTCCTCACAACCTCCTCCATCGCCGAGCGGCTGCCAAGGATCGCCAGGTAATTGTACAATCCCGGTCCCTGCAGGGCCGACCCGAGACGGCCCGAGGTCGTGATGCTGCGCAGAAGAGATCCTGCTGCTCCGGCGGGACTCAGCGTGCTCGACTCCTTGGGGGGGAGAATGGAGGCCGAAGACTTGTACCAATTGGGAAGAAGAAGGCTCACGATCACGGCAAAGAGTGTGACAATGCCCGTCACCTTGAGGATGAAACCTCTCCACCTCACGAGGAGATTGAGAAATTCATACCATCCGATCGGCTGACGATAGCGAAGCAGTTCGCCTTCCTGCGGTTCCGCTGCGTGGAGATCTGTGTTGTCGTTGTGATCCATAGTCCGGTCCGATTCTCGGTTGTGGCGTTCCTATTTGGAGAGCTGCAGGATGATGACCGTCATGCTGAGGACAACGCTGATGAAGCTCGCTGCCTGGCTGACCAGATTGAGATAATAGCCCGTGGGGTACCGGATGTCCTTCGGCACCCAGACGAAATCGCCCGGCTCGATGGAGGTTTCTCCGGGACTCAGCCACTCTCTCGATGTTCTCTTGATGACGCGTGTGTCGCCCTCCTCCGCTTCTTCTCCGTACCCCCCGGCCTGCTGAATGTAGTACCGGACATCTGCCCCTTCCTTGTAGGCAACAAAGCCCGGCGTTGCTACCTGGCCGTAGACATACACCGTCTTTTGCGCATTCGGCACAAAAATGATGTCACCATCCTTGAGGATGACGTCTTTTGAGCGGTCGCTGTGATGAAACAGCCCCACGAAGTCGGTCGCAACCCTTCCGCGGCGCAGGCTGGATTCGAGATCATAGTAGGCGCGTTCTTCGGGTGTCACGAGCCGATCGGCCATACGGAGGTTCATCATGGCCTCGCGTCCCGTTTCCATGATCGACCCGTCAGCAGCGAGCTGTTTCCGCTCGATTTCCGCCATGGGCAGATAGGCCGCAGCGGTGAATCCCCCGGCCCTGGCAATAACGGACGAAAGCCGCGTGCTGTCGCGCGTAATCGGATACATGCCCGGAAACTGCACTTCGCCTCTCACGTGCACTTTGAAATCGCCCCGATGGTCCACTCTTTCTCTCACAAGGATACGGTCTTTGTTTTGCAGGGGGATGTCGCTTGCGGTCCCCCGAAGAATGGCGGAAACATCGATGACGGACGTTACCGAAGAAGCGCCATCGGGCGGAAACCGCGTCAGTTCAACGTTTGCGGAATCCCCTCCGGGCGTCAGCCCCTGAGCAACGCGCAGCATCGTTCCGAGGCTGTCTCCCTCCCGGTATTCGTATTGGGACGGGACGTTCACCGCGCCGTAAACGCTCACGGCAGCCTGCTCGATACTGCGCGGCGGGACCACGACGATATCGCCTTCATGCAGAAAAGGATTATCCTTGCTGCTGCGGAACGCATAAAACCGGTCCAGATCAACAAGCCGATCGGCCATCCCCTTGCGCCTCAGGATGATGCGCCGCGTCGAAAAAGGTGCCGCGACAGGCTTCGCTTCCCCCTCCATGCGCTGGTTCGCCTGCGCAAGGACTTTGTCGACGCGCGAAACAGCGCTCGAGACGTACGGCCCCGGTTTTTCCACAGAACCCAGTACGGTCACCACAAATTGCCTTGGTGCGAAAAGCGTCAGCGACGGCTTCACGGCCTTGAACGCCTTCAGGACTTCTCTCTTGAGCGCCTGAAGCGTTGTCCCGCTTGCCTCGAATTCACCTCCGCCCGGGACGATCAGCTTGCCTTCGGGACTGACAAACAGCTGAACGGCGCTGATGCCCCCAACCCCCGGAATATGAAAGCTAAAGACGTCGTTGGGACCCACGATGTATTCGGACTCGTCGATTGTTTCTTCAATCGGGATGGGGCGGAATGAGCCGGGCGCACGGTTCTCCTGGTCGGCAAACGTTTCTCTGGAAGTTCCGAGGAGCCGATTTCCGGCTCCGGTGTTTTGCTGATTCGACTGCGAAGGCGAGACGGCAACAAACCATGGCAGCAACAGCGCTGCGGCAACGAACCTTCCGAGTGTTCCCCTGTTATCTGTTGTCATACATCCTCCGGTAATACTCCTTGTACTCTCCGCTGACAATGCGTTCCCACCACGGCCTGTTGTCGAGATACCACTGGATAGTGCTTGCCAGTCCCTGTTCAAACTTCACCGAGGGTTTCCAGCCGCATTCACCGCGGATTTTCGAAGAGTCAATCGCATAGCGGCGGTCATGCCCGGGCCTGTCCTTCACAAACCGGATCAGCGATTCCGGTTTCTCCAGGTGCTTCAGGATGAGTTTCACCACATCGAGATTCTTCATCTCGTTGTTGCCGCCGATGTTATAGACTTCGCCTGCCTTTCCCCGTTCCAGGAGAACGTCGATAGCCGAACAATGGTCCTCGACGTGCAGCCAGTCCCGGATATTCATCCCGTCGCCGTAGACAGGAAGAGGTTTATCGGCCAATGCATTCACGATCATGAGAGGAATGATCTTTTCGGGAAACTGATACGGTCCGTAGTTGTTCGAACATCGCGTAACGACAGCCGGCATCTGAAATGTGTGGTGATACGCCAGGACAAGCATGTCGGCGGAGGCTTTGCTCGCTGCGTAGGGACTGTTCGGATGGAGAGGCATTGACTCGGAGAAACTTCCCGTCGGTCCGAGGGATCCATAGACCTCGTCCGTGGAGATCTGCAGGAACTTTCCGACTCCGGCTTCGCGTGCGGCATCCAGAAGGACCTGGGTCCCCGCAATATTCGTCTGAACGAATTCCGCCGCCGACGCGATGCTCCGGTCTACATGCGTTTCTGCCGCGACATTGATGACTGCGTCAAACGAATGCCGTGCGAACAGGGCGGCAACCTTTTTCCCGTCGCCGATGTCTCCCTGCTCGAAGAGAAGCCGGGGATCATTCCGGACCGCCTCGAGGTTTTCGAGGTTTCCGGCGTAGGTGAGCTTGTCGAGATTGACAATCCGCACGTCGCGGTGCTTTCGCATCAGAAACATGATGAGATTGCTTCCGATAAAGCCGGCACCGCCGGTGACAAGAAGATTCATGGCACGCAATCGTTTTCTCCTATGGGGAAAGGCCTTACGCACATCGAAGATCGATGGGCGGCACAATGTCAACCGGGACAACAGCGGGAAAGCAGCAGTACGGAATGGGTCGAAAGGTTACACTTGTGCAGTACCAAGAGGCAGGGAAACAGGTTCCTTTGAGGGTGTCTGAATGAAGAAACCTACAGAAATTTCGGCCGATTGTCAAACGAGGCTACATCTTCTCGGGCGCCGAAATTCCCATGATTTTCAAGCCGTTTGCAAGAACGGTTTTCGCCGCCCAGCTCAGCGCGAGCCGGGAAAGGGAGAGATTCCTCTCCGGAAGAACGACGCGGTGATCATGATAGAACTTGTGGAAGGCGGTCGCAACGTCGCCGAGATATGCCGGAAGCCGGTGAGGCTCAAGGCTCTGTGCGGTCGCTTCCACCACCTCGGGGAAATTCAGGAGAAGTTTGACCAGCGCCATTTCGGAGGGTTCCTTCAGCAGGCGCAAATCGGCATGGACGAGGTCGTTTTCTTTCCGAAGGATTTGTTCCGTCTCCGCAAAGCGGAGGATGCCCGCAATGCGCGCGTGGGCATACTGAAGATAGTAGACCGGATTTTTTTCGGAATGCTCTCTCGCAAGGTCCAGATCGAATTCAAGATGGCTGGAATTCGACCGCATGACAAAAAAGAACCTCACGGCATCGGGACCGACTTCGTCCAGAAGCTCGTCGAGGGTGACAAAGTTGGCGGCGCGCTTCGACATCTTCACCTGCTCTCCGTTGCGGAGGAGCGTCACGAACTGATGGATAACCACTTTGACGCGGCCCGGGTCGTAGCCAAGAGCTTTGATGCCTCCAAGCACGTCGGGAATCGTGGCCACGTGATCCGCACCGAAGATGTCCACGATGAGCTCGAACCCTCTGCGGAACTTCTCCCGATGGTACGCAATATCGGGGAGCCGGTAGGTCGGTTCACCCGTGCTCTTGATAATGACGCGATCCTGATCAAGGCCGAGTTCCGTCGCTTTGAACCAAACCGCTCCCTCCTTGTCGTAGGCAAGACCTTTCGCGCGCAGCTCCGCGACAACCTCTTTGATCGTTCCATTCGTGTACAGAGAGTCTTCATTAAAGAAGACATCGAACCGGACACCCATCCGGCCAAGGACATCCTTGATCGCCGCAAAAAGAACCTCCTCCGAGGCCTTTTGACAGAATGCGAGGGCCTTCTCGGCCGGCTGCGTGAGAAGCGTGTCCTTTTTCGACGCCCGGATGGTTTCGGCTATTTCGCGGATATAGTCCCCCTGATACCCATCTTCCGGAAATGGTACTGACGGATCGAAGAGCTGCCGGTAGCGGGCGAACGTGGATTCCGCCAGCTTCTGCATTTGTCTGCCGGCGTTGTTATAATAGTACTCCCTCGTAACGTCGTGTCCGGTCCAGGCCAGAAGGTTCGCAAGAGTATCGCCAATAGCCGCCTGCCTCCCGTGTCCCACGCTCAGCGGGCCCGTCGGATTGGCGCTGACAAACTCGACTTGCGTTTTCTTTCCATGCCCGCTGTCGGAACGGCCGAAGGCGTCCCCCTGCTCGAAGACCGCCGCCAGACTCTTTGTGTAGAATGAATCGCTGAAACGGAAGTTGATGAAGCCCGGTCCCGCGATTTCCACGCTCGTCACGAGGTCGCGGTCAAGGTTCATCGCTTTCACGAGTTCCTCTGCGAGAGCTCTCGGTTTCTTCCCGAGGCTCTTTGCCAGCGTCAGGGCAATGTTCGTCGTCAGGTCGCCATGAGACTCCTGTTTGGGGCGCTCGAAGGGAATCGTGCCCTCATGTACGATCTGAAGGGCCACCAGTGCATCGTGTATCTGTTTTGTGAGATGGGGAATCATGAGGTGCCTGCGGCCCTGCCTGTCCGCCGTGTCCGGGTTGCCTTGCGTGTACGGGCCGCGGACCGCGTCACGGCGGGAAGAATCTTCACGGTTTTTCCGCTATCGAAGACGGGATGAATCTTCGCATCGTTCCAGAGGCGTTCCAGATTGTAGAACATGCGCATATCCCGGTGAAACACATGCACAACGACGTCCACGTAGTCGAGAAGAATCCACTGTCTCACATGGAACCCTTCCGTATGCCAGACGTCCATTCCTTTCTTTTCCATCCCCTCGCGAATCGCATCAGCGATCGCTTTCACCTGCGGTTCCGAATCGCCGGAACACACGACGAAAAAATCCGTGGCCGAGCTCTTCTTCCGCAGGTCCATGAGAATGACGTCGGATGCTTTTTTCGAAAGCGCAAATCCTGCGATTGTTTTTGCCACCATGCGTGCAGTCACGCGGTCTTTCCTCCTACTGAAATGGCTGAAGCGTGCGAAAATCCTTTCCGATGTACACGGACACGTCCAGATAGAGATTTTTGTCGATTTTCTGAACGACCTGAGTTTCAGGCACTCCGATCGCTTTTGCAACACGTATCGCCGCTTCTCTGTTTCCCGTACGGTCGATGACGAGGGTCGCCTCCACATCTCCTGCATAATTTCCCATTTCGACGACATCGAAGCCGCGGCTGCGTAGAAAATCAGTCATCCGTTGTGCAAGTTTCGATTGCCCGGTGCCGTTCAGCACGTCCAGCTGAATGGTGTGGAGCTTTTCGTTCAGAAGGACCTCCGATTCGGAGGTGCGGTCGGAAAACACCGTCGTAAGAACCGCAACGGCAACGAGAAGCGGAATCCCTCCGGCCAGCAGCAGCCGGACAAGACGTCGAAACTGCGGGGAGTGCGGGGATGGTTCCGAAAGCCGGTGTGCCGGGGATTGCGGGGATGGAGCGCTTTCTTGATCAACCATTCTTATGAAGGACGGGGCAGAAAAACGAGAAACCGAACGGCCTCAGCGACTGCGGGGCGCCCGGTTTCAGAACAACCAGAGAAAACCATGCTTTTAGTGTTGCTCCTCGTCTGAAAAACCCAATCCGTTATTGAACATCGATGAACGGTTCATGCCCCACCAATACATTGACGGAAGCTGCCGGTACTGAATCTGCAACAACATGTTTTCCGAAGGGCGGTAATTGAGCTGAGCACGGCTCAGATAAATGCCGCTCAGGTCCCTGGAGTTGCCAAAGGAACTGAAGGGGGAGTGCTGAAGGCTTACGTCGAACTGAACGTCGAGGGGGTTGGCAATCTTGTAATAGAGGCTGTTCGTATAGACCCCCAGGGACAGTCCCTGTCCGCCCATCGTGGTGTAGGAAAGGGAATAGCTCTGACGCATCGAGAACCTGCTTGGATCGAACCATCCGAAGAGGAGGTTGGAGCTTTCCGCCCGGACGAGCGATTCGCTCACGCTGGGGCGCGGTTCAACCTGCTGTTTGAACTGTGCCATCAAGGGTAGTGACATGCACGCCACGGTTACCGCAATCGCTCTCACGCGTCCCATCATCTCTGCCTCCCAATGCTCATTGTTCCAGCGGGTATGATACCGAAATCCACGCTGATTGTCAAGTTTTGTGGAAGACCACTCCGCGAAAAGAAAAACGCCGGATCACCGACTCCACAAAAACCGGGACGCACGTGGTCAGGACAAGGTTCGAGGCAAGGCCCGCCTCGCCTCCGCAAGCTGCTCCCTGGTGTTGACGCCCCTGATTTCATCGGGGTGTGGAGCTTTCAAGGCAGAGACCACCCAGTGATGCCTCCAGAAATACTCGAAGACATCGGTGAGGTAGTATTCGTTCTGCACATTGTGCGGCTTGATATGCTTCAACCCGTCAAAAAGTTTTTCCCTGTCAAACACATAAATGCCGGAGTTGATTTCGCGCACGAGCAGCTCCTCCGGCGAAGCATCTCTGTGCTCGACGATCTTCTTGACGGAATGATCACGGTTCCTGATGATGCGGCCGTATCCCGAAGGATCATCCAATTCCGCCGTCAGGATTGTGGCGACTGCTTTGGTCTTTCGATGAAACCCGATCAACTGATCGATGGTCGTGTGCCGGAGCAACGGAACATCCCCCGACAAAACGAGGACATTTCCCGAAAAGCCCTCCAACGCAGCTTCCGTTTGCATGACCGCGTGGCCCGTTCCGAGCTGCTCTGCCTGCGTAACGCATGCGGCCTCGGGGAAATGGTCCCTCACGTAGCGCTCAACCGCTTCGCGCTGAAAACCCACGATGGGGAGAATCTTTGCCGCTTTCAGCTCGACGGCAAGACTCAAGACATAGTGTAGCATCGGTTTCCCTTCAAGCTCCACCATCACTTTCGCCCGACTGTCGTCCTTCATGCGCGTACCTTTCCCGGCAGCCATGATGACGACGGCAAGATGTGTATGGGTTTTCATTTCCTTGGTTCCAGAGAAACAAGCATGTTGTCAATGAGCCTCGTGGCGCCGAATCGCACCGCCAGAAGAATGAGAACCGCACTGCCTGCCGGCCTTTCAACTTCCCGAAACGTCGCAGGATCGACGAATGCCACGTAGTCGATGTGTGAGGGAGAAGCGGCTTCAAGGATCCGGAACATGCCGTCTCTGATCACCTGAAGATCCCGTTCCCCTTTCCCGAGGAGCTCCGAAGCTTTCGCAAGAGCTTTGGAGAGAGACCTTGCATTTTCCCGCTCCTGAGCATTGAGGTACGCGTTACGGGAGCTCTTCGCCAGCCCGTCGCTTTCCCGAACAATGGGTCCTGCAAGGACTTCAACGTCAAAATTCAAATCACGCACCATGGCCCGGACGATAAACAGCTGCTGCGCATCTTTTTTTCCAAAAACCGCAACATGGGGTTTCACGGCGTTGAACAGCTTGGCAACAATCGTGGTGACGCCCTGAAAATGCGTGGGACGAACCTTGCCCTCGAGCGTCTGCGCAACGTCATTTGTGACAACGTACGTCAAAAAATCTGCTGGGTACATTTCGTCCGCTTCGGGATAAAAAAGGATGCCGGCACCCCCATCGCGGGCGAGCCGCTCGTCGGTCACGGGGTCGCGCGGGTAGCGGCGGTAATCTTCGTTGGGCCCGAATTGCGTTGGATTCACAAATATCGAGAGGATAACGATATCGGCATGGGCCTTCGCAAGGGTCACAAGGCTCAGATGCCCTTCATGCAGAGCCCCCATGGTCGGAACGAGCGCTATTCGCTTACCGGACTGCCGGAGCTGTTCGGCCCTGGCCTGCATCTGCGAAACCGTTCTGAGAATCTCCATCAGAGAATTTTCTTGCCGAATCCCGATTGGATGAGTTCAACGGCAAATTCCGCCGACTGATTGCGGTTGTCGAGAATCGGGTTCACCTCGACGATCTCGAGCGAGGTCATCTTGCCGGATTCGTTGAGGGTCTCCATGATGAGGTGTGCTTCGCGGTAATTGAGGCCCCCTTTGACCGGCGTTCCGACGCCGGGCGCCACCTGCGGATCAACGCCGTCGAGATCGAAACTCACGTGAAGAAAGTCGCAGTCCCGGAGTTTTCTCAGCGCCCGGCCCATGATCGCCGACATTCCGTGCTTGTCGATTTCCTCCATCGTGAAGATGTTGATCCCCGATTGCCTGATGAACTTCCTCTCCCCGTCGTCGAGATCTCTCGTACCCACGAGGACCACATTCTTCGGTTCCAGTTTCTTGAAGTCGCCTCCCACCGAAGTCAGCTCGATGGCGCCGACGCCAATGGCGGCGGCCATCGGCATCCCGTGAATGTTGCCGGAAGGCGTTGTTTCTGGGGTATTCAGGTCGCCGTGCGCGTCGATCCAGAGAACACCGAGACGTTTCTTGTTCTTGCGGCAGTGCGCCGCAACACCCGCGATGGTGCCGATGGCGATGGAATGGTCACCGCCGAGCACGAGGGGAAAAGCTTCCGATGACATCGCACGTTCGACCTTCCCCGAGAGAAGGGTGCAGACGCGGACAATTTCCGGAAGATACTTGAGCTTCTCGTTTCGTATCCGCTGCTGTTCGGGGGCCTTGATGGGAATGTCACCCTCGTCGACGACGGAGTGACCGAGGTGGGTCAGTTTATCGTGGACGCCGGCAATGCGTATGGCAGAGGGTCCCATGTCCACGCCGCGTCGTCCGGCGCCAAGGTCCATGGGTACTCCGAGAATATGAATCTTCATACATTGGTGGCTAGTTTGCCAGAAGGTTGAGGAGCTTCGTGACCGTTTCCTTCATGTCCTTCCGATGAATGACAAGGTCCACAAAACCCTTCTCCATGAGGAATTCTGAACGCTGAAAGCCTTTCGGCAGGTCCTTCCCGATGGTTTGCTTGATGACGCGCGGACCGGCAAAGCCGATCAACGCTCCCGGTTCTGCGATGTTGATGTCCCCCAGCATGGCGTAGCTTGCGGTTACCCCTCCCGTCGTGGGATCGGTCATGAGCGACAGGTAGGGAATCCCCGCATCGGAAAGCTGCGCGAGCTTTGCGCTCGTCTTCGCCAGCTGCATGAGCGAGAGCGCCGCCTCCATCATCCGGGCTCCTCCGCTCGAGGAAACAATGATCATGGGACGCTTCGTCTTGAGGGCTTTGTCAATGGCCCTGGCGATCTTCTCCCCGACCACCGAACCCATGCTGCCTCCGATAAAGCCGAAATCCATGCAGGCGATGACGATCGGAATCTTGTTGATCTTTCCGGTCCCCGTCCGCACCGCATCGTTCAGCCCGGTCTTTTTCATCGTTTCCTTCAGCCTGTCCTCATATCGCTTCGTATCGACAAAATTCAGGGGATCGGTGGATTGAAGCTTCTTGTCGAGCTCGCTGAAGGACCCTTCGTCGAGAAGGAGGGCGAAATAATCCTTGCTCCCGATGCGGAAATGGTACGAGCATTTCGGGCAGGTGAAGAGATTTTGTTCGAGCTGTTTCCTGTGGATGATCTCGCCGCAGTCGGCGCATTTGGTCCACAAACCGTCCGGCGTTTCCTTTTTCTGCCCTTCTGATTGAATATTCTCTTTCGATCGTCGAAACCAAGCCATAGTCGCTCCTTCGCCTCACACCGCAGAGGTTTTTCCGACAACGATGAAATCTTTCAGGTACATCGGCTCAACGGACCCGACATCCGCGAATGCGCCCTCCGCTGCACAGTTCCGGCCGAGGTGCGCAACAATGTCTCCCCGGCAGAAATCCCTGACGTCCCTGACGATGGGCCTTTTCCCCTTCATCCCCCCCGGGAAAGCCTCCTGCCAGTCCGTTACCAGAATGTCGGGCGGCTCCCGGGCAATCTCTTTTGTTATCTCCGCAATCGAGACGAGCGTCGGCCTGGCGCTCGTTCCTGCGGGCCGGAGCCCTTTTTCTGACCGTCCTCTGTAAAAATCCCCTTTTTTCGCGTCTAATGCCACTAGAATATTCCCGGCGTCCGGTTCCGACCTTCGAACGGCTTCCTGAATTGCATCAAACGTCGGAATCGTCACGAGCGGAACATCCCACGCATAGCATAATCCTTTTGCGGTGCTCAAGCCGACCCTCAGACCCGTGAAAGAGCCCGGCCCGATCGACACTGCCACGGCGTCGGGCCTGCCGTTCCGGACGCGGGCTTCGTGAAGGAGAGAACGAACAAGCGTGAGGATTTTTTCCGAATGCGCCCTCTGTTCCACAATCCTCTTCTCGAGCAGAGGCTTTTCCTCTTCTGCGATGCCGACGGAACAGACTTCTGTTGAGGTCTCGATTCCGAGGACGGTCATTGCCGCATCCCTCCCCGGTGTTCTTCTGCAGCATGTTCATCCATGCCGATTTTCTCCACGGCGATGTGCCTCTCCCCCTCTTCCTCTCCGAAGAGAATTGTCACGTCGTACCGCTGCTCGGGCAGGAGCGGACCCAGCCGTTCTCCCCATTCGACCACGCTGATGCCATCCCCAAAAAGGAATTCCTCATAGCCCAGGTCATAGATTTCATCCGCGGACTGAACCCGGTAGAGATCGAAATGAAAAATAAAGAGCGGCTTCCCTGACCGTTCGATGCCGCTGTATCGGTTCAGAATGACGAACGTCGGGCTTGTCACGGGCTCCCGGACGCTGAGCGCCTCGCACAATCCCTTGACGAACTGCGTCTTGCCCGCGCCAAGATCCCCGTAGAGTGCGACGACATCTCCGCGGCGAAGCGTCTCCGCCATTGCACGGGCGACGTCGCGCGTCTCCTGCTCCGATGTCGTGCGCGTCGGCATCATGACACCCTGGAAGTGAGCGTGACCACGGGGAGGATCATCTCTTCCATCGAGATTCCTCCGTGCTGAAAGCTGTCCCGGTACTGGCTCAGGTATTTGTGGTAGTCCGTCGGATAGAGAAAGAAGTAATCCTCCTTCGCCAGGACATAATTGGTCGTGACACTCCCGCGGGGGAGCTTGTAGTCTGCCGGGTCCTTGACAAAGATTGCCTGCCGTTCGTCGATCTTCAGGTTCCGCCCGAACTTGTAGCGGAGGTTGGTGGATGCTTCCCTGTCTCCGATGATCTTCGAGCCGCGGAGGCACCGGACGCTGCCGTGATCGGTCGTGAGGACCACGGTCACGCGCGGCTGCTGCGAAAGCGTCCTCAGCATTCCCAGGAGGGAAGAGTGCTGGAACCAGGAGAGGGTCAGCGACCGATATGCCGCTTCGTCGGGGGCAATCTCTTTCAGGAGAGGCGAATCCGACCTTCCGTGCGCGAGCATGTCGACAAAATTCACCACGATGGCGGTCAACTGGCCGTTGAGATAAGACAGGATGTTATTTTCGATCTGACGGCCGAACTCCGCGTCAAGGATCTTGACGTATTTGGACGGCGGCTGCAGCCGGACGTTCCTCCGTTCCAGGAACTTGTCCAGCAGCAGATGTTCCTGCCTGTTGCGGCTGTTTTCATCGTCTTCTCCCGCCTCCCACACCTCAGGGTACCGTTTTTCGATTTCGGCCGGAAAAAGCCCGCTGAAGATGGCGTTGCGGGAATAGGGCGTCGCCGTCGGGAGGATACTATAATAGTAGTCCTTTTCAATAGTGAACATCGGGCCCAGAAGCCGTTCAAACATGATCCACTGGTCCAGACGGAGGCAATCGACCACGAAGAGAAAGACTGTCCGCTGGTCGGAAAGGCGCGGGAGAACATAACGATCGAGGATATCCACGGACAGGCACGGCCTCTGGTCGGGAGCGCTCGAAATCCACGAACGGTACTGCCGTTCGACGAATTTGCCGAACTCGACGTTACATTCCCGTTTCTGATCGAGCAGTGTCTGGCGCAAATCGAGCTCCGGATGCTCATCCAGTTCCATGTCCCAACCCGTCAGTTTGACGTATAATTCAGTCCACTCACGCGGATCTAGGGGATTCATGAGCATGCGCGTGATCTGCTGGAATTCCTGCGCATAGTCTCTCGAAACTATTTCGCGTGTGATTTTCTTTGCTTCGAGGATCTTCTTTACTGAGAGGAGAATCTGGCTTGGATTGACCGGCTTCGTGAGATAATCGCTGATCTTGCTTCCGATGGCCTCTTCCATGAGGCTTTCGGCCTCATTCTTGGTGATCATGACGACGGGGAGCGAAGGAACGATCTCCTTGATGAGCGCCAGGGTCTGCAATCCTCCCATGCCGGGCATCATTTCATCGAGGAAGACGAGGTCAAACGGCTCATCGCGGACTTTCTCGACGGCATCTTCGCCGTTGGCCGCCGTATCCACCGCATATCCTTTCTCGCGCAGGAGCGTGACGTGGGCCCTCAACAGGTCTATTTCGTCGTCCACCCAGAGAATTTTCTTCGGTACGGTCATGGAAAAAACTTAGCCAGAATTGGTTCGAGAAGCAACGCAGGGAACACTACTGGATCTGCACTCTGATGTCGAGTCCGCCCTCGTTGATGGTGGAACCCGGTATCCGCGAGCCTCCGGCATCGGGTTTCAACTTCGAATACTTGTAGTAGATGGACGCCGTGACGCGGGCGCTCAGGATGTACCGGATGCGCGGTTCCATGCTTGTGCGGATGGTCCCTTCAAGAGGCTCGCCGTCTTTCTTGAAGATTTTTTTGAAGTCGAAAACGCGCCTGTTGTTTTTGGAATGACTGTAGGAAAAGCTGATGTCGAGATCGTTGGAAAGAGAGAGGCCGAACAGTGGAAGCTCGAACCCGGACCTGCTGTATGTCGCCGAAATATTGATGTCCGTCGTGTTAGTTTCGGTAATGTTCTGCACAATGGGAGCCAGGTCGGTTGTCGTCGACGTCCCGTAGCGGACGTTGGCGGAGAGGTTTCCCTTGCCGATGAGCTTGAACATGACGCTGAGACCGACCAGAGGCGAGAAGGACTGCGTGACTTGTTCGCTCTCCGTCACTTCCACCCCCGTAGTGGTCAATCGCCACCGGCGTCGGAAGGAAGATGTGTACGCATGATCGAGCGAGACGCGCGAGGCGAAGCTACTGAAGAGTTCCATCTTTTCAAGGCCGTCCCATCGGAAAGACCAGTTGGGGCGGGGCATAATGGAGCTGATCAGTTTGGTGGAAACCGGCAAGGCTTCCATTCCCTCTTCGAACGCCTGAAGAAGCTTCAGGTCATCGCTTCGCTGGTCGGTCGGCGTGCCTTTGAACCTCTCGTAGCGTTTGTTGACGTCTTCGATTCCCGTCTTAAACAGTTTGAAGATGAAGGTATTCGGAAACGTCACATAACTGCGGGTCATGTCGCCGCTCGTTGTCCTGCTCACTTCGGTGGGAACCCCGAGCGAATCCGTCCTTACCGTCCGGTTGAGATTGTGCGACCATTGAAGGTTCCAGGTAAAGCGCAGAGTAGCCCCCTCCCAGAGACTGCGCGAGGTCGACATGTTGACGGAATTACTCTGGCTAAAGACGTCCGTCAGGTTTCCCCTGGGAGCGCGAAGGCCTGGAACGGTGTAGCCCGTGACAAAAGGAAATGTGGCCCTGGTCTTCAGCACAACCCTTCCATGAGGATCGGATGATAGTCCCAGCTGGTACAGCAGTGAAGGGCCGTTCTCATCGAGTGATCCCTGAACAAAGGGAACGCGTCCGAAGAGATTGAGAAATCCCGGCCTCCCGAGGATGCCGTTATTGCGAATGGAATTGGTTTGCTGGAAGGTGATGTTCAGGCGATCCCAGTCAAAGAACGGAGCTTTGAACAGTACCCGGCTCAGGGCGTCCAGCCGTTCACCCAGAGACGGGGGAAGAGCAGCCCCGGTGGAATCGACACGGGGCTTTTTCGGCAGGGTCTGGCTCGACCATATGTTGTCAGCAATGGTCTTGAGATTAACGTCCAAAGTGCCGCTCACGTTTGCGGTCGCGGAAGCACTTTTGCCGAGAGCGCCGGCCTGAAGATTATTCTGCCAGTCATAGCGGCTCGAGTAACGCACCGTGGGACCGAAGATTTGATTGAGCTTGAGAAACGTCGGCACGGCGGGCTTCGTGCCGATGGAAATGTTCTGGCCGTAGGAGAGGTCCACGCCGAAGTCGATGAGCCTGCTGCCGCCGAACATGTCGCCCAGGATATCGCCGAGCGATCGCTGCCGACCAAGCCTATCCACTTCCAGATGGACGAGGCTGCTGGCAATGTCGAGTGTGTAGTCAACCGATGGGCTCAAGAGCCCTCCTTCGACCACGCGCCAGCTGAAGGCCAGTTGTCTCGATGAGACGAAGTTGCGCCCGATGGGTTTTTTCTGCGTTTGGTACCGCGCCTTCTCATGCGTCTGCGACCTGGTGAGAGCGGCGGTGACGTTGATATTCCGGGGCAGGAAATAGAACTTGGCTTTTTTCCACGGACTTAAGAGAAAGAACTCGCCGATCTCGGTGAAAGGCTCCAGATACGTGCTTTCGCTGAACTGAAGATTGTAGCCGAAGCGAAAACTCCACGACCATTGCTGGAAAAACTCCGTCGTCGGGCTTCTGCGCTTCATGTTTGTGAAGGAATAGGCAAAATTCATGCGATTGATCGTTTCTGTCACGAGCCAAGTAGACGAGGGAATGCTGAGCTTCAGAACCGGCAGCGCATATGTTTCCGTCACGTTGAGCGACCGGCTTTCCTGCCGGATTTTCTGTGCGGAGTGCTCCGCTTCCGCTTCGGGCATTCCACGCTCAAGAGCGATCGCTTTCGTCCGGTCGGCAGCTTCCTCAACCAGGATATCGGTGCCGGGAACATACCGTGGATTCTGCATGCCTTCCACGTGCGAGTATGTGAGCGAAAGCTGGGAGCCGATCCAGTCATCGGGAAGAAATTTCTCGAACGCGATGCTCGAAGCAAGGGTCCAGCTGCGGTCGCTGTTCCGCGTGCCAAACCGTTCTTCCAGGCCGTGGAAGAAGGGATTTCTTTGCGTCACGCCAATATTGATGCTGGCTATATCCGCGAGGCGAATCCCTGTATCGAACCTGTAGGCCCATCCCGGAGTGTCGTCCACGTCGGTGAGTCGCAGCTCGTTCACCCAAATTTCGCCCGTAACGCTCGTGCTTCCTTTGCCCTGCGGATTCATGACCCCGATTTCGAGATACCGGACGTTCGTCAGTGCCGGCTGGCCCAGCACCCTGTACACCGCCCCCGGCGCTCCGCCCGGTACGAGGACGGGCCGGCTGAGCACCCCGACGGTATCCCTCCCCAGCTTGAGGGCTGTGACGTCCTCGAACCGGATGGTTATTTCATTTTCCACCGCCCATCCGGGGCGGAGTGGCGCGCGATACTCATAATAGTTCAGTGAATCGGCCCCGAACCGAAAGAAGAACTCAACGTCGTAGTTGGTGGTATCCACGAAATTCATGCGTGTGAGGGGACGATCATCGCCGTGGACGAAGAGCTTCAGGGTCTTGTACGTGAACAGATCGAGGGGCCGGGTGGCATAGCGCTTGATGGCACGTTTGGATTCCCCGTCGAGCATGTCCGTCACGATGAGGGAGAGCGACTGCTCATTCCCCGAGATCACCTGGTCGGGCTGGGTTCTGTCCACGGGACGTTGGACTCCGGGAGGAGAGGTATAGGATGGATTTTCCTCGATACCCACGTTGCTGACGCGGAACTTGGGGTCGTTTTTGTCGAGCGCCTCCCACTGATTGCCGACGAGATTGAATTCCGTCATGCGAAGGTGAACATTCGCGTCCGCGCCGGTCATCCAGAGACGAATCGCTTCTATATTCGTCAAGACCGGATTACCGATCTTGCGCGTGAATTCCTTGATAGGGATTCTTATCTGATACCAGTTGTTGGCGCCGCCGCCGGTGACATATTGCCGGAACCCCGCACTTGTGGTGTCGAGCGCCAGCTCGTATTCAAAATAGCTGTTCGTCCGGTCAACGACATTGTTGGAATTCAGGTCCTCCGTGTCGGGGAACTGTCCACCGTCGGCCACTTTGTTCCCGTCCGTTCCCCGTGCACCCTCGTGATTCAATGGGTTCAGCGACTCACGGATCTCGCTCAGGTAGTTGTCGCCGGAGGGATCCTCGCTATATTCCGGGTAGCGTGCGATGAATGCCGGATGCGAAGCCCGCTCCTCGGTATCGTTTTGCATGTCCAGGCCAACATCCTGTTTCGGATCCTGGATCAGACCCGTCTTGATCGTTCCCCCCAATCCGTCCTCAGAATTGAGTATCCGATTAGGAATAACATCTTCGCTGATGGTCCCAAGATTGATGTTCAAGCGGGCGTTTGGCGAGGACTGCTCCACGCGCACCCACAGCTCGATAAACGTGATGTTCTCATCCAGAAGGTTGGTCGCCGACGTCCCCAACAGATGCTGAATCCCCGCCCATCCCTTTTCCGGGAACGCGAAGAGGCTGTCCGCGAGGTTCATGGAGTAGTTGTACGGCCCGCGCGCTCCCGGACGATAAAAGAGATTCATAACCGTAACGAAGTCCTGTCCTGCCCGCGTTTGCCTGTTGGGCCAGATATCCTGTATGAAAACATCGCTCGGCTGGATGTTGAACCATGTCAGCCGGGCTTTGTATTCCATCTTAATCGTATCCTGGAGAAGCCCCGCCCGTACTGCCGGATCGTTCAGATCGATGAATCCGTTCACCGGCACGGCCTGATCCAAACCGCCGATATAGGCCGGAGGACTTGCATCGCGCCAGAAGCCGTAATTAATACCCAGGGGAATGGTCCGGCGCGAACCCTCAAAATCGTCGATAAACGCGATGCCTTTCTGATTGTCCTGCGCGATGTTACTCTTGCGGGTGTTTGGATCGGGAAGAATATACGCCGCCTCGCCCCTGATGGAAATGGATGACGGCGCGTTCGTTCTGATTCCCGGCAGCTTGTTCATCGCCTCGGTCAGCCAGTCGAGGTTCAGATTCGTCCCGCCGTCTATCCCCATGATGGTGTTACTGATCGGCTCTTCCCCGAGGCGCACTTTGTCGCTCAAGGTTTGCTGATTCAGGCTCATGACGGTGAACCCGAGCGCCGTGTTTTTCGCAAGAGCAAGCTCTCCCCGCGCACCCATGAGGGACTTGGATGCAAGCTGAAAGAGATCATTCGCTTCGTATTTGATCTGAAGCCTTTTCCCTGGAACGAGGAAGCTCTGATTCCGTATGACGACGGTACCCGTCAGATAGTCGACGGTGAAGTCGACATTGGGCGTTGAGGCTTGTCCATCCACTAGCACTTCCACGCTTCCCTCGACAACATTGAACCCGATATTGTAGGTCGACGCAACAGACGAAACCGTCACGCCTGTGATGACAAACCGGTTCTTCCCGCTGTTCTGTGCTCCGTTATACGTCGTATCATACACCTCTCGAATAATAAATGAATCCGCTAATGCGAGAACATTGCCTGTTCCTGCTGGATCGGTGGGCGCGAATTTTTCCAGAAAGAAGTCGCGTATATGGTTGCCAAACGGCTCCAGGGTGGGGAAAATGAGCTCTCCCCGGTCAATATCGATGGTGATGCCGGCTTCAAAATCGAATTTGTTATCCGGTTTTTTTGCTCCGTTCTCGTCATACGAATCGAGGAACAGCATGTGCAGAAGGTTGAACTGATCGGACTTTCCGTTGGCCGACACCGTCACTTCACTCACGGGATCCTGTCCGGGCAAGATGTATTTGACATCGAGGCTGAAGCCTTCCTTCTTGATTCCCCTGCCTCCAAGCGAATAAATGTTCTTCAGCATGAGGTCCCATGCGGGTTTCATGCTCGGTTCGAGGTTGCGCGGCCGGACAAGCTTGAGAATGAGGCGCGTCGTTTTGGATGTATCCTTCGATTCCAGGGTACCGACGTCATGCGTCGGGAGGCTGTAGGCAACAGCGATGATCTGCTCCGGCTGCAAGGCCTGGTTGAGAGCAATCGTTCCGAGGAACTGGTCATATGTGTAGTCGGTCCCCTGAATCAGCTTCGTGAACCGCGAGTTCTCCACCCTCCCTGAAACCGAAAAGATGTCGCTCTCGCGGGCGGCCGGATTATTCTGATACGCCAGCACAGTATCCACGTCGATGAATGCAACGGCATCGCGATCGTTCGGATAGACAATGATGCCCGTCCTGCTGACCCAGACCTCGATATCCTGAATCTGCTTGTTTGCGTCTTCAAAAAGGAGAGGACGTTCCTTGAGGGCTTTCTCATAAATCGTCCGGTACACCGTGTCCACAAAGAAGTGGTTACGGGTATATTCGTACGGCCTCCGTTCAAACGGCGTCGGCCTCCCTCCCCCGGAAACCGAGAGTTCCTTGATCTGACCGCGCTTCTGGGATGCCACTGTCGTCAGCTTCAGTGGCCCGAACTGAAAGCCCGCTTTGATGCCAAAGAGCGCCTGACTGCTGGAGATGAACGATGAATTGGTGGCAAGCGAGACGTTCCCCGCTTCGACGGATTGAACGATTTCATCATCGTACCCTTTATAGCGCACTTTCAGCTGGTTCTCGTACTCGAAGGTCCGTTCCGTGTCCCAATCGGCGTCAATCGTCAACTTGTCGCCGATTTCCCCTTTGAGCCCTATCCGCACCTGCTGGTCGAAATCAGGCTCGCTGCGCGACTGATCGAGCGGATTCTGCGTGACGAGGTCGGATTTCGTATTGCGAAACGCGCCGTGGATGTCGACCGATCCGTTGAAATGAATGTTGATCTGGTTTTTTCCAAAGATGCTGAAGAGGGGATTCTTGGGGACGGGAATTTCGATGTTCGTAATCTGGCCGAAAATGTCGCTCAGCTGTTTCTTTTCCGATCCCGGAGCCTTGTATTCCTGGGCGAGAGTCTCCCAATTGTTCCGAAGAGTCCGCGTCATGCGGAGATCGCGGTATTCTTCGAAGGAAAGATCAAACGGAACGCGGATATCGATTCCCCCGACGGTGCGCCTCAGCCTGTACCGGTATTGCAGGGTGTCGAGGACCTCCAGGTACTCGACCACGGAAGGGTCTTTCAGATAAAGGGGATGCGGCCGGGGCCTCAGGGGAGCGACGGCGATGGGATCAAGCCGCACGTGGTGAAAGACCGCCAACCGGGCCGATGAATCTCTCGGGAGAACAGCCAGTTGCTTCAGGCGAAGGGAGTCTGCCGCGCTGCGAGTGGTGTCGCGGACCGCGACCTTTTGTTGAAGCGCCTTTGCCCGGCGCGAGAGCTTTGTCGAAATGTGGGAAGTGTCCTGAGGGAACTGAACCCACGCGTCCCCATGGATCTCCGGAACCCCGGAAGAAGCGGGTTCCAGAGGAATAAGGAAGAGCACGAGGAACGGCAACAGCCGGGAGAGGTCTCCCCACGGTCCCGAATGTGCGGGTTCTGACATTCGACGCAAAGCCACGCTTGTCCGATCGTGAATGGAACAAACGACCCGGGAGAAACTTCCCGAATCGGTTTACTCAAACGGTACCAAGCGCTCGATAGATCTCCGTGGGAAAAGTGAGGTGTGGAAAAACGTACCAAAAACCGGAGTGAATTGCAAGAAACTTGGGATGAGGGACGAACGGCTACAGAAGACTGCGGATGAGTGCAATGAGACTTGTGTAGACATACGGTTTTTGAATGAATTCCACCGCACCGGCGGCAAGCATTTCCTCGCGGATCGAGTTTTCCAGAAATCCGCTTGCACAGATAACCTTGGCCGCAGGGTTGATCTTCCTCACCTCCTCCAGGACTTCCCATCCTCCCCGCGAGGGAAGGCCCATATCCGTCAGGACGACATCAATCTCGTTCACGTGTTCTTTGTAGAGTCTGATCCCCTCTGCTCCATCCTGCGTCGTGATGACGGAAAAGCCGTGATGCTCCAGGGTGCCGCGGAGAAGCTCAATGAGCACGTCTTCATCTTCCACAATAAGAATTGTCGGTTTCTTCTTCATGGTCCTACGGGGATAAACGTTCGATGATCCAGCGGTTCGCCCTTCGGGAATACCGGAGCCTGTCGTGGAGCCTGTTCTCTCTCCCTTGCCAGAACTCAAACTCCTCCGGTTTGAGACGGTAGCCTCCCCAGAACGGCGGCAGGGGGACGTCCTTTCCACTGAAGGTTTCCTCGAGGCGGCGCACTTCCGTTTCCAACGCATTTCTCGATGCAAGCACTTCGCTCTGCCGTGAAGCCCATGCGCCGATCTGACTCATCAACGGCCTCGTCCTGAAATACTCATGTGATTCTTCTTTCGAAACAAGCGAGACGGTTCCTTCCACGCGAACCTGCCTCAGAAGCACGTCCCAGTAAAACAGCAGGCAGGCCGACGGGTTCTTTTGCAGCTCTTTCCCTTTTCTGCTCTCATAATTGGTGTAGAAGACCAGACCGCGTTCGTCGAGCGACTTCAGCAGGACGACGCGCGCAGAGGGTTTGCCGTCGGGCGAGGCGGTCGCCAGGACCATCGCCGTCGGCTCTTTCATCTTCGCCGCCTCAGCGTCACGCAACCAGCGGTTCATTTGCTCGAGCGGATCGGGGTGCAGATCGTCTTCCGTCAATCCCGCATGCGCACGATCGACGTGTGTTGTTCCATTCATGAGTGCCACTCCGGCAACAAATTGAACCAATATAGCGTAAAGGGTATTGATATGCGAGTACAAAGCCATCGTACAGCCCGTCGCAAGGTTCGCTCCCTTGTAATCTCCTGCTTATCTGAGTATATTTTTTCGTGCTGATCGTCTGGAGACATATCCTCAGGTCCCACCTCGTCCCTTTCCTCGGGTCCCTTCTTATTCTGATGGCGATTTTTCTTCTCCAGTTTGTCATGAAATTTATGGACCAGCTCGTCGGCAAGGGTTTGAGCGCAGGCGTCATCATCGAAGTTATTGTCTTCAACCTTGCGTGGATGGTCGTGCTCGCCGTCCCTATGTCGGTACTCGTCGCAACGCTCATGGCGTTCGGTACGCTCTCTTCCACAAACGAAATCACGGCGTTGCGCGCGAGCGGAATGAGCCTCTATAAAATGATTGCTCCTGTCCTGGCCGCTTCGATCCTTTTGAGCTATTTGCTCCTCCGCTTCAACAACGACGTTCTTCCGGATGCCAATCACAAGGCTGCGTCGCTGGGCAACGACATCAGAAGAAAAAAACCCACACTCTCCATCATTCCCGGGCTTTTCTCCCAGGACATCACGGGCTACACAATTCTGGTGAGGAAAACATTCGAAACGTCCAATGAACTCGAGGGTGTGACCATCTTCGACAACACGCGGCCCGATTTCAATACGACGATCACGGCACAGCGGGGCGTTGTTTCATTCTCTCCTGATTATCGCAAACTCATCATGGACCTCACCGACGGAGAAATCCATGAAGTGACCATCCCGGCTTTCCAAAAGTACCGAAAGATACGGTTCCAGCGCCACCGCATCGCAATGAATGCCGAGGGATTCGATTTTCAGCGCTCCCAGGAGAGCGCCTTTGCCCGGGGGGACAGGGAATTGAGCGCAGAGGACATGATACGGAGAGTCGACAGCCTGCAGCGCAAGAGAGGCGAATATGAAGAACGGGCGCTCGGCCGCTTCAAGGCTGATCTGGACCGGCTGCTCACCGGGCCCGCAATCCCCCAACAGAAGCATACGGCCAGCCTTCTCGGGACGCGCAACGCTCTCGCCCGTGTGACCATGCTGTTGAACTCCGTAGAAAGCGAGTTTTACAACATCCGGGAACACAGGCGCAAGGAGCGGGAGTACCTTGTCGAAATCCACAAGAAATATGCTATTCCTGCTGCATGCATGATTTTCGTGCTCATCGGAGCTCCGTTGGGAATCATGGCGCGCAGAGGATCATTCGGTGTTGCTGCAAGCCTCAGCCTCGGCTTCTTTCTCCTCTATTGGTCCTGCCTCATTGGCGGCGAAAAACTCGCCGACCGGGGATACCTTGAGCCGTGGATAGGCATGTGGGCGGCGAACGTCATCCTTGCAGGGCTCGGCGGATACCTCACGCTCCGTACGGCGCGGGAAAACCTTGTCATTGACTGGAATTTCTTCCGCCGGCTGATTCCGCAGCGCTGGCGGGGCTTGTTCGGAGAGCAGCCTCCCGAATGAAAATACTCGACCGGTATATCATCAGGCAGTTTCTCGTGACGTTTCTCTTCGGCCTCCTGGCCTTCCTCCTGATTTTCCTGGTCATCGACCTGATGGAAAAGTTGGACGATTTTATCGATGCGAACGTGCCTGCCGCCGTGATCCTGGAGTATTATGTCCATTTCACTCCAGAAATCATCAAGCTCATGACTCCCGTTGCCATGCTCCTCGGGGCGCTCTTCGTCACGGGCCGACTCACTCAGCAGAACGAATTTGCTGCGATCAAGTCTAGCGGTCTGAGCCTCTACCGCTTCATCCTCCCGTTTTTGGGCGTGGCCCTCGTCGTGAGCCTGCTTTCGATCTATTTCAACGGCTGGGTCGTCCCGTTTTCCAATCAGAAGAAATTCGACATCGAACGGATTTATCTGAGGAAATCTTCGACCGCGACGAGCCGTTTCAATATTTTCTTTCAGGAAGGAAAGACCAGGCTTGTCTCCCTGGGCTTCTACGAAAGTACCACCCGGACGGCCCGCAGAGTGAGCATCGAGGACTTTTCCGATACGAATGCCACCGTTCTGGTTCGGAGATTCGATGCCGAGCGGATGGAATGGACACCGGGCGGGAGCGGGCCCGAAACGGCGGCCACCATTCTCTCAAGCGGATGGGAGCTCGTGGACGGCGTCGAGCGGATCATCACCGCGCAGGGAGAGGAAATGCGCCCCTTCGCCCGCGAGGCCATCGGTCGCCTGAGCCTCACCCCTTCGGAAATCGAAGAAAAGCAGCGCAAACCGGATGAGATGGACTACGGTGAGCTGAAATCATTCATCGAATCCCAGGAACGCGCCGGGCAGGAAGTTTCGCGGTGGCTGGTGGATTATCACGGCAAGATTGCCTTTCCGTTTGCCAGCCTTATCGTCGTGCTCTTCGGCGTTCCTTTCTCGTCGAACAAAAGGAGAAGCGGCGTTGCCGTGGAGTTCGGCATATCGGTGGCTGTGACGTTCATTTATCTCGGGTTCATGAAAACCAGTCAGGTCTTCGGCTACAACGGCGATCTCAATCCCCTGCTCACTGCCTGGCTGGCGAATCTGATCTTCCTTGCCGCCGGTCTCGTCAATCTCGCCCGCGCACAGAAGTAAGCTCTACCTCAGAAGAAGAATCTTCCGCGAAATTCTTTCCCGCCGAAATTCGCAGGAAAGGAAATACATCCCGGAAGCAAGTTCCTCCCCTCGCAACACCACCGAATAGGTTTTTCCCGCTTCGGCACGGCCCGAGAAGAGCACCCGCACCCTCCTCCCGGCAATGTCCAGGATGCTCAGGCGCAGCTCCCCTTCGTCCGGTACGGCAAACCTCACCTGTGTTGATGAGTTGAAAGGATTCGGATAACACTCCAGGAGAAACGGACCCCTGCCGACGTCCACCTCCGCTGTTTCGCTGAGAGTTGTCCCCCCGCTGCGATCCATCTGGCGGAGACGATACTGATGCTTCCCCGCGGCAACGTCCACGTCAGAAAACGAATACCGGCGGTGAATCTGGGTTGTTCCCGATCCGGCCACGAATCCAACCTGTCTCCATGCAGACGCGGGATCATCCTGCAAGGCAGGCCGGCGCTCGATTGCGAATCCGTAGTTATCAATTTCCGACAGCGTTTCCCACGAGACGAGCACGCCGCCGGGAATCACCCGTACGGAAAACATCGCCAGTATCACAGGAAGAGCGTTCGCCGTGCCGAGCGTCGGCCCTTCCTGATCGAACCAATCACCGGGTGTGAATCCCGATCCGTCGTATTCGAGCGAATGCCCCTCGGCAATGGCGGGTGCGAAGTCGCCCACCCCGCTCCAGATGCCGGCTGTCGCCGCGGCAGATGCCCATGCCTGCGCGCCCGCCCCCCATTGAACAAAACTCGCCACCGTCGCCGCGCTGTGCGTCGTGCTTGTGAACAGCGCCACCGAGCCCGAAGTGTTGCCCATGTTGGAAGTCGGAGCAGAATGATAGAAATCCGTTTCTGAATCCACGCCGGTTTGCCGGAGGTGGACGACGGCAATGCCTCCCGGCTGGAGTACAACGGCGGGGAAAGTAAAATAGCCGATCCCGTCAGGATACAGGTCGTATCCGGACAAGTCAACGGCGCTGCTGCCGGCGTTCCGGATTTCGATCTTTTCCTTCTCCGCATCGGTCCCGGCGGGGTTGAAAAGAACTTCGTTGATAAGAACTTGTGGAAACACCGGAGACGCTCCGGTGAGCGCGAGAAACAGATGGATACGGAACTTCATGGATCCCCCCAAGAAGGTGTGAGTAAGAGAAGATACCCCCGGCCGAATGTGATATTTTTTCCTCCGACTGTCAAGTCCCCTTGATGTCGGCCGAAGAAGAATCAGGATAGGCGTTTGCGGAATCCCGCGACGCTCAGGGAGAGAATGACAACTCCGAATGCGAGGAGGGCGAGCGTCTGCGGCCAGAGGGTCTCGATGCCGGTTCCTTTGAGGAACAGGCCTCGTATGATTTCCATGAAATAACGAAGGGGAATTGCGTACGTCAAAACCTGCACCACCGGTGGCATGTTCTCGATGGGAAAGGTGAATCCCGAAAGGAAGATGAAGGGGAAGAAGACGAAGAACTGGGCAGTCATCATCGCCTGCTGCTGAGTCCTGGAAATCGTCGATACAAAAAGACCGAGGCCCAGCGTGGTGAGAATGAACAAGCCGCAGAGCGCCAGGAGAAGGAGGACGCTTCCTTTCAGGGGGATGTCGAACCAGTTGACGGCCACGCCAAGCACCAGAAAGACATCGGTAAATCCAATGATGGTAAAGGGAAGAAGCTTCCCGAGGATGAACTGATGCGGCCGGATGGGCGTGACCAGAATTTGTTCGATCGTTCCCGATTCCTTTTCCCTGACGATTGCCGCAGAGGAAAAGGTCGTGGTGATGATCATCAGGATGAGCGCGATAACGCCGGGAATCATGTAATTGGCGCTGCGCAGGTCGGGATTAAACCAGATGCGGGTTTTCGGCGTCACCCTTGGAACCGAGACTCCCGCCCCAAGACGCATGAGCTCCTTCAGAACGATCCCCTGCGAATATCCTCCGGTAATCTGGGCGGCATAGTTGAGGGCGATGTTCGCCGTGTTCGCATCCGATCCGTCCGCCAGCAGCTGGATTTTCACCGGCTGCCCTTTTGAAAGGTCCCTGCCAAAATGAAGGGGAATGCTGATGGCAATCGTGGCTTTCGTCTTGTCGAGATGCTCATCTAAAAGGGCAGGACTCTCCACTTGTGCTTCAACCGTGAAGTACCCCGTATTGGTGAATCGTTCAATATACTGACGGCTTTCCGGGGATCGGTCCGCATCGTAGACGACAAGCGAGATATTTTTGACGTCGACAGTTGCCGCGTAGCCCAGCAGAACGACCTGGACGACGGGGGCGAGGAGAACAAGAGGGAGCATTCTCTTGTCGCGGCGGATCTGGAGAAACTCTTTTATCATGAGCTCGCGGATTGCCCTCATCGCGACAGCTCCCGGTGCAGCCTCAGCGTGCTGACCCCGATCGTCACCGCGGCAAAGAGACCCAGATAGAGGAACTGCTCCCAGACCGATGGGATCCCGACCCCTTTGAGGATGACAGATCGGACAATGGTGAGAAAGAACTTCGTCGGGATGACACTCGATATCACCTGCAGGAACCACGGCATGCTGCTCAGGGGAAAGACGAATCCCGACAGAAGAAAGCTTGGTAGCAGAGAGCTGAACACCGACATGATGAAGGCGACCTGCTGCGTCTGGGCGACGTTCGAGATGAGCATCCCTTGTCCCAATCCTCCGAGGAGAAAGACCACGATGGCAAGGTACAGCAGGAGGATGTTTCCCCGCACGCTGACGTCGAACAGCATCCATCCCATCACGACAATGATTGTGGCCGCAAGAATGGAAATAACCAGATACGGGATCGTTTTTCCGAGGATGATTTCATTCGACCAGAGGGGTGACGTTTTCAGCTGCTCCATGGTACCCAGTTCTTTCTCCCGGACAATCGAGAGCGATGTGGAGACCACGGTCACGATCATGAGGATGAGGCCAAACAGGCCTGGCACGAGGTATTTCGCGCTTTTCAGCTCGGGGTTGTACCACAGCTTTGGCTCAAGCCGTATCGGAAGCGCGATACTCTTTCCCTTCTTTTCCAGCCACGCCAGGAGGATTCTGTTGGAGTAATCCTGGGCCGCCAGGTTGATTATTCCCTGGGCAATAGCCGCAGTATTGGAATTGGCCCCGTCGATGATTACCTGAATTTCGGATTCTCTCCCTGAAGAGAGGTTGTCGGAAAAATTCCGCGGGATGACGATGACGATGGAAGCCTCTCCGGCTTCGAGGGCGCGGTCAATGTCCCTCTCGCCCGCGAGCCATTCTTTCAGGTCGAGATATTCCGATTGCGTTATCCGCGCGACGAACTCCCTGCTTTGCGAAGAACGGTCTTCATCATAGACCGCCACGGAAAGGTGCTTCACGTCAAAATTCAGGGCATAACCCACCATCACGAGGAGGAAGGCGGGGAGGAAAATCAGGATGCCCAGCGCTCGCTTATCGCGGCTGATTTGCAGGAACTCTTTCTTGATAATGGGAGCGATGTTGAGATGGATCATTGGCCCTGCCCGGCTTTTTTGCGGTCTTCCTCTGCGATCAGGTGGATGAACACATCTTCCAGAGAAGGAACGATCATTTGCAGGCGGCTGACAGCAATGTTCTTTTGACCGAGCGCCTCCCGTATCTGCCGATCACCCTGTTCCAATCCGGACGTGCTCACATGGAATGCGGAGCCAAAGATGGACGTTTCGACCACCCATTGCTTTGCCTGGAGAATCTCCATGGCTTCCACCGGATTTTCACTGAGGACCTCGAAAATCTTGTACCGTTCCAACGTGTGTTTGAGCTCCGTAGGGGACCCCAGGGCGATCAAACGTCCGGCATAGACAAGGCCAATCGTGTTGCAGTGCTCCGCTTCATCGAGGTAATGCGTCGTCACGAACACCGTGACCCCGGCGTTGGACAACCCGTAGATGAGATCCCAGAAATTACGTCTCGAGACCGGGTCCACGCCTCCCGTCGGCTCATCGAGAAAGACAATGGGAGGTTCGTGCAGGATAGCGCAGCCGAGGGCCAGGCGCTGTTTCCATCCCCCCGAGAGCGTACGTGTGAGGCTTTTCTCTTTTCCCTCCAGTCCCGCCATGGCAACAGCCCATTGCTTCCTTTCCTCCAGCCTCTCCCCTGAGAGCCCGTAGATGCCCCCGTAGAAATGAATATTCTCCGCGACCGTGAGATCCTCATATAGGGAAAACCTCTGCGACATGTAGCCAATGCTCGATTTGACCGAGTCCGGGTTCTTTCCCACATCGAATCCCCCCACGACGGCTCTTCCGCTCGTAGGTGAAAGAAGGCCGCAGAGCATCCGGATGGTTGTCGATTTCCCCGCGCCATTTGGCCCGAGAAATCCGAAGATCTCCCCTTTCCGGACCCGGAAGGACATGTTGTCGACGGCAACGAACGAGCCGAAGGTCCGCGTCAGCCCTTCAGCTTCGACGGCATACTGTTCATGGTCCATCAGACGATTCCCCTCCGACGGCACGCTTCAGCTTTTCCCTTTGGATGACAAAATCGACAACCGCATTGGTTTCATTCAGCCGGGCCTGCAGGAGGGCAGTCTCTGCGTCGAGGAGTTCGGTGTTCGATGAAAGGCCCTGTTTGAACCGCTCCCGTGTGATCCGAAAACTTTCTTCGGCCTGCTGTGTACCGAAGACCGCCACCTCGATTCTTTTCCCTGCCTCAGCGGTGCGGAAATAACTCTGTGCCGCCTCCAGAGCGACGGCGTCATGTACCTGGCGCACCATCGCTTCGGTCTGTACGACGCCTGCCTGAGCCTGCGAAGTCTGGCTGGAGGTTGCGAACCAATCCCAGAGATTCCACTGCAACGATACGCCGACATCCCACGACTTCTCCCAGGAATCTTTCGGCGGAATGATCCTCTGGTTGGGGCGGGCATAGTCGTAGTTGGCAAGGAGGACCACCTGCGGGTACCAGCCCCCGCGTGCAGCGGCCACAGCGGCTTCCTGCATGGCAAGACGCTCGCGCGCCGCTGCGACTTCTACCCTGCTGCTGCGGGCGCGCTCCATGTATGCCGTCACTTGCTTCTCCGCTGGGACACGTAATTCACCGGCCGTTTGGGGAGAGTCAGCGGGGACCAAAGCTGTTTCGAGCGGCCTCCCGACCAGGCTGTTGAGGGACATGCGAGCGATGTGGGCATTGCCTCCGGCTTCAGCATGTCTCACCTGAATATCGGAGAGCTGGGTTTGAACCTTCAAAACATCGAGGTCGGTGGCCATCCCCTGCGAGCGGAAGTTTTTGACATCCTCCAGGTGTGCGGAAACCTGCTCCACCGTCTGTGCGAGAACCGCCTCCATCCGGCGGGAGCGATAGAGATTCCAATACGCTGTTGTTACCGCAAGGCGGAGGTCCGATTGATCCCTCGCGTACTCGAAGCCTGCGGCAGAGGCGTTCCGCTCCGAGATCTCAACGTTGTTTTTGACACGGAACCCGGTGAACAGGGACTGCTGGATCGTGAGCCTGGCGCCGTAGTTCCTCAAGATGGAAGGAAAAAGCGTTTGCTTCCCGATGACAGGAAGTGTGAGCGAGAACTCCGGCACTTCGCTGAGAACCGCTGCGCGGCCGCTCACCTTGACCTGAGGCAGGAGCGCACTACGGGCCTCTGTAGTCCGCGACTCGGCTGCATCGACACGGGCCTGCGAAGCGCGCAGCGATGGATTGCTGCCCATGGCTTCACGGATCGCTTCGTCCAAACGAATCGGGACTGCAACGCTCTCCTGGGATCGGGCGCTTTCCATGGCGAGAGCAAGAGCGACAAAAGTGAAAAGAACTCTGCGGACATTCATAAAGATCCTCATCAGGATGAAATACGGGAAATAAAGACGTCTTCGAGGGAAGGCGGAACCGCGCGGCTGCTCCGCACGATGACACCGGTCTCCCTCAACTTTTCGAGAACTTCTGCGAGATCGGCATCATCCTTCCCGGTTACCACGTGGAGACGGTCGCCAAAGAGCTGGACGTCGTGCATCCTCCCTTTTTTCAGCACCATCATGGCTTTTCGCGGATCGTCACAAAGAATCTCCACGAGCTGCTGCCCGAAGGTCGACCGGACATGCTCGGGAGTATCGCAGATCAGCAGCTTTCCTTCGTTCATCAGGGCCACGCGCGTGCTCCGTTCCGCCTCATCGAGGTAGGGCGTGGCCATGACGATCGAGATGCCCGATTTGAGGACACTGGAGAGAATTTTCCAGAAGTCGCGCCGCGAGACGGGGTCGACGCCCGTCGTCGGTTCGTCGAGGAAGATCACTTCGGGCCTGTGGATGAGCGTGCAGGTCAAGGCCAGTTTTTGCTTCATGCCTCCCGAAAGCCTCTCCGCGAGCCTGCCGCGAAACGGAGTGAGCCTCATGAAATCGAGCAATTCGTCCTTCCTGGCGGCATGGTGTTCGACTTTATGGATTTCCGCAAAGAAATCGATGTTTTCGTCCACCGTTAGGTCACCGTAGAGACTAAAGCGTTGGGAGAGGTAGCCGATCCTGTTCTTGATCTCCTGGCGATGCGAATGCATGGCAAGGCCTGCCACCTCGATCGATCCTTCGGTCGGCGCCAGGACTCCGCACATCATTCGCAGGATCGTGGTCTTTCCGGCTCCATCGGGCCCGACAAGGGTGAAGATTTCCCCGCGTCGAACAGCGAGGGAAAGGCCCTGGACAGCCATAACCTCGGGCTGGCCCTCTTCACGGAACACCTTCGTCACTCCTGACAGCGTGACAGCGTTCGTCATTCCTGCGTCCCCTTGAAGGTCATTGAAACGTCGGCGGGAAGGCCCGCCTTGAGTGATCCGTCCGGATTGCTCACCTTGAGCTTGACCGCAAAAACGAGCTTGACGCGTTCTTCCTTCGTCTGAATATTCTTGGGTGTAAACTCGGCGGTGGGCGATAGAAAGACAACCCGTGCGTCGAACGGTCTTTCGGGGAAGGCATCGACCGTGACCGTTGCGCCTTGACCAAGCTGAATGCGCGGAAGCACCGATTCCGCGACATAGATATTGATTTCCATTTCGCGCAAGTCGGCGATTCGAGCGACGGCAGCTCCCGGAGTCACCAGTTCCCCCGGCTCGACAAATCTGTTGACAAGAGTGCCGCCCAAAGGGGCGATCACGGAACAATCGTTCACCTTTTTCCTCAACTGGCCCATTTGCGCGGCTGCCTGATCCTTGCGGGCTTTCGCGAGAGTTACCTCTTCCTCCCTCGAGCCGCGTTGGAGCTTCTCCCAGGCCTGTTCCGCCAGCGTGAATCGTGTTCTTGCATCGTCAAGGTTTTTTTCGGATATGCTCTTCGATTTGAAAAGTTCCTCCATTCGCTGGAGATCGGCCCGGGCGCTTTCGTAGCTGGCCTTCCCCTGCAAGACGTCTTCCTTCCGGGGACCCTCAAGGATCAGCTTGTACTGTGCTTCGGCCGCGCGAAAGTTTGCCTCGGCCTGTGAAAGCTGGTACTGCCACTCCGCGGGATCAAGCCGGGCGATGGTGTCTCCCGGTGCGAGAATGTCTCCCTCTTCGGGACCGAAGAAGAGCACGGCACCTCCAACCTGGGCGCTGACCGTCACCTGACGGGCTTCGAGCGTTCCGGTTTCCGTAAGAGTGTCGCCGCCGTTGTTTGAGCATCCCGCCAGAAATACGGCTATCGAAAGCGCTGCTGTGAGTTTCATAACTGTTCCTTGTTAAAGAGTCGATGAATACGTTGGTTCAAAGCGATGGTATTTCGCTTTCGCTTCGTCCGTCATTGCCCCTTCCAGGAGTATCTTAAAGATTCCCCGAAAGGCATCGGAGAGCGAAAAGGAGTGCTCGGCAAGAGTTGTGGGATTCATGATCCCCTCCACGCACGTGATGAACATCAGGATGAACAGTTGGGGATCCACGTCATCCCTCAAGGCGCCTTCGCGCTTCGCCTGTTCGAACATAGCCTGAAGGTTGTTCAGGATTTTTTCCCTGCGAAAGGTCTCGATCTCCTTCCACACGTCGGGGAAGTATTTTTTCATGTCGACCGGCAGCTGCTTGCCCGCCCGCCCCCAGACACGCCCGATGAGGGAGAGAAGCTCCGAGAGCTTCTCGATGAAGGGTCTTTCCGATTTGACGATCGCCTCGACGCGCGCATTCACCTGACGCATGACAAAGTGCACGACCTTGCGAACCAGAACCTCTTTGGTCGGAAAGAACTTGTAGACCGTTTTCTTGCTCATGCCGAGGTCCGTGGCAATTTCGTCCACACGAACCTTGACAAACCCATGCTCGAAGAACTTGTCTCGGGCGGCTTGGAGGATCCGGTCTTGTTCCTGGATATCGGCCATCGGATTGTTCCTTCTATTGGAAACTATTACAGTTTTTTTCGTTTCCGACTGTTGAAAAAAGAACCGAACCCGGAAAGGTGTCGGTTGTGCTATTTACGACTGGAAACTATTAAAGTTTCATTGGTTTCCAATATAGGGATTTCAGAATTTCCTGTCAAGCCAATTCTTCTTTATCACTTTCGTCTCCCGAACCGCTCAGATGCTGAGGATGGGAATGACGTGTTC
This sequence comes from uncultured Ignavibacteriaceae bacterium, assembly GCA_964602055.1. Taxonomy (GTDB): domain Bacteria; phylum Bacteroidota; class Ignavibacteria; order UBA10030; family UBA10030; genus JACPLA01. The sequence goes on from CAZRPU010000005.1 coordinate 42,976, forward strand.
CTGCGACGGGAGGCCTGTGATGATCACTTCGTTCCCGGGTGAAATATAGACGTCTATTTCACTTCTCACCCCGAATTTCCCGGGAAAATAGATGCCGGGTTCGACGGAAAACGAAGTATGGGGAATAATTTTTCGCTCATCCCTGGTTTCAAGATTGTCAATGTTGGCGCCGTTGCCGTGGATGACTTCCCCGATCGAGTGGCCTGTCCTGTGGATGAAATACTCGCCGTACCCCTTTTCCACTATGTACTTTCGCGCTGCATCGTCGACCTCGAACCCCCGTATTGTTTTTCCCTTCTCAAACGCATTCCTCACCGCGGCGACAGCAGCGTCCCTTCCTCCTTTGACCGCTTGAAAGACCTTCTCGACTTCTTCCGGCACGGTCTTGCCGATAACCCCCGTCCATGTGATGTCTGCATAGACCGAGCGATCCTTCTTTTTCTTCGCCCAGAGGTCGATCAGGACGAAATCCCCTTCGCGGAGATCCGTGTGGATGTCCTTCGTCGGCTCATAGTGGGGATTTGCGCTGTTCGCGTTCACCGAACAGTTCGGGGCCTCTTCCGACCAGATGCCCCGGCGGGCAAACTCGGCCAGCATGAACTGTTGGACATCGTATTCGTGGATTCTCTTCTTTGCCGCAATGCTCTCCCGTATGAACCCGAACGTCACATCCACGATGGCTCTCAGGTGGTTTGCCGTTTCGAAATTGTCGCGCGCCTGTTCCTCGGTCCAGCACGCCTCGAAGCGCTGCACGAGGTTAGCGGAGGAAACAACTTCGACACCGGCGCTCCGCACCAATTCCACCGTGCCGCCGTCCACATTCGAGACGTACGGGATCGCGTTCCGCGGGGAATACTCCATGGCAACCCGCCCGAAGCCCTGCAGCATGCTTTTCACCCCTTCCTCCAGCGAGCGCCAGCTGACGTATTGGCTCTTGCTGCCGGGAACGGAATCGAGGTTCCCCTCTTCGATCCCGTGCACAAGCTTTTTGGGCTCCCCTTTCGCCGGGATGAAATAGAAATACCTGCGCGTTTGCATGATATGCGGCGGCAGATCGAGGATCCGCGTTGCAAACACATTCGACCCTCTGAAATTATAGAAAAGCCACCCGTCAATGCCTTCTTCCTTCAGGGCTTGTTGAATGGCTTGTACCGTTTTCTCCGTCAATGGCATGGTTCGTCCTTTGTTGTTCGTTTCGCCGCAAGTGTACTCAAATCTCCCCGAAAAACAAAAGCCCGACGGCGGGTCGGGCTTGGTAGAACACACATCACTCGGTACTTACTTCCCGAGAGCCACTTCCACAGGAACTTCCTCCGGTTCCGCATCCCTCTTCACGTGCGCCTTCCTTCTCCTGCGATATCGTGTTTCGATCGTGGATTGCTTTGAAATGTTTTCTTCCTGTTCACCCACGTCCGGATACGTAAAGATCTCGTACTTGAAATTCCGGAGGATGATATCTTTGCCGTTCCTTCCCAGGACATATTGAGGCAGAATGGGAATCTTTCCGCCTCCTCCCGGCGCGTCGATAACGTAGTACGGCACGGCCAGCCCGGAGGTATGCCCGCGGAGTTTGTCCATAATCTCCAGCCCCTTACTCACCGGCGTCCTGAAGTGGTTTGTCCCCTTCGTGAGGTCGGCCTGGTAGATATAGTACGGCCGGACCCGCATCTTGAGGAGCTTGCGGTGCAGCTCCAGCATCACTTCCGCATTGTCATTGACGCCCTTCATGAGAACCGCCTGGTTGCCGACGGGACATCCTGCGTCTGCGAGCATGGCGCAGGCCTTTTCCGCCTCGGGGGTGCATTCCCAGGGATGGTTGAAATGCGTGTTCACATAGATGGGATGATACTTCTTGATCATCTTGCACAGTTTCGGTGTAATGCGCTGAGGCAGGACGCACGGCATTTTCGTCCCCAGCCGGATGATTTCAACATGGGGAATCGCCCTCAACCCGGCGAGAATCCGTTCGAGGACAAAGTCGGTCACCATGAGAGGATCGCCCCCCGAGAGTACAACGTCGCGGACTTCCGGATGGGCGGCGATGTAGTCCAGCCCGTCCTGAATCCATTTGGAATTGATCTTGCTTGAATCGCTGACCTTTCGCTTTCTCGTACAGAACCGGCAGTACATGGAACATTGGCTTGTGACGAGAAACAGCACACGGTCCGGATAGCGGTGGGTGATGCTTGGGACAGGACTGTCGGATTCCTCGTTGAGGGGATCCTCCGGGGCGTTGTCGTCCTCGAGCTCCACCTTGTCCGGAATGCACTGCAGCCAGATGGGATCGCCGGGATAGCGGATCAGGCTGAGGTAGTACGGGTTGACGCGGATGTGAAACAGCTTGTTCAGGCGTTCGGCCAGCTCCGCATCGAATCCAAAACGGTCGATCAGGTCCTTGCCGCTATCAACGCTTTGACGAAGCATTTCTTGCCACAGTTCCATACAGTGAATCAAGCCTCCGAAAGTTGTTTTGTATAAATCACGAGGTCGTCGCCGGATGAGTAGTAATCCCTGATCCGCGCTTCCTCGGCGTAGCCGTGCTTCAGATAAAACGCCCGCGTGCGGTCATAGCTCGACTGCGATGATGTCTCGGCAATGATTTTTCTGCCGCTCCTCGAGCGCACAAACATTTCACAATGATCCAACAGCTCCCCCGCAGCGCCGCGTCCGTACCATGCCGGGTCGATCGCGATCCAGTACAAATCATACGACGTCGAAGTCATCGGCGTCGGACCGACGCAATAGTATCCTTTCACAGAACCGCCCTCATCGACGGCGGTGAACATGATATAGTCCAGTTGATGAGGCTCCTCCACGACGATTTCCATCAGTTCAATCGCTACAACAATCTCTTCATTCCTGAACACGCGTGTTGCGAGAAGAATCTCTTTCAGCAACGGTATGTCTTCCTTGACAAAAGGCCGAACGGCCATAGAAAACGCTACGGCATCCTTTCCAGTGCATACTCGACAATTTTTGCAATCGTATCCTCGAAGGACAAACCGTAGGCCCGCGCCGAACGAGCGAAGCCCGCATCATCGGACAAATCGGGATTCGGATTCACTTCGAGAACATACGGGACGTTGTTCTTGTCGAGCCGTATGTCGACGCGGCCATAATCCCTCAATCCCATCACACGGTAGCACTTCAGCGCGATCTCCTTCAGCTTTTTCTCAAGGTCCGCCGAGAGCGGAGCGGGACACACCCCCACCGTTCCCGTGTATTCGATCGTTCCCTGCATCCATTTTGCGTTATACGTGACAATCTTCGGATAGTCGGCAGGCAAGCCTGAGAAGTCAATCTCGGAGATGGGGAAGACAATCGGCCGCTTGTTCCCGATGACGGCAACGTTCAGCTCGCGTCCCTGGATATATTCCTCGACGAGCGCCGGCTGATCGTAGTCGTTGAAGATCACGCGGGCGCGTTTCCGCAGTGCTGCAAAGTCTTCCACGATGGAGCCGTTCTCGATTCCCGTGCTTGCGTCTTCCCTCGACGGCTTGACAATGAGAGGATACTTCAGACTCAGGCTCTCTTCCTGAAGCTCGCCGATATTCTTCACGATCAGGAAACGGGGCGTCCTGATGCCGTGCGCCGTGAGGATCTCCTTCGTTCTGACCTTGTTCAGGCAGGATCCCAGCACAAACGCGGGCGCACCGGTATAGGGCACACCAAGGAGCTCATACAGCCCGGCAACATGCATTTCATGCGTTGATTCGTTGCCGATCGATTCACACAGGTTGAAAATAATGTCGGGCTGCTTCTGTTTGACAAAATCCAGAAGGCGCTGAACATCGCCGTTCATATTAAAGAGCGTCGCCTTGTAACCGGCCAGTTGCAGGGCTTTTTGAACATGTTCACGTTCCTCAAGGACCCCAACTTCCGACATGTCGATTTCAGCCCGATTCACGGCTGCCAGGACCTCTGCCTTTGTGGCAAGCTGTTGAATCTGGCCGTTTTCGGATATGTACTTTCGGCCCGATTCTGTGATGAGCGTCGGTTCATTGAATATAACGACTACGTGTATCTTCTTCGGCATCAGAACTCCCTTAAAAGGTGTTCGCTAAATTCCCATCATGGAAGAGATTAGGTGAGGCCAAGCCGCAGAATTGCGGCATCGAGGACGGCGTTGATCATTCCGTTATAGGAAATCCCCGCGGCTCGCGCGGCCTGAGGAAAACAGGAGTGCTCGTCGGGATTCGGCAAGATCCCCGGCAGAGGATTGATTTCGATAATATGCGGCCTGCCCTTTTCGTCCAGCCTCACATCGACACGGCCCCAATCGCGGCATCCGAGAACCCGGTACGCCTTTTTGCATATGGAGACGATTTCTTCCTGCAGCCCGGCTCCTATCTGCGCGGGACAGCGATGAACGTCAAGGGGATTATCGAGCTGATCGAGGATCCACTTCGCTTCGTACGAATAAACAGGATTCATGTCGGATGGGAGGGCTTCGAGGCGAATTTCTACGATGGGAAGAGCGCTCACGTCCTCCCCGTTGCCCAGGAGCGCCACGGTGAATTCGCGGCCCGGAAGAAATTGTTCCACGAGCGCCGGCTGTTCATACTCCAGGAGGATTTTTTCCGCTTCCTTCCTGAGTTCGGCCGGATTCCGCACGACCGAGGTATTGTAGATGCCCTTGCTCGATCCCTCATGCAGAGGTTTGACGATCGACGGGAACGATGTTTGAACGCCGGGGATTTCCCCAGGGGACCGTACGACTTGAAACGGAGGATTGGGAATGCGATAGTGGGAGAGAATTTCTTTTGCCCGGGACTTATCGAGGCAGATCCCGAGAGTGATGGGATCAGAACCGGTGTAGGGAATCCCGAGCATCTCCAGCATTGCCGGGATTTGTGCTTCCCGGGATGCTCCTCGGAGGCCTTCAGCAATATTAAAGACGATCTCGGGTTGAATGGCCCGGAGTCGTTGAAAGGCTTCCTCGTTTGCTTCAATCAGAGTGACGCGATGACGTTCTTCGAGCGCCGTTCGCACGGCATCGATGGTCTCTTGCGTATCCCACTCTGCATATGTGTCAGTTTTTGTCGCTTCGCTCTTCACTGACGTGACAACCATGGGTTGGTTGCCGCCGTCGTTCATCATACTGCTTCCCTCGCCATCAATCTCCTCTTCAACCTCCCGTTTCACATTAAAGACGAGAGCGACATGCATTTGCCGTAGCAAGCAGTTAACTGAACCTTTCGTTTGTGGAAAGTAGCTGCCTTCTTGATTCAATGAACAAGTACAACTTGCTACAAATATAACGTTTTACAGTTTCTTGTCAAGAAAAATCGTCACGCGCGGCCCGCGCGTGACCTCCGCGTACTTGACTTTGAGTGAGGAGGAGATGAGGCGAATCGATGAACGATGAGGTGAGATGACTTCCGCGCGCCGATGACTGCGCGCAACCGGCCGAACGTCGTCAACCGAACTTCATTCCGCACTTCGGACACTCGGCTGCATCCGCAGCTACCCTCGTCCCGCAGTTCTCGCAATAGAACTTGTCGTTCAAAACATCATCCGCCGGAAGGTTTTCCTCATGGACGGCAGGATGATCATCTCCCGTGGAGGAAGAAGAGGCGGATGAGCGGGAAAAAAAGGTTCGAAGAGCGAAAACGAGGGAGAGGAGTGCTATGATGAAACCTTGGATGGACTCCCTTTCGATCGCCACGTACAGAAAGTAGCCGCCAACAAGTATGGCCAGGAGAATGGGAACCATTTTTGTTCGGTCCCGGATTTCTGAAGCGCCAACCTGAGAGGAGCGAAAGAGATTTGTAAAATTTTCAAACCAACTTTCTTTTGTTACTTCTCCGCAATGAGGGCAAAAAGAGGCTACAGCAAGCCGTTTTTGTCCGCATCGTGAACACGTTACTTCTTTATAGAGGTCCTCTGCCATCGATCCTATCCTATCGTACCGAGCATTGAAGGTTCTTTCGAGGATTTGAGCAACCGTTCCCTCAGGATCGCGTGTTCCGGGAGCCGGAGCCCGGGATCTTCCTCGATGAGCCGAAACGCTTCCTCCCGCGCCATCCTGAGAATCTCCCCATCTTCAACGATGTTGGCGATCCGGAATTCCGGCACGCCGCTTTGCCGGGTACCAAGAAGCTCACCCGGTCCCCTGAGCCGTAAATCCACCTCCGCGATCTTGAAGCCGTCGAGAGTCTCCACCATCGTGTCCAGCCTCGTCTTCGCGTTTTCCTTTTCCCTTTGCTTCTGTGTGAGGTCCATGGTACGCCGGGAGTCAAACCAGCCGTAATCGGCAATGAGGATGCAATACGACTGATCGGCTCCCCTGCCCACGCGTCCCCTGAGCTGATGAAGCTGGGAAAGCCCGAACCGCTCGGCGTTCTCGATGATCATGACACTGGCGTTCGGGATGTCAATTCCCACCTCAATGACCGTCGTTGCCACCAGGACCTGAATTGCCCCGGCCTTGAATTGCCGCATGGTCTCTTCCTTTTCTTCCGTCTTCATTCTTCCATGGAGCAGTCCCAGGGAGATGTCCGGAAACACCTCCTTCCTGAGCCGCTCGAATTCGGCCGTCGCTGCTTTGAGGTCGACTTTTTCCGATTCTTCCACGAGCGGGAACACGATATACGCCTGCCGGCCGCTCTGAACTTCCTGCCGCACAAACGAGAACACCTTTTCCTTCTGATCCTCCATCCGCACCGCAGTCCTGATCGGCTTCCGGTGCGACGGCATCTCGTCGATGGTTGAGACATCGAGGTCGCCGTAGACCGTCATGGCGAGCGTCCGGGGAATCGGTGTCGCGGTCATCACAAGAACGTCCGGGTTGCTTCCTTTCCTGCGCAGGTCTGCCCTCTGGACAACGCCGAACCGATGCTGTTCGTCGATCACCACCAAACCGAGCCGGGCAAACCCGACGTTCTCTTCGATCAGGGCGTGCGTGCCCACGACGATGGAAGCCCGGCCGCTCCTGATATCTTCCAGGATTTCCTCCCTCAGCTTCTTGCGCTGACCTCCGATGAGCAGGCGTACCGAAACTGCCATTCCGTCAAGGAACGACTTGAGCGTGCGAACATGCTGCTCGGCAAGGATTTCCGTAGGCGCCATGAATGCCACCTGGTAACCGTTGTCCACGGCTACAAGCATTGCCATCAGCGCAACGATGGTTTTTCCGCTTCCCACATCCCCTTGGAGCAGGCGATTCATCGGCCGGGAAGCATGCATATCGCCGGCGATTTCCCGCGTGACCTTTTTTTGCGCCTCCGTCAGGGTAAAGGGGAGTGACGTCACAAGCTGTCTTGCCAAAGCGCTCTCCACGGTGAACGAAATCCCCTGAACTGCCTGATTCTCTCTTCTCCTCCGAGCCATCATAAGCTCCCAGGAGAAGAGCTCATCGAACTTCAGCCTTTGGCGAGCCCGGTCAAGCTCAGCCCGGCCCCGCGGAAAATGCACGGAGGAGAGGGCCTCCCGCAGGGGGGCAAGGTCCCGGGCGTTCTGGATTTTGGAGGGGAGGGGATCGCGGATTTCTCCGGCGTAACTCTGCACAACGGTGCGGAGGATTCGCCGGAATCCTCTGCTGTCGAGTCCGACCCTCCCCAATTCTCCGGTTGAGGCGTACTTCGGAATGATGGCGCCGGTATTCAGCATTTTTCCCCAATCCGGCTCATCCTCCTCGAGTGCTCCCCTCAGCCGGTCGAACTCGGGATGGACAAACTGCGGACGCCCCATCTTGTCGAGCGTCGGCACGGCCGAGACCGCCAGCATTTCCCCCGTCTCAAAGGCGTCTTTGTACCATTTGATCCCCTCGAACCAGACGCACTGGACAAACCCGGTGTCATCACGGATGGTAAGAAAAAAAATCACCCGGTTGGACCTTTTGGACCGTCGCGCTTCGATACGAAAGACCTCTCCGATGACCGTGACCTCTTCCCTTTTTGGCACCGCTTGCCTGAGGTGTGCGATCGCCACAATCGTACTGCGGTCGAGATAACCCCTCGGGAAGTTGTAGAGCAGATCTTCAACCGAAGCCAGGCCAAGGGCCGCGAGGGCAGCTGAGCGCTTGGGGCCGATACCCTTGACATACTGAAGCGGTAACTGATCGAGCGATTGCGTTTGAGGCCGCATCACGAAGTTCTCACAGGATGTAGGGAACGCCGGGTTCGAGGTTGTGCACGCTCTTCTTCATACTCGCAGGCAGGTGACGTTTGAGCTGTTCCGGTGTACCGACCAGCGGAGGAAACGTCCCGTAATGCATGCCGATGACCGCCTTGGGTTTGAGAAAGGTGCAGGCCAACGCAGCTTCGCGGGGACCCATGGTGAAAAGGTCGCCGATAGGGAGAAGCGCGAGGTCCGGTTTGTAAAGCCGGCCGATCAGCTGCATATCGAGGAAGGCGCATGTGTCCCCTGCATGGTAGACTGTGTATCCGTTCTCGAACTCCACCACATAACCGGCCGCTTCGCCCCCTGTCACGGGAATTTCATCGACGTCGATCGCACCGCTGTGACGGGCATCGACCATGGTGACGCGGACATCCGCGAGCGTCAGCGTCCCCCCTTTGTTGATCCCTTCGACTTTCTTCACACCCATCCGCTTTATATAGAGAGCGACCTCGTGGATCCCGATCACGGTCGCCCCTGTGCGCTTCGCGATAGCAACGGTATTGCCCAGGTGGTCGCTGTGCCCGTGGGAAACGAGGATGAGGTCAGGCGTCACTGACTCGACCACCCCTCGGGGAGATTTCGGATTTTCGAGCCAGGGGTCGACAAGGACTTTTTTCCCCGACGGAGATTCGAGGAGGAAAGCCGAATGACCGTACCATGTGACGGTCAGATGATGTTTGCGCGTTTTCATGATGTTCTTCCTCTCCGGCGTATTTCCCACGTGAGATCTCCGGGAATCTACTGCCAATTCAAGAGAAATACATCAGCTCTTCGGCGAGTGGGGCCCGAGCTGCAGCAGGACGATGCCGATGACCATGGCAGTCAGCCCGAGGCCTATTCTCACATCGATCTGCTGGTCCCCTTTGATGAGGCCCAGAACCGTACCCGCAAGAGGTGAGAAGGCGAAGGCGATTGCCAGGGTGACGCCGAGGTTCTCGCTGGTGCTCAGCGCCGTATAGAAGCTCCACATACCGAGACTTCCGGCCACGATTCCGCCTCCCACAATGATCATGATCCATGCCTGAGTGTTGGCCGGACTTGCAATCGACTTCCAAGCGGGAATGGAGATCAAACCGAGCACAAGGAGAGCGACCGCCGTCCGGAGGGTTATCCCTGCAATCGGCGGAATCCCCAGAGCACGAAGTCCTGCTTTTTCGAAATACCCGCCGACGCCCCAGGCGATCCCGGCCAGAACGGCAAAGAGGACATATTGTTTCATCATTGTTCCATTATGAATGAAGTGAAGGAATGAGCGGTACAAGCTACAAAGGGAAGAAAGGAACAGCAATAGTAAAGGGAAATTGGGGCATGGTGTTTTGAGTTCGAAAACTTACGCAAACCTGCGAGAGGCTCGAATCCGCGTTATCCGCAAGCGTGGTGTACTTTGGTCGTCGATGGCAAGAGGGAAGGAATAAGCACGCCGGCAGATGCGAAAATCCACACCTGCCGGCGTCTGGGAGGAAGGCCATGCCTGGCCTTACGGTAAAACCTGTCGGACGAGCTTGACGAGGTCGTCTACATCAAACGGCTTGGTCATGTAACCGGCAACCCCAAGATTGCGGGCACGCTGCTCACTTTGCCTGTCATCAAGGGCCGTGAGACAAATGAAGGGGACAGGTGAAACGCTGGTGTCTTTCTGTAATTCCTGAAGCATGGTGAATCCGTCTTTTTCCGGCAGCCGCACATCCGAGATGATCAGATCGGGCTTGAACCCGGAAAGAGAGCTGAGCGCCTCTTCGGCAGATGTGGATTTGCGGACCTTATATCCTTCATCTTCGAGCACCGTAGCAAGGACATTGACCAGCATTTCCTCATCTTCCACCAGAAGGATGTTTTTCATGGGAGGACCCTCTGTGGTTGATGAATGTGAATCTGCCAGAAAGTAGAATTTTGCGAATTCCCGGGATGTGACCAAAAGCACAGTGGGATGGGGTGAAATGCGGATTTGAGGCCGGAATCCCCCGAAATGCAGCCAATGGTTGGGACGTCTGAAAAAGCGGAAATCAGGCTCTTTGCATTCTTACCTTATTTTCCACTTTGGTAAACAATCCTGCCGCCAACGATGGTCATGGTAACGGTTGCTTTTTCGATCGCTACGGGGTCGATCGTAAGTATGTTCTCCTTCAGCACAACGAGATCCGCGAGCTTCCCCGCAGTAACGGATCCCTTGTCGTTTTCTTCAAAGGCGGCAAAGGCATTATTGATCGTGTACGCTTCAATTGCTTCCTCAACCGAGATTTTCTGCTCAGGAAACCATCCCGCTGGGTTTTTCCCGTCAATGGTACGCCGGGTGACGGCAGCATAAATCCCCAGGAGGGGGTTGAGCGGGCCTACCGTCCAATCACTGCCGAAGCACATTTTCACTTTCTTGTCGAGGAAGGTCCGAAAAGGATAGGTTGTTTTGCAGCGCTCATGGCCGATTCTCTTCTCCGCCCAGCGTCCGTCATCGATTGCGTGGTACGGCTGGACAGAAGCAATGACGCCGAGTCCGGCAAAGCGGGAAAAGTCCTTCGGGTGGATGTGCTGCGCGTGTTCTATTCTGAATCTCCGGTCCCACGAGGGATTCTGATCAACGATCCTGGCGAAGAGATCGAGGATCCTGCTGTTTGCGCTGTCTCCGATGGCATGGATGGAGAGTTGAAGGTGCGCCTTGTCTGCCGCAAGGGCCCATTCTTCCAGGCGTCCATCGAGGAGAATATCGCTGGCAAGGCCCCGGGTCCCCGGATCAGAGGTAAACGGATCGAAGAAGAGAGCGGTTGTGGATCCCAGCGAGCCATCGGCGAAAGCTTTGAGCGACCCGAGGCGCACCCACGCATCGCCGAATGGGACCTGCATGCCAGTAGCGGCAAGGTCCTTCCACTGACCGAGGGGAAGCCTGCAATACATGCGGGCGGTAAGTTCCCCCTTTTCCCTTAACGCCTGATACGTCCGGACATCGGCCGAAAAAGAAATATCCTGAATGCTCGTTACTCCAAACCGCCGCGCTTCTGCAAGAGCCAGACGGACCGCATCTTCCCGTTCTTCCGCCGAGGGGCCCGGCATGACCTTGTAGACGTACATCATCGCTTCATCCTTCAAGACGCCTGTCGGCTCTCCCGTCCGGGGATCCTTGACGATCGTACCGCCCGGTGGATCGGGCGTATCTTTGGTAATACCGGCAAGCCTGAGAACATGGCTGTTGGCAAGTGCCATATGTCCGTCATAACGGTTGACAAACACCGGCGTGCGAGGTGTTGAGGGATCGATGAGTTCTTTCGTGGGGAGATTTCCTCCCGGCCAATTGTCATGGTCCCAATCACCCCCTGAAATCCAACGCTCGGGAGCGGACCGGGCACGTTCCGCAATCAGCTGAGAGAACTCGCGCTCGTTCTTTGCAAAGCGCAGATCGACGCTCTGCAGCTGAAATCCCCCCGAGCTGAAGTGTGCGTGGTTATCAATGAACCCGGGAACTACCAACTGGCCCTTGAGGTCAATGACCCTGGTCTGAGGCGAGGCCAGCTTTTGGACCTCCGCGGTTGTGCCGACAAGAAGGATCCTGTCCCCCGCTATCGCAACAGCTTCGGCCCGCGGCATGGAACGATCAACGGTCCAGATCATCCCGTGGATGAGGATCATGTCGGCCTTTTGTTGGCCCGCTGCCGTGCAAAACAATGTCAGAAGGAGGAGAACGATGGTTTTCATGGGATTGGCCTGCGAATTCAAGGTGTGAGAAACTGATGTGGGAAAGCCGACACAAGATAGAGAACCGAGAGCTTCATTTCAAATTGAATGTCGCCTCCGGCTCATTCAATCACCTCTCTTTCAATTGAGTCTTTGAGAGAATCCATGGGATTGTAGAACTTACAAATACCGTTGATATTTGCGGATAAGCAATTTCCGTTAAGTTTATGTTTTTCAATGTGTTATGGCGACGACCACTCCTCCGAGTGATGGCATGTGGAATGCCCTTCCCATGGCATGCGACTTCAGAAGAACATAGGATTGGGAAGGCTGGCAGCGGTTGCGTTGGTGTTTATGACATCGGCAGAGGCAATGGCCCAGGACGCAACACTCACGGTGAGGAAAGCAGCAGGCGAAAGAATCGAAATTCTCCTTGAAAACAGCACGCCGATAGCGGCAATACAATTCACCTTGAACGGAACGGGGGGAGTCACCATCGAGTCGTTGCGGGCGGGGGATAGAATGAACACATGGGATCTTCGTTCCAACGCAATCAATGACTCCACCGTGATTGCGGTTCTCATGCGAAGGGGGAACGGAAACCTCCCGCGGGGAGAGCGAGTGATTGTTGAGGCAGACATCAGAACCTCGCGCACCTCGTTCGGTCACAGTGTCTTCTTCAGCAACGCAGTGGCATCGAGCCCCCAGGCAACGGCCCTTGACCTCGCCCTTCAGAACCTCGACTGGACTTCCGACGCCGGTGAAGCGCAGTTTGTCCTCGGCCAGAACTATCCGAATCCGTTCAATCCTTCCACCACGATTCCATACACGCTCCTCCGGTCCGCGTCGGTTTCCCTGACCGTGTACGACATCACCGGCCGTCAGATTGCCACGCTCTCGGAAGGGACGCAGCCGGCGGGAACCCATGCGATTACTTGGAACAGTTCGGACGCTTCCGGAACGCCCCTCCCTTCCGGCATCTATTTTGTCAAACTGCAGGTGGGCGACCGAACGGAAGTCCGGAAGATGATCCTGACCCGATAGGTGTCATCCTCCTCCCGAAAAAGGCCCGGCAATCATCGCCGGGTTTTTTTGTTACTCGCTGGGGGGAGACTTCTTCTGCGTCAGCAGAATGGCGGATATACCGAGAACTCCGACCACAATGGCAGCCGTAAGGATTTGGTCGTCCGATGAGGTCTTAGCGACAGTGGTAGAGGGCGGGGGAGCGGGCCTTCTCGGCTTTCGGTACCTCTCCCATGCCAACACATCCACCGACGTCACGGTGAATCGAAATGCATAATTCACCACTCCCTCGCCGGCGAATTCGATCGGGAGGAGGAGGTCAACCACACTCCCTTTGTTCGCGAGAATCCTGTTTTTCATGGCCGGGGAATGACGGTCGGTCGTCGGCAGAAGGTTCCTCTCCTGCCATGAGCGCTTGGTGTGTACCACGTTCTGGCTGGGAAGGGCCATGTCGATAACATAGCCCTTTGGCGGGACGGGAGGCCCTGAAGTAATGTTCGAATCCTGAGCATAGTAATGACGGGTGTTGCGGACCGCCGAGTACCTCCCCTGGACGCCGATCGAGGCATTAACCCAGTCCACCGACATTCGTGTCGATGTCCGGTTGGTCAGCTTGAACCGGATTGCGCCTTCATCGATCTTGAAGAGGATCTTGATTCTCGCATCCTCGTACGAGAGCTTTCCCTTGGCGGGGGCAGTCAGCTGATAGGCATATCGGTATTTCGTTCCGAAAGATGATTCAAGTTTGGATGCCGCGGAACATCCGGCAAGTACCAGAACGCCGGCAAGTGCAGTGGTCAGGAGTGTTGGTCGTTTCATGATTCCCACTTCGTGTGTACGTGTGGCGGTGAACCGAATCGTGTGGGAGGACATGATTCGATGCAAAAAAGTTCTATTTTCGGCCGTTTTTCTTCACGACAGACGCGAGCTTCCGAACCGTATCCACGAACTTGTCGTACTCGAGCTGAGAGGGCTGACTCGTGATCCAATCGGGATCATCCACCAGCTCGGGATGGCTCAGTTTTCGGAAAAGCCCTTTGTTTTCGAGTTTGTTCTTCACCGTCCGTCCCGTGACGGAATCTCCCGGCTCGATCCAGAATTTCCCCTGGTCCTTGCCAACGGTGCTTGTCATGCCGATGGCACTCGGGGGATACAGCATCACCAGAACTTCTTCCCCCACCTGAAATCTCGGGACTCCCGCAGGATAGAATTTCCGTCCGTTGGACTCTCCTCCGTACTGTTTGATCCGGATGGTATCCCCCTCGACGCCATAGATCGGATCATCAATCCTGAATGTGTAGCTTGTCATGTAGAGGTTCATGTTCTTCTCTTTGGACCCTGTTTCGACAGCGATCACTTTGCCCGAGAAAATCATTCCGGATTGCCGGATGAGGGACTCCAGATTGGCGCCGGCTTTCTGTCCCCATGCAGAAGGCTGCACCATCATGCAGATCAAGGCCGCGCAGACCGCCGTGCTCCTTCGCTTCCCTCCGCCGTTGCGGAGTTGTCGCCGGGCGGGGGACTTCAATCGTGATGCCCTTCGCGAAAAGCCTTCGCGGCTTTGACAAAATCCCTGAACAAGGGGTGCGGGTTGATCGCACGCGACTTCAACTCGGGATGAAATTGTCCGGCAACAAACCATGGATGGCCGGGGAGTTCAATAATCTCGACCAGAGTGTTGTCGGGTGAAACACCGCTGAAAATCATCCCCTGGTCATTGAGCTTTTTCCGGAACTTGTTGTTGACCTCGAACCGGTGACGATGCCGTTCGTAGATCAGCTCCTTCCTGTAGGCGGCATAGGCCTTCGATCCCTTGGTCAGAATGCAGGGGTAGGCACCCAGCCGCATGGTTCCCCCCATCGCCTTGACGCTCTTTTGATCCAGCATGAGGTCGATGACGTTGTGTTTCGTATTTCTGAATTCCGTGCTGTTGGCGCCGGCAAGATTGCACACATGGCGGGCAAACTCGATGACAGCGCACTGGAGGCCGAGACAGATCCCGAAGAACGGAATGTTCATTTCGCGCACGTAGCGGATCGCCTTGATCTTCCCTTCCACGCCGCGCTCGCCGAATCCCCCCGGCACGAGGAGGCCGTCAATCCCCTGCAAATAGCGCTCTGCACCGTTGTGTTCGATTTCCTCCGCTTTCACCCATTTCAGGTCGACGGCGACATCATTCTCGGCCCCCGCATGGACAAACGATTCGTTAATGCTCTTGTAGGCGTCGAGCAGATCGGTATATTTTCCGCAAACCCCGATGGTCACGCGGCCCGCGGGATTCTGCACCCGATGAACGAATCGGGTCCATCGCCGGAGGTCGGGCTTCGAACACTTGATGTTCAGCTTCTCGATCACGATTTCATCGAGCTTCTCTTTCTCAAAAACCAGGGGTACTTCGTAGATAGAGCTGACATCGCGCCCCTCGACTACCGCCTGCGGTTCAACGTTGCAGAAAAGGGCGATCTTCTCCCTCAATTCAAGTGAAAGGGGGCGTTCCGACCGGCAAATCAGCACATCCGGCTGGAGCCCGATCTCAAGGAGCGTTTTGACGCTGTGCTGCGTCGGCTTAGTCTTCAGCTCACCCGCCGAGCGGATGTACGGCACCAGCGTGACGTGGATGTTGAGTGCATGACGATGTCCCACCTTGAGAGTGAACTGGCGGATTGCCTCGAGGAACGGGAGGCTCTCGATATCGCCCACCGTGCCCCCCACCTCGGTAATAACCACGTCGTACTTCCCCGAAGCGCCGACGGCTGCGATGCGTCTTTTGATTTCATCCGTGATATGCGGAATCACCTGAACCGTCGCCCCAAGATAATCTCCCTTGCGCTCCTTGGAAATCACTTCGTAGTAAATCTGTCCGGTGGTCGCGTTGTTCTGCCGCGACATGCTGACATCGAGAAACCTTTCGTAGTGGCCAAGATCAAGGTCCGTTTCTGCGCCGTCATCCGTCACGTAGACCTCTCCGTGTTGAAACGGGTTCATGGTTCCCGGGTCCACGTTGATGTACGGATCGAATTTCTGAATTGTCACACGGAGTCCGCGCGATTTCAGGAGGAGCCCAAGGGATGCGGCGGCAATCCCTTTCCCCAGGGAGGAAACAACTCCGCCGGTAATGAAAATGTACTTCACATGATTTCTGCCCATAAGCGTCCTTCTGTAAACGGAATTGGACTACGCAGTGTCCTTCAGCAGCCGGACAACCTTCTCGACGTCCCTCTGTGTATCAACCGGAACGCTGTCGAACCTGGTGATACCGGCCTTGATGCGGAACCCTGCCTCAAGTACGCGCAGTTGTTCAAGCTTTTCCACCTGTTCGAGTAATGACTCCTTGCCTGCGGCATAGATCTTCAGAAACTCGGCCCGAAAGACATAGATGCCGATATGCTTGTAGAAAATTGCATGGCGCAGCCATTCACGCTGATTGGCAACGTCGCGCACGTGGGGAACAACGGACCGGGAAAAATACAGGGCGTACCTCTTTTCCGTCAGCACGGCTTTCACCACGCCCGGATTGAGAAGTTCCTCCGTCGTGTCGATTTTCTTCACGAGAGTCGCCACCGGAGCCTCCGCATCGTCGAGGATCACCTGTACCGCTTCGTCAATCATCTCCGGCGCAATCAGCGGCTCGTCTCCCTGAATGTTCACGAAGATGTCACCCTTGACCTTCCCGGCAACCACGGCCACCCTGTCGCTGCCGCTCCTGATCTCCGGCGGCGTCAACATCACCTCACCCCCGAACTTCCTCACGACCATTTCGATTCTGGCGTCATCGGTCGCAACAATGACCTCGTTCAGAAGCTTTGCTTTGGAGGCCTGCTCGAAAACGCGTTGAATCATCGGCTTTCCGAGCAGATCGACGAGCGGCTTCGCCGGGAGGCGCTGAGACGCATACCGCGCAGGAATGACACCGATTATTTTAGGACGAGCCATGATTTTAGCTTCGTTTGGGCTTCTTCAAACCTTTACCTTTACCTTTACCTTTGCCTTTGCCTTCCTCTCCCCTCATTCCTGATTCCCGATTAAAACTTCGGGAATGACATGAGTCTTGAGTTTCCTAAAACCAGTTTCCGCTCACAAGGCAGGCAGAAGGCTAAAGCCTTCTTCTACCGGGAATGACAGAAAGCTGAAGCTTTCTTCTACGGGGAATGGCAGAAGGCTGAAGCCTTCTTCTACCTGTTTCCTTTCACTTCTTCCTCTCCTCGCCAATCACCTTCGGCACCTTGAAGAATTTGTCCGTCTTGGCCGGTGCATTGTTCAATGCTTCTTCCGAGGAAAGTCCGGGCTCGACCGTGTCTTCGCGAAAACGGTTTCCCGTTTCGATCACCTGGGTCAACGGCTCGACGTTTTCCGTATCGAGCTTGTTCAACTGCTCGATGTAGGCAAGAATCCTGTTCAACTGGTGCGTCAGAAGCTCTTTTTCCGCTTCGGTAAACTCCAATCGTGCAAGACCAGCGATATGTTCGACATCTTTAATGGTGACCGACACGGCGTTCCCTATACGGGTTCGACAAAATTTCCTGCGATGGCCTTGTGCACCTTTTCCATCAGCGTACGTTCAGCATCCTTACCTCCAATGCCATTTGTCGCAATGGGTTTGTCCAGCACCAATTCGATGGCGGCCGGCCTCACCTTGAGTGACCCCTTTGGCAGAATGCGGAAACTGTTGTTGATTGCAACCGGGACAACAGGGACGCCCGATCGCACGGCAAGGGCAAATGCTCCCCTTTTGAACGGCTGGAGTTTCCCCGTCTTCGTTCTCGTCCCTTCGGCGAACAACAGGACGGACGCTCCCTTTCGAATCTGCTCTGCTGCTTTGTCAAGGCTCTTCAGGGCATCCTTCGGCTTGCCCCTGTCAATGGAAACATACGGCCCCCACTTCAGCGCCCATCCCCAGATAGGAACCCACGTGAGTTCTTTTTTGAAGACGATTCTGATCTGATCGGGTATCCCGACAATCATGGCAGGGATGTCGAACCAGCTCGCATGATTCGCAACGTAGATGACGCGTTCCATGCCTTTGATATGCTCGAGACCGCGCACCTCCACGCCAACCTTGAACATTTTCAATATGACTCTTGACCACGCATATGCGGACCAGTGATACAGCTTCCCGCTCCTCTCCAGGGGAATAGCAATGAGCGCCAAAAGCGAAAGAGGTATTGCCAGAAAAAGAACGATGATGCCTTTGAGCAAGGTCAGGATCATGCCGTTTGCATCCCTTCCAGAAGTCGGATGCGCCGCTCGATCGAAGGATGGCTGTAGAACAGAAACTCCACCCACGGGTGCGGCGCGGGATCTGCAAGATTGATTCGCCCAAGCTTCCTGAGCGCCGCAATAAAGGCCTCCTTCTTTCCCGTGAGGGCGACCGCAAAGCGGTCTGCTTGCCGTTCGTGCGCCCGGGAAACAACGTTTGAAAACGGACCCGTGACGAGTGAAAAAAGGCTCAGCCAAACGGCGAGCAACGGGAGGGCTGCAATAGTCTCCATCGAAGCAAAGCCGAACCATGACAGAGTGGCGGTGTAGAGCGCGGCCGCTCCAAACAGGCCTCCGAACGTACTCAACGCTCCAAGAAGAATCATCGTGCGCAGGTGGCGATGGCTGAAATGTCCCAGTTCATGTGCGACCACCAATTCGATCTCATCATCGGTGCAATTGGCAATGAGCGTATCCCCGATGAGAATCCGCCGCGATGTTCCTATGCCCGTGAACGCCGCATTCGCCTTTTTCGTATTCTTGCTCATGTTGAAAACATACACACCGGAGACCCTCATCCCCACCTTTTCGCAAAGGGCGATAATACGTTCCTTCAGGACATTTTCCTCCAGCGCCTTGAATTTGAAAAAGAGCGGAAACACGAGCACCGGAGCGAGACGGGCAAGGAGGACCGACAGCAGGAAAAGCGCAACCCCAACGGGAAGCCACCACAGATTTCCGTACGAGCGGAGACTCCAATACAGGAAGAGAAGGACGGGAAGAGCGATGATTGCGCCGACCGTCATCCCCTTCAGCCCTTCCTTGACCCACTGGGCCGGGGTTTGGTTCGACAAACCGTAGCGGTGCTCCAGCACGTACCCGGAAGATATCTTCAGGGGCAGGAGAAAGAGGCCTTCGATGACTCCAAAGAGAAGTGCAAACCCGAGCAGCACCAGGTAATCGTTTTCGACAAAGCGTCGAAGAGTCATTTCAAGAGCCGACGCGAGCCCGGAACCGAGAATCACAAGGGTGAGGATGAGGGACAAGACGCCGTTGGCCAGTCCCAGAAGGAGTTTTCTCCGGGAATACTCTTTTGCTTCGGGCTGGCTGGTTCGGGGGTGAAAATTCTCTTGAAGCTTTGGTGCGATCGGGGGGGCTTCAGTGCTGGGAGGATCTGTTCGTACGGCGAGTCCGGCACGCTCCATCAACTGTTACACATCGGAAAGGTGGGGAATTCGGTGGTTTGCTTAAAATAGGAAACGCCGGAATGAAAAGCAAACGGGGGGCCTAAAAGAGGAAGAGAGCCGTGAATGTCCGGCTCTCTCTCTTGACCAACGAACGTCTCAACCATTACAGCTTGTAGGCAATCCCGACATTGAAATAGCCGAGACCATATCCGATTTCGCCGTAGGCTGCGAGCTGCGGTGAGAAGTAATAGCGCGCTCCGCCATAAAATCCAAAGAGCATATAGCTTCCCGACGCACTTGCCGTAAAGGTACCGAACCCTGTGTTGCCAGAAGCTGAAGAGGAAACGATGTTGTAGCCCAGCATGGCGCCTGCATACGCATCAAGGTTGCTGTTGTTTTCAAGAAAATGATAGCCACCGCGTGCTCCAATAACGATGTAGGAGTATTTCCATTCACCAAAACCTCCGAAATTCTCTTTCGACCCTGCATACCCGACAACGCCACCCAACGAAATCTTCTCTTCGAATCCATATTCAAACCCGACATGAATCGGCGGAAGGGTCGAAGAACCGTACAATCCCGCCAACCCGAATCCGATACCTCCATGAATCACGTTATTGCCCTTCATATAGGCATTCTGTCCGAAAGCCACACCCGTGGCAATCAGGACGAGCACAACAACCAACGCGAGCGCGCGTGTGTTACGCATGGACATCCTCCGTTATGAGTGGTTGAACGAATCCTTTGAAGAACTGCGCTTCCAATATAGCAGTGTGAAAGTCATTAGTCAAATACGTTCATCACCATGACAACTTCGGGAGAAAAAGGACAAATATCGGCCAGAAACGGGAAAGATCCATAAAGATTGACGTTCAGAGTGGTTATCACTGCTTCTCCGATTGCAGCCTCAGTCATAGATGAGATATTTTTCCCGCTTGATCTGGAATCGGGCCCTTTGCTGGTCAATCGTCTTGAGTATGGTATCCACATTCCCCTCTTTTGTGAGCATCAGCCGGATTTCATCCGATCCTACGACCTTATCAAACATCTGAATCTTCTCAGGCCGGGCACGGGCAAAAATGTCCTGGTCGGGAAACAGCCTAAACAGCGCCTCGAGAATCGAAAACTGGATGACGGAAAGTTCCAGTTGCCGGCGGTCCGTGACATGAATCTGCACTCCCTGATACACCAGGCCGGTCGTGTCGAAATAGAACGGCTTGTAGGTAAGCGGCCGGAATTCCACTCCCCGCAAACCCTGAGAGTTCAGATAGCGCGCCAGGCGGTCGCTTTCTATCCACGGCGCACCGACAAGTTCGAACGGCATTGTGTAACCGACGCCCTGATTTGCCGTCCCGAGTTCCCCCAGGAGGCCCGTCATGACATAAAACATGGGGGTTGTCGAGTGGGGGATGTGAGGCGACGGTGGAACCCATGGCAGTCCGGTGTCGTCCCACCACATGTCTCTTTTCCATCCTTCCAGCGGGACCACGGTCAAGGAACATTTTATTCCCCCGCCGAGCCAACCTTCCCCGTTGATCATCTGCGCAAGCTCCCCTGAGGTCATTCCATAGACATACGGAATCGGATACATTCCGACAAAGGATTTGAAACGCTCATCCAGCATGGCGCCCTCGACCCTTGCCCCGGTCAGCGGATTGGGCCTGTCGAGGACGATGAAAGGAATGCCTTTTTCTGCAGCAGCTTCCATGGCGTACCCCATGGTGGAAATATAGGTGTACGACCGCGCCCCGATATCCTGAATGTCATACACCAAAACGTCGATATCCTTCAGCATCTCGGGAGAAGGCTTGCGGTTTTTTCCGTACAGTGAATGCACGGGGAGGCCGGTTTTGAGATCCATGTAGCTTTCGATGTATTTGCCTGCGGCGACATCCCCCCGGACGCCATGCTCCGGCCCAAACAGCGCGGTCAGCTTCACCCCGGAGGCCTTGTACAAAACGTCAATGGTCGCTTCGAATGTCGAAGTGATCCCGGTGGGATTCGTGATGAGTCCAACTCTCTTTCCCTGCAGGATATCGAAGTTCCTGTTGCGCAGCACCTCGATCCCCGTCCGGACAGGCGGCACGGGACTGCCGCCCGCTCCCAGGAATGTCGCCAGCACAACTGCAGCTGCAAGAAACATCGTTGTCTTTCGGATCATAGAACGGAGCTTTCTTCTAGTGTTTCATTGAGTTTCATGGGAGCGGTTTGCCGTCCAGCGTCCAATTCTTCACCCACGCCAGCTCGCGAACAAGCGCCATGAAGGAAACCATGCTTTCCTGGTCAAGGCTCAGGTAGGCCTCCACCAGCGGACGTCGTTGTTCATCCGGAGACTCCTTGAGAAGGGTCTTGACCAGCGTTTGCGCTTTCTCGAGGTTCGATTGAAATTCGCCGGAGATTTTCACATATCCCTCGCCGTCGGGGCCGATACGTTTCAGGAGATCAAACGTCTTTGCCAGAAACTTGGCGATGAACACCAGATCGTCGAACACCTGCATCATTCCCCGGGCGCGCGCCTCCTCCAGAAGGAAGCCGACTGCCGTTCCATGCTCGAACCGTTTGTTCGCAAAGCGCTCAAGGTCTGTGAGAAATTGCGCCGTCTCGGGTTTCACGCTCATCGTTTCTTTCCGGGCTTCTTCCCTTTGAAAGACCACTCCCGGAGCAGCTGTTCAACCTCCTGCTTCGGGAGTTTTGCCCTTTCGTAATCTCCCTGCATCGATCTTTGCCGCACCGCTTCGAACAAGGTCACTGCACACGCGACGGAGACGTTCAGGCTCTGAATCATCCCGAACATGGGTATTTGGAAATTGCCGTCGGCCATCGAAGCGATCTCATCCGAAACTCCGCGGTGCTCGTTGCCGAAGACAAGGGCAATTCTCCCTCTCAGGTCGAGATCAAAAACGGATCGGGAGTCCCGTCCGAGATGGGTGGCGAGAATCGAGAATCCTTCTTTTCGCAATGCGGCAAAGCACTCCTGTGCCGACTGGAACTTCCGTGTGGTGATCCATTTTCCGGCGCTCGCGGAGCTCTTCTTCCCGATTCTGGGGAATTGTTCGGCAGTGTAGAGCAATTGCACCTCCAGAACCCCTGCTGCATCGCATGACCGCAGGATGGCGCTGACATTGTGCGGGTCATGGATGTTTTCGATGACAACCGTGAGGTCGGGCTGTCGGTGGAGCAGGGTTTCTCTCATGCGTGCAATCCTTCGTTCACCCGGCATTCCGAAGCCTCCTTGATCTCATCCATTTGCGGGTTTCAACAGACTGCAGAAGCAGGACGGCCCCAATAACCGCGGTTCCTCCGATGATCTGAGCACCGCCCAGAGATTCACCGAGGGCAAAGTAGGCAATGCCAATTGCAGCGATGGGCTCCACCATGGTCACAATCCCCACCGTGGACGCATCGAGCAGCTTCAGGCCCGATGCAAACATCGAGTGCGGGATAAGGATGGACACGAGCGCAAAGAATCCCAGAATTCCCCAATCGCCGGACGAGTACCCCTTCTCGGCGATCTGCCAGGGATTGTTGATCAGTATCCAAAAGACGGTTGAGCACCCGAACGCATAGAGGAGCATGGTCCAGACGGAATACTTCCGCAGAAGATGCTTGCTGATGAGGAGCATGAAGGCGTAGCTCAACGAAGAGGCTATCCCGCTGACGGCCGACCATCCCTGGAGGCGAAAAGCGGTCATATCTCCTCCGCTGACGGCGAAGAAACATCCGGCGAATGACAGGAGCAGAGCCATCACTTTGATTCCGTTGAGAGCTTCTTCTTTCGAAACGGCGACGGCGTACACCATCACCAGCACGGGGGCGGTATATTGAATGAGAATGGCAGTCGCGACGGTCGATTCGCTCACCGTATAATAGTAGGAGAAATTGGTCATGGCGATCCCGATGAGCCCGGCGAGGACGAGCGCCCACAGGTCATGCCGTTCGATGCGAAATACGGAACGATCACGGAGAAGAAAATAGAGAGCAAGCAGAAGAAATGAGATGGACGAACGCATCTGGACAACGATGAGGGTATCGAAACGCGTGGAAAAAAGGTACTTGGCAAAGGAAGCCGAACCTCCCCAGAAGAAAACCGCCACCAGAACGAAGATGTACCCGCGCGCGACAGGAGACTGCAGGAGACCCATGCTATCCTTCCGAAGAACTGTGGTTATCGGCGAGGCGCCGATAGTATTCCGCCTGTTCTTCATCGCCGCTCATTTCATAGAGACGGGCCAGCCGCTGAAGGAGCGTTTTCTTGTTCCCGACGTGATTGAGGCCTTCCTTGACAAATTCGATCAACACGTCGACGGGGGGAATGTTCAAGTCGGGATCATAACAGTCGCAGGCGTCCAGATACGGATCGGGCTCATCCGGTTTTGTTTCTGCCGCCTTTCTATAATAGAGAATGGCGAGTTCAAAATTGTCGTATGCGGAATACGTGACTTCGAAGACGCTGGCGAGCCACATATACGTATCATAGGCAATCGATGGAAATTCCCGGGCAAGCTTTCCTCCGAACAGACACAGCTCATCGGGACTGAGCGAATTGTTCCAGAACAGGAGGCGGTACAACTCCACGTCCTGAATCTGCTGTTCCAAGGCATCTTCAAATGCATCAAAGAGATCGTTGAAATCGGTGCTATTTGCGAAGATTGCTCGAAGTTCGTCGATCGAATATCGGGGCATGCAGCGTCCAGGAGAAACCGCCGGGAGAAAGCGGCATCAGTCAACTTCGGTGATGTATTCAACGCGGGCCCGCAAGAAGCGGGCAATCGTCCGAAAAAGTAAGCATTGGCGGAGCGAAAAGCAAGGAACACGGGCGTCCCAGGGACGTCGCCGCTCGCCTTGTCGCGTTCATTTCGCAAGAATCATTTTTCTCGTTTCTTCGGAGAATCCAGACCTCATCCGGCAAAAGTAGATTCCGCCCGGCTGGTGAACAGCATGCCAGAGAACTGTATACGTGCCCGGCAATTTCCGATCGTTCACGAGAACAGCGATTTCTCGTCCAAGAATGTCGAACACGCGGAGATCCACCTGTCCCGCCTCGTGAACATAGTAGGAGATTTCTGTTGTCGGGTTGAACGGATTGGGAAAATTCACGAGAAAACTCTCAGGGTTGATCCTTTGCAGATTCTCCGCCCGCACCGGGGGGTCTTCCAGAACGAGCTTCACGACCACGGGAAGATGATCGGAGGCCTCGTGTAACGCCATCGCCACGCTGTCCGCAACGGCTGCATTCGGGAGCCTGTTGATCGAGTCATTGTAATGCTGGCCGTCATTGCCCCACGCCGCGTACGAGCCCGGAAGGAGCCAGATACCGCCCGGGTCTTTGACCGCCTGCGAAACAAGAATCATGTCGAACCTGTCGTCAAGCCCTCCGGTTGCGCCAAAACCGAACGACCGAACGCGCGTGGACTGCGTGTGAAACGGAGCATATACCGGATCATTCCAGACGCCGCTCATGACGAGGGGATCGACCACAAAGCCCCCCTGGCAAACGGAGGAAACCAGCTTCTGATAGGCCGATTCCATCGAGCCATAGATATTGAAGTCTCCCGCAACCACAAAATCCGTCCCGGCAGGTAGGAGGTTCGTTGCCGCGAGGAGGCTGTCGACTTCTTCCGATCTCCTGGTCGAGTCCGCTTCGGGCGTCACGCTGTTGCCTGCCTTCAAATGGACGCTGAAAACGATAAGCGATCGCCCGGTTGCCTGATGCAGAAGGGTAAACTGGTTGATATCCCTCAGCCGCGTTCGTATGGGCTTGTTCTCCACGAAGGAGAATTTCCCCGACTTCAGAAAAACTGCGTTGTCGGAGTCATAGCCGTCGATGAAAACGCCTGCAGAATATTCCGTCGATCCGGCATCGTTCATGACCTTTGTCAGAAAACCCAGAACTGCGGCAGCCGTGTCGATTTCCTGAACGACAAGTATATCGGGGTTGACGCTGCGAACGACGGTGCGAAAGAACTGGTCGCGGGAATTATCGGACGGATAGTACCTCAGGAGATTGTACGTCATGACACGAACGGTGTCCTGCGACCTCAACCCGCCGGTACAGAAGAGAAGAAGCGCTGTCAATGAAAGGAATCTCAGGAACATGCTGCAATCTCCATTTTTTTTTCTCTTCCCGCAACCTCGTGCGTCACGATCCGGGGCGGCAAAGCGATCCGATTTTTCTGTTTCCTTATAAGGGCGGATGGCCGGCATGTTTCTCTCCGTTGGAAATCCGCGCCCCTTTCGCTATATTTTCTCTTCGATGGAAACAACCCGCGTTGCTGTCGGCATACTAAAGAGAAACGGAAAGATCCTCGCCTGTCAGCGCAAGAAAGGAAGCCGCTACGGCCTCAAATGGGAATTCCCCGGAGGCAAGCTCGAGCCCGGAGAGACTGCGCTCCAGTGCGTCCGCCGGGAACTCGCCGAGGAGCTTGCGATTGACGTTCGGGCCGTGCAGGAAACGGAATATGAAACCGCCGTCTACGATGACGGGGGAAAATTCGAGGTGGCATATTGTCATATTACGGACTTCACGGGGGAGCCGAAGAACAACGTTTTTGAAACCATCCGATGGGTTGATCTCCATGAGCTGAAGCGGCTGGACATGCTCGAAGGAAATCGTTCGATTATTGAGAAGCTCACGCGGGCATGAAAGCCAAGAACTCCCCCAACCGGGTTCGTTCCATCAGAAGGCGTCTTCTCGCCTGGTACAAGACGTCGGCCCGGCCGCTTCCGTGGAGAAAAACGCGCGACGCCTACAAGATTCTGCTTTCGGAAATCATGCTGCAGCAGACTCAGGTCAACAGGGTGATGGAGCATTATCCCCGGTTTCTCAAGCGCTTTCCTTCGATTCGTTCCCTGGCGGCTGCCCGAACCAGAAACGTCATTAGCGAGTGGAGTGGCATGGGTTACAACAACCGGGCGGTTCGTCTGCACCGGCTCGCGCGGGAAGTCGTCGCGGGTTTCGGAGGACGCATACCGCGGTCGGTCCCCATCCTCGAACATCTGCCCGGAGTAGGCCCCTACACCGCAAGAGCAGTGGCAAGTTTTGCGTTCGGACAGCGCCATCCGATTGTTGAAACGAATGTCAGGAGAGTTTTCAGCCGCGTTTTCCCCGGAACCTCTTCGGCTGAAGAGGCCTGGATCCTGGCAGAGGCGATTCTTCCGCGGAAAAATGTCTATCAGTGGAACCAGGCTTTGATGGAGCTCGGCGCTTTGGTGTGTACCGCTTCAAACCCCGGGTGCTCCCGCTGTCCGCTCGCGGAAGCCTGCCCCAGCGCATTTACCATTGCCAAGCGAAATGCCCGACGCAGGAAGGAACCGGGCCTGGCGGGAATTCCCAACAGAATCTACCGGGGACGCATCGTGGAGAAACTCAGAAATCTGAGGGGACGACGCATGATTGCCGTCGACACCCTTGGCAAAGAAATCCTCAAGGGCTACACAAAACGGGAACATGCCTGGCTCCGGAACCTGCTTCATGGCCTCGAGCGCGACGGACTGATCGCTCTTTCGGGCGGACTTCGGGGGAAGAGAGTGTCTTTGGCAGAATGAGGAACAACGTCTCCGATCTGGCACGCTTGAAGAAAGAACACCGGCAGCGGCAGGCGGCGATTCGATCGCGTCTGCTTGATTTTGCGGCGGTCAAGCCCGAGAATTACTTCTATGAGCTGATCTATTGCCTCCTGACGCCCCAGTCAAGCGCAGTCCACGCCGAGAGAACCGTCGATGAGCTGCGCACACGCGGGTTCGCCGATACGGGATTTGATCCGGAATTTCTTTTGAGAGAGAAAGCCCACTATGTGAGGTTTCATCGGACAAAGGCGAAACGCCTCCTCAAGGTGAGGACGGATTTCCCCGAAATCCGGAATGCGCTGTCGAACGGCGCCTCAGCTTCTGCTATGCGGGACTGGCTTGTTGCAAACGTCAAAGGCCTGGGCTACAAGGAAGCGACGCATTTCCTCCGCAACATCGGTAAAAACGGCGGATTGGCCATTCTGGACCGCCACATCCTCAGAAACCTGAAGCGGTTCGGCGTCATCCGGACTCTTCCCGTTACCCTCACGAAGAAAAAGTACCTTGCCATCGAGAAGCGTTTTCAGCGTTTTGCCGAGAAAACCGGCATTCCACTGGACGAACTCGATTTGTTGTTCTGGAGCATGGAAACAGGAGAGGTGAGAAAGTGAGCAGAGCGACCCGTGAGGCGAAATATGTTCCCGCGTCAACTGCTTTTACTGAACACTGAAAAAAAGAAAGACCCATGAAATTCCTCATTCTCGGTTCCGGTCTTATGGGAAGCGCCCTGGCGTTCGATCTCGCCCGTTCAAAAGGCATCACGGGCATTACGCTTGCGGACGTTGATATCGATGCCGCGAAACGGACTGCCGACCGCATTGCGTCGCCGCTTATCAAAACCATGCCTTTGCGCGTGGAATATCAGGATGACGTCGTCGCTGCCATGAGCGG
>CAZRPU010000006.1:0-68091 GCA_964602055.1 uncultured Ignavibacteriaceae bacterium
CGCCGCTCACACAGAGGCCCGGGCGACGGTTGAAAGTCTGAAGCTCGACGGGTTTAATATTTTCTCGAACAACGGGCATATTGCAGGACAATCGGTCTTTCATTTTCACCTCCATATCACCCCGCGCTACAAAGATGATGACATTCGGTTCGTCCTGAAGTTGAAGGAATATCGAAACGGGGAAATGGAGGAATACGGAATGAAAATCCGGACCTCCATCCACCAGCATTCCTGACCAAGGAGATTATTCCCGATGCCTCAGTACGTTCGCCTTACGCCCCCTGCAGGGGGGAAAGCCATCACGTTTGCCAGCGGGAAGCTTCAGGTTCCCGACACTCCCATTATCCCCTTCATCGAAGGAGACGGAACGGGCCCGGACATCTGGCGGGCTTCGCAAAAGGTATTTGACGCTGCCGTGCAAAAAGCCTACGGCGGGAAACGAAATATCGTGTGGTTTGAAGTGTACGCCGGCGAGAAAGCAAACGAGGTATACGGCCCGAATACCTGGCTCCACGATGATACGCTTGAGGCCATCAAGGCTCATATTGTCGCCATCAAGGGACCTTTGACAACCCCGGTCGGCGGAGGCATTCGGTCCATCAATGTCGCCCTTCGACAAATGCTTGACCTCTACGTCTGTCTTCGACCCGTTCGCTATTTTGACGGTGTACCGTCTCCCGTTAAGAAGCCTGAGATGATCAACATGGTCATCTTCCGTGAGAACACCGAAGACATTTACGCTGGGATCGAATGGAAGGCAGGTACGCCCGAGGCGGCAAAGGTGGTCGGGTGGCTGCAAAAGGAGATGGGAGTCAAGAAAATCCGTTTTCCCAACACTTCCAGTATCGGCATCAAACCCGTCTCTGCGGAGGGAAGTGCACGGCTGATTCGGGCTGCGATTCAGTATGCCGTCGACAACAAACGGTCGTCGGTAACCTTTGTGCACAAGGGGAACATCATGAAATTCACCGAAGGCGCCTTCCGGGACTGGGGCTACGAGCTTGCCCAGAAGGAATTTGGAGGAAAGCTCCTCGACGGCGGACCCTGGGTGCAGCTGCCGAACCGCATGACGATCAAGGACATGATCGCCGACAATTTCCTTCAGCAAATACTCACCCGGCCGGCCGAGTACGATGTTATCGCAACTCTGAACCTGAACGGGGACTACATTTCGGATGCCCTTGCCGCACAGGTTGGAGGAATCGGGATTGCTCCGGGAGGAAACATCAACTATGAGAATGGCTTTGCCGTTTTCGAAGCCACGCACGGAACGGCCCCGAAATACGCCAATCAGGACAAAGTGAATCCCGGTTCTGTCATCCTTTCGGGAGAGATGATGCTGAGGTACATGGGATGGACCGAAGCCGCCGACCTCATCATACGGGGTCTTGAAAAGACCATCAGGTCAAAAGTCGTCACCTACGATTTTGCCCGGTTGATGGAGGGGGCAAAAGAAGTCCGATGCTCCGAATTCGGAGAGGCAATCATCAGCCAGATGTAATCCCGTTGTGCGCGACATTCAAGGCATCCCCGCAGTTGTGGGATGCCTTTTTCTTTGGCTCAATTAATTGAAACCCATGTCAATTTTGCCTATTTTCGAAGAAGAGCGCGATGAGTTCTGATTTCGGCCAGGAAATATTGGATGTGAGTATCGAACGCCCTGCCGGCGAGGAGAGGGATGAATCCGATCTCCTGACGCAGGAGCCGGCGAAAGTCATACTCTATAACGACGAGCTCCATACGTTCGAAGAAGTTATCGGTCAGCTCATCAAAGCGCTCGGGTGCGACTCCTCCAGGGCCGAAGCGTTGACATGGGAAGTCCATTCAAAGGGGAAGGCCATCGTCTTTGACGGGCCGATGAACGAGTGCCTCCGGGTTTCCGCTGTCCTGGAAGAAATCGCCCTTCACACACATATCGAGGTTTAGCCGGGCTCAAATCTGTTCTTGCGCCTTCCGGGACAATGAGATGACATCGAGCGAGATTCGAAAGAGCTTCCTCTCCTTCTTCAAGGATCGCGGCCACACGGTCGTTCCAAGCGCGCCGGTCATCCCGTATGAAGATCCCACCCTCCTTTTCACCAACGCTGGAATGAATCAGTTCAAGGATGTTTTCCTCGGCTCAGGCAAGCGATCATATTCCCGCGCTGTTGACACACAAAAATGTATTCGCGTCAGCGGTAAACACAACGACCTGGAAGAAGTGGGCCGCGACACCTATCATCACACTTTTTTCGAAATGCTCGGCAACTGGTCCTTTGGCGATTACTATAAGAAAGAGGCAATCGAGTGGTCCTGGGAACTGCTGACCACCGTTTGGGGGCTCCCGAAAGAACGATTATGGGCGACGGTCTACAAAGACGATGATGAGGCCGAGCGCTTGTGGAAAAAGGTCACCGATATCAATCCGGCCCATGTACTGCGATTCGACGAAAAGGACAATTTCTGGGAAATGGGTGAAACGGGGCCCTGCGGCCCTTGTTCCGAAATCCACATGGACCGGACTGCGGGCGGATCGGCGACCCCTGATATGATCAACGCGGGTACGGCGGACGTCATCGAGATTTGGAATCTCGTGTTTATTCAATACGATCGCGACCGATCGGGAACCCTGACTCCCCTTCCCGCCAAACATGTCGATACGGGAATGGGGTTCGAACGCCTCTGTGCTGTTCTCCAGAACAAGATGTCGAATTACGACACTGATGTGTTTACTCCGCTCATCAACGCCGTTTCGAAGATCACCGGAAAACCGTATGACGGCAGGATGGACGGGTCTCTGTCCCCCGTCCAAAAGGAAATTGACACGGCGATGCGAGTGGTTGCTGATCATGTCCGTACGCTTACGTTTGCCATCGGAGACGGGGCTCTCCCCTCGAACGAGGGACGAGGGTATGTTCTTCGGCGCATCCTCCGGCGTGCAGCGCGCTTTGGCAGAAACCTGGGGATGCACAACCCCTTTGTCTACGAACTTGTACCAATGCTCGTGGACACAATGAGCCATGTGTTCCCTGAAATCAAAGAGAAGAAAGATCACATCCAACAGGTGATCAAAGGTGAAGAGGAAGGATTCGGTGCAACGCTCGACCGCGGTCTTGAGATCTTTGACGACATTGTCAAAGCATGCCAACGACGAGGTTCCTCGTTCATCGGGGGCAACGACGCCTTCCGGCTTTACGACACGTTTGGGTTTCCCTTGGATTTGACCACCCTCATGGCCAGAGAACGGGGGCTGGAGGTCGACGAAGAGGGGTTCGACAAACTGCTCGGGGAGCAGCGCAGCAGATCACGCGATTCCGCGAAAACTGTCTCGGCTCCTGACATCCTCAAGGCACTCCCCCCTGACGTTTCGCCGACAGTTTTTACGGGCTATGAGAGTTTTGAACAGGAAGCGACGGTCAAAACGGTCAGCGATAATCTCGTCGTCCTCGACAAAACGCCGTTCTACGCCGAATCAGGGGGCCAGGTAGGTGACACGGGAGTCCTGGTTCTTGGGGAAGGCGCCGTCAGGGTCACTAATACGTTCAAAGCAGGATCCATTATTGCGCACACGTTCGAGGGTTCTCTCGGAAAGGCTACGGCAAGAAAGGTCACGGCAAAAGTTGACAAAGACCGAAGAATTGCCATCATGAGGAACCACACAGCAACTCATCTGGTGCATGAAGCACTCCGGCGGGTTCTGGGCAGTCATTTGCATCAGTCGGGTTCGCTGGTTGCCGACGACCATCTGCGCTTCGATTTCAACCATTTCGACAAGGTTGTGCCTGAGAAGCTTCGCGCCATTGAAGATCTGGTAAACGAAAAGATTGCCGCTGGAATCAACGTGCACGCTTTGAACGATCCGAAGGAATGGCTGACCATTGAAGAGGCAAAGAAGCGCTGGCCCAACGTCAAGATGTTTTTCGGCGAAAAATACGGTGAGCGGGTACGCGTGGTGGAAATTGATCCGGCGTTTTCCGTCGAACTGTGTGGTGGGACCCACGTTCGCAATACAGCTGAAATCGGGTTCTTCCATTTCCGTTCCGAGGGGAGTGTCGCCAGCGGAATCAGGCGCATTGAAGCAGTCACCGCTGATCATGCAAGAACATTACTGAATTTGAAGGGAAAGGATTTTCAGGAGCGATTCGCATACGCCCGTCAGCAGCTTGATGAAGCCTTTCAGCTTCATGCAGAGTCGGCGGGCACAGAGGGCGAGAAGGCTTTGCTCCAGCAGACAGAGAAGAGCCTCGACGCTCTCGCAAAGCAGCGAAAGCCGGTCTCAGCAGATTTCAGATCATTCGCTGAGGCGTTTCACGGCGAAGACGGCAACCGGCACGAGCTTGAACAAATTATTCTGAAACTGGCCGATGCACGGAAGCAGTTGGATCGGGCTCTTTCCCGCCGCAGAATCGAGTCTCTCACATCGGATATCGATGCCCTGATCAGGAAAGGGACGACGATCAACGGATTCCGTCTCGTGACAGCCCAGGTCACCGTGGGAACCATGGATGAGCTGAAATCTCTCGGCGATACGATCCGATTGAAAATCGGGAGTGGCGTAGGCCTGCTCGCATCCGTTGTTGATGAAAAGGTCGCTCTTGTCTGCGTTGTTACGGACGACCTGGCTGCATCCAAAAAACTGGAGGCAGGAAAGATCGTCGGGGCCGTTGCGAAGCTGCTCGGAGGAGGAGGTGGTGGCCGCCCCCACATGGCGACTGCAGGAGCCAAGGACGTCGCCGGCCTTCCAGGGGCGCTTCATACGGTTGAATCCATCATTCGGAATTTTCTTCATACAGGGGAACACGCGCAATGACGACATTTGATCGGCTGCAATCCATCCGCGAAAAGCAAGGGGCGGGATATCTGATTCTCCTTGATCCCGACAAGATCCAGGAGGAGAGTCTCCCATCGTTTGTCCGCAATGCGACGGAGGCGGGCGTTGACGGCTTTCTCGTGGGAGGAAGTCTCATGATGACGAGCGAGTTTGAGAAGCATATATCGCTGATCAAGCGCAACACCACCCTTCCCGTCATGATTTTTCCCGGAAGCTTGTTTCAGGTCTCTCCGGCAGCGGATGCAATCCTCTTCCTTGTTCTCATCAGCGGAAGGAATCCCGAACACCTGATCGGAAACCAGGTTCTGGCTGCCCCGATCATCAAACGCATGGGATTGGAAGCGATCTCGACCGGCTACATGCTCATCGGCACCGGACAGACCACTTCGGCGGAGTTTATCAGCAACACGAAGCCGATCCCGCAACACAAGTCCGACATCGCCCTTGCCCACGCGCTTGCTGCGGAGACCATCGGGATGAAATGTCTTTATCTCGATGCGGGAAGCGGAGCGGACCAGCCTGTACCCGATGCGATGATCCGGACGATACGGAGCCATACATCATTGCCAATGATCGTCGGCGGCGGAATTCGGGAACCGGAAGACGCACGCAAGAAAGTCGCTGCGGGTGCGTCATTTGTTGTGACAGGGACCATTCTCGAGCAAAAGGGTCATTCTTCGCTGATCAGGGAATTCGCCGAAGCGATCCATTCCACGAAAGTGAAAGCCGCCCCATGAACCACGAGCGCGAACAATTCATCCGGAATTCGCTGAAGGAAAGCGCCGCCACGAAGCAAAGGATTGCCGATCAGCTTCTTCCTCAAATTTCCGAGGCAATCGATATCCTGAAAAAAGCGCTTCAAGCGCAAAAAAAGATTCTTCTCTGCGGAAACGGCGGAAGCGCAGCAGATGCACAGCATCTTGCCACGGAATTTGTCATACGCCTGTCGCCCGCGATTCAGAGGCCGGCACTCCCGGCAATCGCATTGACCACTGACACGTCGAATCTGACTGCCGGAGCCAACGACCTTGGGTACGACAATGTCTTTGCCCGGTCGGTTGAGGCGCTTGGGTCGGAAGGAGACGTGCTGATCGGCATCAGCACCAGCGGCAATTCTGAAAGCATCAACAGGGCGTTCAAGAAGGCGCGGGAGAAGAAGATGTGGACGATCGGCTTCCTCGGCAAAGACGGCGGCATCTCGAAGACGTTGGCCGATCTTTCCATTATTATCCCGGCGCAGGATACGCAGCGCATCCAGGAGGGGCATATTACCGTGGGACACATCATCTTTCAGCAGGTTGAGCAGGAGCTGTACGGTTAGGCCTCGCTCACTCCCATGGCCACCTCCCGCAAAGATGTTCTTGTTCCCCTTCTGACGGTTCTTTCCGATTTTGCCGCGATTGAAGGAGCGTTTCTCTTTTCCTATTGGCTCCGCTTTTTTTCGCCATTTACAGAGATGGTTCCTGCCGAGCTCGGGATCCCCCCCTTAGAGGCTTACGTCTATGGATCTTTTTTCGTCATTCCTGCGTGGTTGTTCCTCTTCAACGCCAAGGGCATGTACGCGACACGGAGGACGATCCACTTTTCCGATGAATTTTTTCCCATTGTCAGGGTCGTTGCCGTCGGTATGCTCGTCGTCATGGCCGCCGCGTTCTTCTACCGGGCATTTTCATTCTCACGGCTTGTTTTCGGTCTTCTCGCCGTCTCTTCCGTCGTTTTCCTCTCGATCGGGCGGTTTGTCGTGCTCAAAGTGGAGCAGGCACGCTACAGACGCGGCCGTGACATTCGGACGGTCGTTGTCGTCGGTACCAACGAAACCGCAAAGCGCGTTTTCGAATCCTTGACGTCGAACGTCTCCCTTGGGTATAATGTCGTGGGTTATTTTTCCGTCGGGGATCACGATCATCTTCAACTTCCCGGCGCCTTGCGGCTCGGTTCGGTGACGAACGTTCCGGCATATCTTCAGCAACACGCGATCGATCTCGTGCTCCTTGCGCTGCCTTCTTCCGAGCACGAGAAATTGACAAACCTTGTCCGCGATTGTCAGGGCCTCAACGCCGAAATGATGATGGCTCCGGACATGGTGGAAATCATGACGAGCCGGGTCAGAATTCAGGAACTGGAGGGGATGCCTTTCATTCAGGTTCGGGAAGCCTCCCTGACGCCGTGGAACCGCATCATCAAGCGGATCTTTGATATCGTTTTCGCAAGCGTGATCCTCCTCCTGTCAAGCCCTGTCTTTGCCTTGCTCGCCCTTGTGATCAAAGCGACGTCCCCTGGGCCCGTGTTTTTTCACCAGGAGAGAGTGGGCCTCGATGGGAAAACCTTCCGCGTCATAAAATTCAGAACGATGCGCACCGAGGCAGAAAAGGAAACCGGTCCCGTGTGGGCCGCGAAGAATGACCCTCGAACAACGCAGGTGGGAAGAATCCTTCGGCGCTTCAGCCTCGATGAACTTCCCCAGCTTGTGAATGTTCTCAAGGGAGAAATGTCCCTTGTTGGACCACGGCCTGAAAGGCCCTTCTTTGTGGAGCAGTTCAAGGATCAGATCCCAAAGTATCTGGACCGCCACCGCGTGAAGGTCGGGATGACCGGATGGGCGAAGGTCATTGGTCTGCGGGGCAATGCCCCCATTGAGGAAAGGACGAAATATGACGTCTATTACATGGAAAACTGGTCCATCGTTTTCGACGTGAAGATTATCTTAAAGACTCTCCGGGCAGTACTCTTCGGAAAGGATGCATACTAAGAAATGGTTTCCGCCGTTATCTTCTCTCTCCATGGCATCGTTGCCGTGTGGGTGTTTGCGAAGAAAAGACGGAGCGGAGGGACAGGAGAAGGCTTGCTGGCAGTCGGTCTGTTCGGCATCCTGTTCTCCGTGGGTTGGACCATTCTCACCATGGTAACCGGTTTGTTCTTCCCGCCCGAAGGCCTTGCATCATGGCTCGACAGGGATGCTCTGACGCTCACACTTCTCACCATTGTCGAAGGTGTTGTGTGGATGGTGATCAGACCTCGAGGAGCGAAGGAAGGTGAAGGATTGCCCGGGAAGGGGTCTACTGGAGAGTGAAGAGAAATGTGACGATGCAGCT
Organism: uncultured Ignavibacteriaceae bacterium; assembly: GCA_964602055.1. Taxonomy (GTDB): domain Bacteria; phylum Bacteroidota; class Ignavibacteria; order UBA10030; family UBA10030; genus JACPLA01. The sequence goes on from CAZRPU010000006.1 coordinate 7,903, forward strand.
TTGTTCGAGCTGAGGTTGAGAGGTACGGAGAGGTTCAAACTTCCAGAAGCGAACTTCCTTCATGGCGACTTCCTCAAGCCTGGTGTTCCCTTTTTGAGCCGGCTGGGCCGATTGGACGGAACCATCCGGCAGAACAACGGCCAGGATCTTGATTTGCGCCTGAACATTGACTCCTTCCGGATACTTGGGAAGGTCACCGCTGATTTTTCTCCGAGACCCGCCTTGGGTCCATTGAATGGAGAACGCCACACCCTTTGCCACCCCCTCACCCAGACTTCCCGTGCCGGGGGCCTTGCCTGCCGATGACCCCGGTACCGTTGAAGGATCAGGGCGGTCCCTCTCTCCTGCCTGTTGTCCTGCAGCGCCTTCCCGTTCGCCTATCCCCCCTTGGAGAGGAGCCGGCTTGGAAGCCCCTTGCATCGGCGTTTCCAATTTTTCCCCTCGTTGCTCCCTGAAAGTTTCTTCAGAAAGATCGGTCATTCTCCTTTCTGGAAGAATGACGGGCTGAGACTGTTTTTTCGACGCCGGCTGCTTCTTCGAAATGACCGTTGACGGCGGAGGGGACGCGGATGGTTCGCTCGCCGCAGGCGCAGGCTCCCTTTCCGCCGCAAGACTTGGTGCTCCCCAAATGACCTCGATGAAATCCTGCTTCTGGACGATTTCCGGAATGCTCACGAGTAAGAACACGAAGAGAAGAATTCCATGGACAACGATGGAAGTCAGCCATCCCGCACGGGTTTCCCTGCTCATAGCCATAGCATCACAATCCCTGTTGTGTTGCAATGACAAGCCTTGCGGCGCCGACCCCCTTCGCAATATCCATCACCTGAACAGCGCTTTGAAGGCTTACAGCCTGATCGGCTTTGATAATGACAACTTTGTCCCGATCCTTCTCGAGAAGAGGAGCCAGCTGCGAACCCAGCGTTTCGACGCCGAGCTGCTTATCGTTGAGATAGATTGCTCCTTTCTCCGTCACCGTCACCACAATCTGGCGCTGCGTCTCTTCCTCGGCAATCTCCGATTTCGGGAGTTGAATCTTGATGCCCGATTGCACCACAAAGGAAGACGAAAGCAGGAAGAAAATCAAAAGGAGGAAGACAATATCGGTGAGGGACGAATAGGAGAAAACAGAAAGTTCCTTGTGCTGCGTGGAAAATTTCATCGCTTCCCCTTTTCCTTGAAGTACTCTTCTTGAGGCGCGGAAACTCTTGGCGCCATGCCGGCTTCATTCTCTTCCAGCTTGCCCGACACGACGAGGTCGAGAAACTCTTCTGATCCGCTTTCCATTTCGAAAACAAAACGGCCCACACGATTGACAAAGTAATTGTAAAAACCGAATGCCGTGATTCCCACCATAAGACCGAATGCGGTTGTGAGCAGCGCTTCCCAGATGCCTCCAGCAAGATCGCTGGGGTTGACGGCACCGCTGAGCTGTTCAATGGTTCTGAACGCTCCGATCATGCCGGTGACTGTTCCCAGAAATCCAAGGAGGGGTGCGATACCTGCAACGGAAGCAAGGAGGCCGAGGCGGTGTTCGAGCTTGAAGGTTTCCTCCTTTCCGGCGTTCTCGATCGCTTCGCGTATCCTTTCGTGACCCTCGGGATACTTGACAAGTCCCTTCTTGAGGATGTTGGCGAGCGGAGCATCCGTCTTGGAGCAAAAATTGATTGCTTCCATGATATTGCCCCGCTGCAAGACGCTGCGAAGCCTGAGCATGAACTGGCCTGCGTCGATTTTGGCTTTGCGCAGAACAAGAAATCGCTCCACGACGACTACCAGAGCCAGAATAGAACAAAAAAGGATGGGGTACATGAAGACCCCACCCTTTACAAACAGATCAAGGAGACTCATAAGAAATGGAGGAGTTGTGAAAAAGAACGTTCTTAATTGGAGCGAACCTTATCGATCCAATAGTTTGCTTTGAGCTCGTAGGCAAACGAATCGACAGCTTTTTTCGCGTCTTTCATCGACGGGTAGCGCCCGATTCTCACGGTGAACCACGAACCATCCTTGACGCTGCGCACCTCGACGAAGGCCGGATATCCGGCGTCTTCGAGGCGTCGAACATATTTTTCTGCCGTCGCGCGATCACGCCACGCGGAAACCTGGATGGTGTAATTGCCCTTCATCCCGCTCAGAGAAGAAGAAGTCGATGCTGACCCGGAGATCTTCGACGCTTTGCCGCCCTTGTCCGTCACAAGGCCCGACATCATTTCAGGCTTTTCTTCCGTGAGAGGAGGTGTTTCGACAAACGACACTCCGGTCGTGTCGGTCATCATCGTGGTATCCGCATATTGCTCCGGAGTAAACTGCTCTTCCGGAATCTGCGCAACAACGACCGGTTGCGGTTTTTTGCCCCAAAGTTTGATAATACCGAACTTGTTCAGGGCAAACACTCCTCCGCCGAGGACAACAATGACGATGATGATAATAAGAAACGTCGAACCTCCTCCGCCGCCACCACCCTTCCTGGTAGGCGCAGCGATCGGCTGCATCCCACCTTCGCCGCCTTCCTCCTCAATCAGATTGACATTAGGCATGGTTCCTCCATTGATTGATCTGTTGTCACGCTTACCAGCGATAGGAAAGCCCCAGGCCAACTCTCAAAGGCTCAGCCCGGTATCCTCTCCAGATTTCGAACCGCTCATTTGCAAGGTTCGTGGCTTCTGCGAAAAGCATCAAATCGCGGATGCCCACATATTCCACCTTCAATCCCGCACGAACGCTGCTTTCCATTCGGGCGGTTCCCGTCATGTCGGCATGCCTCGACCCCACAAACCCCAGAGTGGGTGAAACATTCACAGCAAAATCGAAGCGATGGAGCCAAAGCGCCGAGAGTTCAAGCGCGGGCACGTACGGAACGCGGAACACAAGAGTATTCCTCGTGTCACGTGTTTCCGCACTCATCGCAAAATAATCATTTGAACCGATGTTTGCAACTGCATATGCGTGGAACGCCGTCAGCGTGGTAATCCCGCCGTACATGAAATTCCACACCCCCGATGATGCGGAATCAACATAAAGCGGGTAGTTGGTCATGGACCGATGTTCTACCCAGAACTTTGTCGTCAACCATGGAGTCCAGGCCGACTCCCATCCTCCTAAAACGGTCAGTTTATTGATCGTGTGACGAATCGAAGTGTTGGCCGAGATGTAAGGATTTTTCTCCACGGAACTGCGCAGCATCCGGAAATCAACAGAGGGCTCAAAAGAGGCAAACGCCGCGTGAGCGGGCAAAAAAGGGATCCTCACAAACAGTTGAGGAAAGAGATAACTACCCTCTTGTCCGTTCATCCCCGTTACACGATATCCTTCTGCACTCATACGAAGGGATACATCCCCCCATCGAACAACTGGAAAAGCCATGCTCAAAGAGACAAGGGAGATGTCCTGCGAAGAAAGGGATGAAATTGTCAGGAAACTGCCCCGGGCGCGAACGGCGATGGGAATGTCGTATACCGGAACCGATCCCGCGATTTCAGCCGCGAATCCGTTTTCCGTTGTCGTTGTCGAACTGTCCTGCATGTTAAATGACTGAAACAGTAATCCCGAACGACCCGAGAGATCAGTATCGAAGTCTGCCGCTGCATGGATTTTCAGATCGAAGCCTGAAAGGGAGCGCTCCGTTGACGGCCGCAGAGAACCGAAGAACTTGTAGGATTGAACTTCGAACGAAGCTCCCGCTCCGAGCCGGAGGTTCCGAAAGGACGGCGAACCTGTTTGAAGCTCGTGGCTCCCCGCCAGGCCGATTTTCCCGCCGGATGCGTCGGCATAGCGCGTGAATCCTTTTGTCCGACGATAGTACACTGAACCTGCCAGATCATAGGCGGGATCGGCCAAACTCGCCATGGCCTGTATTTCCGGAGTAAAGAAGTTTCCCATCGCGGCCCTCATGAATCCTCCGGTCCATTTCTCTGAGAGAAACAAACCCTGTTTGAATCTCTCACCAAGGTCAACACTTTCTCTGTCCCTTGTTCCGGTGGTGTTCTCTGCTGCGTTGCGATGATACATCCCCGATTCTTCCAGCTGATTCTTCCGCGCGTCCGGGGGATTGATCGACGCAGCTCCGGTAATAACGAATTCAGGCAAATCAATGGCGGGAAGGGGCTGTTCCTTTCTCTGATCCTGCTGGGCACCAAGCGGCCGTGATGATGGCTGTCGCTTGCCCTCATCCTGCTTTGCGGGCTCCTGACCCGCAAGCAACGACGGGAGCGCAACCCAGAAGAGAAAGCTCCTCAGGCTCATGACCGCTCCATCCTTTTCAGACGGCGCTGTGCTTCGGCAACGGCCTCGCGCTGCCGATCGAATTTCAGAACACTCCGATAGGCCTCCTGTGCGCGACGCGGTTCATTGGTCTTCTCGTACGCCTCGCCCAAACCAAGGTACCCCTGCACGAGCCACTCTTCCTGGGTCGGAAAGATATAGCGCAATCTGAGGAACGCCGTGATCGCTCCCTGCCAGTTTCCACGGGAAGCTTCGGTGAGGCCGATGAGGAATTGCGCTTCTGCACCAATCACGTCGGTTCTGCTCGTCGCCACTTGTTCGGCGAAACGGATCGCTTCGTCAAAATTCGTCTCCTCACGGTAGATGCGGGCGAGGGCGATCCTGCCTTTGTCCGCCGCCGTTGACTTCGAAAACCGCCCGATGAGAGCATTGAACCTTTGGTGTGCCTCCGCTGCTTTTCCGCTTTCTTTGAGGGCCAATCCTCCAAGATACATCGCGTCAGGCGCTGCCTCGGATTCAGAGTACGACTTTTCCAGGCGGGAAAGAACGTTGAGCGACTTCTCATAGCTCTTGAGTCTCAGGTACGTTTCACCCAGATCGAGCAGAGATTGGGCAATGATTTTCGGAGATCCGTCGGCAACAGAAGCCGCCCGCTCAAAAGCCTGGGAGGCATCCAGAAGCCGGTTTTGGGCCTGATAACACTTTCCCGTCCAGTAGAACGCCGCCGCTACGTGAGGCGAACCTGGGTATTTGTCCGCAAAGCTCATGTACTCCCGAATGGCGGAGTCATATTGCTGCTGACTGTACAGCAAATCCCCCTTCTTCAGGAGCAGGGATTCAACAGCAGATGCTTTCGGATTCTCTTTGACAAACGTATCGATTACGCGCAGTGCCTCTTCTTTTTTCCCCTGGGCGAGGAGGCAGTATTGAATCCCGGTTATCGCATCGGCAACGTACGCGCTTTGGGGGAACTGATTCAGCACATTCCTGTAGGCCTTCTCCGCGGCAGCATATTCCTGCTGATTATAATACGCGTCTCCGATGCTGTAGGTAGCCTTGGGAACAAGATCGCTCTCCGGACGACTCTGAATCAGCTTCTGGAATTCCTTGATCGCTTCGACATATTGTTTGTTCTGAAACCAGATCCAACCCATGGCGTACTGGGCATCATCGGCGAGATCCGATTTCGGAAATGTCTTCATGAGCTCGGTAAATTGACGGACAGCATCATTATAATTGCCGTTCCGATAATAGGTCTGACCCAGTTGATAGTACGCGTAGTCAACGGTTGGCGCATCCGGAAAGAGCCGAATGACAGCCCTGTAGGCCGCCTCCGCACCGGCGTATTCCTTAAGAAAGAAGAAGGAATCTGCCTGTCGCAACCTCCCATCAAAGACAAATTTACCGTTCGGGAAGGAGGAAAGGAGGGCTGAAAAATGATCTTTCGCCTTCCCAAAATCGTTCAGTTTGAAAAAGGACCACGCAACTCCGTACCGCGCCTCTTCCTCTCTGACAGTGTTTGTGCCGACAACTGCAAGATAGTCGTTTGCCGCAGCCTGAAAGTGCGCTAATCGGTAAGAAGCCTCTGCCCTCCAGAATCTCGCGTCCGTCGCTTTGGGGTGGCCGGAAAAAACCTCGAGGAACTGGGTAAATAACTGTACGGCTTCCGGCAATCGGGCCAGCTTATACTGGCACCATGCGAGCTGATAGGAAGCATTCACTCTTGCTTCGAATGACGCATTGGGCACCGCAATGGCCCTGGCAAAGTATTCTTTGGCTTTTTCGTAACTCGAATCGGCGAGAAGGCATTCTCCTGCCATGCGGTAGGAATCCGCGAAAACGTCGCTCGACGGGTATTGTTTGATCACTCTTTCGAAGAACGGAAGTGCTTCGCCGCTCTTCTTCTGTTCGTACAGCAACAAGCCGCTTTCGTACAACGCATTATCGGAAAACTCGCCCGCTGCTGCTTTCGAAACCACGTCTTTCCAGGTTGCAAGCGCAGCATCGCCCTTTCCGCCAAATTTCTCTGCGACACCCCTTCGGAACAGCCCGCTGTGAGCAAGAGCATCTGACCCCGCCACAAGCCGATCAAACGTGCTTGCAGCCCGGAGATAATCAGCTGTTTTCAAGTAGGTCCAACCAAGTGCGTACAGGACCTCGCGGGACAACCTGTGATCAGGATAAGCCTCCAGGAACTGATCATAGTGGCTTCGTGCCTGTTCGAATTCCCCAAGATGATAATATGCTTCAGCGATGAGATACGCCGCTTCTCCCTGTTCTTCGGGCCGCGTAATGGCGCGAGCCGAGTTGTTGATCTCCTGAATCGCCTTGCGGTATTCTTTTGTATAGAAAAAGCATTCGCCGCGGCGAACGAGAGAAGCAGAAACGAGCTCGCTTTCAGGGAACATGGATGGCAATCGGTCATACCACTCGATTGCTTTGGAGTACTCCCCTTTTGTTTGGTATGTCCAACCCACGGCATAAAGAGCATAATCCCTCAGACGATTCCCGGGATAGTGCTCAAACGCCATGGTGTAGTACTTGACGGCGTTTTCGTAATCCCCCATTCGTCCGTATGCATCGCCGGCCCAGTAGGCCGCTTCACCGGCGAGCTCACTTTCACCAAACTCATTCAATACGGTTTTCAATGCTTCAAGAGCTTCTTCATGCTTCTTGATGCGAAGATACGATTCACCAAGACGGAGATACGCATCGTCGGAAAGGCGGGTATCAGGATATTCGGAGAGAAACTTGCGGAAGAGCCGGGCTGCCGTGTCGAACTGCTGCTGTTGAAACCTTGCTTCGATGCCCAGGAAGGTTGCATCGATTCGTTTCATGCTTGACGGATATTTCGCTACAAACCTGTCGAACTGCTCAGAGGCCAGTTGAAACAAACCGTCCTCAAACAACCCGTAGGCGAAGGCATAATCCTGTTCTTCCGCTAAAGCACTTGTCTGTTCGGCATTCCTTACCTGAGCGGACAAAGCCAAAGGAAAAAGCATCATGCAAGCCTGAAGAAGGATCAGTCTCTTCCACATGAGAAACCCTTGCTTTCCAGGTTGAACCCGCCATAGATATTGCAAGTAACTAGCCATGCCAGCTTAAAGTGGGATATGAACTGATTGCATTAACGCATTAAATTTATGGGAAACGACATTGGAAGTCAAGCATATTAGACGCTTGACCACTAAAGAGGTTCTCACTTCCGGCGGAAACGTGAAAAAATCGGAGCAGAGGGAAAGGTGAGACAACCGTTTAAGAAGGGGTAATAGCTTTGTGATATTCCTGAACAGTGAAGACCGAGAGATCGCCGGAGCGCTGCCGTTCGATTCCTTTGACTGCGGTTGCAGCTGCTGAGAGGGTGGTGATAAAGGCAATCTTATGTTCAATCGCGGCCCATCCGATGGCGTACTCGTCGTAGCGCGATTCTTCTCCCAGAGGCGTGTTGATGATGAGCTGGATCTTGCCATCCTTGACCAGATCGACAATGTTGGGGCGCCCCTCATTCACTTTAAACACCCGCTCATTGGGAATATTGTGTTCCGCAAGGAACAACGACGTTCCCTCTGTTGCGACAAGAGAGAAGCCAAGCTTGACAAACTCTCGGACGATATTGAGCGTAATCTCATTCTTATCGCTCTTGTTCACACTAATGAAAACGGTGCCAGCCACAGGAAGCGTATTTCCTGCGCTCATTTGTGCCTTGGCGATTGCTCCGCCAAAAGCATAGGAGATCCCCATCACTTCTCCCGTTGACCTCATTTCCGGGCCGAGAAAGACAGGGACTTTCGGAAATTTCGAAAACGGGAAAACAGCTTCCTTCACAGAGATGTGCTTCAACGTCCTGAAATCGAAATCACGGACACCCAAATCTTCCAGCGTCCGGCCTACCATCACTTTGGCGGCAATTTTCGCCAATGGAATACCGATTGCTTTGCTGACAAACGGGACGGTCCTCGACGCGCGCGGATTAGCCTCAATAACATAAACGACGCCATCCTTCATGGCAAATTGAACATTGATCAACCCGATCACCTTCAGAGCTTTTGCCAGCTTCACGGTGCAGGCCTTGAGTTCTTCGAGGCTCTCCGGCGAGATCATGTACGGAGGAATGACACAAGAGCTGTCTCCCGAGTGAATCCCCGCTTCCTCAATGTGCTCCATGACGCCGCCGATCAGCACATCCTTGCCGTCGCAGACAGCGTCAACATCAAACTCAAATGCATCTTCGAGAAACCGATCGATTAACACAGGATGTTCCGGCGAAACATCGACTGCTTTCTTCATATACTCCCTCACCGCGTCCCCGTTGTAGCAGATCTCCATCGCACGCCCGCCCAGGACGTAGGAAGGCCGAACCAGGACTGGGTATCCGATCTGTTCCGCCACAAGGACGGCATTGCTGACCGAGTACGCGGTTCCGTACTTCGGATGCGGGATCTTGAGTTTTCGCAGAAGTGCCCCGAAGCGTTCCCGGTCCTCGGCCAGGTCTATCCCTTCCGGCGATGTACCGAGAATCCTCACGCCGTTCTCTTCCAGCGCCTTGGCAATCCTCAGAGGCGTTTGACCTCCAAAACTCACAATAACCCCCGAAGGCTGCTCATGGTCGCAGATGTTGAGAACATCCTCCAGCGTCAGGGGCTCGAAGTACAGTTTGTCCGTCGTGTCGTAATCCGTCGAAACAGTTTCAGGATTACAGTTAATCATGATGGACTCGATTCCTTCTTCTTCCAGCGCCATGACACCATGGACACAGCAATAGTCGAATTCTATCCCCTGGCCGATCCTGTTGGGGCCTCCTCCGAGAATAACCACTTTCCTGCGGCTGGTGACCACCGACTCATTTTCGCGATCGTAGCATGAATAGAGGTACGGGGTGTGAGCCTCGAACTCCGCAGCGCAGGTATCGACCGTCTTGTAGACGGGGAGGATTCCATGCTCCTTCCGCAGGGCGCGTACCGCCTTCTCCGTTGTTCCCCACAATACCGAAAGCTGTTTGTCGGAAAAACCGTATTCTTTTGCCTTCCGGAGAATGTCGGGCGTGACGCGTTCCGGCTTTCGCCCGCGGGAAGACTTTTTTCCGGAGACCCTGTTACGCTGCATAGGTGCTGAGTTCCTCTTCAAAGTCCACGATTTGCCTGATATTGTGCAAGAACCACGGGTCGATCTTCGTCACCTGATGGAGCTCTTCCACGGTTACCCCCAGCTGGAGAGCGTACCGAAGGTAGAACACGTTTTCCGGTTTCGGCATCTTCAGCCTGTCCATCACCTTCTTTCGCCATTCATCTTTCTTTGTCTCTGCCAGCTGTCGTACGTTGACGACGTCCTTGCCGTCGCTCCCAAGGCCGAACCTCCCTTGCTCCAGCGAACGGAGGGCTTTTTGGAAAGATTCTTTGAATGTCCTTCCAATGGCCATGGCCTCCCCCACCGATTTCATCTGAACTCCCAGGGTATCGTCCACTCCTTTGAACTTCTCAAAATCCCACCGCGGAATCTTGACGACGCAATAGTCGATGGTCGGTTCAAACGAGGCAGGGGTTTCCTTGGTGATATCGTTCGGAATCTCGTCAAGCGTGTAGCCGACGGCCAGCTTTGCGGCGATTTTCGCTATCGGAAAGCCCGTTGCCTTCGATGCAAGAGCCGACGAACGCGAAACCCTTGGATTCATTTCAATAACGATCATTTTTCCCGTGGCCGGGTCGACCGCAAACTGAATGTTCGAACCCCCTGTTTCCACGCCTATTTCCCTGATGATGTTTTTTGCAGCGTCACGCATCGTCTGATATTCTTTGTCGGACAGTGTCTGCGCGGGCGCGACGGTGATGGAATCGCCCGTGTGAACACCCATCGGATCGAAATTCTCGATCGAACAAATGATGACCACGTTGTCCTTGATATCCCTCATGACTTCGAGCTCGTATTCCTTCCACCCAATGACCGACTCTTCGATCAAAACCTGATGAATGGGACTGCTGCTGAGCCCATGTTCGACCTTCTCCCGAAATTCCTCCATGTTGTATGCTATTCCGCCGCCCGTTCCACCCAGCGTAAAAGATGGCCGGATGATAATCGGCAGGCCGATCGTCTCCGCAAGAGCGCTTGCTTCATCCAGGGAATTAACGAATGCTCCGCGTGCAGTCTGGAGGCCAATCCGCTCCATCGCCTCCTGGAACAATTCCCGATCCTCCGATTTCTTGATAGCCTCCAGCTTCGCACCGATGAGCTCGACATGATACTTGGCCAGGACTCCGCTTTCAGCAAGGGCGACAGCAGTATTCAACGCAGTCTGTCCTCCCATGGTAGGGAGAAGTACATCGGGGCGTTCACGCTCTATGATTTTTTCGACAAACAGGGGGGTTATCGGCTCGATGTAGGTGGCGTCGGCAAGATCGGGATCCGTCATGATGGTGGCAGGATTACTGTTAATAAGAATAATCCGATACCCCTCTTCCCGCAGAACCTTGCAGGCTTGAGTACCGGAATAGTCGAATTCACACGCCTGACCGATCACAATCGGACCTGAGCCGATGATCAGGATGGACTGAATATCTGTCCGTTTCGGCAAAGTGGGTTGAAGTTCCTTTCGTTCGTGGCGGGACCAATGTACGAAGCAGAATCCTTGTAATCAATACTAGCGGGCGCGAAGCTTTCTTCTTCCATGACCGCCTCCGGCAATAATATCGAATGCGTGATGGAGAGCGGGAAACAAGACCGCAAGAGAATCGGTCACGCCTTTCGGCGAACCGGGAAGGTTGATGATGAGCGCCTTCCCTCTCATTCCTGCTTTTCCCCTCGAGAGCATGGAGTACGGCGTGCGCTGCTGGCCGACCGACCTGAGAATTTCGACAACTCCGCTTATCTCACGATCGAGAATGTCAGCAGTGGCCTCAGGCGTCCTGTCGCGCGGCCCGAGTCCCGTGCCACCAGTCGTGAGAACCAGATCGACCTGGTCATGATCGGCGAAATGCATCAAGGCGCTCTTGATCCGAACCGGATCGTCCGGGATCGTCCTGGGAATCTTGACACTGAACCCCTCCCGTCGCAGTGCCTCGACGATGATTTTTCCCGATGCATCGGAAGACCGTTTTGCGGAAACCGAATCGGAAATGATCAGAACCGCTGCCGACCTGAGCTTCTTACGGACCGGACGAATATCGGATTTTCCGCCCTTCTTGCTGACAAGCCGGATATTGGTAATCTCCATCGAATCGTCAATCATCTTCAACATGTCGTACAGCGTCAACGCCGCAGCAGATGCGGCCGCGAGGGCTTCCATCTCTACGCCGGTCTTGTAGGTCGCCTTGACCTCCGTCTTCACCTCGATCGTGTTTCGCCCGAGGACAAAACGGCATTCAACCGCTTCAAGAGGCAAGGGATGGCAGTACGGTATCATCAAGCTTGTGTTTTTTGCCGCCTGAACCGCAGCGACCTTTGCCACGGGGAGAGGATCTCCCTTGGGAATTTTGTTGTGGCGAATCTGGGCGAGTGTCTCAGGAGCCAGCCGAAGTGTTGCCGTGGCCTCGGCTATGCGCAATGTTATACTTTTCAGGGAAATGTCACGCATGGTCGTTTCTCAGTTCTTTTGCAACGGCTCTGAGCAGATCCTCAGTCTGATAAGGTTTTGCCACAAAACCGGCAGCTCCCCGGCTGAGGAGTTTTTGCACGGACGAATCCTGCGAAAAGCCGCTGGAAATAATGACCTTCAGTTCGGGATTCATTTCCCGCAGAGCGTGAAACGCGGCAGGGCCGTCCATCTCGGGCATGATCATGTCCAGGATGACGAGCTTCACGTTCGTGTCTTCTTTGCGGTATGCCTCGACAGCCTCCCGGCCATTGGAGGCCAGGAGCACGCTGTATCCCTGCCCCTGGAGAACGTCGGCCACGAGTTCACGGAGCATCGGTTCGTCTTCGACAACCATAATCATCTCTCCTTTTCCCAACGGCAGCTCAGTCTCCGTACTGAGTTGATCAACATTATCGATGTCATGTGCCGATGGTAGAAATATTTTAAAGGATGTTCCATGGTCCTCTTCACTGTAGACAACGATGAATCCGTTGTGATTCCGCACGATCCCATAGACCATGGATAATCCAAGCCCGGTTCCCTTGCCTTTCCCCTTCGTGGTGAAGAATGGCTCGAAAATTCTTCTCTTCAGATCGGGCGCCATGCCCACACCGTTGTCGGCGACCGTGATGCAGATGTAGTCTCCCGGCGCCGCCGAAAGATGAAGGTCGACAAAGCCCGCCCCTGCGTGAAATTCCGCCGTTGTGATCTGCAGGAGTCCGTCTTCCCGATCCCCGCTTTTTTCCACAATTGCGTCTCGGGCGTTGATACAGAGGTTCATGATCACTTGACCGAGCATATTCTGATCGCCCAGAATCCTTGGATTCGCTGCTGAAAGCGTCGTTTCGATTCTGATGTTTTTCGGGAATGAGCTGGCGAGAATGTGAATGGTGTCATTGACCAGTTCGTTGACCGATACCGGTTTGATATCTCCGTGCGTTTTATGAGAAAAGCTGAGCAGCTGGCGCGACAGAGAAGCGGCCCGCTGTGCCGATTTCTCGATTGCCTCAAGGTATCTTCCCGCTTGAGATCCAGGATCGATCTGCTTCTTGATCAGGGATGTATAACCGATAACGGCGCCCAGTATGTTGTTGAAATCATGGGCGACGCCTCCTGCGAGTGTTCCCAGACTCTCCATTTTCTGCGACTGAAGCAGCTGCTGGGAGAGCTGCTCCTCGCGCTTTCTTTGTGTGAGCATTTCCACTTCAGAGGCCATGCGTTGGGCAACAATCGAAACAATCTTCTTTTCATGGTCGGTGAACTTGTGCGCTTCGCGGTCGAAGATGCAGACCAGACCCACTGGTTTTCGATCGCTATCGAACATGGGAACGCCGAAATAGGATTCAATCCCCCACTCTTTCAGATAGAGATCGTCGGGAAACTGCTCCTGCACCCCATCGCCGACCTCGCAGGACTTTTGATGAATGACCACCTGCTCACAGGGTGTGCCGGCAAGGTCATAGGCAAGCTCCTCAACGACCATCCCTTCGCGGAAGTATGTGAGAGCCCGCACCCGGTGTGCAGATTCGTCAAGTTCACCGACCAGAACATGCCCCAGGCCCAACAGTTCCGACAGGACAAGTGCCCCTCTTTTGAACAACTCTTCACCGTACAGGCTGGTTGCAAGGGCATAAATTTGATCGAGTTCCTTTTCCGCCTGTTGTTGTTCCGTCACATCTCGCATGATCGACTGAAGCATGCCGCTCCCGAGAAGGACTGAGCTCATTTCGCAATCAAAGAGAGTGCCGTCGTGACGTCTCAACTTCCGTTTGACGACAATAGCCTGATCTTCATCCATGAGCGTTGCATAGAATGTTCGGTAAGCGGCGAGCGATTCCTCCATTGGATCTTCGGTCAGGCTTGCAATGTTCAACTGCAGCAGTTCGGCCCGCGGGCTGCGCAGAATGGAGCACGCTTTGTCATTTGCCTCAATGATCCGCCCGCCCCCATCTGTCACAATAATGGCCTCACCGGCTTCAAGGATGAGGCGTCGATATTTTTCCTCCGAACGCGCCAGTTCCTCCTGAGCGATTCTCTCCATGGTGATATCGCGTACTTGTGCCTGAAGGTACTTTCTGCCTTCCATTTCAAATGAGTTCAACCGCACTTCCGCCTCAAACGGGGTTCCGTCCATCTTGATGTGACGCCACGCGAAGCGCTGCTGCGTGCCGTTGAGGGCCGCTTCGATGTACTGGAGAGCGGCTTCCTTTGAATCCCTTCCGTCCGGCTGGCGAGGCGGTGAAAAAGCGAACGGCGTCTGGCCAACAATGTCTTCCCGCCTGCACCCGAACATTTCGATCACGCGCGGATTACAGTCGATAAACTGCTCTCCCTCAAGCACAAACACTGCATCGTTTGCATGTTCAAAAAGGAGGCGATGTCGCAGCTCGGACGAACTGACTCTCTTTTCGAGTTCCTTCTGGGAGTGGACATCCTCCATCATCCCCAGCATCTTCGCGGCTTTCCCATCGGCATCCGAAAGAAAGAACCCCCTGTCATGCATCCAAATATAGGAGTTGTCTTTCTTCCGAAATCGGTATTCGACATCGTACGGCATGCGGGCGGCCTGCGCAAGGTCAAGCTTCTCAACGGCGGGACCACGATCTTCAGGATGAATCAACTCCTCCCATTCCTGAATATTGCCCCGCAGCTCTGAAAAGGAGAAGCCGAGAACCTTTTCGATGCTGCCGCTCCAGAGAATAGATCCTGTGCGGATATCATATTCATACACCATCCCGCCAGACGATGCAATGATAAGATCATACCGTTGCCGCCATTCCGCGATTTCTCGCTGTTGTCTGAGCTGCTGAGTTTGGTCGAGTATAGTTCCAATAACGGCGTTCCGGCCCTGATAGGTTGAAAGGGTCCCAAAGACCTCCACTTCGATCATTTCCCCCTGTTTCTTCAGCCCGCGGAAGCCGTAGCGGAGGCTCCTGACCTCGCCTGACATCCTCTTGCGGATGTTTTCCAGAACCTCAGCCCTGTCGCCGGGGGAAACAAGGTCCTCTACGCGAACCTTCCCCACGACTTCACGTGGAGCGTAGCCGAAGATTTCGGCGAAGCGGCGGTTCACAAAGACAAAATGGTTGTCCTGAATAATGTAGACGCCCACGAGTGAATCTTCGACGAGACTCCTGTATTTCTCTTCCGATTCATAGAGCTTCTTTTCATCTTCTTTTTCCTTTGTGATATCCCTGAGTATCGCCTGGTACGCCAGGGCATTCCCGCTCGCGTCGCGCAGGACCGTGATGGTCGCCTCAGCGAGTATCCTCTCCCCATTCTTCCGATGCATACGCAATTCAACATCCTTGAGAAAGCCCCGCGTTTGCACCTCCTCCGTCAGGACTTTTCGGTCTGTCGGATACACATAGAGATTGGTCTCATGCTCCTGCAGCATTTCTTCCTTCGAAGCATAGCCAAACAGGTCGACGGCAGCTTCGTTGACATTCGTAAGACGCCCGTCCGGCATGCTCACGGTGATGGCGTCCTTGGATTCTTCAAACAGCCTGCGGAATTTCTTTTCAGATTCGCTGAGAGCCATCTGCAGCCGTTGTTCTTCAAACGCGCTGGCGATTTCCAGCGCAACCGCTGACTGCGCCTCCACATCGGTATCGGTAAAGGCAAAGGGATGATCGCTTTCGGTGTTGATGACGCCAAGGAGATTCTTCTGAGCATCCAGAATGGGAACAGAGAGTTCGGACCTGCTCGAGAGGTTGTGCACATTGACAAAGACCTCATCCTCGGTGGAATCCTGTACCAGCCGCAATTTCTTGTTGCGGGCGACCCAACCCACAACACCGACATCCACCGAATGACTGTATCCCGGCGGAATCAAATGGGCCTCCGCACCTGCAGCGGCGGCAACGGTCAGGATCGAGCGCCGCGGATCGAGCAGGAGAACCGCCGTGAGCGGGTAGTCGTACTCGCTCACAAGAAGATTGCAGATGGCCTCGAGGAATTCCCCCGGCGTCATGCCACGCCCGGCAATGTCCTTGATGCGTCTCAGCAACTTGATTCGCTTGACCTCCTGCGCTACGGAAGCATAGAGTTTGGCATTGCTGATGGCCAAGGCTGCGTGGAGGGCAAACAGTTCGAGGCGGGAAACGTCCTTGTGGGAGAACTGCCGTGCAGAAGAGTTATCCAGATTGAGCACGCCGATTGCCCGGTCCTTCAAGATGAGAGGGACGGCAACAACTGACCTGACTTCGCTTCCCGCCCGCCGAGGATCATTGTACCAGAGCGGACTCGCCTGGACATCATCAACGATCATACTTTTCCCCGTTTTCACAACATGACCCGCTATCCCCTCTCCCCAGGGAAGTCTGAAGAATTCTTTTACCGCGGGATCATGTCCCACCAGAGTCGCTATATACAATTCTTTGCGCCCGTCGTCCAGCATCATGATCGATCCGCGTTCTGCGGGCGGTACGGTTTTTAACGCCTCCCTCAGAATGATGTGAAGTACCGAATTCAGGTCGAGTGTTTCAGCGATCTTGGCGCCGCTTCGTTGAAGCGCCTCAAGCTCTCTTTCTCTCCGATCCTGCTCCGCGAACAACTGGGCATTCTCTATGGCCAGTGCCGATTTCTCAGAGAAGCTCTCCACAATCTCAAGATCTTCTTTCCGAAAGGGTTCATCGCGAAACCTGCCAACGTGCATGGCACCAAGAAGCTTCCCCCCGGCAATCAACGGAGCACAGATCAGATGTTCGAGTTTTGGTCGTTTTCCCGGAGGATAGATCGAGCGGGGATTTTGTTCCGCATGGTTCACAATCATAGGAACTCTTTTCCTCGCAACATACCCTATGATTCCGCGGTCCAGAGGGATATCGAAACCCGGAAGCTTGCGCGCATAGGATCCCCGGTTTGAGGCGACGGAATGATACAGCAGGTCGCGTTCGGGGTCATAGAGATATATGCCGGCAAGATCACACGGAATGACGATGTTGATATTCTCTACTACTGCCTTAAGAACGCCTTGGAGATTCTTCTTCTTCAGGATATGTTTGTCAACGCTCCCCAACAGGCGGTACTGTTCGGCCTTTCCTTTGCTTTCGGCAATGAGACGGGCCTGGCTGACGGCAAGCGATGCATGCTGTGTGATGGTTTTGAGAAACGTCTGTTCGGCTCGGGAAAATTGCTCCGCCACCGTGCCGACGAGTACGGAACCGATGAGTTCCCTGCCGATAAGCAACGGGGCGTTATAGAAAGTCCGTATACCCGTGGATTTTTGAAGCGATCGGAGAATTTTCTTCGGAAGGATCGATCCGGTGATTTCCGTTACGTCGGAACCTATCCAGGTTTTCCCGCGGGAAAGCAGTTTTACCACGCGGCTCTCTCCCGGCCGGAAGGGGAAAACGTATTCGCTGAGCCGGATGTGGAGCGTCCTTGAGACGGAGCGAAGGAGCTTTTTCTGCGGTGCAAAGCCCACAATGCGAAATCCGTTCTTCATGACATCGAATTGTGTCACTGCAACCACTTTGAACTGAAACTCCCGGACGAGCTCGTCGGCAAGTCGCTGCATGACTGATTCCACATGCTGCTCTTTGACGATCAATTGGGCAAGTTTCTCCACTATGCGGAGTTCTCCCGCGCCCGCCAGCCGTTTCGTCTCTGATCTCCCCTTTTCCGTCTTTTCCATGTCCTGCAATATAAAGAAAAAAGAAAGAGGGAAAACCATCGGCGAGGAATCTGACACCTTTTTTTCCTATCTTTCTTTTTTGAGAGTTTCTACGGAACTTAGGAAGTATTTGCCTCCTCGTGAGGCAACAAAGGAGCTCCACATGGCCAGCATAAACAGCTACGGAACTGAATCAACCCTCCACGTCAACGGAAAGCAGTACACCTATTACTCGCTCAAGAAACTCGAAACGGCGCTTGGCACATCACTCTCGCAGCTCCCCGTTTCTTTGAAGATTCTGCTTGAAAACCTCCTGCGGCAGGAGGATGGGCGAGTGGTGCGGAAGGCCGACATCGAGGCGCTGGTCCGCTGGAATCCGGCTTCGGCGCCGGACAAAGAAATCTCCTTTATGCCCGCACGCGTCCTCTTGCAGGATTTCACCGGCGTTCCATGTATTGTGGACCTGGCCGTGATGCGTGACGCTATGGTAGCCATGGGAGGCGACCCGAAGAAGATCAACCCCCTTCAGCCGGTGGATCTCGTCATCGATCATTCGATCCAAGTGGATGAATTCGGTACCCCCAATGCTTTCCAGATGAACGCGGAACGCGAATTCGAGCGCAATAGAGAACGGTATGCTTTCCTGCGGTGGGGACAGCAGGCCTTCAAAAATTTCCGCGTGGTTCCCCCCAATACGGGAATCGTCCATCAGGTCAATCTGGAATATCTGGCGACCGTGGTTTTCACCGCCGCAGATGGAAAACGCCTTCTTGCCTATCCAGATACGCTGGTTGGTACCGATTCTCATACTCCAATGATCAATGGGCTTGGGGTCCTTGGATGGGGCGTTGGCGGCATCGAAGCAGAGGCCGCTATGCTGGGTCAGCCGATTTCGATGTTGATCCCCAACGTCGTCGGGTTCAAGCTTCACGGAAAACTGCAACCCGGTGCCACAGCAACGGATCTTGTCCTGACGGTCACGGAACTCCTGCGGAAAAAAGGAGTCGTCGGAAAGTTTGTCGAGTTTTTCGGACCGGGTCTTGCCACGCTCAGTCTTGCCGACAGGGCAACAATCGGGAACATGTCGCCCGAATACGGCGCCACTATGGGATATTTCCCCGTTGACAACGAAACGCTGAATTACCTGCGGTTCACGGGAAGAGACGACGAACTCGTCACCCTTGTTGAAGCTTACTGCAAGGAGCAGGGACTGTTTCACAGCGAGCAGTCTTCAGAACCTCGCTTTACCGATACGGTGCAGCTCGATCTCGCCTCCGTTGAACCAAGTCTCGCGGGTCCAAAACGCCCGCAGGATCGCGTCCCACTTTCTTCTGCGCGCAGATCATTCCGAGCCAGCCTTTCCGAAATGATTAAGGAGAAAACGGCGGGGCTCAATGCAGACGAGGTCTCCCGCTGGATCAACGAACAACCTTTGGACCGCGTATCAACAGGCGAACCGCAGGTTCCGCCGTTCCTTGCGAACGTCCTCCCGGTCGTCGATGTCAAGAAGAATGGCAGTCAGTTCAAGCTGGGCCATGGTTCCATCGTCATCACGGCAATCACCAGCTGCACTAATACTTCCAACCCGTCGGTGATGATCGCGGCGGGTCTTCTTGCCCGTAGGGCGGTTGAGCGCGGGCTCAAAGCTAAGCCCTGGGTGAAAACCAGCCTCGCCCCGGGGTCAAAGGTCGTCACAGACTATCTGAATGAGGCAGGCCTCACCGAACCCCTTGAAAAACTCGGCTTTCATCTCGTTGGCTACGGATGCACGACATGCATTGGAAACAGCGGTCCGCTCCCCGAAGCCATTGGGAAGGCGGTCGAAGAACATGGTGTCGTTGCCGCGGCTGTTCTCTCGGGGAACAGGAATTTTGAAGGACGCATCAATTCGCATGTTCGCGCCAACTATCTCGCATCTCCCCCGCTCGTCGTCGCGTATTCTCTTGCCGGAACGATGGATATCGATTTGCAGACGCAGCCGCTGGGCATGGGATCGGACGGAAAACCCGTGTATCTCAAGGATATCTGGCCAACACCCGCCGAAGTACAGGAAACCGTCCGCACTGCCGTTCAATCATCGATGTACCAACGGCAATACTCCGATGTCTTTGAGGGAGACCCGCCCTGGAAAGAACTTCCAATCCCGAAAGGAGACCGTTTTGTGTGGGAAGATACCTCGACCTACATCAAGGCTGCGCCATTTTTCGAAAGCTTTCCTGCATCACCTCAGCCCCTGAAGAATATTACCGGCGCCCGGGTGCTTGCCGTTTTGGGCGATTCGGTGACGACGGACCATATTTCCCCCGCCGGATCAATCTCATCGAAAGGTCCGGCCGGCGCTTACTTGAAACATCACGGGATCGACCCTCGTGATTTCAATTCCTATGGATCCCGTCGGGGTAATCATGAGGTCATGATGCGCGGAACGTTTGCCAATATCCGGCTCAGGAACCTTCTGGCTCCCGGTACCGAAGGCGGCTGGACGATCCATCCCTCTTCGAAGGAGCCGATGACAATTTTTGATGCAGCGATGTTGTATAAGAAAGAGGGCACGCCGCTGATCCTCCTCGCGGGGAAGGAATACGGATCGGGTTCATCGCGTGATTGGGCGGCAAAGGGACCGCGGCTACTGGGAGTCAGGGCGGTCATTGCCGAGAGCTACGAACGGATTCATCGCAGCAATCTCATCGGCCTCGGAGTGCTTCCCCTCCAATTCGAGGAAGGACAAAACCGGACTTCCCTGAAGTTGACCGGTTTTGAAACATACGCAATCACCGGAATTACCGAGGATCTCAAGCCGGGTAAGATCATTACGGTGACTGCGTCAGGTCCCGAGGGAACCAAAACCTTCACAACAGTCGCGAGGCTCGACACCCCGAACGAAGTGGACTACTACCGCAATGACGGTATTCTGCAATACGTCCTTCGTCAACTCCTGAAGACCTGATGGAACCATCGACAAAAAAAAAGCCCGGGTGACCGGGCTTTTTCATAAGAAGCACTTTCTCGCTACACGGCGGTCCCTCCCTCAGAATCCCCCTGCTTCGTTCGAGAGTAGCGTCGATACAGATAAACCACAACGATCACCATGATAATACCGATAACGACGTAGACCATGGTAAGCGGAGGGCTGACAATATCTCCCCACTCTTCGATTTTCTCCTGCAGGGTGTCCACTTGGGCCTGGGAGAGTTTCCCACCCTCGACCATGGACGGAATCCACGATGGCTTTACCTGCACGCGCCATACAGAATCCGCAAACGCTTCATACCGGAAATATCTCTGGCCATCCTTTTCATCCCGTGCCTTTCTGATTTCCTCATCGAGATAAGACGAGAGGTTTGCATAGAACTCACCACCCGTACTGAATGCCGCAATGGGGACCTGGTGCTGACTGAAAACACCATTCAGAGATTTCCAGAACATGCCATCCAGTTTTACTTTCCATTGTGAAAGCATTGTATCGATGACAGCCACTTCTTTGGCCCCGGCGCTTTTCCCGGAGGTGTAGATGCCGGCAAGCGCCTTGCCAAACCCCTTCCATTTCGATTCAAAATTCTGCTGTTCTGAGGTCAGCTTGGCGATGTCCGATCCGGTGAGTCCCGTGGACTCGAGGAACTGGACGTTGTCCGCAATCGCCTTTTTCACGCTGGAGAAAACGTTTTTGCGCTCCAACCGAGCAGCCACTCCCCGTTTTTCCTGGTCGCTCATTGACCCGATATTCTTGTCATATTGAAGGAAGAGGCTGTCGACAAGAGCAAAGATCAGATTGTCCCTCTCCCGCAGTCCTTGACGAAGCTTGATGATCACAGCATTCAAAGAATCAATGGTCATTTTCGAGGAGCTCAGTCGCTTCACTTCGTTCAACATGGCGCTATTCTCACCGCTCAGTTTTTCCACCTGTCCGGTCAGTTCCCTCACCTGCGTTTCCAATTCGGAAATACGCGCATATTGAGATTCGATGATGGTGATTTTTCCCTTGGCGTAGGATATTTGGCCGCGCAGCTTCAGAATGCGCCCGTCAAAGCCATCGGGGTACAGGGCCCTGTCAAGAAGCGCTTTGTATTCCTTGTAGGTTTCCTCAAGGGTCGTAATACGGGACTCGACGTCAACACATTCCACCATGGTATTGGCAGCCTCAACCGCCAGGGCAATTGCCTGCGATTCTTTCTCAAATTCCTGGTTAATCTGATAATCGGACTTCACCTGGGCAGAAGCGACGCCCGGAATGACTGCACAGAGGCCTGCGAGAAGAAGACCAGTCAGAATGCGATTCATGGTTTTGCTCCTTCCTGAATCCCGTTTTTGGACAGCAAAAGTGGTTTCTCGCTGCCATTCAGCAGTTGAACGTGGGGGGGGCGGGCATTAAAAGCAGGCGAGCCCATGCCGGATTCCGATATCATGATCTTCTTTTCCAATTTCAATCCCCCTTCGGCGGCCGCGAACACATACACATTCTTGAACCGCGGAGCTGCTATAAAGTAATATCCAAGCTGATCGCGGATCACTCTGATCGTCATGCCGGATACGTTCGAGGAATCTCCTGTTTCTTCGAAAACCAGAGGCTTGATGCTAAAAGAAAGTTGGTAGCGGTTCTCCTGGACCATCCCCTTTGCGTCCGCTTTGAGGACGCTCTCAACAGGCCAACTGAAATCAGCCGGTCGCAGCATGAGGGATGAGCAGCCAACGACGGTCGCGGCAAGAACGGTCGTAACAAGCAGAGCGTTGAGTTTCATGACGACCCCTGAAAAGAAGATGAGTGGACACGGAGTGAAAACCGATTGCGAATATAGAGAACATTGAAATTGAATGCAAGGAGGCGCCGCGAGGCTGCAGGTCTCAGGAGCCGGCCGGCTTGGGTGGCCGAGGATTCAATAAGCGATCGACCTTCGGTTTTAGAGCGTACCAAAGTCGAATCCCGAGCAACAGTGCAAGAATCCCCCCGTAGGTCAGGGGCCGCTGAACGTCGGCCTTCACCAGCCAAAGGTAATGAATGACGCCGCCAATCCCTATCGCGTAGATAAGTCTGTGAAGCCGCTGCCACCTCTTTCCCCCCATCCATTTCGTAATCCGGTCCGTCGATGTCAGTGCAAGGGGAAGCATGAGGAGGAAACTCGTGAACCCGACCGTGATGAAGGGACGCTTCTGGACGTCGGCCAGAATTTCTTCCCAGAGGAAGAATTGGTCCAAGTAGATGTACGTAAAAAAATGGAGCGTTACGGAGAAGAAAGCAAAGAGCCCGATCATCCTGCGAAACTGCAGCAGCCAGTTCCACCCGGTGATCTTCCGGAGGGGTGTCACAGCGAGAGTGACCATCAGGAACCGAAGAGTCCAGGTTCCCGTGGTATCAGTGACATCATCGATGGGGTTGGCGCTGAGTTGTCCTGCATTCCATTGGTATGCGACAAGCAGAAACGGAAGAAGGCAGAGGAGAAACAAGACGGGTTTCCACACGCGCCGGATCCACTGTGATTGGGTCAATGCGCTCCTTAGAAGTTCTTTTGGAGGTCCATTCCGCTGTAGAGCGACCCAACCTGATCCGCGTAACCGTTGAACATCTGCGTCCGGCGTTTGCGGAATTCTCCGATGCGGCGCTCAAACTTCTGGCTCCACCGGGGATGATCAACATCAGGGTTGACGTTGGAATAGAAGCCGTATTCATTCGGGGCGGAGATATTCCAGGTCGTTTTCGGCTCCTTCTCCACGAAACGGATTTTGACGATCGACTTGCAGCTCTTGAATCCATATTTCCACGGAACAATGATCCTCAGGGGGGCGCCGTTCTGATTGGGCAATTCACGGCCGTACAGCCCTGTGGCAAAAATTGCCAGGGGGTTCATCGCTTCATCAAGGCGAAGACCCTCAACATACGGCCAATTCAATACGGGACGCTTCTGACCGGGCATTTGCACCGGATCATAGAGGGTCGTGAATTCGATATAGCGGGCTTTTGATGTGGGCTCGACCTTCTTGATCATGTCGGCTATGGGGAACCCGAGCCATGGGATGACCATGGACCACCCTTCGACGCAACGGAGGCGGTACACGCGGTCTTCAAGTTTGTGCGGCTTTAGAAAATCTTCGAGATGATAGACAGCCGGGCGCTTGATTTCCCCTTCGACGGCGACTTTCCAGGGCCTTGTCCGAAAACTCTGCGCATTCCGATGGGGATCGTCTTTATCGGTGCCAAACTCGTAGAAGTTGTTGTAGGTGGTAATATCCTTGAAGGGCGTGATTTCCTCGTCGGTGTTGTACGGTCCTGCAGGCGGGCGCTTCCATTGCGGGTCCTGTGTACGCGCTTCCCCGATGAGGGTTCCGAACACTGACGTCGCAGCAAGTCCCGCCGCCCCCATGGCGGCCGATTGAAGGAATTCCCTTCGGTTGCGGTAGACAGATTCGGGTGTGATTTCCGAAGATCGGATGTTGTCGCCGTGCTTTAGGAGCATGGAATCCCTGCGAGTGTGATGGAATATCCCTCAAACACAGACTTTCCCCTCACCGTTCCCAACGGCAACATGATACTTACTTCCTCTCCTGCCTCCACCATCGGTTGACGACATCCTGAATGTATGTCTTCGCCTCGCTTTCCTTCCATTTGTCGAAGAACTTGATGTCGCCGCTTTCCGGTTCCGGATTGGGATAATCCACCTGGACACGCAGGGGCATAGGGAGGGCGTCGCCCACAACGAGCGCCTCGCCCTGCCGCAGGGAGGGTAGGACGTCGACCAGGCCTACAAACGTATCCGGTACCAGCTTGCGTACGTAGTTCTGGTCGATGGGATTGGTGAGCCGGAGGACAACATAGTTGCTGCACTGGGAAAGGATCGTTTCCGAGACTTCTGCAGGACGCTGGCTGACGATCATGCAGCTGACGCCGTATTTTCTCCCTTCTTTCGCGATTCTCTCAACTGTTCTTCGTGCTGCCTTGGTCGACTCGCCTGTCGAGGGAAGATAGTTGTGAGCTTCCTCAAAGACCAGGAGGACGGGGAAATCGCGGCGATGCGGGTTCCAAAAGTTGAAATCGAATGTCACTCTCGCAAGCAACGACACCACGGTATTGACAATATCGAACGGAACGCCGCTCATGTCCATGATGGTCACTTTCGCTGACCCTCCGGGCCCGAAGATCTTCTGCAGAAAATCGCTCAAGGTTCCCGTGCTCGTGTACTGCTTTGGTTTGAACATGAACGAATATCGCGCATCGTTGAGCCTGCTGTCGAGCCGGACCAGGAACCGCGTGAACTTTCCGTAGAACGGCCCCTCTTTTGCGGTTCCCCCCATGCCTAATCCCGTGACTTTTTCCGAATCAAGAAACTGCATGCGGGCCCGTATCTCGGAAATGTCAAAAAATGCAGGCGTATCGATTGTCACGACATCGGCAAGGTCGGGATTCTTTCCCTTTTTGGAGGCCACGATCAAATCTTTCAGCACGGTGATCTGGCTTGCCGCGTCCTGATCCCTCTCGTCGATGAACATCTCCTGGAGCTCTTCGAAGTTCATCAGCCAAAAGGGCAGTTCCAGTTCCGCAATGGGAAGGTAGTTCGCGTCGGCGCCAAATGCAGCATGGTATTCATTGTGAATGTCGATGATGATGATGTTCGTGTCTGGGAACTGAACAACCTTTTGAAGAATTGACGCTACTGTGCAGGATTTTCCGGAACCAGAGGATCCCACCACTGCGATGTGTTTGCTGAAGAAACGATTCGGATCCAGAAACGCGCGTTCCTTTTCAAACATGGATAACTGACCGAGAGAATAGCCGAACTTCTGAAAGATGGAAAATACCGCCGAAAGATCCTGGTCCTCGGCAAAGTACACCGGCGCGTCAATCGGAGGAAGAATCGAAACACCGCGTTCATATCGGCCTGCTTTGACCGTTCCTACGAGGGTTACCGTCAGCACGACCCGTTGCTTCATTTCACCTTCTATCGAAAGGTCGGTCTTCTTGAGCTCGGCTACCATTGCCACAACGATCACTTTCCCTACGGGAATCAGAACATAGCTTCCCATCTGACCGAGGTAATAGGTCTTTCCGTTCAATTCCCTCCGAAGAGAGGTAATTGTTTCATCGATGATCACGACAAGCGATCCGCTGTTCACTTCTGTGACAAGGCCGATCTTTTTTTGTTCAGTCATGGCATCTCCACCTGGGAATAATCCTAACCAATTCTTTTGATAACGACAATCGTGCGGTCATCCGTTTCTTCCGACCCTCGGGAATACTTTTGAATATCGTCCATCAGGGCTTTGCAGATCTCTTCCGATGATTTGTGGGCAACTTCCTGAACGATCTTCTGTATTCTGGCTTCTCCGAAGAGATCTCCGCTGCTGTTCCTCGCCTCACTGATCCCATCAGTATAGATCACCAATACGTCATCGATCGAAAGATAGGTATTTTCGACATTATATGTCTCGTCCGGGAAGGGACCAAGAATCTGTCCGGTGGGTTCCAAAACTTCCACCCGATCTTCACGCGCGTGATAGAGAATCGGGCTGTTATGCCCCGCATTGGCATACAGCACCAGTCCTCTTTTGTCATTGAACAGCTCCGTGTAGAACATCGATACGAACTGTTCCTCTGAAAACGCCTGATTCAACAATTTATTCGTTCTCGACATGAGGGTCGTAATCTTCGTATGGTAGGAGACAGCCATACGGATTCCTCCAACCACATAAAGAGCCTGAGCCGCCGCGCGCAAACCTTTGCTTGCAGCATCGCCCACGACGATCGAAAGACGATCCTTATCCTCTTCCGTGGTGAGATAATCAAAGAAATCCCCACCGACGATCCGGTCAGGTATGGATTGGCCAAATACGTCATAATGATGAAAGCGGAGGGATGACTTGGGCAGAATGCTTTGCTGAATCTCGCGAGCCTTGTCGATATCCTTCGCGAGCATTCGGGCCTTCTGTTCAATTCGCTTTCTGCTGAGCAGCGAAGATACAGCCACGCTGATGATATTCAGCATAGGAAGCGATTCCTGGTCGAGCCGGTCGGAATTGATCGCGAGGACATACTGGTAAATCTGCGTGTCGCCGTAGGGAACTCTGTCCCCCACCCCCGTCGCGGAGTAACGAATGATCCCTTTTTTCCGAAGGTAACGATCCGTTTCGTTCGCAATCAAGGATCGTTGGTCGCCAAGCCTAACAAATATTGGGTACGTGGCTACAGGGATCTGATACCCTTGTTCAAGACGTTCAATGAGGCCTATCTGATGGATAAGTCGATACGATTGAGAAGCCGAATCGTATTGCCAGATTCGACCCCCTTTGACGTCAATGTTCTCATCCTTGACAATTTCGTTGAGAACGTGCTTCAGCAGCTCTTTTTCGGTCTTGAAATGCTCCGAAGCGAAGCTTTCAATGGTTCTGTACAGTCTGCGATGGTTCACGGTTATAGAAGTGCCTGATTCAGAAAGGAAAATGGCGAGATTGGTTCTGCGGGCTTCGCGGCCCGGAATGACGGAAAGATTGTTGCATCCCCTGTAGACGTTCGAAAAATGCTCTTCACGCTTAAGATACTGCAATTCCGTATGAAAATCAACGAACAGCGCAACGAACGTTCTGGATATCCATGACTTTTCACCGGTGCTGCAGGAGTTCGTCGAGTCCCTCTGTTCCAAGAACGAACTCCAGTTCTTCGCGGCAAACATCCAGAACCGTGAGTTCTCCTCCATTGATCGTGCTGCAGCATTCAGTGCGGTCGGTAAAATCAGGATCATCGGTGACGAGAACTCCATTATCAAGGGTCACCGGATACGCAACGCAATAGAACGGCTTCAGGGAGAACTTCGGCATCCCCTCTCCCATTGCTGCTTTCTGCAGGACACAGAGCCCGGAGCTGTCAAGAAAAACACAACCATAGGACTTCATTTTTGTTCCCACGGCTGTGCCGCTGGGAAAGTCGGCATCGGGCTCAACGGTATCGTCGAACCAATCCTCGGGGTCCTTCACCTGATGAGATTCCATATATCGCTGTATGAGAGGAGCGTGTGAGAGGATTTTTTCCCGTTCTTTCGGATCGACCAGAACGCCATGGCGGCAGCACGCTGCATTGCAGTGCTGCATGGAACACCCCGTGGCGAACCTCTTGTGCAGGAAACCCTCCTCCACTTTGAGCTCCGGTAAATGGCGGAGCCGATGCCGCCGAAGAACAAACGGTTCCGTCTTCTTCATGAGCGCCCTACCGATCGATAGTAGTAGATAAGGTCCGAATTTACGGGCCGCGCACCCTGCTGCCGGAGCATCGAAACAACCTGTCCCCGGTGATAGGTGGAATGATTGATGATGTGCTGCAGAACGTGGTAGAGAGGATATGTATAGGAGTTTCCCTTGGTATCCTGATGCGAAAAGGGCTCGTTGAGTTTTGCATCGGAAAGAGAAGCAAGATATGCGGCCATTTCGGCTCGCCAAAGTTTCCACTGCTGCCGTAAGACTGCCAATGTGGGGACGGCAGTTTCGGGGATCATGGCAGGCTGTGGAATTCCCGACAACCTGTCGAGCCAGATTCGGTCGGCAGCGTAGGCGTGCACCAGAGTGCCATGAATGCCTCCATGACTGGAACCGAGGTTCTGAGAATATCGTTCGGGGGGCAGAGCGGACGCAACCTCCAGTATTCGTTCTGTGGCCCAGGCGTCATAGTCAAAAAGGGTTTTTGCTTCTTCCCATGTCATAAGGTTCCCTCGTTTTCCATGCGTTTCTTCAAATCCGCCAGCTTCTGCATTGCTTCCAGCGGCGTCAATGTGTCGATGTCAATCCGTTTTAACTCCTCTCTCAGGCGATCATCCTTGACCTCAAACAGGGTCATTTGCATTGCCCCGCCTGCAGTGCCCTTCCCGCCACCTCGGACGGTCAGATCGGCTGACTCGAGTGTTTTGAGAATGGTTTTTGCCCTGTCCGTGACCTCTTCCGGCAATCCCGCGAGCTGCGCCACCTGAATGCCGTACGAATGGTCGGCAAATCCCGGCAGGAGCTTGTGGAGAAACACAACCTTATCGCCATACTCACGCACGTCAACCTTATAGTTGCGGATCCGGGCATAATGCTCCGCCAGCTCATTCAGTTCATGATAGTGCGTCGCAAAGAGCGTCCTGGCTCCGGTCCGTTCATGGAGATATTCGGTCAACGCCCATGCAATACTGATTCCGTCGAAAGTGCTTGTCCCCCTTCCCACTTCGTCAAGCAGAATGAGACTGCGGTCCGATGCCGTGTTCACAATGTGGGCGGCCTCGTGCATCTCGACCAGGAAGGTACTCTCTCCTGAAGCAATGTTGTCGCTTGCTCCCACTCGCGTGAAGATTTTGTCGACGATCCCAATGGATGCCGATTTCGCGGGTACGAAACTCCCGATCTGTGCGAGAAGCGTTATGAGGCCGACCTGACGAAGATAACTCGATTTCCCGCTCATGTTCGGGCCGGTGATAATGAGAATCTGGTCCTTCTCGCCGTTCAGCAAAGTGTCGTTGGGGGTAAACTGGTCGCCGGGAGGCAGAAGCCTTTCGATGACGGGATGACGACCTTCCTCAATGGAAATGACGAGAGAGTCATCGACGTCCGGCCTGACATACCGATAATCAACCGCTGCTGCTGCAAGCCCGCTGATGCAGTCGATGGCGGCAATAATAGCCGCGTTTTCCTGGATTTTTGCGGCAAAGGCCGTGAGATGGGCGCGCAGTTCGTCGAACAATCTTGATTCAAGCGCTGCGATGCGCTCTTCGGCATGGAGAATCTTTTCCTCGTATTCCTTCAAATCGGGTGTGACAAAACGCTCAGCGTTCGTCAGGGTCTGCTTGCGTATGTAGTCGGGAGGAATCTTCTCCTTATGTGTGTGCGTCACTTCGATATAATACCCGAAGACCGAGTTGTATCCTATCTTCAATGATGAGATTCCCGTCCGCTTGCGTTCCTGGTCCTGTAGCCTTGCGATCCAGTCTTTTCCGCTGAACGCGAGCGAACGCACCTCATCAAGCTCGCTGTTGAATCCCTTCCGAATCACGCCACCATCGGCAGGAGCCAGAGGAGGATCGTCGGCTATGGTCTCCCTGATCGTGCGCACTGCCTCTTCGAGTGGATTGAGCCTCGACCGCAGAGAGCGTAGCAGCGGATTCTTCACGCCGGCGAGCAGCGCCATCAGCGGCGGCAAGCGTTCAAGAAAATCTTTCAGAGAATTCACCTCGCGGGGATTTCCCCTCCCTGTCGCAATTTTCGCGATGAGCCTTTCAAGATCGCCGATGGACTGAAGTTCCTCCGCAACCGAAGTTCGAAGGTTCTCCCGGTCAAAGAATTCTGCAACCGCTCCCTGGCGTTCCCGGATAGGCTCGACGCGCTTCAACGGCCTGTTTAACCAGTGCTTCAACAGCCGGCCTCCCATGGGGGTTCGCGTTCGATCGATCACCGAAAAAAGCGACCCCTCGGAGCTCCCCTGCATTGAGGAAAGAATCTCGAGATTCCGCTTGGTCCAGCTGTCGAGGACAATCTGATCGCTCACATCATAGGGAATGATTTTGCGAATGTGGGGTAAATTGGCTTTTTGCGTCTCCTGAAGATAGTTCATCACCGCCCCTGCGGCGGTCACGGCCATCCGTGACTCTTCAAGCCCGAACCCTTTGAGGGATTGAGTCTTGAAATGATTGACCAACAGCTCGTAGCCGTACTCGAAGGAAAAGACCCAGTCGTCCCGCTTCGAAAAGAGGCCGGTGGATGCAGTTCGCAGAAGGGTCTGAAGCGATTCGTGATCACGTTTTTGCGTGAGGAGTTCGGAGGGCTGGAGGCTGGCCACTTGTTCCGCAAGAAGTTTCAGAGGAACCTCTCCCGCGGAGAATTCCCCGGTGGACACATCCACAAAGGCCAGGCCGACGCGGTCGTCTGAAGTAGCGATGGCTGAGGGAAGGGCGACTGCCGCAAGGTAATTATTACGCCGCTGGTCCAGGACCTTATCGGAGAACGCGACACCCGGCGTCACCACCTCGATGACATCCCGCTTCACAATTCCTTTGGCGAACCGGGGATCTTCGAGCTGCTCACAGACGGCGACGCGATGTCCGGCGCGCAGCAGTCTGGGAAGGTAGGTGTCCAGGGCATGATGAGGAAACCCGGCCAGCGGGACCTCTCCAGCTTCACCGTTTCCTCTGCGGGTGAGGGTTATGCCCAGCACTTTGGATGCGGTCTTTGCATCTTCCTCGAATGTCTCATAGAAATCCCCCATCCGGAACAAGAGAATAGTGTCGGGGTATTGTGCTTTTACTTGCTGATATTGGCGCATGAGAGGAGTTGCCATGGCGGGAAGCGTCAACCTTCCAATTCAACATCAACCGTAACGGAATCTCGGGCAGTATCGAGCGTAATGGTCAGGACATTGGGGCGGCAGCACACGGAGCAATCCTCGACAAGCACTTGCCTGACGCCTGCGGTCGTATCGACAAAGACTTCGTTAGGCTCTCCGCAGGCCCTGCAGCGATATTCCTGGAATCCGCTTTGATTCATTGCAACATACGAAAATGTGTGACTGATTGCCACGCCCGCATCGGTTTCACGCACTCCCCTGTTTTGGGCGATTGAGCGCCATCTCAACGATCTTCTTCAGTGTTTGTGAAAACGACAGCCCCTCTTTTTCTGCCGACTCCATGTACGAGACTCCCTCGGTCAAGTCGGGATTGGGATTGACCTCGAGGACGTAGACCTTGTTTTCCTTCGAGAGACGCATGTCGATGCGGGCATAATCGCGGCAGTTCGTGACGGTGTAGGCAGCTACAGCCTGCTCGCGCACCTGTGCTTCAACACGCTTCGGGAGTTTCGCCGGACAAATTGTATGGACGCGATGAAACTCTTCCTCCAGCGGTTCCCATTTCGCCGTATAGCTGATAATCCTGGGATATTCCGGCGGAAGCTTGGAAAAATCGTATTCAAGGATCGGGAGGACCTTGGGAGGATCGTTGCCCAGAATGGCAATATGCAGCTCACGCCCTTCAATGAATTCTTCAACGAGGATCGGCTGGGAAAAATGTTCGAACGTATACGCTATCCGTTCCAGCAACTGCGTCTGTTCGTACACGACCGACGTCTTCTCGACTCCCGTGCTTGCATCCTCGCGTGCAGGCTTGACGATGAGAGGGTAGCGAAGGCCGTGGCGTTTTGGGAGTTTCGGCTTGAAGAGAAGATGATACCTTGGTGTCTGCACGCCGTTCGCCAGAAGCACCTGCTTCGTCAACCCTTTTCGCTGGCACAGCGCAAGAGCAAAAGGTGGTGCGCCGGTATACGGCACGCCGTAGAGATCGTACAGGCCGGCGACCATGGATTCAAGCCGGGGATCCTCCTTGAAATATTCAATGAGATTGAAAACCGCATCCGGCGGATCGTCGCGCAGCAGCATGACCAGCTTCGAGAGATCGTCGTTGATATTGAGGATGGAGGGGAGGAACCCCTCGCTCCTGAGCGCATCTGCTATCGCCTCGTATTCCTCCATGACCGTGGCAACATGAATGTCATACTCGGGCTTGAAGTCCAGGCTCTTGGGATCCACCTCCCGAAGCTTCTCATATTCGTCCTCCCCAACGTGATTGAAGACGATGGCAACCCTTGGTTTCTTTGCAGCCATGGCGTTCCCGTCCATTCGTGAATAATGCGATGCCGGCTTTTAATTCCGATTTGCTATTCCACCAAAGAATGGGTAGTTTTTTCCGTCCTCCAACACCATTCCAGCATGGGCCTTTACCCTCAACCAAATCAGTGGCAATGCGGTCCGTTCGCCATCAAGCATGCCCTCATCACCCTCGGCATTTTTGCCGATGAGAAGACCATTACAAAACATGCCGGCTCTCATTGGTGGAACGGAACGGACGAAATTCAGCTCGCCCGCGCCGCCAAAGCATTCCATTGTTCCCTCAGGCAAATCCGCCGGCACAATCCGGATCAGGCCCGGAAGGAACTCATGGGATACCTTCGCAGGGGAATCCCGGTACTCCTGTGTGTCTACGAATGGGCACACTGGGTCACCGTCGTCAAAGCAGAATCCGGTAAGTTCATCCTCCTGGACAGCAAAGACAAAAGCGTGCTCACGATTCAAACCTGGCGCGAACTCAAGAGTAACTGGGTCTTTCATGAACAGGATGAACAGGACCGAAAGCATGTTGAGACCATCTTCGACTTTCACCCCGTCGTCCCCCGCTTTCGCGTAAAAACGAAAGCAAAGTTTTCCCTGGCTCGGGCTAAATTCCTCCGTCGCCCGGAAAATCGCAGCCTCTCGCGCTATTGGGACGATTACGTGGCAGACCTCCTGACGATCTGCAAACCCAGAACGCCCCTCAGCGAACGAGTTTTCTCCATGGGAGAATTTTTCCGCCGTCACGAACACATGATCCTCGACCAGGTAGATCACTGGCACGGATCCATCAATCGTCGCAGCGCGGGGCGCATCTTACAGAACATGCACTTCGTTGCTGACACCTACGGCCTTGTGATTCATGTAGGCGACGAGAAACGGGCCATCGCAGGAATCACGGCGCTCCTTACGCTCTGGGCAGCTGCGGAGCACGGTGTCCATCAGGTGTACTGACCTCCCGAGCCTCCAACCGGGGCAAGAGATGCTCGTCTAACGTGTACTCTTCTTTCTTGTGCTCTCCGAGGGCGGCAAGGGCGCGCCGAATGGACTTCAAGAGCGATCGGACATTGATGCCCAGGAACCTCGACGGAAAGATTTCAAGCTTCTCCATCGCCTTTTCAAGATTCTTGATGGCCCCGGAAATGCGAGGACGTTCGATGGCCAGATGGTAACCGGCTGCGGCCTGTATGAGCCCCTGAAAAAATATTCTGCTTTCCTCCGGCCGCCGCAGCCAGACCCATTCCCACGCTTCGTGTGCCTCCCAGAATCTTCCTTCGTTAAATAGATCAATCCCTCTTACGAGCATAGCTCTTTCCTCTCGGATGAGGCCTGGTTCCGAAAGGAGAGATCGGTCAATCTGCTCCATCCTCTTCTTTCTGGGACGAGTCGGTTTCACTCACTAATATAGTGATGAGAGGACTCTCCGGTCAAGAAGTCTCTGATGCGCCGGCGATGTTTCGATTGATTCTCACTTCCGATTTCGCTATACTGACGCCATTCTTTTCTGCAAAAATTCGGAGGACGTTCATGGATCAGGGCGGTCGCGGAACGTGGGGTTCACGAGTTGGCTTCATTCTTGCCGCAGCGGGTTCAGCCATTGGTTTGGGGAACATTTGGCGCTATCCCTATGTCACCGGACAAAACGGCGGAGCGGCGTTCGTCCTGTTGTATCTCGCGTGTGTCCTTGCCATCGGGCTCCCAGTACTTATGGCAGAACTTTCCCTTGGCCGCAAGACGACGCTCAATCCCGTCGGCGCTTTCAAGGCCATCAGCCGTTCCAAAGCGTGGCCGTGGGTCGGATATCTCGGGGTTGCAACCGGAGTAGGGATTCTCTCCTTTTACCTCGTCATTGCCGGATGGACGCTCGGATACATCGTCAGAACCGTCGTCCCGAGCACAGAGAACATCTCGGCGTTTGTCGGGAATCCCTTTGAGGAAATCGGTTATTTCACACTCTTTCTCGCGCTTACGACAATCGTCGTGCTGGGGGGCGTCGAAAAGGGCATCGAACGGTGGTCAAAGTTCCTGATGCCGGCCCTCCTCGTCCTCCTTCTCGCCCTGATCGGATACAATCTGACTCTGGACGGAGCATCGGCAGGGATCAGTTTTTATCTCAATCCAGACTTCAGCAAGATCACGGGATCGACCGTCCTTGCAGCGCTTGGCCAGGCGTTCTTCTCCCTGAGCCTTGGGATGGGAACCATGATCACGTACGGGAGTTATCTGCCCAAGAATGAAAATATACCATTCAGCGCAACGGCGGTCGCGCTTTCGGATACCTTGATCGCCTTTCTCGCAGGGCTCATGATCTTTCCGGCATTGTTTTCCGTCGGGATGCAGCCGGAACAGGGCCCGGCCCTTGTTTTCAACGTCCTCCCCGCTGTCTTCGAGACGATGCCGGGGGGTACGTTCATCGGCCTCGCGTTCTTCATTCTGCTTGCGATTGCCGCACTCACCTCGACCGTTTCCCTCCTTGAAGTCCCCGTCGCGTTCCTGGTCGACGAAAAACGCTGGACTCGCAAGAAAGCCACGCTCCTCATCAGCGGCCTCACACTCTTTGCGGGCCTTCCATCGGCTCTCTCGCAGGGAAGTGTCGGTTTCCTTTCCCAAATGAATTTTCTCGGTCAAACGGATTTCCTGAGCCTCATGAACTTCCTTTTCAGCGACCTCTCCCTCCCCATTGGCGGCCTCCTGCTGTGCCTTTTTGTCGGATGGGTATGGGGGAGTAAGAACGCAGTCGAAGAAATCAAGACCGGTGCTTCGCCAATGGTTGCCCGAATGCTTTTCGGCTGGGAATTTCTCATCAAGTTTGTGTGTCCGGTCGTCATTTTTGTCGTCCTCCTCAATGTCTTTGGTGTCTTCTGATCTTGGCTGAAATTCCATTACTCCAGGGAGAACTTCCGCATGGATGCATTCCTTAACTCGCTTCTGGAAATATCAACGTGGATTGCCGATAATATCTGGTGGCCGGAAATCCCTGGCCTTCCCTTCTTCCCCGGCGTTGTGGTTCTGCTGGCGGTAACCGGGATTTATATGACATACAAGACCCGGTTCATTCAGGTCCGACGCCTCGGCCTGGCTATTCGGTTCATGCTCAAGGGAAGGAGCAAGACCGAGATGGAAGGCCGGACAGGCGACGTGACTCCTTTCCAGGCGCTCATGACCGCTCTTGCTGCCACCGTCGGCAACGGGAATATCGCGGGAGTTGCCACCGCCATTGCAAGCGGTGGACCCGGTGCACCCTTCTGGATGTGGATGACCGCAGTCTTCGGCATGGCGACCAAATATGCCGAGGGAATGCTAGGACTCAAATATAGAATCAAGACCGCCGACGGCACTTACAGCGGCGGAGCAATGTACTATCTGAGGGACGGCCTGAAGCAAAAAGGCCTTGGAAAGTTCCTGGCGCTGTGGTTCTCTGTTGCCGTCATTCTCATGGCGACATTTGGAAGCGGAAACATGGCGCAGTCAAACTCCATTGCCCTCGCCCTCAACAGTGATTTCGGAATTCCTTTCATTGGAACAGGGATCGGCCTTGCTCTCCTGACCGGGATAGTGATTATCGGCGGGATCAAAAGAATTGCTGTTGTCGCCGAGCGCCTTGTGCCGGGTATGATCGTCATTTATATGGGCGCGGGCATTTATGTTATCCTCTCGAATTTCACCAACATCCCCGCAATTCTGATGATCGTGCTCGAGTCTGCCCTGACCAATGAAGCGATTGTCGGAGGTTTTCTCGGCCACACCGTGAAAGAGGCAGTTCGTTTTGGAATTGCCCGTGGAACTCTTTCGAACGAATCAGGGATAGGATCGTGTTCCATTCCGGCAGCCGCGGCCAAGGGAAATGAGTCTGCCGCCCAAGGGATGGTTGCCATGATGGGCACGTTTATCGATACGATTATTGTCTGCAGTATGACGACATTTGTCATTCTGAACTCGAATCTCCATCCTCATACGACCGGACTCACGAGCACAGAACTGACCAAATCGGCTTTTGCGGTGGGGCTTGGAACGGATCTCGGAGGATGGATTGTCAGCTTGAGCAGCTTTCTCTTCGGCTACACAACGCTCATCGGATGGTCGTACTATGGGGAACAGGGAGCCAAATATCTCTGGGGGGTCAAGAGCATTCTCCCGTATCGTTACGTATTCTGCCTCTTCGTATTCATGGGAGCCGTCTTTCAGGGGGACTATCTGAGAATCGTCTGGAATTTCGGAGATATCGGCAACGCACTCATGGCCATTCCGAACCTCATCGGACTGATCCTCCTGGGAGGAGTCGTTCGGCATGTCACGGATGACTACTTGAAGCGGTGGGATGAGGGAAAAGTAATCCGTCCCTTTGGAGATTAGAAACTTCGGATGTGAGAAACAGGAAATCCTGCCGTCAACCCCGGCGGGATTTTTTTTCTAGTTTGCGAGCGCCCGCAGCGTGAAAAGAGGTATGGCAACGCTGAACTCCTCCCCGTTCGACCTCTTCATCAGATAGGATCCCTCCATGCTTCCTTCAAGGGTTTCGAGGATGCAATAACTGTTGTATTCATGCTGCTGTCCGGGCTGCAGCAGTGGTTGCTTGCCAACGACCCCCTCCCCCTCGACTTCCTCGGTCTTGCCGTTGGAATGCTTGATAATCCAATGGCGGCGAAGAAGTTGTACCGGCTCACGGCTCAAATTTTCGATGGCGATGAAATATGCAAACACAAACCGCCGATGAATTGCTTCCGATTGGCCGTCAAGGTACACAGGACGAACGGTTACCTTGATCTCGTTTGTTACAGCGCAGTAGGATGTCATCGCGTTCCTTCCAGATCTACGTATTGCCTTACTTCAGGGATTTCAGCCAATCCAATGCTTCTGCTTCCGTGCGAAAGACCCTGGTCGATGTCATCTGATCCTTCATTTCGGCAAAGGATTGATAGACGCGGCTGAGCCCGAACGAAACATCATTGGGCGAGACTATCGCATTTCTGCCCCCTTCGCGGGAATGAGCATTCCTCACAACGCCATGCACAAGAATTTCAATGTCAGGGGTTTTGATGGATGATACGTCTGCTTCGGAGAGATCCCAGAGGACATGAAGGGTGGGTTGTCCTGTGTTATAGAACTTCTTGATGACGTCGCCAATATCGGCGGCGGTCACAGGCCCTTTGCACCTGTGAATCGTAAGGTTCAATGAAAGGTCGACCGATGACTGAATCATCTCATTCCTTCCCTTCGACAACGATCGCATTTCAATCGCCGGGGGTACCGACCTCTTGTCAAATGTTGAAAAGAATACATGGAGGACAACGGCGTAGAGGCCGGTAAGAAAACGCCGAATACCGGGGGAAAGCAGCCTCGATGTTCACGAAAGGAAAGCATCTTTCGGCGTGCAAGGCTCCCTGCTGCTCTCCTATCAGGCTCAATGTTGCAAGATTCTACGACAATGGCAAGCCTCAGAAAATCGGAGTTCTTTTGTTCCGGAGCAAAACAAGGGACAAGAATCATTTGGACGTACGGAATGGGAAAAAATTCCAGTTCGGGGACATGTCTCAATTCCCTTCCTCTTTTCTTGTTTCCTTGTTACCTTCATCATGCATGCAGAGAACCTACCGGACACTGAAAGACCGTCTCTCCTCAACCTTTCCACGCGATCGTCTCATCGACAGTGAGCTCCTGACGCACGCCTATGCAACTGATGCGAGTTTTTACAGGTTGATTCCGAGGCTCGTCGTCAAAGCGGAAGACGAACGGGAAATAAAAGCTCTCCTTCGACAAGCGTCGGAACTTCGAATCCCCTTGACGTTCCGGGCCGCAGGAACCAGCCTCTCCGGACAAGCAGTCTCCGACTCCGTGCTGGCGGTTCTGGGGCATTCATGGAAAGGATGGAAGATCAATGACAACGGCGCGACCATTTCCCTCGAACCGGGTGTCGTAGGAGGATTCGCCAACGCTCTTCTGGCTCAGTATGGACGCAAGATCGGTCCTGATCCGGCATCCATCAACGCCGCGATGATCGGAGGGATCGTCGCAAATAATGCCAGCGGCATGTGCTGCGGAACAGCTCAAAACAGCTACAAGACCCTTCAAAGCATGAGAATCATCTTCAGCGACGGGACAAGCCTTGATACTGCAGACAGTTTAAGTAAAGAGCAGTTTCGCGCCAGCCGGCCTGAAATGCTCTCCGCTATCACCGCCCTTGCTGACCGCGTGAAATCAAACTCTGCCTTGCGTGAACGCATCACAAAGAAGTACCGCATAAAAAACACGACCGGGTACAGCCTCAATGCCCTTGTCGATTTTGAGGACCCGTTCGATATTATTCAGCACCTCATGGTGGGTTCGGAGGGTACGCTGGGATTCATGGCCGAAGTGACACTCCGAACTGTGCCGGAACTCCCTCACAAAGCCACTTCGCTCCTTATCTTTCCCTCCATCGAAACATCCTGTTCTGCCGTCGAAGTTCTCTCTGCTTCCGCTCCTGTCGATGCGGTTGAACTGATGGACCGAGCCTCCCTTCATTCCGTGGAAATGAAGGAGGGAATGCCTGAATACCTGAAGGATCTGGATAACCACGCGGCGGCCTTGCTGATCGAGACCCGTGCGGAAGACAACGCCTCGCTTCAACGAAACATTGCCCATGTGACCGAGAGCCTGAGTCGCCATCAGACATTATTCCCTGTTTCGTTTACTGAAAATCCGGCTGAATTTGGAAAACTCTGGGGCATTCGCAAAGGGCTTTTTCCCGCAGTGGGAGCCATGCGGCCAACAGGCACCACCGTCATCATCGAAGACGTGGCATTCCCCGTTCCATCACTGGCCCGTGGAACACTGGATTTGCAGAAGCTGTTTCGTCGCCATCATTATGACGAAGCGATTATCTTCGGCCATGCCCGTGATGGAAACCTGCATTTTGTGTTCAATCAGGATTTCAATATCCCGTCGGAAGTAGAACGGTACAAGAGGTTTATGGATGAGCTGACAGTGATGGTGGTGAAAGACTTTGAAGGCTCACTGAAGGCCGAACATGGGACGGGGCGCAATATTGCTCCTTTTGTCGAGCTGGAATGGGGATCCGACGCCTACCAGCTCATGAAGGAAATCAAAAACATTTTCGATCCGGGCAACATCCTCAACCCCGGAGTCATCCTCAACGCCGACCGCGAGGCCCATGTTCGGAACCTCAAGCCCCTCCCCCCGGCCGATCCTCTCGTGGACAAGTGCATCGAATGCGGGTTCTGCGAAGTCTATTGTCCTTCGAAAGACATTACGCTGACGCCCAGGCAGAGAATTGCCGTTTTCAGAGAGATGCGACGTCTTGAAGCCTCCAAAGAATCTCCCCATCTCCTTAGAATTCTCGAAAAGACGTTTCAATACCAAGGCGACGCAACATGTGCCACGGACGGCCTCTGCGCACTCGCATGTCCCGTCCACATCAACACCGGCGAGCTTGTCAAGGAACTTCGGACCCGTCGCCACGGAGCTCTGGCAAATCTCGTTGCCGGCTTCCTTGCGAAGAACATGCATCTGGCGACGGCTTCGGGAAGGGCAATCCTGAAAGCCCTCCATGTATGCCGGAACATTTTTGGTGCGCCGCTGATGAGGTCCGTTGCTTCCTTCGTTCACAAGCTCTCGTTCAGGCGGCTCCCGCTGTGGAACGAAGAATTGCCAAAAGCTGCCGAACGCCTCACAGCAAGAATTACCATCGAGCCGGGCAGACCGAACATTGTCTATTTCCCCACATGCATCAACCGGACTTTCGGGACGAGACCGGATTCGCGACAGTCCTCTCTCATCTCCGTTGCTCAGAAACTCCTTCTTACTGCGGGGTACAATGCCATTGTTCCGCAAAACGTTGACCGGCTCTGCTGTGGAATGGCTTTCGCAAGCAAAGGCTTTCGTGACCAGGGAATGATGAAGAGCCGGGAGCTGGAGCAGGCCTTGTTGCAGGCATCAAACGGGGGCGACAACCCTGTGTTGGTTGATATGAGCCCGTGCCTCCTTCGCATGAAGGAAACATTCGGCCCTTCGCTGAAACTCTACGATCAGATTGATTTTGCGGAAAAGTTCCTCATGGGCAGACTGCGGACGCGGAGAATGGATGATCCCGTTGCCATTCATGCAACATGCAGTACAACGAAGATGGGCATGGAGGGCAAACTGGCGGAAGTGGCGGGGCGGCTTTCATCCTCGATAGTCATACCCAAAGGCGTTGGGTGCTGCGGATGGGCCGGTGATCGGGGCTTTACTGTTCCTGAACTGAATGCTTCGGCGCTGTCAAACCTCCGCCGGGAAATTCCCGGCGATTGCAGAACGGGTTACTCGACCAGCACAACGTGCGAAATTGGGCTGTCGCTCCACGGCGGATTACCCTACATGTCGCTTTTCCACTTGATCGATCGCTGCCTGGAACCGGAAAACGATCGTAATTAGAGCCGCTTCCGAACACCTCTCCTCTTGCTTCGGGAACTTTCAAGCCCCCAACTTTTCAACGTATCAACCATGGAATAATCGGTGAGATCGTATTGAATGGGAGTCACCGAGACATACTGATGCGAAACTGCCCATTGGTCCACATCATCCCCTTCGTCCATTTCCACGAGGGCACCGGTAAGCCAATAATATTCCTTGTTCGCCGGGTCGCGGCGGGCATCGAACGAATCATCCCACGTTGATTTTCCCTGCCGCGTAACAAGAATCCCCTTGATCTCGGATTCCTTCAGAGGAGGAATGTTCACATTCAGGAGAGTCCCCTTTGGCAATCCATGTTTAGCGACAAGCTTGACGAGCCTTCCCGAAAAACGGGCAGCGAATCCGAAATCGGCAGGACCAAACGTCGTCAGGGAGACAGCAACGGAGGGAATACCGAGAATCGTCCCTTCCGTGGCAGCCGAGACTGTGCCGGAGTAGAGGACGCTGATTGCCGTATTCGACCCGTGGTTGATGCCGGAAACCAGAACATCGGGCTTTCGCTTGAGCAGCGCCTTCACGGCGAGTTTTACAGCGTCTGCGGGTGTTCCTTCAACGGCATAGCCGAAAAACTCTCCGTTCTTATGGAAGGATTTTACGCGGAGCGGATGATTCATGGTGATGGCGTGGCCGACTGCGCTCTGCTGACGATCCGGCGCAACCACCGTCACTTCGCCTAGAAGCTTGAGCTGTTGGACAAGAGCCGCAATGCCCGGCGCATCAATGCCATCATCGTTGGAGACAAGAATCTGAAGATTGTTTTTCGATCGGGGACTCATGAGAAAAGGATGTGGACAGCGTTGTGTTAATAGCTCTCGCTCTGAGACGGGAACTTTCCATTCTTGATATCGGCGACATAGCCCCCGACAGCTTTCCGGATATCATCCGCCAGATTGGCGTAACGGCGCACGAAACGAGGATGAAAATCCTCATACAGCCCCAGCATATCGGAGACCACGAGGATTTGTCCGTCGCATCGCGGCCCTGCTCCGATTCCGATGGTGGGAACTGAAACAGCGGCGGTCACTTTCGCAGAGAGATCCGAAGGGATTTTCTCCAGAACTATGGAGAACACCCCGGCTGCCTCGAGAATTTTCGCATCACGGATGATTCTCTTGGCCTCTTCCTGCGTTGCACCCCGGGGTTGATACCCGCCAAAGTTGTGAATGGACTGCGGGGTCAAACCAAGATGGCCCATCACCGGGATCCCGGCCCCCGTGGTCAACCTGACCATTTCCTCCACCCGTTCGCCTCCCTCTACTTTCACTGCACCCGCAGCGGCTTCCTTCATGATTCTGCCGGCGTTCCTGAAACCCTCTTCGGGCGTTGCCTGATAACTCATGAAGGGCATGTCCACAACAACCATGGCCCGCGTAACGCCCTTGACGACCGTTTTTGCGTGGTAGATCATTTCGTCCAGGGTCACCGGGAGGGTCGTTTCCTGGCCCTGAAACACCATCCCCAGGGAATCACCCACCAGGATGATGTCGACACCGGCCTGATCGATAAGTTTCGCCGTCAGGTAGTCGTACGCGGTGAGACACGCGATTTTCTTCGCTTGCTTCTTCATGGCGAAGAGCGCTTTCGTCGTCACTCTCTTGACATCATCAGGGTTCTTGCTGACCATGGTTACTCCGTTGAATGGGTGACGGCGTCCGTTTCAAATCGTATGCCCCACGCTTCCTCGAAACCGCGGGCAATCGCCGCAGAGGCCTCTTCGAAAGAGACCTCGCGCCGCAGCAATTGCCGAAGGTCGGTTGTTCTTTGTCGAAGCTGGTCGGACAGATGCTGCCGTTCCCCGGGGGTCAGCACGAGAAAATCGACGATACGCTGATGTTCTGCTCCAAGGAGGATCGATCCGTGCTGGAGGACCATCTCTTCCTCGCCATCCGTCCTCAAGCGCCGCTGGGCGCTGCCTACGAGTTTCTTTCCGTCAACCATAATTTCATGCCGGGCGGAACTGACAAAACAGGCCGAAGCTTCCGCCGTTCGGTACAAGCGGGAAAAATGCGGTTGTGATCGTTCAAGAACTGCACGTACGCCCAGAAACCGCAGCCCTTCTACAAGGGCAAGGCTGATCCGATTATAGACCGCCCCGATATTCTCCCCCCTCGAAGGCATGACGACGCTGTACGTGAGCTCGTGTTCGTGCAGTATTGCCCTTCCCCCGGTTGGCCTTCGGACAACATCGATGCCGGCCGCCGAGGCTGCATCCAAACGGATTTCGTCCCAAGACTGGTTCCACCCGAGCGAGATTGCCGGAGGGCTCCAGCCGTAGACCCGCAGCGTCGGGTGGTTCGTTCCGTTCCGTGCGAGCTCCGCGTCGATTTCCATATTCCGAAATCCCGGCAGGAAACCCGTGTTGAGAAATTGCCATGCCATAATCATCAGTCCGCCGCTCTCTGCGGCCCCGGGATAATCCCCCTCTTACTCTCCGCAATAAAGGAGAGGACTTTCGCTACCGCATCGGTCCGGTCAACTTCATTCTTGATCCTCTCAACCGCCTGCGAAACGTTGAGACCCGACTTGTAAAGAACGCGGTATGCAAGGTCGAGCGAAGCGATGGATTGTTCATCGAATCCCCGCCTCCGCAGCCCGATGAGGTTAAGGCGTTCAAACATCAGCGGCTCCTGGCCTGCAAGGATATAGGGAGGAACGTCTTTCGTAACGCGAAACCCGCCGCCGATCATCGCATGATCGCCTATGTGAACAAATTGATGTACGGGCGTCAGGCCTCCTACGATCACCCAGTCACCCAGAACAACGTGTCCGCCCAAAGCAACGCAATTTGCCAGTATCACGTTATCCCCTAATTGACAATCGTGGGCAACGTGCGTGTAGGCCATGAAGAGACCGTTCTTGCCGATCCGTGTGACGCCGCTTTCGGCCGTCGCGCGGTTCAAGGTGACAAACTCCCGAACAACCGTGTTATCGCCGATCTCAAGAAAAGTCTTTTCACCTGCATATTTCAGGTCTTGCGGCGGACCCGCAAGAGAAGCTCCGTTGAAGATCTTGCAATCCTTGCCGATCCGCGCTCCATCCGCAATAACAACACTTGGGCCAATCCACGTGCCGTCGCCGACGACCACATCGTCCGCGAGAACGGAGAACGGGCCGACCGTGACGCCGGATCCCAGGGCGGCCTTCGGACTGACTGCAGCGCGCGGATCAATGTGAGTGCTCATAGGAAAGGAAACCTCGAATAAGATCGGAGGAAGATGTTAAGTGCCCGGCTCGGTCGGAGATCGATCAACGATGATGGCGGTAAAGTCCCCTTCTGCAACCAGCCCGCCATCGACGAAGGCCTTCCCTTTCACCTGGATGACCTTGCTCCGCCTGCTGACCATCTCGACGTCAAGAAACAGCTGGTCTCCGGGGACAACAGTCCTCCGGAACTTGACGTTGTTCATCGCCATGAAATACACCAGCTTGTTGCCGGGATTCTCGATGCCGTTCAGCAGCAAGATCCCCCCGGCCTGTGCAAGCGCCTCCACGATCAGCACGCCGGGCATGACCGGTTGACCGGGAAAATGCCCTTGGAAGAATAGCTCGTTAAAGGTGACGCTCTTCACTCCGACAACGCGCTTATCAAGCTCGAAGTCAACGATTTTGTCCACGAGGAGAAAGGGATACCGATGCGGCAAAATACGCTGGATTGCATTCGTGTCAAAAACAACGCCTTCTTTCTTCTCATGCTGGTACTTCCTGACCAGTTTCTTCTGCTGATACAGCTTCCGCACTTTCCGTGCAAACTCCACATTGCTGGCATGACCCGGCCGCGCGGCAAGTATCTGCGCTTTCAGGGGCGCGCCGATCAGTGCGAGGTCGCCGATGAGATCAAGGAGCTTGTGCCTGGCGGGTTCGTTCCGGTAGTGAAGCTTCTTGTTGTTGAGGGTCCTGGAACTGCCGAGGATTACCGAATGGTCGATGCCAAGATTCTTTGCCAGGTCTTTGAGCTTCGATTCTTCGATGTTCCTGTCAACAATGACGATGGCGTTGTCGAGGTTTCCACCTTTGATCAGGCCCTGTTCCCGCAATAATTCGACTTCATGGAGGAAACAGAAAGTTCTTGCCGAGGAGAACTCGTTGACAAACTCTTTCTCCAGGTTGAACATACCCGTATGCTGGCTCCCGAGCGCGGGATTGTTGTAGTCAATGACAACGGAAATTCGGAAATCGTCCG
Organism: uncultured Ignavibacteriaceae bacterium; assembly: GCA_964602055.1. GTDB lineage: Bacteria > Bacteroidota > Ignavibacteria > UBA10030 > UBA10030 > JACPLA01. The sequence goes on from CAZRPU010000006.1 coordinate 52,535, forward strand.
TGGGAAGGGCGACGATATCGACTCCTTTTTCCTCATTCTGATAGTGAATCGTTTGATCAATAATGAGATAGTCTTTCGGAGCATCCTGATCATCAAGCCCCGCGTCCATCAGCATGTCGACAAACGGCTTTGCGCTTCCGTCGGCGATCGGCGGTTCGATGTTGTCCAACTCGATAATGAGGTTGTCAATCTGAAGTCCGACGACGGCCGCAAGAACGTGTTCCGTCGTATGAACGCGTGCTTCTCCGACGGCAAGAGTGGTTCCGCGGGCGACATCGACAACGTGATCCACGTCGGCCGGAATTTCAGGCGTACCTCCCAGGTCCACGCGCCGAAACCGGATGCCGTACTCTTCCGGCGCCGGCTTGAACGTCATGGTCGTTGTGACGCCGGTGTGCAATCCAACGCCGCGCATCGAAACCGGTTTCTTGATGGTACGCTGATGTACGAGCATGTCAGCCTCTGATTATGATTTCGGACCCAGCTTCTTGAGCAGATCGTCCACTTTCTTCCGGAGCTCCATCAGTTCTGCCGCTAGTTCCGGCAGCGAGCGGATCACCGCTTCAATCCGTAATGCCACGCTGCGTTCCTTGGCGGGATAACCAAAAAAAGTCTTGCCCGCCTCGGTGATCGATTTGGGAATTCCCGATTGCGCATAGATCACGGTGCGATCGGCCACTTCCAGGTGGCCTGCAAATCCCACCTGACCTGCGACCATCACGTTCTTCCCTATCTTGGTGCTGCCGCTGATTCCTGTTTGCGCCGCAATAACGGTGTTTTCCCCGATGACGACATTATGCGCCACCTGAATCAGATTGTCAAGCTTCACACCGCGTTCGATGCGCGTTTCTCCGAGAGTTGCCCTGTCAATCGAACAGTTGGAACCGATTTCGACGTCATCGCCAATGACCACGATGCCGAGCTGCGGGATCTTCTCAAACGTTCCATCCGGCTTCGGGGCGAACCCAAAACCGTCTGAGCCGATGACCGTACCCGAGTGGACAACCACGCGATTTCCCACCCTGCACTGATGATAGAGCGTGACATGCGGATACAATTGACACTCGCTCCCGATTTCCGCCCTTGCTCCTACAACGCACCCTTCCCCGATGCGGGTCCCATCTCCGACAATCGCCCCGTCGCCGACGACGGCGTAGGCACCCAACCCCACGTTTTTTCCGATCGACGCGGTCGGTGAAACGACAGCCGTCGCATGAATCGCTGCCGGCAGTGGGTCGAGCGGCGTCATCATCCGCTTCATGACCTTCAGAAAGGCAACATACGGGTCGTCGACCTTGATGACCGCCGGGATGCCGGATGCGTACTTTCCACGGTCAAAGGAGCGCGAAACAAGAATGACGGAAGCCTTGGTGAGGGAAAGATACTTCTCGTACTTCGGATTGGCAAGAAATGTCAGATCGTGCGGACCCGCCTCTTCGATCTTCGAGACCCGGGTAATATCGGTGGACCCGTTTCCGTCAACCTCCCCGCTGAGCCAGGCGGCGATTTCAGAGACGGTCATGAAGGTTCAGTTCGCTTTCGGCGTTGTGGGCGATGTGGTGGTCGCCTGAAGCTTTTGCAGAACCTTTGGTGTCAAATCGTGTTTCTCGTTGGCAAACATCATGAGGATTTCGCCGCTTTTGTCCAGAACGTAGTCGTATCCCTCTTCCCTGGCAACCTCTTCTATGGCCTTAAAGACCCGATCCTGGACCGGCTTCATCAGCTCGTTCTGCTTCTGAAACAGATCGCCGTTCTGACCGAATTTCTGCGTGCGGTAATCCGCAATCCTCTGGTCCAGATCCCTGAGTTCGCGTTCTGCGTCCGCGCGCCGGGCATCGGTCATGATAAGCTTCTTTTGGTCGTAATCCTCGAATTTCTTCTGCCAGTCCTTCTGCAGGTTTGTTAACTCATTTTGCCACTCCACCACGACTGCGTCCAGCTGCTTTTGAGCGTCTTGCGCATCGGGGAGTGTTTTCATGATGGCATCCGTGCTCACATGCCCGATTTTCTGCTGGCCTGTGGCAATGGTCGTCAGCACCATGATTGCCGAAACACCTATCATAGTCGATTTCATAGCGATTTCCTCTTTACCCTCATCACAATGCCTGAAGCGTTACTTCCCTTTGCCAGCCTCTCCGCGTTTCAAGCGATCAAGTACTTTGTAGGTCAAATCAAATTTCGCGTCGGCATACAGGAGAAGAATGTCGTTCGCCTTGTCAAAAACGAAACTGAAGCCTTCTTCTTTGGCAACGGCTTCGATGGCGAGGAGAATTTTTTCCCGGATCGGTGCGAGTTTCTTGTCCCTCAACTGTTGTGCTTCGCCATTCTGCCCGAATTTCTGACTCTGATATTCGCGTGCGCGCTGCTGCAGGTCGGCCAGCTCCTTTTGCCGCGTTTCTTTCGCAGCGGCCGCCATTACAGCTTCCTTCTTCTGATACTCTTCCACACCCTTCTGAAGGTCATCCGACATTTTTTGCAGCTCGGTCTGCCATTGTTTGAACACGCCTTCCAGTTCCTTTTGCGCCACTTGTGCCTCCGGGAGATCATTGATGATCTTTTCCGAATCCACATACGAGAGCCGCGGTGATTGGGCGAACACAACCCCTGCGGCAACGAGAAGGGCGGCAAAGATTCCTGTGTACCTGAACAAGTGCTTTGTCACGAGAGCCTCACTGATTGATGAATGATTGATACTTGATTCGCATTTCGCATTCCAGCCCGCACCGCACTAGAAGCTTCTGCCAAATTGAAAATGAAACTTCCAGCCCGAAGCGGTGTCCCCCGGGTACAATCCGTCGAAGCCATAACCATAGTCGAATCCGATCAGGCCGATGGGGTTGATCAGCAGCCGTACGCCGAGGCCTGCAGATCGTTTCAAGTCCACCGGATTCATGACGCGCGGCTCGGCCCACACATTCCCTGCTTCGGCAAACGCGAGCGTGTAAATGGGAATGGGATTCAGTGCCAGGGCAAACCGGAGCTCGGCGGAGTGCTTGATCATCCCTCTGCCTCCGATGATTCCTCCTCGCGACGAAAGCGATGTTGTCTGCCGCGGCCCCACGCTTCTGTCTTCGTAGCCGCGTAGAGGGGTCGTCGAGAATTGTCCCAAGCCTGTCCCGCCCATGTAGAAATAGTCCTGGATGGGAATGAAAGCCGATTTGTCAAAGCCAAACAGGAAGCCGAAAACCGTGGACATGTTCAGCGCAACCCGGTTACTGTTCATGATGGGAACGAACCAGTCAAAGCTGAAGACGTGTTTGTGGTATTTGGCCGTGCCGGGGAGAAACGGTCCGCCCGAGATTTCCGTCAACAGAGAGAAATTGGAACCTCTGGAAGGAAAAATCGGGCTGTCGGTACTGTTCCGGCTGATAACCTGAGAGACACCGACCTGTGTTGAAGTTCCCGACGAATAAAAATCTCCTCCGGTGTTAACTTCGTTGCGCTGATATCGTACCGTCCAATCGCCGCGGAACAGGTTGTCCGGCCAGCGCAGCCTTCGACCTACGCGCACGGACGCCCCTGTAATCCTGTAATCGTAATCAAAGTAGATGACTCTGGTGTCGAAAAGGCTGATCCCCATCAGCGTGGGGGTATCAAACATCCAGGGCTCGGTAAAACCAATGGTGAAAGTTCTGTAACGGTTCGCCTCGCCGAATTGCCAGTCGAAATTCAGAATCTGGCCGGCTCCCCCCTGAAGAGGCCTGGAGATGGAAAAATTGTTGAACGTCAATCCCAGCCCGCCGTTGAAGCCAAAAGCGCCGCTGTAGCCGACCGACATGTTGAACGTGTCGCTCGATTTTTCTTCCACGGCATATTCAATGTCCACCGTGTTGTTTTCGGGATGGATACGCGTGTCGGGCTTCACTTTTTCAGGGTTGAAATAGTTCAGCTGCGCCAGCTGTCTCACGCTCCCAATGATTGCCTGACGGCTGAAATAGTCGCCCGGCCGCGTGTACAGCTCCCTTCTGATGACTTTTTCGTAGGTCTTCCCGTTCCCGGTAATGGCGACCCTGCCAATGCGGAATTTATCGCGCTCTCGTACCCGGATTGTAATATCCAGGCTGTCCTCCCCAATGCGCACTTCTTCCGGCTCCGCCTGGAACAGCAGATAGCCGCTATCATAATACAGTGACGCCACATCCGCCTCTTCCTCGTTTCGGAACAGGTTTCTCTCGAACTTCTCCTGGTCATAGACGTCCCCTGTCACAAATCCCAGGCGCTGATTCAGGACATCCGTCGAATAGATCGTATTCCCCTGCCAGGTAATGTTGCGAACCCTGTATTGAGGCCCTTCGTACACATAGAGTTCGAGGGTCAGGTACTCTTTTTTGTCGTCGTACGCGAGCGAATCCCGCAGTATTTCTGCGTCCCTGAAACCGTTTTTCCGGTAGAAAGAAATAAGCAGCTGCTTGTCTTTTTCATACTCCTTCGGCTTGAATTTTCTCGACACCCAAAACTGCCACCATGGCGGATCATTGGTCTCTTTGAACTCCCCCTTCAGGTCTCCGTCATCAAACCGTGAATTGCCGAAGAAACGAATTGACCCGACTTTGACGACCGATCCCTCATCGATGGCAAGAGCAAGAATGACCCTGCGCGAACTTGTATCTTCACTCGCCTTCAACGTGATGTCAATCTTTGCGTTCAGATACCCTTCTTTTTCATATTCTGTCTTCAGAAGATGCTTGATCGTGGAGAGCTCCTGCGGACTGACGATCTGACCCTTGGTGAGGTTGATCTTCTTGTTGATGTCGTCTTCACTCAGTTCATCGTTTCCGGTAATTTCAATCTTTTCAAGGCGGGGATTTTCTTTCACACGAATGACAAGAGAGACACCGTTCTCGACCCGGTTCTCGATGAGAATTTGTATGTCTGAAAAGAGACGAAGCTGGTAGAGCCTGTGGATTGCCGTTGCCGTCTCTGTACCAGGAACGGAGATTTCCTGGCTGACCTTCAATCCTGTGTTGGCAATGATCGCCTGCGGATCGGCAAAGGTCTGACCCTCGACGGAGATTCCGAGAATCTTGAAAACCTCCGGTCGTTGCTGGGCATAGAGTGAGGGGAGGGTGAGTATCAAAACAACAAGAGCGGCCCTACAATTTCGCAACACTTTTGAGAAACCTTTCCACATATTCCAACCGACCCCCTTGGATCTTCTGAATCTGTTCGCTGACAAGGCCAAACCGGCGTTCGCGTTTCTGAAATTCAGCAATCGCCGCGTAAAGATTCTTGCGACGGAATGCCGGCCAGTATTCATCGGAGATATACAGTTCCGTATAGGCAAGCTGCCATAAAAGGAAATTACTGATGCGGAGCTCGCCGCTGGTTCTTACCAAGAGGTCCGGGTCGGGAAAATCTTTTGTTGTCAGGTATCGGGCGATGACAGCTTCGGAAATCTCATCTCGCTTCAATACGCCGGCATCCACATCGGCAAGGATTTTCCTCACCGCATTCGTAATATCCCAACGACCGCTGTAACTCAAAGCAAGGATGAGCTTCAAGCCGGAATTCTGCTGCATGAGTTTGATCGCGTCCAGCAATCCGTCCTGGACATCCTGAGGCAGTTGGGCAATCTCCCCAATGGCCTTCAACTGCACCTCATTTTGATGAAGCCGATCACGTTCATCCCTCAGCGCCTTCAAGAGCAATCGCATCAAGAGAGAAACTTCTTCCCAGGGGCGCTTCCAGTTTTCCGTCGAAAACGCATAAAGTGTCAGGTATTTCACCCCTAATTGTCCGCAGGCCTCGACGATGTCCCGAACCGAGTTGACCCCCTCATGATGACCGGTTATCCGCGGCATTCCCCGTCTTTTCGCCCATCGGCCGTTCCCATCCATAATAATGGCTATGTGCTGGGGGATAGCCCCCCCTTCGAGCAGGCGATCCTGCAGCTTCCTGTCATGTCCTATGGCTTTTTCTAATGGCACAGTTTGGCCGCTGTTCCCTTCAAAAGTAAATTAAAAGTTATACTTTTTTGGTTTGAAAGTCAAAGAAAAGAATGAAATGAAGCGCCTTTCTCGTTTTCTGGAAAGGAGATCGTCTGCTTCACTCTTGTTTCGCGTTTCTTGACTGCCCCTCCAAATTTGGTTATATTGAGTGAAACTTTTGTGGTTTTGGCTCGGTTGTATGTGGTTGAGCTCCACAGCCATGATCATATAACATCGAGAGGTCTATGGAAGGAAATTTTTCAAACCGCGTGCAGGACGTCATCAGGCTAAGCCGAGAAGAAGCGTTGAGGCTTGGGCATGACTACATCGGGACGGAGCACCTCCTTCTGGGAATCATACGTGAAGGTGAAGGGATCGCTGTGAAGATTCTCCGGAATCTTGGCGTCGATCTCTACAAGCTCAAAAAGGCCATTGAAGATACTGTCCGGACTTCGGGCGGAACCCTGACCATCGGCAACATACCTCTCACAAAACAGGCCGAAAAAGTCCTTAAAATAACGTATCTGGAAGCCAAACTGTACAAGTCCGATGTGATTGGTACGGAGCATCTGCTTCTGTCGCTCCTCCGCGATGACGACAACATAGCCGCACAAATCCTCCATCAATTCAACGTCCATTACGACGTCGTTCGCAATGAACTCGATAATATCATCTCCGGCAAGCCGTCAACGCCCCCTGCGCAGCATCCGACCGAGAAAAAGACCGAGAAATCCAAGACCCCGGTTTTGGACAATTTCGGAAGGGATCTGACGAAACTTGCAATGGAGGACAAACTCGATCCCATCGTGGGACGTGAAAAAGAAATCGAGCGAGTCGCCCAGGTGCTGAGCCGGAGGAAGAAGAATAATCCGGTCCTCATCGGCGAGCCCGGCGTGGGAAAATCGGCTATTGCCGAGGGCTTGGCCCTTCGCATCACGCAAAAGAAAGTGTCCCGTGTCCTTCATGACAAGCGTGTGGTCACTCTCGATCTTGCAGCCCTCGTTGCAGGCACCAAATACCGCGGCCAGTTTGAAGAACGAATGAAAGCGGTCATGAACGAGCTGGAAAAAGCAAAGGACGTCATCTTGTTTATCGACGAGCTCCACACCATCGTCGGAGCAGGCGGCGCCAGCGGTTCTTTGGATGCATCCAACATGTTCAAGCCGGCACTCGCACGAGGGGACCTGCAGTGCATTGGCGCAACGACGCTCGATGAATACCGTCAGTACATTGAAAAAGACGGCGCACTGGACAGAAGGTTCCAGAAAATCATGGTCGATCCCACCACGGTGGACGAGACCATCCAGATCCTTCAGAATATCAAGCAAAACTACGAAGAACATCACGGGGTTCGTTACTCCCCCGAGGCAATCGATGCCGCCGTCCGGTTGAGCGATCGGTACATCACTGATCGGTACCTCCCCGACAAGGCCATTGACGTGCTCGATGAGGCCGGTTCACGCGTCCATTTGGCGAACATTGTCGTGCCGAAGGAAATCCTTCAGCTCGAAGAAGAAATCGAAAAAATCAAACAGTCCAAGAATCAGGTTGTCAAGAATCAGAACTTTGAAGAGGCAGCCCGGCTGCGGGATCTTGAGAAAAAACTCCTGAGCGACCTTGAAATCGCGAAGCGGGAGTGGGAATTGAAGGCGCACGATACCGTGTATGGGGTGAATGAAGAGGATTGCGCCGCCGTCGTCGCCATGATGACCGGCATACCCGTACAGAAGGTTGCGCAGAGCGAATCGGAAAAACTGCTGAAGATGGTGGATGCACTCAAGACGCACATCGTCGGGCAGGATGAGGCGATTGAGAAGCTTACAAAAGCCATACGCAGGACGCGGGCGGGATTAAAGGATCCCAAACGGCCGATCGGTTCGTTCATTTTCCTGGGACCGACAGGCGTTGGAAAAACCGAGCTCGCAAAGGCGCTCGCCCGATATCTCTTCGATTCGGAGGACGCTCTAATCCGGATCGATATGAGCGAGTATATGGAGAAGTTCTCCGTTTCACGCCTCGTCGGAGCACCTCCCGGCTATGTGGGATATGAAGAAGGGGGACAGCTCACCGAGAAAGTCCGGCGGAAACCCTATTCCGTCGTTTTGCTGGATGAAATCGAAAAGGCCCATCCGGACGTGTTCAACATCCTCCTGCAGGTGCTCGATGACGGACTGCTGACAGACAGCCTTGGCAGGCGGGTAGACTTCAAGAATACGATTCTCATCATGACCTCGAATATCGGCTCCCGAGACATCAAGTTTGCCGGGACCTTCGGTTTCGGCTCCTCGACGTCGAAAGACAAGTATCAGGCCATGAAGGGAAATATCGAGGATGCTCTCAAGCGCGTGTTCAATCCCGAATTTCTCAATCGTGTCGATGAAACAATCGTCTTCCATAATCTTGAGCGCGAAGATCTCATCAAGATCATCGACATTGCGGCAAAGGACCTGGTGGACCGCATGGCGTCCATGGGAATTTCGATCGACCTGACGAAGGCGGCAAAGGAGTTCCTCTCCGACAAGGGCTTTGACCCTGCCTTCGGAGCGAGGCCTCTGAGACGCGCTGTGCAGAAATACGTTGAAGATCCTCTTGCCGAAGAGATCCTCAAAGGGAATTTCGCCCAGGGAAGCAAGGTCAAGGTGAAGTTCAGCAAGAAGACGGAAGAGCTGAAGTTCGTCGATTCTTCGAAAGACAAGGGCGGGGATGAACTGAAGGAGCAGGACGAAGAAGTCGTCGACGTTTCCTGACGGCAGTATTCTGTGGGACACAAACCCCGGTCGCGAAACCGGGGTTTTTTGTTATCGGCCGGCCGGCTGCATGAAAACGACAATCCCCCGAGCGTTGCCGGGGGATTGGTCAACCGGAAGAACTAATCGTCAGACTTTCACGACCTTGGCGGCCTGAAGTCCCTTCGGTCCCTGCTGCACTTCGAACTCGACGGTGTCACCCTCTTCGAGGCTCTTGTACCCTTCACCGACAATCGCTTTGAAATGGACGAACACATCTTCGCCACCATTGCGCTGGATGAAGCCGTACCCTTTTGCAGCGTTGAACCATTTTACGGTTCCGCGTTCCATCGGGATGCTCCTTGATACTAGTGAAACATTCGTACAGCCTGCTGGCCTCTGAACAGATGCTGCCCTTCGGCAGAAAGCCTTGTTTGCAAGCGTCCGTCACAACATGCATCGAGGGGCTTCAAACAATCCCGCAGAACGGGTCCATCAGACATCAGGCAACAACGGTGTACTGTTAATTGCACCACAAGATTAATCCGATTCCCGGAAAGAAGCAAGAAAAATGTCGATGCACAAAACTCCCGCCGTTATTCTTTTCTACAAGCCGTACGGCGTTCTTGCGCAATTCACTTCCGCAGATGGAAGATCCTGTCTCAAGGACTTTGGCCCTTTTCCTCCTGACGTTTATCCGGCCGGTCGGCTCGATTTTGACAGCGAGGGGCTCCTTGTGCTCACAAACGATAGTGCCATCGGCAGGCGGCTCACCGAGCCCCGCTTCAATCATGAGAAGACTTATCTCGTGCAGGTTGAAGGAATCCCCGGAAAGGATGCCATCGAGCAACTCCGCAGTGGCCTCACCATCGCCGGTCACAGGACGAAACCTGCCGGCGCCAGGATTCTCGACACCCCCCCTTCCCTTCCCGAACGATCAGTTCCCATCAGAACGAGAAAGTCGAAACCAACATGCTGGCTCGAGATGACGCTGCGTGAGGGACGAAACAGACAGGTGCGCCGGATGACCGCGGCTGTCGGTCATCCTACTCTGCGGCTGCTGAGAACGGCGATCGGGGCGTGGAGCCTTGCGAACCTTGCTCCGGGGGAACATTACGCGCTCAACGAGGCGGAAATCGCACGCATGAGGCTGCGCTTCGGATTGAATGCGCCGGCCACCGGAACTTCGCGCGGGAGGAGAAAAAAAGAAACCCCGGCGCACCTTGGATACGCCGGGGTCAGGGAGGCTGTCATGAAATCTGCCGGCGCTCGCCAGCAGATCCACCTACTGGAACATCACTTGCCCATGGAAGGTTCCTGCGGTTCGCTGATAACCGCCCCTTCTCCGTTGATCCGGACAACGACCTTCGGGCCCGTGATCGTCGAAGGGTCGAATTCCTTCCCCTGCTCTTCCGCCTCGTGCTTCGCCTGCTTGATGAGTTCCTCCTTCGAATAGGTCTTCACAAAAACAACTCCTTCTCCCCGTACGGCTTTTCCTTTTCCATCCTTCGGGAACTCGATGACGCCGTCATCGACCTTGAACTGAATCGGAGTAGTGGCTGATGCATCGCTGATTTTGATCCAGCAGCCCATATTCTGACAGACTTCAGCAATGGTCCCCTCGACCAGAACTCTGGTACCGTTGTACTTCTCCGGATTCCCCAGAATAAGGGCAAGAGGCGTAACGTCCTTGACCGTCAGGTCTTTGCCGTACTTTTTCCCTTCCCCGCCAAAGCCCGAAGCCGAAACAAGGAGAATCGCCGCAACAATGATGTGCAAACGCTTTCTCATAAGATCATCCTTTCATAGAGATAGAAGAACAAGTGAAAATATAATCAATAAATTGCAGGATGTCGATTTTCATGGAAGAATTTCAAAAAAATCCTTTATCTTGGGTGACCTTTCAGCCATTGCGAAGTATTTCCATAGGAGTTTTTCATGCCCGAAACGCTTACGATTCTCGACAACCGAACCGGGAAAAAATACGAAATACCCGTTGAATTCGATACGATCAAGGCAATTGATCTGAGGCAAATCAAGGTCAACAACGATGATTTCGGGCTCATGTCCTATGATCCGGCGTTCATGAACACGGCTTCTGTAAAAAGCAGAATAACCTTCATCGACGGTGACAAAGGGATATTGAGGTACAGAGGCTACCCCATTGAGCAGTTGGCCGAGCACTCCACATCCTTTTTGGAGGTAGCCTATCTTCTTCTCAAAGGTGAACTCCCAACGAAGAACCAGCGCGACACCTGGCGCAACACCATTCGGACGCATACCTTCGTCCACGAAAATGTGAAGAAGCTCATGGAAGCGTTCCGTTATGATGCTCATCCCATGGGCATGTTTATCAGCACGATCGCTGCCCTCACGACGTTTTATCCTGAAGCAAAGAGCATCTTCGACGCAGAAATCCGTCAGCGGCAAATTGCACGCCTGATTGCCAAGGTGCCGACGATTGCGGCCTTTTCGTACCGCCACTCGAAGGGAATGCCTTACATCTATCCGGACAACTCCCTTACCTATGCGGGCAATTTCCTCAACATGATGTTTCAAATGGGATCCACATTGAGACAGCCCGATCCCACCCTGGAACATGCCCTTACGGTGCTCTTTATTCTGCATGCCGACCATGAGCAGAATTGCAGCGCCAGCGCCATGCGCGGCGTCGGCAGTTCGCACATCGACCCCTACTCCGCATGCGCTGCAGCATCTGCGGCGCTGTGGGGACCGCTGCACGGCGGCGCCAATGAGGCGGTCCTTCGCATGCTCGATCAGATCGGTACGATCCAGAATGTCCCGACATTCATCAAGGAAATAAAAGCGGGCAAAGGACGGCTGATGGGCTTCGGCCACAGGGTCTATAAGAACTACGATCCCAGGGCGAAAGTGATCAAGAAGCTCGCATACGAGGTATTCGAGGTGACCGGCAAGAATCCGAAACTCGAAATTGCCCTGGAATTGGAACGCATCGCGCTGGAGGACGAGTATTTTGTTTCACGCAAACTCTATCCAAATGTCGACTTCTATTCCGGCCTGATCTACCAGGCAATGGGATTTCCGATGGATTTCTTTCCCGTGCTGTTTGCCATACCGCGGACGGTAGGCTGGCTGGCACAGTGGGAAGAACATGTCCTGGACGCCGAGCAAAAAATCGCACGGCCACGGCAGATTTATCTCGGGGAGAACGAACGTTCCTGGATACCGATCGAGAAAAGAAAGTAATTGTGCCGTTGAACGTACGGCGTTCGACCGTTCACTCTCCCCTTTAAAACATCTATGGCACGCCGTCACAAAAGTCTGATCCCCCTCTCCAAAGATCACTACGAAGGACTTCTTCTTTCCCAGCAGATCCAGGCGGACCGGGTCATGATGAACGGCTGGCCACCCGACCTTGAGGGACGGGCGCGTTTTGTCGCCAGGTTTTATGATGAGCACCTCACCACCCATTTCAAAGCAGAAGAAGAGTCACTCTTTCCTCTGATCACGGCCCATATTCCCGACGGATCGTCGATTGTCGACGAACTTCTGAACGAGCACAGAACCATTGAACGGTTTGTCCAGGACTTCGCCTCCGGAAATGCCACCTCTCAGAGGCTGAAGGAATTCGGCCTCGTCCTCGAAGGTCATATTCGAAAAGAAGAACGACAGCTCTTCCCTCTTTTTGAGGCTCAGGCAACGGCCGAAACCCTGTCGCAGGCCGAACGTGATATCCTCCGGCACTACCCGGAAGAGAACCTGTAATCGCATCGAATGAACAACAAGTACTTTCTCATTCTCTCCGCCACCGGAGGCGCGGGCCATACAAGGGCCGCTCATGCATTGGAGCAAACGGCTTCCCTCCTGGAACATCCCGTCAGGGTCAAGCATTATGATTGCCTCGACCTGACCTCGAAGGCTTTCAAAAAACTGTACGCCGATTCATACCTCGCCATTGTCAACAAGGCTCCTGAGTTGTGGGGGTATTTCTATTCGAAAGCTGAATCGAAGCCCTTTGAGAAGAAAGGTCTCCTGCGGCTGTTTGATGAACTCAATTATCGGAACTACCTCCGGGTTCTGAAAGAGGAACAGCCCGATGTCATCCTGTGCACGCATTTCCTTCCCTATCTTTCCGTTTCGACGTCTCTCCGCAAAGCGGGAGTCCATGCGCCGGTGATTGCGGTGACAACGGACTTCGACGTGCATCAATACTGGGTCGATCCGATTGTCCATCGGTACTATGTGCATACGGCAGAATCGGCATGGCAGCTGAGAGCCAAAGGCGTGCCCGCGGGAAAAATCGATGTGAAGGGCATCCCCATCCTTCCGCAGTTTTCGCAGCCTCGTGAGAAAAAAGAAATCCGAAGAAAGCTGAAGATCGATGAAGAGCGAATCACGCTTCTGATGGTGTGGGGCGGCTTTGGCGTCGGAAAGGCGCAGGAAATGGTTACTGAAGTTGCGGCCATGCTCCAGATCTTTCAGGAACATCGCTTTACTCTTCTGCTTGTCTGCGGCAAGAACGATAAGCTGCTGAATCGGGTCTCGGCGGTCTCGTATCCCGAAAACGTTGATGTTCGGACGTTCGGGTTTGTGGAGAATATTCACGAACTCATGAACGCCTCCGATCTCCTCGTGTCGAAAGCTGGAGGATTGACGTGCGCGGAAGCGATGGCCATGAGCCTTCCGATGGTGATCGTTGATCCCATTCCGGGCCAGGAGAGCCGTAACGCCGACATCATTGTGGAAGAGAGGGCAGGGTGGAAGGCCCTGGACATTACCAACCTTGGTTACAAGATCAAACGGGTCATCGAACAGCCGCAGCTGCTTGCTGAGGCCCGGACGGCAACAGCCGCGCTCTCCCATCCTCATGCTGCCAAAGAAATCCTGACCGATGTTTGGAACACCTTCAATAAAGAGGACGCAACATGAAGATTCATCTCAACGGATTTCAGATCAACTACCAGGAGAGGGGGTTGCCGCAGGGGCTTCCGATCCTTTTTATCCATGGCTTTCCGTTCAATAACACCATGTGGTCGCCACAAATGATGGCGCTTCCCCAGGAATATCGGGCTATTTCGTTCGATGTGAGGGGCCATGGGGAGAGTGATGTCGGCGACGGACAATACTCCATCGAGTTTTTTGTCGACGATGCGATCGCACTTCTTGACCATCTCGATGTCCGGCAAGCTGTTTTCTGCGGACTTTCCATGGGCGGGTACATTGCTCTTCGAGCCGCCGAACGGCATCCGGAACGGGTACGCGCCCTCGTGCTATGCGATACCCGAAGCGAGGCAGATCCTAACGAGGGAAAAGTGAAAAGGGCTTCTCAGATCAAAGCGGTCAAAGCGCATGGCACGAAAACCTTTGCCGAATCATTTGTCAAGGCTGTCTTCGCACCAGAGACCTTTTCGTCAAATCCAAAAGCCGTCGCCGGCATTCAGGCGATCATTGAGGCAACCTCCCCCCTTGCTGTTTCCGGAACTTTGCTTGCCCTCGCAGCGAGAACCGATACGACTGCCTCCCTGGCGGGCCTGAAGGTCCCAACCCTTATTCTCGTGGGCGAACACGATACTCTTACGCCTCCATCAGCGTCGGAAGCTCTCCACAAGAACATTAAGGGTTCTGAACTGCACGTCATCCCTCATGCAGCACACATGAGCAACATTGAAAATCCCGATGTCTTCAATGAAAAACTCATAGCTTTCCTTAAGAAACTCCCTCGATGACGAAAAGCTTGGGGGCCCTTCAGCGGCAGGTCGTGTCTTGCACCCGGTGTCCCCGCCTTGTGGAATGGCGCAGGACAGTCGCTGCTGAAAGAACCAGGAGGTTCGAGTCGGAACGCTATTGGGGGAAGCCTGTCCCTGGATTCGGAGACCCCCATGCAAGGCTGCTGCTCGTAGGACTCGCCCCGGCAGCGCACGGCGGAAACCGAACGGGACGGATGTTCACGGGGGACAGGAGCGGCGACTGGCTCTACGAGGCGCTTCATAAATTCGGCTTTGCAAATATGCCGACGTCAACATCCATCGATGACGGCCTGACGCTGAAAGACTGCTATGTCACGGCTGCATGCCGATGCGCCCCACCGCAGAACAAGCCCCTCCCTTCTGAGATCGCCCACTGTCGGCCTTTTCTGATCAGCGAACTGCAGCTCCTGAAAAATATCCGCGTTGTTGTCGGACTTGGGAAGATCGGATTCACCGCAGCCTTCAAAGCTCTTGGTGAAGCCGGACGAATCCCGCCTGATCCGGTTCCCTCGTTCAGCCACGGAGTGGAATATACCTTCAGCTCCATTACCCTCCTGGGATCGTTTCATCCAAGTCAGCAAAATACTTTTACGGGAAGACTTACGCGGCCGATGTTCCACAGCATATTCCGAAAGGCACGAACCATCATGGGGAAAGGAAAAGAATGAAACTCCAGCATAACCGGCTCGCTCTCGCAGTTGTCGCACTGTTCTTCGTCGCCGGACTCTTTCGTTTGAATGACCTCTCGCTCTACACAGACAGTACACGCTACCTCATCTGGGGGCATTCCCTTTCCCAACTGCGGGGTTTTCTTGACGATACGCAGGTCATTCCAAGCCGCTTTGTGATGAATGCACCCCTGTATCCCATCCTGCTCGCTCCCGTGCAATGGGCATTTCCACTCTCGCTGACAGCGGCAAAGGCATGGACCCTGCTATGGGGGAGCTTTGCTCTGCTTCTGTTTTTCCTGTGGCTGAGGCGGCATTTCGATCAAGTGACCTCAATCCTCCTCACTCTGGCATTTGCCGTAAATCCCTTATTCCTCACAGTCTCTACGGAAGTCCTGTCAGAAGCCCCCTTTCTTGTTGTCCTGGGGCTTCTTCTCATCAGCGCTGAACGGCACTTCTTGAACCCTGATGACAAGGCTGCCCGTGTCATGTTCATGTTGTGTATTG